>JBCBGC010000047.1:0-52438 GCA_038527215.1 Bacteroidota bacterium
ATAGAGGAGGGCAGACTTCCTCTTTTCAGAGGCAAAATTCAAGCCGTAAAAGACCCTCCTTTAACAGGATGGAAAGTAAAGAAGGAAATACGTGAGCAGGAAAGAACAGGGTTTTAAGTAAAAACGCTTGTCATTACAACTAAAACGCTTATAAATATAACATTATTTTCCTGGAAGGACTGATTAGGCCATTTTTTTTATAATCAAATTGTAATATTGGAAAAAATGAAAAAGATCGTCGTAGCTATTACGGGGGCTAGTGGAAGCATTTATGCGCAGAGACTATTGTCTCAACTGAAGGATATGGACGATCTGGAAGTGGGGGTAGTTTTATCAAAAAATGCCCCAGATGTCTGGCAGCACGAATTAGGGGAAGCATTTGATACTGAATTTCCGGTTTACGACCGGAACGACTATCGGGCCCCTTTTGCCTCAGGCTCTGCTCGCTATGAAACCATGCTCATAGTCCCTTGCTCCATGGGAACTTTGGGAAGAATCGCGGCGGGTTTTTCCGATGATCTCATCACCCGGGCGGCCGATGTCATGCTCAAGGAAAGACGACAGTTGATCTGTATGATCCGGGATACCCCGCTCAATCTCATCCACATCGACAACATGAAGCGGGTGACAGAAGCCGGCGGGATTATTTTGCCTGCTATTCCCTCTTTTTACTCTAAACCCAAAAGCATAGAGGAGGTCATCGATACGGTCGTGCACCGGCTAATGGATATGGCAGGCCTTTCTCTTAAGACTTATCGCTGGGGAGAAAAAGAAGGATCTTAACGGGCGATGAACACGTCCAATCCCAGGATGTATTGGGTAAAATTAAAGAGTTCCGGGCTACGGTTCAGTGGATGGTAGTTATTAAAGGCCATGTCTAACGCCAACCACCGATTCAGTTGAATATTCCAGCCGGCTCCCATGCCCAGGCGGTACACGGGGAATTCCCGATAGAAATAGTTATTTCCACAGGTACATAAGTTGGAAACAAAAAAGCCTGTTTCCAGGAATACCCGTAAGCGCTTTTCGGACCAAAGGTTCCACTGAGCCACCGGACCGAGATGATAGTAATTGGCTGCACTTCCCTGATCTGGCCAGATTCTGGTCCCCATGAAATGCGTTCCCAGATACCATCGTTTGCCCAGAGGATAGAGCACATTCAGGTTCAGGGTCCATTCATACTGTCGGTAAGTATCTCCTACATCCGGGATAAAGGTCAAGGCGGTGCCCAGAATGAGGGGCCGGCTTTCCCCCTCTACCTCGTAATGCTTAGTCCGGGCCTTTTTTACCCGCCCAGCCCGGACCTTGTTGCGGTGGGAAAGGTAACGATGGTTTTGGGGTCGCAGATAGTATTGCAAGCCGGTATGCCCCACCAGTCGCCAACCGGAGTTTTCCTGCGGTCCGCGCCAGTTGCCTGCCTGATAGCCGAATTCCAGATGCAATTCTTTCCAAACCCGGAACGATAATCCCAGACCAATGGCAAAGCGTTGGGTTTGCAAGCCATCCTGGTACACAAAGCCCGAATCAGAGAGCATACGATTCACCCACATGTGTCGAAAAAAGAGGAAGGCCTGATATTCAAGGCTTCTTCGCCCATTCGATGCATGGTCCGCTGCGGGATAGAGGGGTTTATTCCACCCGTTTAGGCCTAGCCTTAAGCCATAGCCGAGGCCTTGGTCGGTGGGTAAGGGAGGGTCAAACCCAAAAGAATGGCCCCATTCTCCCAGCGCCCTTACGGTCAGATTGCGCAGGGGAGAAAAGCCGATGGAAGGGCTATACAAATTTCTGCCCAAGGTAATTTGCTCACCCGAATTGGGGTCCCGGGCACTCGACCCGGCACTGCCCATTTCAAGTCCAAAAGCAAAGCTGCCTGAAGGAAGCTGGTAAGGGTCAAAAGAAGTGGCAGACTGAGAAAAAATCAGGGCGGGTAAGCACCCGAATAGGAGGAGGGGGATGAGGCGTAAAGACATAAAACAAATTTGCCACTTTGCAAAGCCCCTTACAAGCCCATAATTTAGTAGGTGATTTCATTTGCCATGGAAGATTCATTGGACCAAAAAAGGCGAGAAAGATGGCGGCTCCTGCTCGGGAGTCCGGCTGAAGAGGTACTGGACCAGGGTCTGGGGCCTTCCTGGGAAGGGATTGACCAAAGTTTGTCTTTCCTCTATGAAAGCCAGCAAGGGCGGACCGGCAGTTTACACCGGTCCCGGCCACAAGTGGCCCGCTGGCTAGGGGATATTCGCACCTACTTTTCCGACCAGGTAGTCAGGGTATTACAAAAAGATGCCCTGGATCGGCTTGGCTTGGAAAGGATGCTCATGGAACCAGACATCCTGGAAATCGTCCAGGCAGATGTACACCTGGTAGCGACCCTGATTCAGCTCAAAGATGTGATGCCGGAAAAAACCCGGGAAACGGCCCGCATGGTGGTGGGAGAATTGGTCGCGGATCTGCAAAAAAAACTTCGCTTTCCCATGATGAAAGCCCTCAAGGGTAGCTTAAGCCGCAGCCATCCCACCCGAAATCCCAAACTTCAGGAGATCGATTGGCACCGGACCATCCGCAAAAATCTCCGGCACTATCAACCCCGATATCAAACCATCATTCCCGCACAACTGGTGGGAAGAGGCAAAGTAGGCAAGCGCCTCAAGGAAATCATCTTGTGTGTGGACCAAAGTGGCTCTATGGCTTCTTCGGTAGTTTACGCGTCCATATTTGCCTCGGTCATGGCCAGCCTACCCAGTCTGGACGTCAAGCTACTGGCCTTTGACACAGCGGTGGCAGACCTGACAGAAAAGCTCCGTGATCCGGTGGAGTTGTTGTTCGGGATTCAACTAGGGGGAGGAACGGATATCCACAAAGCCGTTACCTATGGGCAACAGCTTATCAAACGTCCTAAGGACTGTATTTTTGTCCTGATCACGGATTTATATGAAGGCGGTAACCGGGCCCAACTCCTGCGCAGGGTAAAAGAAATGAAAGCAGAAGGGGTAAACCTGATTTGTTTACTAGCCCTGAACGATGAAGGCAAACCCGCCTATGACGTACATCTCGGCCAGGCTTTTGCGCATCTCCGCATCCCGGCTTTTGCCTGTACCCCAGATGACTTCCCCAGCCTGATGGCCGAGGCCATTCAGAACCGACAAATCAAATCCCGCTAAGTTTTACTCAAAGGAATCCGGATCATCTACGTCCGGGCTATCGAAATCAATGTCTTCCTCGGTTTTCTTTACTCTACAATAAAGCGAGACATTCTCCATGCCCTCCGGCTTGGTAAAGGGTTCCTGAGGCAGGTTGATCCGGCCATCTCCGTAGACGCCTTTCATGTACAGGGCCCAGATCGGCAGCGCCATATTGGCACCCTGTCCATATTTAATGGAGCGGAAGTGCATCCGACGGTCGGAGTGTCCTACCCATACAGCGGTAACGAGGTTGGGTGTAATCCCTACAAACCATCCATCGGACTGGTTCTGGGTGGTACCGGTCTTGCCGCCGATGTCGTTGGTGAATTTATACTTGAAACGAAGCCGCTGCCCGGTTCCCCGGTCAACTACGCCTTTTAGGAGATCGGCAATGATGTAGGCATCTTCCGGACGCAACACTTGCTCCTGTTTAGGGGCAAACTCTTCCAGAACGTTGCCAAAGCGATCTTCGATCCGCATCACCAGCAAAGGTGTTTCGGTGCGCAGCCCGTAGCTGGCAAAGGTAGAATAGGCGTTGGCCAGTTCCATCACACTGAGGTCCGTGGTACCGAGGGCCAGGGAGTGCACTTTGTCCAACTCAGAGGTGATGCCCATGCGGGTCGCGAAATTGGCCACGGCTTCGGGACTCACCCGGTCGATCAGGCGCGCCGTCACGACATTGAGGGAGTTGGCGAGGGCATGGCGCAGGGTAACCTTACCCCCTACCTCTCCGCCGGAGTTTTTCGGGGTCCAGGGACCGCTACCAGGAATGTTGATGGTTACCGGCTGGTTCAGGAATTGTTCACAGGGATCAATCCCCGCTTCCACTGCTGCCCCATATACAAAAGGCTTGAAGGTAGAACCTACCTGTCTTTTTCCTTTTTTAACGTGGTCGTATTTAAAGAATCCATAATCAATCCCGCCTACCCAGGCTTTTACGTGGCCATTGGTCGGGTCGATGGACACCATACCGGTCTCCAATAAACGAGCGACGGTTCGAATCGAATCCAAAGGACTCATGACCGTATCCACTGGTCCTTCCCAGGTAAACATCGTCATGGGGACTTTGGTCCGAAACTCCTTATCAATCTCCACATCGCTTTTCTTGTTTCGCTTGGCCGCGATATAGCGATAGGATTGGCGTTTCAGGGCGATCACGATAGATGGATCCTTATCCAAAGCTCTTTTGCCACGCTTTTCTACCCGGTCAAAGTCTTTTTGCAAAGCCCTAATGTGGGATCTGACAGCCGCTTCCGCATGTGCTTGCATACGAGAATCCAGGGTGGTGTAGACCCGAAGGCCTGAAGTATAGAGGTCGTATCCATTGGCTTTACACCACTTGGCCAGTTCCTGACGGGCAATCTCCCGGAAGTAAGGTGCCAGGCCTTTTACGTGGCCTTGTTCCTGCTTGGCCAGGGTGCTCTCCAGCGGAATATCTTTGATGCTATCGACATTGATTTTCGCGGCATCCAGGAAGCCATATTTTTCCATCTGTTCGATGATGGTATTCCGGCGGTCCTCGGTCCGCTTGACATGGCGATAAGGATTGTACACTCCTTGGCCTTTGAGCATGCCTACTACCAGGGCTGATTCCTCAATGGTAAGGTCTTTGGCAGATTTATTAAAAAGCCGGTTGGCCGTAGTCTCAATTCCGTATGAGTCCCCATAAATGTTGACCGTATTGAGATATGCCGCCATGATTTCCTGCTTGGTAAAGCGCCGCTCGATATAGGCTGATACCAAATATTCTTTGAGCTTTCTGATCACGGTTGGTTCCCGCCCTACTTCATCATAAAGGTTACGGGCCAGCTGCATGGTGATGGTACTGCCCCCACGAATTTCATCTTCGAAAATGACGCCTTTCAGGATGGAGAAAAAGGATTTGGGGTCAATCCCAGAATGCCCATAAAAACGAGCATCTTCCGTAGCAATCAAAGCGTTGACCACGTAGGGAGAAATCTGATTGAGGCGGCGGTTGACCCGGTTTTCCCGCGAATAAAATTTTTGCAGCACTACCCCATCAGCCGAAATCAACTGCGTAGAGAGGTCAGACTCAGGGTTTTCAATCAGGTCTAGCGGGGGAAGATCGGTAGCGATGTAAATCAAAAACACCAATCCCGTTAGGACGATCCCACCAACCAGGCCCAAAAAGAGACGGCGAGGCCACTTAAAGGAGGGTCCTTGGGCAGGAGGAACAGGGTCTGCGGGCGGCGGTGGAGGCGGAGTTTCCTTTTCCTCCATCACAGGCGGGGTTTCAGGCTTTTTTTCATCCCCCAGCAGGTCAGCAATCTCGTCTATATCAATGGGTTCGCGGTGTGATTCGTCGCTCATGTCAGATGGTCTTTAAGGCCAATGTATCCAAAAATAAGGATTATTAAAGCCAATTTGTACTGATAATTTACGAGTCGACAGAAATTGAGGTTGTTCAGAAGAATAAAGCGACTCGAATTACTGATAATTAGAGCTGTTTTTTTGAAAAAGTGCACGATTGGCAGGAAGAAAAGCCACGAGTGCAGGAAGGGAAGAGAAATGGTTGGAAGCCACGAATGCACGAATTAGGGACGAATCGGCAGCTATTCATTCGTCTTTAATTCGTGCATTCGTGGCCCTATATATTCCCCCTTAAAACATCAGCCCGACCTGCATGGTCAAGCGATTCAGGGTGTACACATCCTCAAAGAAGGAGCCCCAGGCCCAATAAGATTCGACCAGTCGTTGTCGATGATAACCCGCCGTAAATATCAGATCATAGGAATCATTTGCTGGCAGTCTCAGCCCCAGACCCAATTCACTCATAAAGCGTCCGCTAGCCTTAAAGTCTCGCAATTGCCAGCGATTGCCCCAGCCAGGAATGTCGTCCAAATCGTATAGCGGCAGGTTGTGCCCACCCTGCAGATAGTAATGCCAGCGAATTTTTCCCTTATTTAGGTCGCCACGCATATCCAGCATCAGAGGCAAAATGTACCCCTTGGCCAGCAGGTGCAGTCCCGTAGCAAAGCCCAGCGAAAAGCCATCATTAAAGCGGTAGCCTTGTACGGTCTGCAGGGTGAGGAAATAAAAATTTCCCGGAGAATTGGCGTCGGTAAAGGGATTGGGTTCTGGATTGTGAAAATAAACGCCCAATTGGTACAGCCCGAAATATCCCTGCTTGAGGCGCGGCGCGACCGGAAGGGGTTTGATGCTATCAACCTGATGCAAGCCAAAAACAAATTGTTGGCCCTCAACGGTTTGGATGGCAATTTTTTTGGTGAGGGGCAACAGGCTGGTATCTCCTTTGAGAATCCATCCATTATCCAGGAAAACCTGTACCTCAGCAGGTTTTTGGGCAAAAAGGCTGGGCATCAACAGCCCCCAACAGCAAATCAGAAAAACGAAGCGGCTTAGCATAGCGGGGAATTATAGCGTAGTTTTTTGCTTAAGACGCATCCTGAGAACAAGCTGCTGCATGGGTTAAAAAAAAGAGCGGCTACCTTCGTAGCCGCTCCAGGTTGAAGACGATCTGTGTACTGTCAGTTTACCGTCTCAACACGACTTTGCCGGTCGAATGGGTACGATTACCCTTGATTTGATATACATACATACCAGCAGGCCAGGAGGTAGTAGTCAGGGAGAGGCTTTGCGGGCCAGCTCCTACGCTACGCTTCTCCTGGAAAATAACCTGACCTTGCAGATTGAAAACCGAAATGGTCAGGTCATCAGATTTTAATAAGTCCATGTCCAGGGTCAACTCATTCTCAAATGGATTCGGATAAGCGCTAACCTGAGCAGAAAGCAAGTCTTCAGTGGAGGTGATGCCTCCGGGAAAGAACATATTCTGCGAAGTGGGCACATTACAGTTCGGAACAAAGGCGCAGGTCCAGCCAATGTTATTAGACACGCCATTGCCATTAGGATAGTCATGAATTTCGCCCATCAGCTGATTATTGGGGTCGATGATGGCAACGACCTTGGTGTCGGGACCGAGGTCCGCAGGCACGGCCCAGCTAGTGGAGACCACATTTTTTCCTAAGCCTTGATCACGGCCCATAAATCCAAAGGGAATACGCTCCGTGGCGATGTGCACCAAGGTATCCAGTCCGTCAGGATCGTTATAGTAAAAGGCTACATCCAGGGTGTCGGCAGGAATGTCCAGGAAGCCGTAGTTGAAAACGCGGGCATAGATGGTGGTGGTCTGTCCTTGCTGAGGTCTTTCCTCGAAGTAAATGTCCCGGGTACGGAAACGGTCGGAGCTGTTATAGGTAGAATCGGCCTCCAATTGCTTTTCTACTTTGTGGGGATCGAGCAGCAAGAAAGCAGGATCGTAGCTGTCATAGTTATTTTTCCAGAATTCAAACTTGCTGATGTCTACCAGATAGTCCAGGATCAAGGCACCGTCCTCACTCCAGTAGACCATAGGGGTAATGGTATAAGGATAGTCGCCAGGGATGGTCGCCAATTCTCCTTGGCCCAGATAAGACTTGAGACTTACCTGCTTGCGGAAGTCCAGGGTACTGTTCTGGATGCTGGAAGTGCTGTAGTCTCCTTGTACACTTACGTTCAGGCCGATCCCCTTGAAAGCACCGCCTGCGGAAGCAGAAACGGAAGTTTCTTTAAACACGGTGGTCTCCACACTCTGTGAAGTGGCTGAATCCTGGGTTACGGAAAACTGACCGCCTACGCCTCCGTTTTTATTGATGGTGACCGACTTCAGCCCTTTCCAGGTATTGGTCGCCAGGGGATATACTTCCAGGTCGCTTTCCTCAGAAGGATAAGAAAAGAGGTTGGCGAACTGGTGGGAAGGACGGTAGGTATGGATGGGATTCCGCATGCTTACAAAGCGCTCATCCACCTTGGTAGGCACCACCACGACCACGTGCGTAAAGGGTGTGTTTTCTCCGACTCGGGAAACCGGGTATTCCAGGACCGCATAGTCTACCATATAGGCCAGCAATTGATCGTCCAGGAAGGCAGTGGCACTGTTGGTGATGGTCTTTTCAATGGTGGAGGATTGAAGCTGAGAGAATTTCTCCCCATAGGTATGCTCAATCTTGGCACTCATGTTAAAGACAGAGAGGTCCAGGCCAGCACTTACCGATTCGCCAATGGCCCAATCAGAATTGAAGGTAGTGGAGAATGAGCTGGTCGTTGAGGTAACTTCCTCATAGATAGAGCGAAAGTGGGTAGAAGAAGTACTGGAAGTAGGTGGCGCTTCACCCGTTTTATACAGGTTATTTACATCATAGGCCTGATTCCCCAACACATCAAAGTGAGCCGGAGGAGCATTCAGGACTAAAGAAGCTGACAACACCTCAGAAATGTCGGTACGGGTGGGGTATTCCATCACCACAGACCCTCCGTTGAGATCAGCAAACATGGCCGAAAAATGACGGACTTTTTGCCCACTGCTAACAGAAGCGATATTGGTAGCCTGCTTACGGACGACCGCAGTGCTCAGGTCTACTGCATTCTGGGCGCCAGTGGTATTAAAGCCATAAACCGTCAGCTCAAATTTCTGAGAAACATCGCCATTGATCGGATCACTGATGAGGGGAAAGTTCTTAGCGATGAGGATTTCTTCCCGAAAATCTGCGCCAAAGTTGCCGGTCAGGGGATCGATATTCCCTACGTCCAGGAAATCATCCGCAAAACGAGCTTCTCCTCCTATCTGGTTATTGCTGTAGGCGGAAGTCAGGTTGAATGAACCCAGCTGGTTAAACGTCAGGTATTTATTTCCGCTAGCGTTGGTATTGGTTTGCCCGTCGAAGTACATGACCTTGGAGCTGACCGCTACCACTGCTTCATCCACCATATCTCCATCCAGGTCACCTGTGGCGACATCTACCGCAAGTTCTTCATCGCTAAAATGCCACTGATCGTTTGTGGTGAAAAAAGGTGCCCCATTTTGGCAAAAAGAGGTACGGTATCCCTGAAAACCAGAGGAATTCCGAACGGCCCCCAGAGGGAAGATATACAAGCCTTTGTTATTGCCGGCGCTCCCTACCCCGCTGGTCAGGCCAAAGTGAGCGGCTACGACCAGTTCATCTCCCGGCATCTGAGGATTCATTTCTCCAGCGGCAATATCCATGGACACATTGGACCAGTTGTATCCTCCACCGCCACCCCCACAGGGATTGCCCGTCAAGGCCATCAGGCTTTGGACATTGTCTTTTGCATAATCACCATTGGCCTGTCTGCGCATGATCTGAAACGTAATAGCGATCCCATTGGAGGAGGAATAAATGACCGCCAATTCATGGACACCATCACTGTCCATATCTGTGGCCGCACCAGCGAGGCCTTTCTTGATCTGGGTATCATAAGTGGTATTTCCGACGATGACGGTCTGCTTGAGCACAGGTTTTAAAGTCAAGGCGTTCCCTACCCAGGTGTCGATGGTCACATCATAGAATCGAGCTTCGATTTGATCCTGATCATTGGGCATGAGGACCACGATTTCCCGATTGGTATCTGTATCAAAGTTGCCCACGATCACGTCAATATCCGGATCCTGGCGGCTGTTATTTTTTACGAATACATTCCCCAGGTAATAGACAGAATTAGTGGTAGCCAGCCCTTCTGGACTGCTGCCAAATTTTTCGAAAAGCTCTATGGTCAGGTAGACCCCGGTGTTGGTGCCATTCTTTCCGACATAGGCCCGGACGACTCCCTGTCCATAATTCTCTCCCAAAAGAAAACCAGCAGCGGTGGCAGTTGCTCCCACCCCGGCAGGTACATTGGCCGCCGCAGAATTCGACATCGCGCCGCGGATCGTCGGTAGGGAAGTTCCCGCTTGACTGGGGTCAAAAGCCAGGCCGTTGATAGCGCCCTGGTTACTATTGTTTACCGAGATATCTGAATAAGTCAGCACGATCTCATTCTGCTGGATCAGGTTACGCATAGCCCCGAGGGGGTCGTCGGTATTTACCTGAGCAAAAGCTAGCGATAAGCTGCCTAGATATAAGGCCAGCGCAAGCGCAAATTGAAACGTGTGTTTTGCAAATTTCATAACTGACAGTATAAGGGTTAATGGTTGACCCCAAGGTCAGTTTTGCGGCTCACAAAGGCTTTACTTCAGCGCGCAAAGACTTGTCCTCAGCGCGCAAAAGTGGCTTTTTTAGCCCTTTTGAGGCTGTTTTTGAAATTCTGAAGGAGAAATACCGAAGGCCTCGGTAAAAATGCGGGAGAAGTAGGCAGGAGAAGAAATGCCCACTGCATCGCTTACTTCGGAGACGTTACCAAAGCCGGAAGCCAGGAGTTGCCGGGCTTTCTGTAAGCGAAAATCCCGTACAAATAATGTGGGGTTCTTCCCGGTCAGGGCTTTGAGTTTACGGTTGAGTTGGGAGCGACTCAGGGCCATCTCAGAAGCGAGGGCTTCGATGTTTAGTTCGGTGTTATCGAGCTGGGCTTCTAGGTAGTCGGTGAGCTTGGACAAAAAGCGCGACTCACGCGAACTCAAAGCCACTTCAGCGGGCTTAAGAATGACCGCTCCCTGGAAACGGGCCTGTAAGCGTTGCTGCATCTTCAGGGCACTCTCTACCACCAACAGCAGTTCGCGGGGATTAAAGGGTTTGGACAAAAAGGCAAAAGCCTCTCTGCGCCAACCTTCGAGGCGGTCTTCCATAGAGGATTTGGCGCTGAGAAAAATGACCGGGATATGGTCGGTTTTGTCGTTGTCCTTGAGCAGCCGGACAAACTCCATCCCGTCCATGCGCGGCATCATGATATCGGCGATCACCAGATCTGGCGTATGCTGCTGGGCCAACTCATAGGCTTCTTGTCCATCCGAGGCGACCAGCAAACGATAAGGCCCTCCTAAAACACTTCTAAGGTATTCCTGCATGTCAGGGATATCTTCTGCCAACAAGACCAGGGGCTGTTCCTGATTGGCAGGAGCGTGTCCGTTGGTGGCAGGCACTACCGTGATCTTTTCCGCGGGGGTATGCGAGACTAAAGCCGGAACGGTTTCCTGAATAAAAGTCGATGGCAAATGGGCTTTACCCAGAGGTAAGAGGATGCAGAAGGTACTGCCCTGCCCTACCCCACTTTCCACGCTGAGGCTTCCACCATGAAGCTCTACCAATTCCTTACACAAGGCCAGCCCGATTCCGGTTCCGGCTTCGAAGGGCTTGTCGCTAGCGGTACTGGCCTGATAAAAGGCATCGAAGACATGGGTCAATTCCTCGGGACTCAAGCCTGGTCCGTTGTCTTGTACGGCAATGGCAATGCCTTCCGGCTTTTTTTCCACCTTGACAGTCACCTCTCCTTGCTGCGGTGTGAATTTGAGGGCGTTGGCCAGAAGATTGGACAAAACCTGCTGGTATTTTTCTTTGTCCACATATACCTCCACCTCTTCATCCGGGGCTTCAAGGGTATATTGAATCTCTTTGATTTCAGCTTTGGAATGGAAGGAACTGAAGATCACGCGGGTCCAATCTACGAGGTCAAGGGGAGCAGCTTGGAGAGTTAGTTTTCCTTCTCGCAGTTTGGAGAGGTCCATGACCTGATTGACCAGTTCGAGCAGGCGGTTGGCATTGCGGCGCATCAGCACCAGTTTTTCTTTATCCTTTTCGTTTTTCTGCCCTTCAATCAGTTGCTCAAGGGGGCCTAAAATCAGGGTTAGCGGGGTACGCAACTCATGGGAGATCTGGGTAAAAAAGCGGGTCTTCATTTCATCCAGTTGGCGTTCCTGGTCGAGTAAGATCTGCTGTTGCTTTTGGCGGGCCCGGAAGAAAAGCCAAAGAAATACCGCCATAGCCCCAACTAATCCCAGGAGCGCCAGGAGCAGGTTCCGCCGGTTGGCAGCCTCCAAAGAGTCCTGTTCTAGTTCAGCGATCTTCCGCTGGTCAATTTCTTTTTCGTAGTCCAGGAGCAAAGATTGGTATTGCTTACGCCTTTCCAGCGAGTTCAGGGAATCGGTGAAGGTCTGGTATTTTTGTTGGTAGGTATAGGCTGCTTCGTAATTCCCTAGTTCGGCTTCTACCGGCACCAAGACGCTAAGCACATCCCGGGCTTCTTCCATTTGCTGACTGGTTTCGAAATCTGCCAGGGAATTTCGGGCCATCCGCCGGGCCTCTTCCATCGCCCCGAGGGCCTGATAGCCCCTGGCCAGGGCAAGAAAAGCAGCTGCCCGGACGGGTCGCTCCAAGGCGTCTGATTTGTCCCGGATGAGGATAGCCAGGCTGTCTACGGCTTCCTGCGGACGCTGCTGAGCCAGCCGGATTTCAGCATGGTTGATCAACACCGAGGCCTTGTAAGCTTGATAATAATAGCTGCCTATTTTATAGTTCGCCCAAGCTTTCTCGAGGCGAGCCCGAGCGGCAGTCATCACAGAATCTCCCTGGTCCAGCCGCCCCTCATTCTTGAGCAGTACGCCATAGTTCACCATGGTTACCACCTCCCCAAATACATTTGAAATATGCGATAGAAGGTTCAGGGATTTAAGAAAATACGCTTCTGCTTCCTGTGCATCGCCTTCCCGAGAGAGCGTGAGGCCGAGATTGCCATAGGCATCCGCCAGAGAAACCGTATCCTTGATCGCCGCAAATATTTCCGCCGCGTTGATGGTGGCCTGGATACTTTTTTCGCTCATATTCTGGTGCCCATAGTAGCCTCCATCCCGCAAATAGCTATCCCCAATTTGAGCAGAATCTCCCTTGACGATGGCCGCTTCCCGGTAGAGCGCATTATAATGATACACACTGTCCAGCTCGTCCAGATTAAAATAGGTGTCTGGCAAGTAGCCAGCCCCTTGGGCAATCTCATGGAGATTATTCACCTCCCGGGCGCGCTTAAGACCCTTGCGGTAAAAGATCAGCGCTTTCCTATACTGGTTCTTCCCAAAGGCCAGATGCCCAAGAACATAATTCCCTTTGATATAGACATCCTGATATCCGATGCTGTCAGCCAGCACGACCGACTTATCAGCATACACCCCCGCCATGGAATCCGAAACAGAAATATTACTGGCCAGACTGATATAGGTCCAGGCCAAATTAGAATCTGTGGCTACTGCTAGCTGACGTAAAAGACTGTCTCGCTTCTGCTCAGTCTGCTGGCGGGATTGGGCAAAGCCTGCTACCTGAGCAGTCAGGAAAACCATCAGCAGCAGGAGTGAGCAAGTACATGGGCGTGGGGGAGGCGGGAAAAGCTGATACCTACGCATAAATTCAAGTTAGGAATATTTTGAACACTGGCTATCCCTGGATATGAACTAGTGTGGATAAGTAGGTTTCCTTAGGAAGGGAGAAAACTCGCTTCCTAGTATAAAAAATCGCATTTTGTCAGCATGAAATGGTCTTTACAGCCCTTGCTTTGCTTGTTTTTTGTCCTAATCCTCTTCACCTTCCCCCACCTATATGCTCAAGATATGAAGCCCGAAGCAGCGGATAGTCTCCTGCAACGGGCGGAACAGGCTTTACAACAAAAGCAATATAATGAGGTCAACCTATGGGCTGAGGAAGCCGCAAAAGCATTCGAAGCGGCTGGTAATTGGGTTTCTTACGTTCGGGCAAAAAATACCCTGGCAGAATGGTACCTCAGGCAACGGGAACCTTCTGACGGCAAAGCCATCCTGGAAAGCATTCTGGCTGAGGATGCAGATAAGCTATCCGGCAAGGACCGTGCGGAGTTAGCTTATGCACACAAAAACCTGGGGATCGCTTACGCGCAGGGGCAGGAATACCAAAAAGCAGAAGCGGAATGGGAAAAAGCGCGGGAAATCACCCTGGCCACGGTTGGAGATGAGGCTGATATTCTGGCTGAGTTGATCGGCAACCTGGCTACAGTAGCCAGCAAGATGGGCGACTCCCGTAAAAGCATTCGTGCCTATCAGGAAATGCTGAGTTTTTACCGGAAAAAATACCCTGAAAATCACCGGGTGTTTATCAAAGTATATCAGGATCTCGGGATTGAGGAAGGCCAATTACGGAATTTTGAACAGGCCTACGCTTATTTCGATCAGGCACTCAGTATTTCTCGCAAAGTCTATCAAGGTCCCCACGGAACGCAGGTCGAGATATACCAATCTATCGCTGATCTCCAACGCTTACAAAATCAATATCAGGCTTCCATCGCAACCACCGACCGGGCCCTGGCCATTGCGGAACAGTTGGGGCAGGCCCAAAGTGAACATTACCTCCGCACCAAAGCCCAGAACCTGCTGGTGAAATTCTACTTCCGGGATTTTGACGAAAACTATCAAGAGTATCGACAACTCCTGAGAGCGTATGACCAGTTCTACGGCCCCAGACACCCCAAAGTGATTGAAGCCTGGAAAAACCTGGGGCGCTTTTCTAAAGATTTTCAGCAGTTCCCAAGAGCAGACCAAGCCCTGAAAACCGCCATTTCGCTATTCGACACCACCGATGTCGACCAACTAAGCCTACAAATAGATACCTGGGATGAACTGGGCCGACTGGGAGATTATCAGGGCAAGTTTTCTGAATCTGTCAAGGCCTATGAAAAAGCCCTTTCTTTGATGGGCTATGAAACGACAGGCAGGCTGGTAAAAAAAGAAGGCTCTGATCTATTTACTCAGAAGGCTGGTTACGACTTACAAATCGCTGTCCTGACCGATTACCTCCAGGCCCACATGGCCTTATATGCCACGGAAAAAATTCCCTCCTCCGTAGATCGGGCTTTAGAAGCTGCCAATTATGGCTTTCAAATTCTGGACAAAATCCTGCGCGAAGTAGAATCTGCTGAAGGTCGGCAGGGTTTGGTCAGTTTTGCCTATCCTTTTTTGAGTTTCTCCCTGGAAGCGGCTTATCGGAAATGGTTGTTGACCGAAGACCCCGTGTGGATAGAAAAAGCCTTTGACATCTCAGAAAGGTCCAAGGCCTATGAATTGCTCAGCAGTGCCCGGAGTCAACAGCAACTGGCCCATTTGGTGATACCGGAGGAGTTAGAGAGCGCCATCAACCAGGCCGAGGCCCAACGCTTTCAGTTGCAAGAAAAAGGCTTTCAGTTGGATCAGCATGCTGAAACGACGGAGGCTGCCACACTTCAAGCCGAATTACTCCTTTTAGAAACCCGTTTTGATTCTCTACTAGCGATACTGGAAAAAGATTATCCGGCTTATTACCAGATCAAATTTGGGGATGCACCATTGCCGGTTACGGAAGCCCAACGAGCCCTGAATCAAGACGAAGCGCTGGTCTCTTACTTTGTGGGACGACAATGGATCTGGATTCTGGTCCTGGAACAGGAAAAGCTCCGCTTTTTTCCTGCCATTATTCCCGATTCAGACACCTGGCCTCAGCCCATTGAAAAATTTCGGGCCAGCCTGACCGATCCTACGGTTTCCTTGCAAGACCATCATCGCATGGGATATGACCTCTATGATTTGTTCATGGACTCAGTCATCACCGGCCTGAGTCCCAACATCAGTAAGCTGGTGATCATCCCAGATGGCAGCCTGGGGCATCTGCCGATTGAAAATTTTATCACCACGCCCTACTCCGACTCTACCGGACACGAGCCTCTGCGCTATCTCATGGAGGACTATCAGATCCACTATGGCTACTCCGTCAGCCTATGGCTCACGCAAAAACAAAAGCGCGCGGGTCAGCAGCCCTCCAGACTGTTTGGTGGTTTTGCCGCTTCCTATGATCAGTTTTCGGAAAAAATGGCCGATAGCCTCAGCGCCTCGCAACCTATGCTGGCCAGCCTGGTTCGCTCTGGGGAAGCTCCGCTACCAGGAGCCATCCGAGAGGTTTCCTTTATTGCGGATCTGCTGGGAGGAGAAGCCTATCTGGGCAAGGAAGCCAATGAAGCAACCTTTAAATCAGAAGCCGGAAAATACCGCATCTTGCATCTGGCCATGCATACCCTGCTCGCAGATCGCAACCCTTTATATTCGCAGTTCATTTTTACACCGGAATCTGATACGACAGAGGATAACCTGCTGCTGGCTGCCGAGCTGTACCAAATGAAACTTCCCGCAGAAATGGCGGTCCTTAGCGCCTGCAACACGGGTTTTGGGCAAGTCCGACGAGGAGAAGGGGTGATGAGCCTTTCCCGGGCCTTTACCATTGCCGGCTGCCCCAGTATCATTATGAGCCTGTGGAAAGTGCCGGATCAGACGACGGAAGGAATCATGCGGTATTTCTACGAAGGACTAAAAGAAGGTAAGAGAAAAGATGAGGCCTTGCACTGGGCCAAAAAAACCTATCTCGAGCGTACCCAGGCGGTGGAGCGAAAGCACCCTTTCTATTGGGCTGGCTTTATCGCCATTGGAGACATGAAACCGGTAGATTTTTCCCACCCTCTCTCTCCCTGGATATGGATTGGAGGGGTGTTGGCCGTATTGGTTTTAGCAGGCCTTTGGTACAGAAATGTAAATCAGCAAAAAAAGCAGCAGGCTCAGTCTGCCTCGGCATAAGCGAGGACTTGCTCAATCAGGCTATCGGCTTCCTCCGCTACATCCAGGGTGAGGACATCCTCCGGAATCTCCAAGGTTTCTAACTGAGAAGGCAGCAGACTGGAGGGCATGTAGGCATGTTCCCGTTCGGCCAACCTTTTGGCGAGTAATTCCTGGGCGCCGTGAAGCAGGATAAAGCGTACCCTTCTGTCATCGCGCTGCAATACCTCCCGGTAAGCAGCTTTTAGGGCAGAACAAGCAATGATAGAGGTAGTGCCGTTTTCCAACTGGGTCTCTATTTGTTTTCTTAGTTCCAGGAGCCAGGGTACGCGGTCTTCATCATTCAAGGGCTGCCCCTGACGCATTTTCTCTACGTTCGCTTTCGGATGAAAATCATCCCCTTCGAAGAACGGCCAGCCCGATTTTTCACTGAGCTTTTTTCCAATGAAGGTTTTACCTGCTCCGCTCACCCCCATCAATACATATATTCTGGTTCCAGATGCCATTTGAATCCCCTTTTACCCCTTGCCAGGGTGTACTTCACGCCTTCGAAATTGAACATTCCTTTGCGGAAACGCAACTTTCAAGCCGCCCAAATATGTGAGCCAAAGGGCCAACCTAACGGACCAAACCGACGTAGATAGCGCTGAGGGAGATTTTTGTTTGCGAAATCCCCGGTCAAGGCATACATTTGCATTGCTCAAAATTGAGCTGAGCCGTGCCAGTCTTCTGGCAAGTGTGCCCTCCCACGCCCGAGTGGTGGAATTGGTAGACACGTTGGTCTCAAAAACCAATGGCGCAAGCCGTGCCGGTTCGAGTCCGGCCTCGGGTACTCCACAAGCGATGTGCAGGTGCACATCGCTTGTTTTTTTGTTCACTGGGGAAGCCTGGGCACATAAAAAAAACGGCCTCAAGAAATCTGAGGCCGTTTTTTTATGTAAGCTGCAGGGACTTACACCCCTACAGAAGCTTTCTTGTGCAGGCTGACGATATCCTTCACCGCTTCGATAGCGTATGCTACATCCTCATCATTCATCAGGGGATGCAAAGGCATAGAGATCAAGCGGGAATAGATGCTGTACGCATTTGGATAATCCTCCGGCTTTAAGTCAAAGCGATCCCGGTAATAGGGCTGAATGTGCAACGGAATATAGTGCACACTGGTACCGACTTTGCGGGCCCCCAATTCCTTGATGAATTCATTGCGGTCAATGGTCAGCATGGACTCATCTACCAAAATGGGGAAGAGGTGGCGAGAGCTTTCGATTTCGTCGATCTGGGCGCTGAAAGAAATTTCAGGCATATCGGCGAAAGCCGCTTCGTACTGATCGCAGATTTCGCGACGACGAGCGTTGAAGCTAGCCACTTTCTTCAGCTGGTGCATGCCCAGGGCAGCATTGATATCGGTCATATTGTACTTGAAGCCAGGGTACATGACTTCGTAGTACCAGGAACCATTGGCGCTGAAACGCTTCCAGGCATCTTTGCTGATTCCGTGGAGGGCCAGACAACGGCATTTATCAGCCAGTTCGGGATCTTTGACAACCAAAGCACCGCCTTCACCGGTGGTCATATTTTTGTTGGCGTAGAAAGAATAGCAACCAAAGTCTCCAATGGTGCCCAGATGTGTTCCTTTGTAATAGGAAGCGATGGTGTGGGCGCCATCTTCAATCACATGGATATTGTGCTTTTTGGCAATCTCCATGATCCGATCCATCTCACAGGCTTGTCCGCCATAGTGAACAGGCATGATGGCTTTGGTATTCTCTGTGATCCGACGCTCGATTTCGTCTGGATCAATGTTGAAGGTGTCAGGGTTGACATCGGCGAACACCGGGGTAGCACCCTGGTGAACAATCACATTGGCCGTAGAGGCAAAGGTCAGCGGCGTGGTGATGACTTCATCTCCAGGACCGATTTCCAAGGCAGCCAGCGCTATATGCAAGGCCGCAGTAGCAGAATTGACTGCGATGACATGCTCAGCACCTACATATTCAGCCAGTTGCTTTTCAAAACCTTTGGTTTTAGGTCCGGTAGTAATCCAACCAGATTTGAGGGTGTCGATCACTTCATCGAACTCCTCTTGCTCGAGCCAGGGCTTTGAAAAAGGAAGAAAGTCCTCTCTAATTTCCATGTTAATTTTTGTGTGATTTGCTTTAATGTACGTTGAAAAATTATCCTGCGAGTAGGGAGATAAGCGAAGAATACGTTTCCTCACTTCTTCGCAATATGCGAAACAAAAACCCGAGAATTGTATGCTTTTTCCTGAGCATCTAACTTCTTTTCACTTGATGGATGATGAAAAGTTTGCTCAAAAAAAAAGGAAGGGTTCCCCGTCAAACGGGGAACCCGAATATGCATCAAGAGAATATTACCTCTTTTTTCTGTAGGGCTTCTTTGAAGCCTTTCAGGTTGCTGTAGTAAGCATCTCTGAAGTCTACATCTTCGTTTTCAATCAGGAATTTTTCAAACTCCCGAATGCCGTCTTCCACGGTCTTGGTGATTTCAAAGCCAAGGACATTGGTAATTTTGTCAAAGTTGACCCGATAGTCCCGCTTGTCAGTATCTTCTCCGGAGATAACCATCTCAGTATGAGGCATCAGCTCTTTGAGCTTGTATCCTACATCTTCAATCTTCCAGTTCTGTCCGTTTGATCCTACGTTGAAGACCTCACCATGGACATTCTCGATAGGAGCCTGGAGAGCTTTGATATAAGAAGTAGCTGCATCTTCCACGTGTACGAAGGGACGCCACTGGTCTCCGCCAAAGATGGTGAACTTACCCGTTCTCACTGCGAAGGCAGTCAGGACGTTGACGGCGAGATCAAAGCGGGGACGAGGAGAAAGTCCGAAAATGGTGCCCATCCGCATGAAGGTAGGCGCGAAGTTTTCGTCTTTCAGGTTTTTCAGTACGTTCTCGCTGTTGATTTTATCACGAGCGTATAGGGATACCGGATTCAGATCAGATTCTTCTGTGAGGATTTCGTCACCTGTGCCATACACGCTACAGCTGGAAGCAAATACAAATCTGTTGATTTGGTGGTATTTACAGATGGAAGCCAGGGTAGCAGTGGAGTGTACATTCTGCTCCAGGGTAGTCAGCGGGTGCAGCGCACAAGCTGGGTCTCCTACGATGCCTGCCAGATGAACGACAGAATCAACGCCGTCCAAAGCAGCCGTGATATCCTCAACGTGCTTCAGGTCTCCTTTAACTACAGTTAGGCTAGGGTGCTCCAGGTCAGCAATCGCGGTGTTTCCATAAATGAGATCATCGAAAATGACCACTTCATACCCAAGGTCCAGCAGTTTTCTGGCCAGGATAGAACCGATATATCCGGCAGCTCCTGTTACCATGATTCGCTTAGGGGCCTTTTTTCCAGGAAGTTCTACGACTTCAGTCAGCTTGTTGTCAGCATCCAAAACGGGCAAAAACATTGCACTTCCGTTAGGATTCAGTCCCAATAATTCATCATCAGCCATGTTCACTTTCCCGGTGATCGTAGCAGGGTTAGCAAATTTGGAAACAGCGTCTCCTACATAACCTCCATCTCTGATAATCTGACGGATTTTGCGAGCAGTAATGGATCCTACCAACGAACCATCTTGTTCAGCAACAAACACAATCCCCTCGTCATTGAGGTCCATGGTGCGCATGGCTGATTTTAGTGAAGCTCCAGGTAGACAGGTAAAATTCTCGAGTTTGACCCTTCTCATAAAGTTATAGTGAATAATTCTGCTTATAGTACTTACCGGGGCGAGTTCTTCGGTCAAGTACTGAGTGTTGTTGTCCTTAATAACAGAAAGGAAAAGGGTAGAGGCCCTGGACTGATGGGTCCAAGGGTATTGTGTTGCAAGTCCGGGGGGCAAAAAGGGCACACCTTTTGACAAAGGGGCACAATCTGCCTCGATTAGGACAAGCCTGCCTTCTTCCTTACTTATAAAGAACGATTTGGTGGTAAATCTTACACAAGAATAATGCTAAAACCCCAGATTTGGCTTGATGAAAGATTAAACGGTTCAAATTTGAACCTTAACGGATTCCGCACCGGATATACGGACAATAATTTCGTAAAAAGCGAAAGCGGGAAATTCCTGAATTCGGGCCTTTCCATTAATTCGGTAGCTTCCAAGGAGGAAACTAATAGGACCGATAAGGGGCTGAGCGCTTAGGTTTTAGCAGCTCTTAGGCACATGAGACCGCTTTTGAAAGCGTGAAGTCACGAGATAAAAAAATCCACAGTCATATTGGCAGAGGAAGGGAATCAAGCATGGTTTTTGTGTACCAAATGAGAAAAGCTGCTGGAAGTAGAAAAAATCTGTAACCTTCTTTCCTTATTTCCAGTTATCTTTAAGTGTAAGAAAAAGCGGAAAGTTTTTGTATTTTATAAAGGTAAGCCGTCTTTTTCTCAATAATTCAGGATATATTAGCATTGATGAATTCCAAGCCTTACAACACAATGCATCAACGCGCCCCGCGAGGCCCAAGGTTGACAACCGTACTTAAACGCCTCAAGTTTATGGGGGTAAGGTTCAATCAACCTGATCTGGTAAACGTATCATGTCTTATCTCGCAGGAGTACTTTCTGCAGTATAAGAAGCAAGCCGTGAAGATAAAGCAGCGTGAACGCGCCCAGGTGTACATGGTTCGTGCCTATGAACCCGAATTTGTTCCTGCCATGGACGAGATTATTCGTTTATATTTTGGGAAGGATCCGGAGAAAAGGGTAGAGATATACCAGTCTGCCATGGCCTATCCAGCAGGTCCGCTGGCCAAACTAAAGCTCCGTCCCAGAAAGCGGAAACGCATTCCCAAAGATCCTCCAGAAGAAAGCTAGGATTTCCTGCATTTTTCAAAACTGCAAACACAGTCTTCTCCCTCCGAAGAAGTCTGCCAACAGTCTATTTCCCTTACTATTCGAGCTTAGATCAAGGTCACATCACTCATGACTTCCAGCAAGGCTGGTCCTTCATGGGCGAATAGCTCTTGCATAGCTTCCCCCAATTCCTCAGGTTTTGAAACCCTTTTGCCCCAGGCGCCACAGGAGGCTGCGTACTGCGCAAAGTGAGGGTTACTCAAGCGCGTTTGCCATACATCAAAGTTGGCCGCTCTTTGCTCTTTAGAGATTTTCCCCAGTTCGCTATTATTAATCAGTATCACTTTCACCGGCATCTGATATTTGACCAGGGTGGTAATTTCGGCCATATATTGTCCCAAACCCCCATCACCCGCCACGGCTACGACCGGACGGCTCTCTCCTACGGCTGCCCAGGCTCCCATAGCAGCCGGCAAAGCAAAACCGATAGAGCCTAAATACCCGGACATCAGAAAGCTATTCTGCTTGCTTTCGTAGTAGCGACCAAAGGAATAGGCATTGTTCCCCACGTCCACACACATCACCGCCTCAGCAGGCGCGTGCTGATTCATGGCATCAAACACATGGATAGCCCCGATTCCATTGTCAAAATACTCCCCTAGCCTTCTTTCTTTTTCAGCTCGCCAGATCTTCCAACGTTCCGCAACGTCTGCAGCCTGATCTATCGCCTCAAACGCATTCCCCATGCTTTCTTTAACCGCTGCCACCGTGACCGAAATTTCTCCCAGCAAAGGAACACTTACCTGATGGAATTTGGCCTGAGCCATGGGGTCAAAATCTACCTGAATGATGGGCTTTTTATTGCTAATGCCAGTATGCTTGGAAAAGGAAGCCCCAAAAACCAGGATCAGATCGCATTCATTCATGAGCCAGGAAGCCACGGGGGTGCCACTTCGTCCCAAGACCCCGCCCGCCAGCGGATGGGCATCGGAAATCTGGCCTTTGCCTTTGAAAGTCGTGACTACCGGGCAGCGAAGGTGTTCCGCCAGTTCAATGATGGCAGGCATATGAAAGCGCGCGCCATGGCCCGTGATGATGAGGGGCCTTTTAGCCTTTTTCAACAAGGCCACTGCTTCTGCCAGAGCCGACTCTGGGGGAGAAAAAGCCATGTTGGGCATCCGTCCGGCTGGTCCACCGGCTTTTTCGTCCGGAGCAGGGCTGATTTGAACTTCGTCTGGAAAAGTAAGGTGGGACACTTCTCGTTTAAGGATGGCATGTTTAATGGCCAGGTTGGCTAATTCGGCATGTTTGGAATCTACCTGCACCCGATGATTGAAGGAGGCCACGCTGCTAAAAGCCTGCACCAAATCCAATTCCTGAAAATTTCCGGTGCCCACCACCTGGGTAGCTACCTGCCCTGTCAGGGCCAACAGAGGGGCCCGGTCGACCTTGGCATCCCATAAGCCGGTAAAAAGATTGGTCGCCCCTGGACCGGCGATGGCAAAGCAAGCCGCCGGGCGCCCGGTCAGTTTACCGTAAGCCGAAGCGGCAAAGGATGCGGCCCCCTCATGCCGAATCCCAAAATATCTGAGATGACCTGCTGCTTCTTGTTTCCGAAGCGCATCAGCGAGTCCCAGGTTAGAATGCCCCACCATCCCAAAGACGGTATCTATGCCCCAGTTGGTAAAAGTTTCTGCCATCACCGCAGAAATGGTTCGGACCTCCGGCTCTTCAGCCTTCAGCCCTATATACACCCCATCCTCCCGGACCTCGACCGGAAAACTTTCTACTCCATCATCAAATCCGGGAGCCTTTCCAGTACAAGGATGGTAATCCCATCCATGCCAGGGACAACGTAGCAAACCATTTTCAATGCTACCCTCTCCCAAGGGGCCGCCCTGGTGTGGACATTTATTATCTAAAGCACAAAACTTTCCTTCGAAATGAACCAAACAGAAATCCTGATGGTTGGCGGTTACCGTCTTGACCCGGCCTTCCTGGAGATCGTTAGTATGCTCCAGCACGCGGTGCCATTCAAGCTTCTTAGAGGGGTTTTCCATAAGGGCGATACATTGAGGTAAAAAAAAAGGGCTGGATAAATTTGAAAGAATGGAGGCAATGTTTCTGTCGGCCAGGAGATAGGCACAGAAACATTATTGAATGCTAAATGAAATTAACAGAAAAAATCGAATTCCTCCTCTCCTTTTCGGCCAGAAGGGATACCAGCCTATCATTATGGATGGGTCATTCTATTCAATACCGATTGCAGCCGTTTTCTGGCCCTTTCATCAGCCAGTGTGGCTTGCGTAGTCTCAATCGGCTGCTGCTCCTCAGGGTCAGCCTTGAACCGATACAGGCGCCCGTCTGCATATAATTTCCAGTACGTATCCTGAGCGTAGGTTACCTTCTTGAACCGTCCCCACCGAGGATCGTAATGACAGAAAATCCAGGCTCTGGTGGGGGCCTTTTCTCCGACCAGGGCAGGGAAGAAACTTAAGCCGTCCAATTCTTCCGGTAAGCTGCTGCCAGCTGCCTCCACCATGGTCGGAAAAAAATCCGTCAAGTCTACCAGCTGATGATTCACCTGCCCGGGGGCAATGGTCCCTGGCCAGTAAGCAATCATGGGCACATGCGTTCCATATTCCACCGGGTATCCTTTCCGACCTTGCTGGTACCGCCCTTGCCAGGCAGTATAAACATCCCTGTCCATGCCATTGTCCCCTACAAAGAGCAATAACGTTTCTCTTTCCAGGCTCAGTTCTTTGACCCGATCCACTAAACGACCTACCATTTTGTCCATATAGGCAACATTGTCAGCAAAATAACTGGTATCATTCAGCGGGGTTCCCGTCTGATAGGCCTCATACGCCTCGGCCTGATCTGGGGTAGGCCGATAAGGATCATGGGTTAGACACATGGGGTAATACAGCAGAACGGGCTCGTTTTTATGTTGTTGGAAAAATCCCAATAAAGAATCCACAAAAATATCGGGCCCATATCCCTCCGGGAAGGCCTGCAAGCCGCCGGGCAGGGTTTCCAGCAAAGGACTTTTAAATCTGGGGCCGCGGTCTTCCACTTGCCAAAGACAGAAGCCATCAAAGCCCATTTGCTCTGGCCTGCTACCATGTTGCCCTGCCAAGTTCACTTGAGTTTTATTCCCCCACAATTGCCATTTTCCAGCCACGTAGGTATGATAGCCAGCCCTTTTGAGGTGGTGGGCGAAGGTCGTTTCTCCACTATCCAGGATGCCAAAGCCCCGGTAATTGCGATGATTATATTTTCCAGTCATCAGTTGCACCCGGCTGGGCGTGCAGAGCGGGGTAGCATAGGCCTGAGTAAATCTCATGCCTTCACGAGCCAGGCGATCCAGATGAGGGGTTTGATAGGGACCCCCATTACAAGCCAAGGCTTCATATCCCAAATCATCCGCCATGATCAGGATGATATGGGGCGGCTGGAACTGGCCCCAGGCAGTTAGCGAATAAAAAATTAGGGTGAGCAGCGTACCACAGAGAGGCTTCATCGGATTTGAATTTCGTCCACAAACAACCAGCAGTCTTTGCCTGCTCCCGGATGCCATGACGGACAGCGCTCCAGGTTACGGGCGATGACCCGCACGTAGCGTGCAGCTGTAGGATCAAAATTCAACAGGGTCTCTTTTAATTGGGAAGGGGTCGCTTCCTGATCCGCTTCCGGAAGGTTGTAAAAAGCGATATCCCGGAAATTTGTCCCATCTCCAGAGACCAATACCTCCACTTTTTCAGGCATAAAGATCCATGCGCCAGGGCTATGTAAGAAGGAAAGACTTACTTCTGAAATGCTGTCTTCACCGCCCAGGTCAATGGTGGCCTCCATGTCATCGGCCGAAAAGCCAGACCAGGCCGTACCTCCAAAATCCATATCTCCTTTCACGCCGTTGACCAGGCCATAGGGTCCCCCGCCCGGATAGCGTTCATCCGGAAGCTTAGCCAGGTTCAGTGAGCGGGCAGTAGCTTTATTGAGGACAAAAGCCTGGGACCAGGCCCTTCCCTGAGGGCCTCCTTCATCGAAGGCCAGGGCTGTCAAGGTTGCGCTAGCAGCTAAGCGCACTGGCGCTTCATAGCGCAGGGAGGCTGTGGTAGGTTCGGAACCATCCAGAGTATAGTGAATAGCTGCGGCATTATGTACGGCTAATCGAACCCCTAACTCCCCCGCTTGGGCCACCTCGGGCTCGCCAAATACATCAAAAAATCGAGGCGCATAATTCACCTGCTGGACTTGCAGGCGATCCAGCTGACGCGGCAGGCGTCCCGCAAAATCTGCCCAGGATTTCTGGTCGGCAGGCGTCCATAAGGCCTCAGCCAGGGCAAGCGCCCGGGGATAAGCCATGTACTCCAGTTGCTCGGGCGTTTGAATATATTCAGTCCAAAGGTTGGCTTGGGCGCCCAGGATGAGGGCTTGTTCTTCCGGGCTTAGTTCCGCAGGAAGGGGATCAAAAGCATAAACTTGTTCTATGGGATTAAACCCTCCAAAAGCGGTGGGCTCTTCTGCAGGGCTGGCCTGATAATGATCAAAATACAAAGGCTTACCGGGCGTCATGATGACCCGATGGCCTGCTTTCGCTGCCTCAATCCCTCCTGCCATACCACGCCAGGACATGACTGTAGCCTGTGGGGGGAGTCCTCCTTCCAGAATTTCGTCCCACCCAATCAAATTACGGCCATGCCCTTGCAAAAAGGTCTCCATCCGCCGGATGAAATAGCTTTGCAGTTCATTTTCGTCCCGTAGCCTTTCCCGACGCATCAACTGCTGACAAAATTCACTTTCCTCCCAGGCTTTCTTCGGACACTCATCTCCGCCAATATGGATGTAGGTCCCTGGAAACAGCTCCATGACCTCTAGCAATACATTTTCTAAAAAGGTAAACGTCTCCTCTTTGGGACAGAAGACTGCTTCAAAAACTCCCCATAAGGTTGCCACCTTGAAAGGTCCATCGGTACACCCCAACTCTGGATAAGCAGCCAGCGCCGCCCGGGCGTGCCCAGGCATTTCTATTTCAGGGATCACCGTGATCTGCCGAGCCGTAGCATAAGCAACCACTTCCCGAATCTCTTCCTGTGTATAAAATCCCCCATATCGCTGCCCATCAAATTGGTGAGGCTGATCCTGATAGTGGCCTATCAGGGTTTCCTCGCGATAGGCCCCTACTTCTGTCAGCTTAGGATACTTCTTTATTTCAATCCGCCAACCCTGGTCGTCGGTTAGATGCCAGTGAAAGTGATTGAGTTTATACAGGGCCATCAGGTCCAGATATCGCTTGATGACAGGCACCGGAAAGAAATGACGGGAAACGTCCAGATGCATACCCCGATAAGCAAAATGAGGATGATCGTTGATTTCTACCGCTGGAATCCCAATCCTTCCATGGGATGCCGGACCTTCTATTTCAGCTGGCAGTAATTGCCGTAAACTCTGCAAACCGTAGAAAAGCCCCTTAACCGAGCCCCCTCTGACCAATACGCCCGTGGGACTAACCGATAAGGCATAGGCCTCTTCTCCCTGTATTTCTTCATCTATCAATAAACTGATGTCGGCCTTGCTATTCCCCTCTGTGGCATGCAATTGCAAGGACCATCCGGTCTGTTTTTGCCAGTAATCCCGAAAGTATTGAACGACGTTGAGGATAGCCGGGTCTTCTCCCAGGGCCAGAATCGTAGCGCCTTCCTGGAAATAAAACGTGCCTTCCCGGGGAGTCAGTTTCACCGGTTTGGGAAGTATGGACATATTTTCAGCTAATTCGGTAAGGGGTTCTGCCACCTGACAAGCAGGAAAGAGTCCCATGCACAAGCAAGAGAAAAAGATAAAGGGGAGAAGGGGTCGCATGATAAGGTCTGGCTTTTTCTAAGTCCTGTCTGGAGACGAAGGAAAATTAAAAAATCTTTTCCTGCAGCACGCTAAATTATCGGTCAAGGGTTATGAAAGATTCCTCTTCGGCTTGCTTCCTTGTCTAAATAGGTTTCGTCTTCGATGGGCTGGACCAAATCCTGACGGGAAACTCCCTTAGCGCGGGCCAGGGCAGCAATCCTTCCTTGTCCGTTGAAAAGGACATCGGGGATCATATTGGCAATCGGATCACTATAGGCCTCACTCGGAGAAATTATCTCCCAACCATGGTCCTGTAGTTTGATGATTAAGACATCAATAAAAAAAGCCGCCAGGTCATTTTCGTGTAAGAGCAGCACATGCTTGGGAGATCGCCCCAGCGTAGCCTGGGCCAGGCTGTCATAAAAAGTGATGCTTCGAAAGAGGTGGTCCACATAAAAGGCCCTCAGCTTACGCATGTCTACCGTTTTCCCGGCTCGAATGGCCTTGGTATATAAGGCATTGATGTACCAGTCATAATTATCCACCGTCACATAGCCATTGGCATAGCCCATCTCTGCGATGCCCGCCCGTAAGCTATCCCGCATCCCGATGGTTTTGCCTTCATCTAAATAGGGATAGCGGTAATAGGGAAAAAAACCCAACCAACTGCGAAAGACCGAGTCTGCCTTCCTGACATCCGCCAGGTATGCCTCGGCTCCAAGTTGGGCTGGACGGCGGTGAGAGTGAGAATGGTTACCGATTTTGTGCCCGGCTTTTACGTAGGCCTTTAAACGGGCTTCGCCTTCGCTGCCAGGCTCGAAACGGCTCACCGCAAAGAAAGCTGCTTCCTCTACTTCCATTTTGGCGAGTTTCGCAATCAGCATGCGCCCACGTTGGGCACCCGTCAGCTTGGCGCCGTCCCCCATAGGCGCATCATCAAAGGTGAGGGCAATCTGTTGACCATAAACAGGAAAAACGGCCAGAAGGGAAAGAATGAATATGTGTACCCGTAGCTTCATAATCAAAAATAGACATTTTTACCTAGCTGTTTGCCTTCTTTCCCGATTAATGGCAGGAGAACCTTAGGGCAATCCAATCCTAAAAACGATGGAAGGATCAATGTCTCCGGCCAATTGAGGGGTCTGTCTCCCCTCTGTCATCACCTGAACATTTAGCCGGGTGTAATCAAAACTTTCCTGGACGGTGATCATTTTGTCTCCGTTTTTGTCCGCATAGCCCCCCAAAACCCCTTGCAAGAAATAGTAGGTAAAAAAACTAAGTCCTTCAGCGGCGTATTCCAGCGAGGTCTGGGCGTGGCTGGAGGATAGGAGCATGGTAATGCCGCTATTGCGATAGCCCTGTACCATGTCGGTCACCATCCCCAGGTATACAGCCCCATCCATACCCCCGGAATGGCAGGCATCTGCCATCATAATGATCTGCCGGCTACGACTCCGTCCCAGGAGAGACTTGATTAGGGTATGACTTAGTATCTGTTGCGTGGGTCCATAGTCCACCGGGGCCAGGCCATCTTTGGAGCCATGCCCGGAAAAGAAAAAGATGATTCGGTCGTCTGGCCCGGCTTTTTCCGCCACCCAGATCAAGTCATTGACCAGTTGCTCGTAGGTAGCCGAAGCGTCGGTCCGCACCCGCATTTCGGCTGAGGTAAGCCGGGGAAACCCATGTAGGGAAAGAAATTGTTCCATCGCCAAGGCATCTTTATGCGAAATGGACAACTTATTCACCGGAGCTTCGTAAGCTGAAATGCCTACCAAAACCGCATAGGTTTTTCCTTTCAGGTATTTGGGATGGACCAAACCCGTTTGGGCCCACAATCCCTGACCTAGCGGCACGCAGGCTAACCAAATGACCAACCTCCGTACAGAGGCAAAATTTTTCTGCATAATGAGCACTTTTGCGTAATCAACTCCCGGCTTAAGGTAGTAAAAAAAATCAATGTGCCATTGATTGGAATTTTTTATTCCGATACTACCTATTTGACAACTGCCCCTGCATGCTTTGCAACAAAACGCGATTGGATCATTATGCCATCCTCCCTTATCTTTCCGGCGCTCCATCCTAACCGTTTCCTCTTTAGAGGATTGCATCGTTGCTTTATTGACTGAAGGAACCCATTTATGATTTAACACTACTTTTACCCTATACATGCGAAATTTTCTTCAAACCCTACGTGATGCCATCAAAGGCACCGAAGAAAACCTTACTGAAATTCCGCTCAACCGTGCCATCATTCTGCTCGCCGTTCCCATGATTTTGGAAATGGTGATGGAGAGTCTGTTTGCTGTGGTAGATGCATTCTTCGTGGCCCAGGTAGGTCCGCAAGCCCTTACTACCGTCGGCTTGACGGAATCCGTCATGTTTCTTGTTTATTCCCTGGGCATTGGGCTCAGTATGGCTGCCACCGCTATGGTGGCCCGAAGAGCCGGTGAAGGCGATGTAGAAGGAGCCAGTATTGCGGCTGGCCAGGCCATCTGGCTGGGAGTGATGCTCTCCATTCTGGTGGCTGTGCTGGGCGTGGGCTTTGCTGATGATATCCTCCGCCTCATGGGAGGCAGTGAAGAACTGATCATCAACGGAGTGAACTACACCCGGATCATGTTCGGCACCAATATCGTGATCATGCTCATTTTCCTCCTCAACGGCATCTTCCGGGGAGTAGGGAATGCCGCCATCGCCATGCGCACCCTTTGGCTTTCTAACGGGATCAACATCGTGCTTGACCCTTGTTTGATCCAGGGCATAGGCCCTTTCCCCGAACTGGGATTGGAAGGAGCAGCCATTGCTACCTCCATCGGTCGGGGGATAGGCGTCTTGTTCCAGTTGTATCACCTATTCAATGGCAAAGCCGTCCTGAAAATGATGCGTCGCCACTTTGTTTGGGTGAGCGAGATCATCACCAAGTTGGTGAGCGTTGGAGCAGGAGGGGCAGGTCAATACCTGATATCTTCTGCCAGCTGGATTTTCCTCATGCGGATCATGGCTGAATTCAGCGAGGAAGTGGTGGCAGGATACGTAGTAGCCATCCGCATCATCATTTTCGCCATTTTACCTGCCTGGGGCTTAGCCAATGCCGCGGCCACCCTGGTGGGCCAAAACCTGGGCGCCAAGGCTCCTGACCGAGCCTCCAAAGCTGCCTGGACCACGGCCTTTTATGCCATGTTGTATCTGCTCATCCTTTCAGGAGCCAGTATTTGGGGGGCGCCTTATATCGTAGCCTTCTTTGGGCAGACTGGCGAAGGACTTCAAGCAGGCGTAGAGGCCTTACAAACCATCTGTATAGGCTATGTTTTCTATGCTTATGGCATGGTGATGATCCAGGCCTTGAATGGAGCGGGTGATACCCGTACCCCTACCCTGGTCAATTTCATCTGTTTTTGGCTGGTGCAGGTACCCATAGCTTACGGGCTGGCAGTTTATGCGGATTGGGGACCTCAGGGCGTCTACTGGGCCATCGTGATTGCTTCGGCCTTCTATGCGGCCGTTTCGATCTGGTTCTTCCAAAGGGGCAAATGGAAAGAGGTCGCCATTTAAGGGTCCTTTTCCTATGAGATATAGGGAATCTGGCGACCTTCGTCAGGTTCCCTTTTTACTTTTATCCGTACTTTTCTACTTATCATCATCAACCTCAATTTCCATGAATTCAACTTCTATGCATACCCAGTGCGTACACAGCGGTCAGGAAGCAGACCTCTTGCACGGAGAAACCGTCAGTGCCATCTATCCCGGATCTTCCTATGCCTATCTGGACCGGGACCTCAAGGCTTATCCCCGCTACTTTAACACGCCCAACCAACGAGCCGTCGCCCAAAAGGTAGCAGCCCTCGAAGCAGCAGAAGCGGGCTTGATCACCAGCAGTGGCATGGCTGCCATTAGCAATACCCTCCTGGCCTTCCTGAAGCAAGGCGATCATTTGGTCATGCAATACGGGCTCTATGGAGGAACCACGCATTTTATCCAGGAGCATTTCCCTCGTCAGGGCATCCATTTTTCTCAGGCCAAAGACGGTAGCCTGGCCGCCCTGGAGGCAGAGATACGGCCTGAAACCAAAGTCATTTACATAGAAACGCCTTCCAATCCCTTGCTGGCCATTACCGATGTGGCTGCGGTGGCTCGGCTGGCCAAAGCCCAGGGGATCCTCACGGTGATTGACAATACCTTTGCCTCTCCCATCAATCAGCAGCCTATCAGCCTGGGCATTGATATCAGCCTGCACAGCGCCACCAAATACCTGGGCGGCCACAGTGATCTTTGTGCAGGGGTGGTTACCGGTCGGGCTGAACTGGTTCAGCAAATTGCGGGGGTGGCCAAAGGATATGGGGGCAGCCTCAATGCCCAAAGCTGCTATCTCCTGGAGAGAAGCATCAAAACCCTGGCCTTGCGCGTGAAGCAGCACAACCAAAATGCATTGGCGCTGGCGACATATTTGGAGGGACGACATGATATTATTCAGGTATACTATCCGGGCCTCCCTTCTCACCAGGGGCACGAAACTGCCGCGACTCAAATGAAAGGCTTCGGCGGCATGCTCTCCTTTGAATTGGCTGCAGGGATTGATCCGATTGCCTTCCAGAAAAAGCTGAGGCTGATTCAGGCTTCCATGAGTTTAGGCGGGGTGGAAAGCACCCTTTGCTCTCCCCACTTAACCTCGCATGCATATCTCTCCCCTGAGGAAAGATTGAAAGAAGGAATTTCTGATGGAGTTCTGCGTTTATCGGTAGGCATTGAAGCGGTAGGGGATTTGCAGGCAGATATTGCCCAAGCCCTGGGCTGATTTTAGTCCACCACCTGAGCCATCCCGCAGGTGCCGATGACTTCTTTGATGACCACTTCCCCAACCTCGGGTTTGAAGTGGAAAGGGTCTTTATATCGCTCCTTATCCAGGGTCAATTCGTTTTTCTGGTGAAAATCGTACACCCGCCCAAGCAGGTGGAGGTCCGCTTTATACTTGGTGAGTTCTTGTTGACGACCATACCGGATAATTTGGTCTTGTAACTCCGCATGGGTGGGAAGAATAACAAAGCTCAACGCTATTTCGTGGGTCGCGCAGTAGTCGGCAATTTCTTTGAGTTGGTGGAAAAAACTTTCGGGATAGGCATATTCCTGGTAAAAGCGGCGAGCCAGAAAATCTAGTTGGTGCTCCCAAAAGGCTTCTCTATCCATCAAAGGCTTCCCGATCTGGGTTTTTGTCCCCCCTAATTTCTCCTTCATCAAATAAAAGGAACTCTTCAGCACGGATTGGTTGAACAGGTACATATAGGGATAATCCAGGAGATTCTGGGCTTCCTGGCAGCGGTTCTCCTTGACGAAAGCATTGTAGCGACCAAAATTTAAGCCCATGACAACCTTTTTTAGCTGGGTCTGCTGGCTAGCAAACCAAAAGGTCTGGATCATTTCCGGAACGGTTCCTCCTCCGTAAGCGAAATTAAAGTAGTCTTTGCCGCTTACTTCCCGGACTTGCTCCTCGGTCAGGGCTTCCATCCGAGAATCGCCCAAAAGGATATTGGGCTTTGGTTGTTGACGATACTGGTTGTACTTCCAAAAGGTATAGTTGAGCGGAAAAGCGATATGCTTCCGGCTCTCCATTTCCTCCGGACTGTCAGCCCCGATAAAACCATAGGGATCCAGCCAGACAATTCCTGCTATCCCGAGGAGGAAAGGGAGGGCGAATAAGAATAATTTTTGAAAAAATGCCTGCATACCGCTTAGAATTGGAAATAAATGAACTGGGCACTCTGGTTAAAGGCTCCGAAATAAATCATCCAAAAGGCCAGGAGATAATACAGACTCCAGCGACCGGGCTTCCACACCTGGACCATCCGCTGCGCAAAATCCTTTTTTGCCATCCAGGCTTCCAATCCCAGAAATAAGCCAAGCGAAAGCAGGGTAAAGGTGAATTCTGCTCGGGTATTGATAAAAGTACGGAGCGAGATTTCCAGTTCGGTGAGGGAAGAAAGCTGGCTCAGCAAATCTACCGGCATCTGAGCCAGCAGGGTGAAGGCAGTGCTGACAGAATCCGCCCGAAAGAATACCCAGGCCAGACATACCCAGCTAAAGGTCAAAGCCCAGGAGAAAAAGACGGGAACCTTGGGCAATCGACCTATTTTGCGCAAATAACTCTCGATGGCCAGAAAAACCCCGTGGACCAGCCCCCATACTACAAAGGTCCAGTTGGCACCATGCCATAAACCAGAGACCAAAAAAGTGGCCATGGTATTGAACATCCAGCGGGGCGTGGAAGCACGATTGCCGCCGAGGGGGATATACACGTAATCCCTGAACCAGGTTGAAAGGGAAATATGCCACCGGGACCAAAATTCTTTTAGCGAGGTAGAAAAATAGGGGGTGCGAAAATTGGTCATGAGGTCAAAGCCAAACAGCCGAGCCGTACCAATCGCAATATCTGAGTAGCCGGAAAAGTCACAATAGATTTGGAAAGCGAAAAAGAGGGTAGCCAACATGACGGGCAATCCGGAATAGGCTTCGGGGCTTCCATAAACCGTCTCCACATATACGGATAGGCGATCCGCAATCACCACCTTTTTAAACATGCCCCAGAGAATTAGCTCTAAGCCTTTTCGGGCCTGAGCAAAGTCAAAGTGGCGGTTCTTTTCGAATTGGGGTAGCAGATGCGTGGCCCGCTCGATGGGCCCGGCGACCAGCTGAGGAAAAAAACTCACGAAAGCGAAAAAGGTTAGCGGATCACTGGTGGGCTGAAGTTTCCCCCGGTAGATATCAATGGTATAGCTCAACGTCTGGAAAGTGTAAAAGCTAATCCCCACCGGCAGGATGATGCCTAAGGTGGTCCAGGAAGTTTCTATACCCAATCCCGTCAGCCCGGCCATGAGGGAGTGCATAAAAAAATCAGCGTACTTAAACACTCCCAACATCCCGAGATTCACCCCCAAGCTGACCATCAAGAGGGCTTTTTTCTTTCGGGGATTCCGGTTGTGGTGCATCTCCTGTCCTACCCAGAAATCTACGGCTGAGCTAAAGGCAATCAGTCCCAGGAAGCGCCAGTCCCACCATCCATAGAATACATAACTCGCCACCAGCACAAAGAGATTCTGCAAACGCAGGTTTCGCTGGACCACCTGCCAATAGATCAGGAAGGTGAGCGGCAGGAAGAGGAGGAATGTGAAGGAGTTGAATAACATGTGGGCACACGTGCTTTTTTCTATCCCCTAGATAAACTATTCCCATCAACCAAACCATCCATTTGGCACACTTTTCTTTCCTCATAAAATTCACAGTGCATTCAAAATATCCGACGGACAATCTCCGAAAGCAGTGTCATGGATCGCTTATTTACGACGTGTAAATTATTTAATGCCGTAATAGATTGCTTACCAGATCAATCAAACTATTTATGCGTAAACGCACCAGAGTAGCTCTGATCGGCGTGGTCGGTGTACCAGCCAGATACGGAGGGCTCGAAACACTCGCCCATCACCTTGTTCTACAGTTAGCCGATGCGTATCAGCTCACGGTTTATAATAGTAAGCACAATTACGAAGGCCATGAGCGCCCTTCCAGCTGGAAAGGGGCAGATATTAAATATCTCCCGCTCAAAGCCAATGGGGCCTCCAGTGTAGCCTACGACATGTGGGCCATGCTTCATGCCATCAGAAAGCATGACGCCCTGGTCATCCTGGGAGTTTCCGGCTGCTTACTGCTGCCATTGCTGAAGTTAGTTTTCCCCAGAAAACGTTTCCTCGTCAACATCGATGGCCTGGAATGGCGTCGTCCCAAGTGGGGAAAATTCGCGAAAGCTTACCTAAAATTTGCGGAAAAGCTGGCCGTGCGTTTTGCCGATACCATCATCGCCGACAACAAAGCCATCCAGGACTATGTCCGGGAGGTTTATCAACGCGACGCTGAGATGATCGCCTACGGAGGGGACCATGCTAACCCGGCTGACATCCTACCTGAAGACCAAGCGGCTTATCCCTTTCTGCAAGGTAGATACGCAGTCAAGGCCTGTCGCATCGAACCTGAGAACAACATTGAAATGATCCTGGAAGGATTTTCGCGCTTCAATGAGATTTCGCTGGTGATCCTGGGCAACTGGGAAGATAGTGCTTTCGGAAAGCGTATGCGGTCCACTTATGGAAAGTATGATCATATCTATATGCTGGACTTTATTCGGGATGCAAGGGTGCTGGATATGCTCCGAAGTAACTCCTATATCTATCTCCATGGACATAGCGCCGGAGGAACCAATCCTTCTTTGGTAGAAGCCATGAACCTGGCCCTGCCCATCATCGCTTATGGGGTAGTCTTCAATCGCGAGTCTACGGAAAACCAGGCGGTATTCTTTGAGTCCGCTGAGGAATTGCTGGCCGAATTGCAAGCCCTTACCCCAGAAAAACGGCAGGCTTTGGGAGCCCGCATGAAGGAGCTGGCCGAGCGACTCTATACCTGGAAAGTGATCGCCAGACAATATGCAGATGCAGTCGATAAGGCCCTTTTGAAAGGAGCAAAAGCCTCCCCTGCTCAAACACCGGCCCGCGCTTAATAAACGATCCGTAGAACGCCCACATAATACAGTCGATTAACCATGCGTAACGTTGTTCCATTTTTGTTCCTGCTCCTCTCGGTATGTGCCTGGCAGCCGCTACAGGCTCAGTATGTAACCACGGTAGCTGGAGAAGTTGAGGTGATTGGACAGGATGATGGAGAGGCCTTGAACGGTGCGACCTTCAACAATCCCCACGGCATCACCATGGATGGAAACGGCATCATCTACATTGCCGACCGCTGGAACCATAAAATCCGGCGCTTTGATCCAAAGACCGAACAGGTAACTACCTATGCCGGTACGGGACAAATCGGCAAGGATGACGGCCCGGCTCTAAGTGCCAGTTTCTATGAACCATGGGGCATTTATGCAGACTCCATAGGGACCGTGTATGTGGCGGATACAAAAAACCACCTGGTACGAAAAATCGATACCTCTGGCATGGTTTCGACCATTGCCGGCTCCGGCTTGTGGGGGGTGCTGGATGGACCCGCTTCGGTAGCCAAGTTTTACGAGCCTTCCGGCATTCTCGCCGACCGATTCGGCAATATTTACGTTTGCGACCACCTCGGTCATACGGTCCGCAAGATCACCACCAACGGAATAGTTACCACCCTGGCTGGGGCGGGCCTTACCGAAGGCTATGCTGATGGGCCAGGCAATGTGGCCCGTTTTAACCGGCCTTTCGATATGGACTGGGATCACGAAGGCAACATCATCATGACCGATGAATGGAACCATCGAATCCGACGAATTGCCCTCAATGGTACCACGACCACTGTTGCCGGTAGCGGGAGTATTGGAGATCTGAATGGTCCGGCGGACCAGGCCAGTTTCAATTATCCCTGGGACGTTTGCTCCGATGCCAATGGCGTCCTCTACGTGATGGACGGCTTTAACTATATCATCCGCAAAATCGAAAATGGAGAAGTGCAGGCCTTTGTAGGAGAATCACGCATCCAGGGCGCTCAAGACGGAGTAGGCGATCAGGCCTCTTTCAATGGCGCCACAGCCATGGTGTTCGATCCGGTCTCGGGAGATATTTATGTAGCTGATGCTTATAACCAACTGATCCGGAAAGTATCCACTGATTCCAACTTGCAATTAAGTGCCGAAAACCTGCAAAATGGAGATACGGTTTGTGTGGGTTTTACCACCACTTTTTTCGCAGCGCCTGACATTTTTCAGCTCTATGATTTCTACGTAAATGGGACGTCAGTCCAGGTTTCGACCGTTGATAATTACTCCCAATCTTTTCTCCAACCCGGAGAGGTGGAAGTAGAAGTCATCGGGACGGACGAAAACAACGGACAGTTGACCTCCAATACCATCCGGTTCTATGTGGCCCCCTTCCCTACAGCCACCTATACTTTGACCGATCAACGTCAGGACCTTAATGGATTGACGGTAGAATTTACCGGCACGGAATACCCTGGCGGCCAGTACCATTGGGAATTTGGCGACAGCCTTGCTGGTGCGAACAATTTCGCCACTGGCCGTATCGTCACCCACACCTATACAGAATACGGAAATTACCCGGTCAGCCTGAGCATCGCCAGCCCAGGAGGCTGTGCAGACACCTTATTGGATGCGCCGGGAATTGAATTTAAAGAGCAAGAGAACCTCCTGTTCATCCCTACGGCTTTTACGCCCAATGGAGATGGTGTGAATGATATTCTTTTTCTACGGGGAAAAAACATCGTAGAGATGGAGTTTATGGTTTTCAATGAATGGGGAGAGATGATCTTCCGCACCGTGGAGCCTTCTGAGGGTTGGGATGGCACGCGCAAAAACCGGGAGGTAAACCCGGACACTTATGTATATCTGGCTAAAGTAAAAACGACGGACGGAGTAGTGCATACTCTGCATGGAAAAACAACGCTGATTCGATGAAGAAAACCTGGATCATATGGGGATGGATATTGTTGGCCTGGCCCTGCTATTTGCAAGGGCAGGATCCGCATTTATCGCAATCCCACCGAATGAAAGTGCTCCTCAATCCTGCTCAATTGGGCAATTTTGACGGGAAGCTCCGCATTCAGGGAGCCCATCGTCAACAATGGGGGAGTTTTCTATCCAGCCCTTTCCAGACCACTTTTACCTCGGCAGACGCTGGTTTGGGAAAAGCCGGTTTTGGAATCAACCTGGTCCGGGATGGCCTGGGAGAAGACGGCATGAATCACCTACAGGCAGGGTTTGGCTTTGCCTACCACCAAAAGGCTGGTCCTGGCACCCTGAGCCTGGGGGTGCAAGGCGGGTTTATCCAACGGAGTTTCCAACCGGATCAGCTGACCTTCGATAATCAGTATAATCCCAACACGGGTTTTGACCCTTCAGCCAGCAATGGAGAAACCTTCCTCAACACCTCCCTGACGGCCGGGGATGTACACCTGGGATTGATCTATACCTTAAAGCCCCAAAACAGTGTGCTGGAGCAATTCGAGATCGGCGGAGCCATTGGTCATATCAATGAGCCCAATATTTCATTCCTTTCTGGCGATGCCGTTTTATCCAAAAAATACGTGGTCCAGGCCCAGGCAGATATCCTCAGTGGGCCCCGCCTACGCTTACACCCTACGGCAGTTTGGATGCAGCAGGGTACAGCTCAGGAATTGCTCATAGGGGCTCATATTGATTATGAGGTAGACCAGGAAGTCTACCTCCATCTGGGGGGGCAATATCGTCTGCAAGATGCGGTCATCCCTTATGTGGCCCTCAGTTTTAATAGGATGCACCTGGGCTTCACCTACGATGTAAATATTTCCCAGCTTTCAGCTGTCTCCAATCTCCGAGGAGGCTTTGAGTTGACCCTGGAATATATTTTCGACGGGAAGGGCAATGGTATCCGGCCAAAAAGCAACTATCCCAAACGAAGCAAAAAACTGCTGAACGACCAGGACCGGGATGGCATATCCGACGCACGGGATGCCTGTCCGGATATCCCTGGCCTCAGAAAGTATAAAGGCTGTCCGGATTCTGACGGGGACGGCATTGTGGATGCTGAAGATGTATGCCCGACCATGCCCGGTCCCAGAGAACGTAACGGCTGTCCGGCCGCAGACCGGGATGGAGATGGGGTGCTGGACAAAGCGGATGCCTGTCCGGATGTAGCTGGATTGATTGCCTTCAAAGGCTGCCCGGATTCTGACCTGGATGGCCTGCCTGACCGCTACGACAAATGTCCGGATGAACCTGGCCCCAGGGTCCGCAGTGGCTGTCCTGCCTCAGATATTGACGCCGATGGAGATGGGATCCCGGATAAAATTGACCTCTGCCCTACCCTCGCGGGTGAGTCAGACTTGCAGGGATGTCCAGATGCAGACAAGGATGGCGTCATGGACTTTGAAGACCTCTGTCCTACCCTGGCCGGAAGCCTGGAAAACCAGGGCTGTCCGCAAAAAGCCCGGGATAGCGACGGAGACGGCATCACAGATCCGATCGATAAATGTCCAACCGTAGCGGGTTTGAAGGAATTCAACGGCTGCCCCGATACGGATGAGGATGGGATCAGTGATTTTGAAGATGATTGTCCGCTCATCCCCGGTACCCCAGCCCGGAAAGGCTGCCCCGATGGCAACCTGGATGTAGACGGGGATGGCATCCCCAATGCGGAGGACCGCTGCCCTTATGTGCCGGGTGAGCACAGGTTTAAAGGCTGCCCCGATACGGATAAGGATGGGCTGTCGGATTTGGATGACCAATGTCCGCTGATTGCTGGCCCCGTAGCCTTAAAGGGCTGTCCGGATACACAACCTATGAATATGTCCAGCCAACCAACTGCTCCTCAGCCTGCCATGTCGACACCTACCTTCCCTGAATTTGGGCCGGTCTTATTTGACACGGATCAGGCTATCATCAAACCAGAATTTTTTGCTATGCTCAACGAACTGGCGGGCTACATGCTGAGATATCCAGAACTGGAACTGCTGGTAGCAGGCCACACGGATGATCGAGCTCCTTCCCAATACAATGTAGTCCTGGGACAAAACCGGTCCAAAGCTGTCCAACATTATCTCTCTCTCAGAGGCGTGAACCCTGAACGGGTGAATATCCTCAGCTATGGAGAAATTATGCCTCGACAGAAAAACCTGGACGATACCTCCAGAGCCATGAACAGGCGAGCTGAATTGATGCTCATACGATAAACGAAGCCACGAAAACGTCAGCCCTGAGAAAGAGATTTCTCGGGGCTTTTTTATAAAAAAGGAAAGGAATATGATAGAGATGTACAAAAAACAGGGGGTTCCAGCATCGAGCCTGGCGTTTTTTATTAAACAGCTATTCAACCAGACAATTTTACACATTGATTAAATACTCACTCAAACAATGAAAACAGCGCCTACTGCCTCCTTTTGCGCTTTTCATCACCAACAGCATCCCAAAACCAGCTTTTCTTACCTCACTTATTTTACTCCCAAAAGACGTAATAAATCTTTAATTCTAGTTTTCGTAATTTCTCAATCATGGTCTATGTTTGCTAGTGAACCATTGCTTGTACCATGATTGAACTTTTAGTTCTCGTTGCGATTCCCCTCACTGCTTTTACATCTGCCTACCACCTGATACCAGCTATCATTAAGGTGGCTCAGGAGAAAGCCTTATTTGACCTTCCCGACGCCCGGAAGCAACACGCTCAGCCAACGCCTCCTATGGGGGGCATTGCGATCTTCGTGAGCTTCTTTCTGGCCTTTGCCATCTGGGCTGATCCCGCTGAGTTGTTGTATCTCAAATATCCCTTTATCGGGATAGTCTTACTTTTCTTCATGGGGCTTAAAGACGACTTACTGGAAATGAAAGCCTCCCACAAATTCGTCATTCAGATTTTCATTGCTACCCTGGTAGCCGGGGGTGGACTCCGGATCGAACATTTGCATGGCCTATTTAGCATCTATGAATTAGGAATTTTCAGCCAGTACACCATCACCATCTTATTCATCGTCGGTTTTGTTAATGCTTTCAACCTGATTGACGGAATTGATGGCCTCTCTGGAGGACTGGGAATGATTGCCAGTCTGGTATTGGGGATTATGTTTATCAGCCTCAACCTGTGGGTCTATGCGGCCCTGAGCCTGGCCCTGGCCGGAAGTCTGCTCGGATTCCTCTGGTTTAACTTTGCCCCTGCCAAGATTTTTATGGGAGATGCCGGGTCCCTGGTAGTGGGATTCCTGATCGCCCTTTTGTCCATCAGCTTCCTCAACTTTTCAGCCCCGCTTAGCGCCTTCAGTAGCTTTAATAGCTTCGGCCCAGCCCTGATATTTGCTCTCCTGATGGTCCCTTTGGTAGATACCCTGCAGGTCATGTTTAGTCGGGTGATCCAGGGACGCTCTCCCTTTTCTCCTGACCGCAACCATGTCCATCACCACCTGATTCGCATGGGATTTTCTCACCAGGAAGCCTCGCTCCGTCTCTATGCGGTAAGCCTGGCCGCCGTTGGACTGGTGATCCTTGGCAATGTGCTCGACCTGCCCCAATCCATTATCCTGGGGGTACTGGTTTCGCTCAGCATTGCAGGGGTCTACTTCCTGCACTTGAAGAGTCAGCAAGCCGAAAAACCGCGCGCTACTCCGCAAACAAGCCTACCCAGTTGGACGAAATTTTTTCAGACCATCAACCAATATTTATTCTAGGAAAATTCTAGTCCTTGCTCTTTCCCACGTGTCAAGGCTCGCGCACGCTGCAATTTGAAAAGCAAGCAGGCAACGTGGTTCTCATTTGAAGGGATGATTTTTGAGGGGAGGAAATGACCTACGGTCCGCTACAGGCGGACCGTTTTTTTTTTTGTAGGTTACGGGCATGGCTCAAGCTCCTGACCCTCCCCATTTCTGGCAGATTTTATCCTCCCGCTATCCCTCCTTCAGCATTGACCAATGGATCTATATTTCTGTTGAGGAGCAGCGCTTATGGTTCGGACAAAAGGAACAACTCCTGGCTACCTACCCGGTTTCCACCGCTACGAATGGACCAGGCAATCATTCCGGGAGTAATTGCACCCCTTTAGGCCTTCACCATATCCGGGAAAAGCACGGAGCCAAGGTGCCTTTTGCCGGGGTCATGAAATCCAGGGAATTTACAGGCGAAATCGCGGTGTTGGACCCTGCTTTGCATCAAGGGGAAGACCTGATTACCAGCCGCATTCTCTGGCTGGGGGGCCTTGAACCCGGCCTGAATCAGGGACCAGGCATTGACTCCTACCAGCGTTATATTTATTTACATGGCACCCAAGCTGAGCACTTGATTGGACAAGCTGCCTCACACGGTTGTGTCCGCCTGAGGAATCAGGACATCATTGATTTATTCGATCAGGTAGCGGTAGGCACCCTGGTGTACATTGGGGAGCAATAAAAAGCCCCCTTTTATCCCGAAGGAAAAAGGAGGCCCATAAACCAATTTTAACTCTTTATTCGATCGCTAAGCTGAGGCCCAGCCAAAAGGTCCTGGCTCTGGGATAGGCCCAGGCGTCCACGCCCATGAGCATGGCCTGCTGGCTACCCAGCACATTTACCTCTGGATCAAAGCCGCTGTAGTTGGTCCACAACCAGAGATTAGAAACCCCTGCCTCCACGGTCAGGTGGCCAAGCTGGCGCAAGCGGTATTTAGCCCTAAGTTTCACCTCATCTAAGCGGAGAAAGTTCCCGGCTTCTACCATGTTCTCTGTGATCACACCCGCAGGATGGGGCTGGGTAAAATTCAGGACTGATTGCCCCCGATTTCCGTAGAGATTCAGGCTAAGTTTATAGTTCTGGTATCCAAGGGAAAGCTGGGAGCCATAGAACATATCCGGTAAGGCATGGCCCAATATTTCTGGTTCTCCTATCGGATAACCTTGCTCATCCAGCCGATATCCCCGGAAGTTACCCAGCGGCTGGCCTACTTCGATGCTTCCGATTTCCACAAACTCACCGGAGATAGGATGGAACAATCCGGTAGGAATAGGGCTTCCTTGCTGAAGGCTTCGAACTTCACTGGATTGGAAGGTCAGGTTCATATCCAGGTTTAGGCGAAAGCCCCTCCATGTTTGCCAAACAGACAACCTACTTTCTGCGCCGCGCTGACGGACAGAACCTACATTGCTGAGTTGCAGGAAGGTACCCTGGTTGGTTATCGTGGGCACATCAGCATAGAAGTTCTGATGATCTTTTTGATAAAAGGCCTGGCCCAGCTCCCATCGGTCAAGAAACCGAAGCCCGATGCCCGCATTCCACTGATGGGAAGTCTCCCATTGGAGGTTTTCCGCCGGCAGACGGCGCAGGTCTGCCGTGCTTTGGAAAGGATTCCATACGGATAAGGGTTGCGGAACCGGTGAACCAAAGGCAAACACAGGCAAGCGCTGGTTTCCGGCCTGACCATAAGACACATCTATGTTCAGCATATTCAAGTTAGGAGACCACCGATTGACCGGCAGGGCTAGCATGGTCATGACAGAAGGAAACACCTTCCACCCCAGCCGATTTTCCCCACGCACCAAATCCGCTGCTGCCAGATTGGCTCTGAGGGTCCAGATACTTTTCCAATCAAGCTGCACTTGCTGGCCCAGGCTATGGACCACTTGAGAGAAGCCCCAATCATAAGGGGTAAACAGATTTGCTTCAGATAAGGGTTGTTCCGGGTTCAGGCCTGCGCCGATTTCTCCGCTATATCTCCATCGACTGAATACTTGTTCTGCCTTCCAGTTGGCTTTCAAGCCAAAATGATTGCCAAGAGGCACCCGAGCCAGCCGAAGATGATGGGTTTGCTGGAACTGATCCTGGATTTTCTGGCTTTCCTCTCTCACGCCTTCATGGGCCGTCAATCCCCACAGGCTAAAGGGAGCATACTGCTCAAAGCCCGTTCGGCTGAGCCTGCCCGAAACCAGGCTTTCGACAGACCACCGTTGGAGGAATTCTCCAGAGGTCCTCAGGCTTAATTCTCCAGATCGGGTCTGATTGTGCGCTGCAAAATCCTGGTATCTTTGGGCAAAAAGGTCTGCTTCTGACCGTCTCAGGCTGTCTATCCCAAGCCAGTTAAAAAGGCCTCCTGTTTGCTGGCTCATCCCTCCATTAACCATTATCTCAGAAGACCACCGTGGATGCCATTCCCGCTCATACCTCAAACGAGCCTGAAGTTTGCGCTGGTTTGCTGGGGCCAGGATGCCTGGCTGATCCGTGAAGCGGAGAGAGGCCCGCAGCTTTTGTTTGCTATCTCTATGACTCACCCGGAGGTGGTGCATCTGGCGCAAGGCAGACTGGAGGGCAAAGGGACTACCTGTCAACTTTCTGGCTGGGGTCTGCAGCCCGAGCTTGCTACCTATTTCCCATTGAGTTCCGGAGTTTTTTGCTTGATTGGTTTCAATCAGAATGACTCCGGAAGCGGCCCGGCTACCGTAAAGGGCTGAGGCAGCATGATCTTTGAGCACCGAAACGCTGCTGATGTCCTCAGCACTGAGTTCTCCTAGACTCATGGATGATTGGCTGCTGCCCTGGGTCAAGCTCCCAGTAGGAGTTCCATACAGGTCCAGGCCTTCCTGAACCACCCCGTCAACTACGACCAACGGTTGATTAGCCCCGGTTAAGGTAGAATGTCCCCTGATGATGATATCGCTTCCGCTCCCTGGGGCACCTGTTTGTTGTTGAACTTGTACGCTAACCGCCCTGCCTTGAAGAGATTGTATCTGAGAACTGGTGTATGCAACACTGGCCCCACTGAGTTGTACCTCTCGCTCTACACTGTATCCCGTCACCACCACTTCTGACAACTGTAAATTTTCATCGGCCAGGCTGCCGGAAACTTTAACCGGAGCAGAAGCAGGCGCATATCTTTTTAGTCTCGGGGTTCTGGGTTTGGCCGAGGCTGTGGAATTATTCCCACCGCCCACAGCGCGATTCGAAACGCCCTGAGGCATCGGTAAGGCTTGCTTGACAGTTTTTTGTTCCCCGCTTTTATTCCGATTCTCCTTATCTACCGCCACAAAAGAGGTGTAGGCGGTGAGCAGATTATATTGTAAGCCAAGTTCGGTTACCTCCTTTTCGGAGCTTGCTTTGCCTGCCGCCCCGCGCACATCACTCAAGCGATGGATGCGTTGCCGCGCCCATAGGTATCTCAGGGCTCGGTTTTCGGGAGTGGGTTTGACTTTATTGAGGGCCAGCAATTGTTGATAAGGCTGCCGGCCAGCAATGCCCTTTAGGCTTACGTCCCCTTCCAACTTGCCTTTATACTTCCCAAAGATAGTGATGGGCCGATCTGCAAATACATCTGGTATACCCATCGGCTCGATATCATACACGTCCATTTCGCCAAAATCCGCAACAATATCTGTGAGGATGGGCGCTTCCACATACTCCCGGAATTTCTTGGCAATTTTTCTACCTTCCTGGGCATTCAAAGCAACAAAAGGTTCCCCTTTGCCTACCTCGGCCAAGCCTTCAATCAAGGCCCGGTTCACCGAAGAACCGATGCCCATGGCGAAGAAATTGGCCTTGCCCAGGTTTTTGCGCATCAGATCATAAGCCTGATCCTCCACCGTTACATAGCCATCCGTCAACAACACAAAGCTCCGGGCAAATCCGGGGGTTTCCTTGAGCTTCAAGCCTCTTTCTAAAGCTGGCAAAAGAGACGTTCCGCCACTGCCGTTTTCCTTATTGATAAATCTAATGGCTTTGGAAATGTTGGCATGGGTAGCAGGCACGGACTGGACGTTAGCCATGATGCTACTAGCCCCGGCAAAGAGGATGACATTGAAGCGATCGGTATCCCGTAAGTTCCCGATCAGATCCCGCAACATGGCCTTGGAGATATCGAGGGGAAATCCATGCATGGAACCCGATACATCCACGATGAAAATGTATTCCCGGGCAGTGATGTCCTGCTGCGCTACGCGTTTGGGTGGTTGAATGGTCCAAAGAAAAAAGTTCTCCCCTTTTTCCCGATACGTAAGCAAGCCACTGTTGAGCGCATTGCCTTTGAGGGAGTAGGAAAAAACCACATCCCGATTGCCGCCATTTTCTTCTTCTTTCAAGGCGAACTCCGCAGAACCATCCGGAAGATAGCTTACCTGATGTTGATGGCTGGGGGACTTCAGGTCCTGAACGGGTACCCCGCCATTGATCTTGGCTTTGAGCTCAAACTTATACAAGGGATCAGCCCCCGCCTGGGTGTAGGGCGTACCGGTCCAATTTTCTCCAGCTGCAGCCAGCAATTCTTTAGGACCCACATAGCGCGGACCAACCACAGTCGGATACACCAGTTCATATTTTCCTTCCGTAGGGACCAGATATTCGGTGTAGGACAAATGAATGACAATGGAATCACCGGGCATGATGTTGGCTACATTCATCTGAAAGACGTTGGGCCGATGCTGGACCAGGAGGCTAGCCGTTTTGCCTTTGGCTTTGGCCTTTTCGTAGGTCTGACGAGCCTGCTTTTTTTCTTTGATTTTGGCTTCGATATGCCGGTCACCTACCTGCATATCCATGGCATAAACCGCAGCTCGGGTAGAGGCAGGGAACACATAGATAGCTTCCAGGGGAATTTCGCCAGTATTTTGGTAAACCTGGGTAATGCGCACATCAGCCATGGTCCCGGCCACGTTGATTTCCGCCCCGGTATAGGTTAAGGGCATATTTACTGCGCCTTTTTCGGCGCTGGTCACCACAAAATAGGGGGATTTTGAGGCTGGGTCCGCCTGTCCCCACAACCATAGGGGAGCCAGCAGTCCCCAACAGAGTAGGAATCTGGTTAGCATAGCACGTAAGTGTTAGATTATTGTATGTCTGGTTCGCTTATAGAGATTGGGCCCGTAGTTTTTTTCCATAAAAACCCAGGAAGATTCGGCAGAAAAACTGCTTTTTCTTTACCTTGATCTGCTACCAATCACTGGAAATTATGCGTCTATCTGCTATCTGTGCTTTTCTACTCTGGGGAATTTTTTCTCTGACTTCTGCCCAAAACAATCAAAAGGAGACCTACGACTACAGTCGATTTGATCGGGAGATGATTCAATATGGGGTGCAGGCCATTCTGCAATGCAATGGCCTTTTTACTTCGAACCGACCCTTGGATAAGGTTTTTGAGCAAGAGTTGGCTTATCTGAGACAGCCGGTTGGGACCGCTAGAGGCGGAGATTATAGCGTAGATTATGAGCGAAAAACCGTATCCATCGGCGTGCCCGGTGGGATTCCGACCATGCGCGCCGTCTATCGGGAAGGACTGGGCTGTGTCATTCTGGCCCCAGACCAGACCTTTGAAGCCATTCCTGATCTGCCTAAGATGACCTTAGCGCCTTTGGCAGGTGATCCCTCAGACATGATGTGGCCCATGGGCGACTTGATTACGGAAGAAGCCTTACCGGAGTATGTGGATGAAACAGCCTTGCAGGCGGCTTCGGACTGGACTTTTGAGCGGGAAAGTGCCGAACAGGTAAGCCTGAGTTTGATGGTGGTACATAAAGGAAAAATCCTGCATGAACGCTATGCCGATGGGGTGGACATGCATACCAAAACCCGCACCTGGTCTACGGCCAAAAGCATCGCGGTAACCCTCATCGGGATACTGGCGGACCAGGGAAAAATGGACCTGGATGCTCCTTTGGGGATTGAATGGTTGCCTAAAGAGGGAGATAGTGAGGACGACCCCCGACACGAGATTACCCTGCGTAACGTACTCAATATGTCCAGTGGGCTCTATCGCGTTGATAGCCGCCGCATGGAATACGCGACAGGATCTGGATTGGCCTATTGGGCGGGTGCCTCTTCGGTGAATGGTGCCCGAAACCGCGGCCTGGTGCGCAAGCCGGGTAAGAGCTGGGACTACGAAAATTATGATACCATCCTGGGGGTATATGCCATGAAAAAAGCCCTGGGCGACCAAAAGACCTATCTGGAATTTCCGCGCAAAGCTTTATTGGATAAACTCGGCATGAGAAATACCTTCCTCAGTGTGGATCGCTTTGGTGATTTCATCCTCAGTAGCCAGGTCTACACCAATGCCAGAGACCTGGCCCGTTTTGGTATGCTCTACCAGCAAAACGGTATGTGGCAGGGGGAACGCATCATTTCAGAGGACTGGATCAAGTTCGTGCGGACGCCTGCTCCTTCGACCTCAGAGCGCGGCAACTTCTACGGCGGGCAGTGGTGGCTGGTGCCCGATGACCGCAAAGACGTCCCCAAGGATGCTTATTCCACCGCAGGCAACCGCGGCCAATATGTCATCGTGGTTCCCTCACACGATCTGGTCATCGTGCGCAGAGGACTGGATTATGGCCGGCAAGGCTTTAATCGATGGGACCTTACCCGAGAAGTACTGAAGGCTTTTACCGGATACGAAAAAGAATAAATGGGCCTGGACCTCCGACATAGTGATCACGTCCTGGAAGCTGGCGTGGATGAGGCAGGAAGAGGTTGTCTGGCTGGACCGGTGGTTGCCGCAGCCGTCATCCTGCCTGAGGGCTTTAGCCACCCTGACCTGAATGACTCCAAAAAGCTCACCCATAAAAAACGCATGGCCTTGCGTCCGGTCATCCTGGAAGAAGCGGTAGCCTGGGGCGTAGGCATGATGTCCGCCGAGCGCATTGACCAAATCAATATCCTCAATGCGACCTATGAGGCTATGCATGAAGCGGTGGATTTACTGCGGCCTGCTCCGACCTTTTTGGCCATAGACGGCAACCGCTTTAAGCCTTACCCGAGCTTGCCGCATGCTTGCATCGTCAAAGGCGATGGGAAACTGCTCAATATTGCTGCAGCCTCAATTTTAGCCAAAACCTATCGGGATGAACTTATGGCAATGCTGCACCAGGAGTTGCCTTACTATGGTTGGGACAGCAATAAAGGTTACCCTACTAAGGCTCATAAACAAGCTATCCAGGATCACGGCCCTTCGGCGTACCATCGCCGTAGCTTTAATTGGAAGTTGCAGTTGAGCTTGTTCTGAGACCGTCCTGAAAGGACTGTGAGACCGTTCCGTAGTAGCGGAACTGTGAGAAGTGAGACCGTTCCGAGAGAACTGAGAGAAGAGAGATGGTGCGTAGCCGCAGCTTGCAGCGGCTCATCCGTAACACTGGCTTCCAGCCGGTCTTTTCCTTATCCCGGATTCTTATCCGGGAAGAAAACACCATAAAATCCTGCTATCAACGACCTATGGATTCAACCATTCCAGCAAGACCTGGGTCGCCTCTTCCAGGCTTTCCCCAAAGCTGATGATACCTTCCTCGTGTCCGCCCATGACCAGGATTTTCTGTTCAGATAGATCAGATTGCTCGTACAAGCGCTTGACTTCTAGGGCCATTTCCGGGGTACCATAAGGGACCGATGAGTCTGAAGTGGGCAGCTGATGCATCAGCGCTTTCCAGGCTTCAGCTTCATGGATGTGAATGACTGCCTGCCATTTTTTGTCCAACTCATATACCGCCGCATGGGTCAATGATTCGGAAGAAGCTTGTAATGGCCCCCTACACCAGAGCTGGTTGGCGGGGATATCATAATTTTGCACGGTGGTAATGTGGGCCGGTTCCAAATCGGAGAGGTGCCCGGTCTGGGTAGCCGAGATGATAAACCGCCCTTTTTCCGGGGCACAGCGCATGCTGATGTTGCCGTAACCTACTCCCAGTTCGGGATAGTGTCCAATCCAACCCAGATCATAGATGATCCGCCGCCAATGCCGTAATGCTGCCGTTTCTTCCTCAGAAAGCGCTTCAGCATGTTGCCAGTGCTGCTGGTATTTGATATATCCTTCGTCGTAGAGAGCAGACATAGGAGGTTTTTTTTTATAAAACTTGAGCCGCTTTCATTTCAGGGAACAAGCTAGCTATGCCTTCCTCGGTAGCGGGACATACACCCCTCTCCGTGATCAGGGCCGTTACATATTTGGCGGGGGTAACGTCAAAAGCATGGTTTTCAGCGGGACTATCGGCTGGTACAATGCGCACTTTTTCTACCTGTCCGGTCCTGTCACACCAGCCGCGCATGAAGCGAACTTCTTCGCCTCCTCTGACTTCAATGGGAATCTGTTTCACACCATCCCGGATGGACCAGTCGATGGTTGGTGAAGGCAAAGCCACATAAAAAGGCACTCCATTGTCCCAGGCAGCCAGGGCTTTGAGGTAAGTGCCGATTTTGTTGGCGACGTCTCCGGTATAGGTGGTCCGGTCGGTGCCTACGATGCATAGGTCTACTTGCCCGTGCTGCATCAGATGACCTCCTGAATTGTCGGCAATGATGGTATGCGGCACCCCTTGCTGGCCCAACTCCCAGGCGGTAAGTCTGGCGCCCTGATTTCTGGGCCGGGTTTCGTCTACCCAGACATGCACTTTGATGCCCGCCTGATGAGCCTGATAAATCGGACTGGTAGCCGTTCCCCAATCCACCGTTGCTAAGGAGCCGGCATTGCAGTGCGTAAGGATGTTGACCACCTGTCCCGGTTTTTCAGCGGCAATTTTTTCAATCAAGGGCAGGCCATGCACCCCAATCATCCGGCAAATTTCGGCATCCTCATCAGCGATTTCCAGCGCCAGCTTTAGGGCGGTATCTTCCAGCACCGCAACCTCCGTCCGACCTTGTAACGCTGCCATTTGGCGATCGAGCGCCCATTGCAGATTGACCGCAGTAGGGCGGGTGTCTAGCAGGCGGGCCGCACATTGACTTAACCAGACTTCAGGCTGAGCGCCCTCCGGCATTTCCCGTACGGCCAGGTACATCCCAAAAGCAGCGGTAGCGCCGATCAGGGGTGCCCCTCTTACCCACATTTCCTTGATGGCCCGGGCCGCTTCTTCTACCGTTTCCAAACGGGCGATGCGCCATTCGTGCGGTAAGTGGCGCTGATCGATCACCTGGACCCCACCGGGTTGAGCGGGATCATACCAAATACTGCGTTGCGATTGCTGATTGATGTTCATGTTGAATCCTTATTCGGGAAAAGCTGCGCAAATCAGGCCTTTTTCCTATCATTGCTGATGCCAAAAGCGCTCAAGATAAACCCGCTCGCCTAAGCAATTGTTGAGAACGGATCAACTTAGTAAGAACTTATGAAAAATCTCCTGCGAAAAGCCTTTGACCCTGAACATTTCCGCACGGAAGGGCATAAGCTCGTCGATATGCTGGCTGATCATTTGGAGGCCCAGTATACAGGACAACCACCGCAGGTGTTAGCCTATTCCCAACCGGAGGAATTTAGTTTGTCCTGGGAGCAAATGGTCCAGAGACAAGACTTGGGAGGTTTATTCGCAAAAGTTCTGGAAAACAGCATTGCCCTCCACCATCCACATTACCTGGGGCACCAAATCTCTCCGCCTGTACCCGCGGCAGCCCTTTCCAGCCTGTTGGTGGATGTAGTCAACAATGGTATGGGGGTGTACGAAATGGGCATGGCTGGGACCATGATGGAACGGGAAGTTGTCTTAAGATTAGCCAAAGCCCTGGGCATGGGACCTAAGGCGGGAGGATTCCTTACTTCAGGCGGTTCGCTCGCCAATCTCACGGCATTACTGGCCGCTCGTCGGGCCTGGCAAGGGGGAGATGTTTGGCAAAAGGGGGCGCATGCTTTTCCTCCTTTGGCGCTGATGGTTTCCGAGCAAGCTCATTATTGCGTAGATCGGGCTGCCCGCATCCTGGGCATGGGGGAAGAAGGGATCATTAAACTGCCCGTGGACGATCAGTTTCGGGTACGCCCTGCGGCTATGGCGGCGGCCTACCAGGCAGCCCAGGCAAAAGGTCTGAGCGTCATTGCCCTGATCGGCAGTGCCTGCACCACAGCCACCGGTTCTTTTGATCCGCTACCCGAAATGGCGGATTTTGCGGAGGCACATGGATTGTGGTTTCATGTGGATGGTGCCCACGGAGCAGCTACCGCTTTTTCTCACCAATACAAGTCCCTCGTAGCGGGTATAGAGCGAGCGGATTCGGTAACGGTCGATTTTCACAAAATGCTGCTCACTCCTGCGGTGAACACCGCCCTGGTTTTTCGGGAGGAAAGCGCTTCTTATGCGACCTTTGCCCAGGAAGCCTCTTATCTCTGGTCCGAGGCGGATAGTCCTGAATGGCACAACCTGGCCAAGCGCACCTTTGAGTGTACCAAACAGATGTACAGTCTGAAAGCCTTTGCGCTTTTTCATCTGTACGGTGAAGCCTTATTCGAGCAGTTTGTAGATCAGGTCTATGGCATGGCCCGCACCCTGGCTGACCTGATCGCGGCGGACCCGCAATGGGAATTGCTGATCCGCCCTCAGGCCAATATCGTTTGCTTCCGCCACCTCGGCGATGGACAAACCGATCTCAATGGCCTTAACGGTCAGATTAGGCAACGCATGGTGGAAAAGGGACATTTTTACCTGGTCCAGACCATGATTAGAGGGAAGTTGTATCTCAGGGTGACGTTAATGAATCCTTTTACGGAAGAAGGGCATTTGCGGGGGTTTTTGGAGGAGGTGAATCGCTTTGCTCAGCAAAGGCAGTCTTAAAACAACTGCGACTGCTTCCCATACAGCACGCCCCACTCATATTCCAGGAGCCAGCGCTTGCGCTTAAGCCCGCCAGCATAGCCGGTGAGTTTGCCATCGCTGCCGATGACTCGATGGCAGGGGACCAGTAGCCAGTGTTTGTTACGTCCGCAGGCGGAGCCCACGGCTCGGACGGCGTTGGGAGACTGAACACGCTTAGCGATTTCGAGATAAGAGCGGGTATGTCCCAGGGGAATTTCCCTTAGCTCCCGCCAGACCCGACGTTGAAAGTCGGTGCCCTGCATATCCAGGAATACCG
>JBCBGC010000048.1:0-52373 GCA_038527215.1 Bacteroidota bacterium
GATCGACTCACCACCTACTTCCAGTACCCACAGCCAATTCGGAAGATTATATAATCCACCAATATCATTGAGAGTTTTCATCGTCAGCTACGAAAAGTAACCAAAACCAAAGGGGCATTTACCTCAGACGATGCGCTTATGAAACTTCTCTATTTGATCCAGGATCAAGTCAGTACCAAATGGAATCGACCCATGTACAATTGGAATTTGACATTAACTCACTTATCCCTCTATTTTGAAGAGAGACTCAGACTTGATCTCTAATACAATGATACACTTTAGGGAACACTACCAGACTAAGCGCCCACTAAGGCGGAGCCAGCCTATTAGGAAGAAAATCAACAATTCCCCCGAAGTTAGAGAAACAAAGGGGGAAACCTTTTTCGATAAATTGCAGTTTACAGTAAGGCAGAAGCCAAAGAAAAAGTAATTCCTATTGATTTTTTATTTGAAATTACATTCATTTGAAAATAAAGAAAGGCAACCTACTCGATCCAATAGAATCTTTCGGTTGCCTTTGTTCTCCTATGCATGGCTAATGAGACCAGCTTCGGAGGCTTTAAAATGGGTCCAGCGTTGGGATCTACTAAATCCCAGCTAGGAATGGCTAATGAGGCCACCTTCACCCGCTGGACAGTTTAAGAACTAGACGCTGTTGCCGCAGCGTCTTTTTTGTTTTGCCACTAGGACAAATATTCTTATATTTGAGTCCATTTAATGAATTTTAAACTATTCAGAGTCATTCAGTCCACCAGATTGAATGACTTTTTTTACAATCCTTTTCAGCGAAATCTCCACAACCTCCTTGAGGTATTCTAATTCATCAGGTTTTAAATCGCGAGGGACATGAAGCAATGCAGACCTGTTCGAATCTAAGTGAATGGGTATTTCAAGAAAATCATTATTCTTATTAATAGAATCCCTCTCATCAGAAACCTTATCCTCCTCCTTGTCATTAGTTTTCGGAATACTGTTCTGATCTACAGACCCTGTATGGTCACGACTCCCGATAGATGAAGTAAAAGACGAATTTACTTCATCAACAAAAGTTGGAACTGGAACTACCAGTCTGTTTTCCGAGTCTAATAATTCCAATTCTTCAATATTCTTATATAAAACATCCAGGGACTTTGCAACCGAATTCTCGGTAATACCATAATGTCTTATTACAATATTTCTTAAGCCAGCCTTTACAGGGAAGATTTCATTATTATATTTTCTAATTATGAAATCACAAAATGGTGGCCTAGAAAAAGCTTGTATTCTTTTTTCCGTTTTTTCTTTATCATTATCAGGATAGAGGATTTCCTTTAGTAGGTCAGTGGGCTTATATCCCACTCGTTGCTTTTTTTCAAGCAACCCATATTGGTTACAGGAACTTAGTTTTTGCTTAAATGCGTCATATTTTACCCCCTTGTGATCTTCAATACTTTCAATAGAAATATAAGACTCCCCCAAAGAGGTCCGAAGCTCACTAGCAAAATCAATGGATTGTTGGAGTGTATAAGCAGGAAAGGATTTACTGCGCTTTGCCATTTAATGAATTTTAAACCAATGCATAAACTATTCAAGTGCGAATATACATTCACCTTTTTATTTATACAAACAACTTAGTGATGTAAAGTAATGATATTTTAGGGATCATTTATTAACTTGCTGATATATAGATACTTGAGACTTCACATTGCTCCTTATTTTTTTCCCTAAATATCCAGAAACAACATATCGAGATGATTTAGTTATATCTATAGGAATAGTTCGAGGCAGGATCTTATCTTAATGGTTCCAAAATCTGAAAGATATTCAGATGGCAATGTTGGTTCAGAAAGCCCACCCGCCTTTTTGCAAGGCGACCAACTAAACGGGTTACACAAGTATATAGTTGCCTTAAATTATTCTCGCCCCATTATTAGAAGGGCGCCACTTCCGGCTCAATCTTGGGTGGATTGGGCATATAGGAGAAGTCGATCTCTTCCAAAGGGATCTCGAGCTGGCGAACCCCATCCCGAGGTTTCAGTTTATGCTGGTAGAACTGCTCGATGGTGAAGGCCATGTAGCAGGAGCGGTGAATGATAACCATGATCTCATAGGATCCCTTGTCGTAGTAGGTAGCCCGGTACTGAGGAGAGTTTTGCCAGTCCTGGAAGTGCCGGTACAAGGTCTTTTCCAGCTGACGGCCAGAGTACCCCACATACAAGATTTTTTTAGTCTTACGGGACCTAACCAGGTAAACCCCACAATTTGACCTGGTGAAGTAGCGCAGGGTAGTGCGCCACCGGTCTTTAACCTTAGCTTAGGGAGGGAACCAAGGGGAAACCCTCACCACTGCTTTCTGGCCAGAGGGTGTTCTAATGGTTTTTTTGCACAGCTTCTTTGCCATGAGATTTACCTTTATTCATCCATCGACCAATGGCGATGGCCAGCATGGTGCAGACAATGGTAGATAAGGCCGCATTGAGCAGGTCGGGCCAGTTGATCGCATTCCAAACACTGGCTACAGCAGTGCCGATGGATCCAAGGGAAAAGTCTTTTTTCATAATTCGATGATTGGTCAGATACGATTGATTATCTCCGGAAGGTCCGTGAAGGCTCCAGGACAGTCGGTGGCCTTATGATCCCGGTGTCCTGTGATAGTCAGGCGATTGGGGAGTTTTCTTTTAAGATGCCTGATGAGCCTAATCAAGGAATTACGTTGAGCGGTAGTCATGCGGTGCTGGTTGAGATCTCCTGAGAGGCAGATTCCAACCGAGGGAGTATTGAAGTTTTGGGTATGATAAGAGACGGATTCCAGGACATTGGTTTGATTGACTGCGCCATCTGGATCGATGACAAAGTGATAGCCTATGCCTGGCCATCCTTTGGCCAGGTGAAACTGGGCATAATCATAAGCATCCTGGTTTTCTGAGGCAGAGTGATGGATGATAAGGTGAGTGATTTGGGAGAGGTCCCTGGAAGGGTAGGAGCTTGCCCGAGGGAGGAAGTCTGAGATATTTCGGATGAAGACTAAGCGCCCACTAAGGCGGAGCCAGCCTATCAAGAAGATAAGCAAGAATAAAGTGAGGGCGATATAGAAGTGCACAGATCGCATGTTTTATTTCTTCCGGATGATTAGTACCACCAGTAAAAGCGCCACAAAGGCGATGAAGCCCAGGATCCAGGGTGTCCAATCCTGGTTTTCGCGGGCTCGCTGGTCAGCAATGAGCTGAGCGTAGGCAAAGTCAGTTTGGGTTTGGACCGTTTTCTTATTGATCGATGCCCCCCAGGCTCCGGTTACCGAGTCGATGACTCCTGCGACGATAGCGGCTATTTCCATAGTTTCCTGAACTAGATTTAAGTCATTGTCTTAACACAATTCACTTCAGTAATTAAACTTCCCGTCCCATCCAGCAAAAAGCTCTTCAGGTAGACTCTTCCCAATTGCGCTTACAGATATCCGGACAAGTCTGGGCGGGGTTTTGGGTTTTCTCTTGATTTCGAAGCTGATATTGTGGATGTCGAAATAATGCCTTTCCAATTCCTGCTGAAGGCTTTCGATATCGGAAAATTCAGCTCTCCATTTGAGCCAGCAGAAAATGGGAAGCCCTTCCTTCCTGGTGTAGATTACGTGCAGTGTTTCTGGTGATTTTTTCACGGGGATTGAGTTGAGGCCACATTGACTTGGTGGTTTCACTGACCTGGTGGTTATACTGACCTGGTGGTTACATCGACCTGGTGGTTACATCGACCTGGTGGGGACTTATCACTTCTTTTTGAGGTAGATGTAGATAAGGATGCCAATGAGGAGTACCCCGCCAAGGATGAGGGGCATGGATGATTTTTGCTCTGGCGCTACAGGGCCGAGCTCGTCATAGACATCTCCCCCTGCAGCAAAGGAATAGTAGTCCTGAAGGAGGGCCGGTTGTCCCTGCAGCCAGGCCCAACCAGAGGTCGGGGGATTATCTGTCTTACAAGCCGCCTTGCAGGCGTCTATGGCAGTTTGGGAGAAGCCCAGATCTGCTTCGCAGCTTCGCTTGCACTTACATTTATCTCCGCAGAAAAGACTCATTTTTTGGTTTTGATATACCGCTTCATAGCGGTGATTAACTGATCGAAAATGGGAGCGACCTTCTTTAAGAGGCGAGGATCCATGTAGACGAGGGAGCTATATTTTTCCTTGCTTAGGAAGGAGTTTACCATCTTTTGCTGGGCCATTTTGTAGGTGATATACTGCTCAAAGGCCCTGGCAAAGATTTCGTTTCTCCGAATCCAGTATTCACCTCGGGTTCTTTGTTTGAGTGTAGTATAGTAGCTGGTATATACACCAGGCTTTTCCCAGATAATGGCATCTAAGATTTTTTCCGTAATGCCTCGCAGGGTCTTTTTGCTCAGGAGCTCACGCTTAGTGCGCGTGCGGAGGGAATCCCCCGCTGAGAGGGCAACTGTGAGGCCATGGTCATAGTAGGCGCCAAACCAGTAGTCAAGGGCATGTCCATACTCATGGGCAAAGGATCCCACGCCTCCTGTATAGAGAAAATGCCGGAGCTTGGGGTTATCGGGAATAGGGAGCTTCATTTTGCCTTTGGAGTCTCCATAGGCCTGGTAGCGGGTAATGTTGATATTCCAGCTCCAGGGCTCAAAATGAGCTAAGGCTCTGCCTTTTCCCCGGGCGCCGATAGCAAGGCCCATCATGCCTTTAAGGCCGATAAACTCTTTGGGAAAGCCCAGGATCTGCTTGAGGTCATAGAGGCCTATTCCCATGGCGCAGACATAGTTAAGGCGGTCTTCTTGGGTAGTCCAGTTCCCAAACTCCCAGCCCTTAAGGTGCCAGTAGTCCATCAAAAAGCGGTGGTCCCAGAACTTATAGCTCTGAGGGATCGGTTTTCCGCCTTTGCGAAAGAGGAGGAAGTAGGGGATAATCATTTCCCTGTCCCAGTGCCTTGCTTTTCTTGAGCCTTCGAAGTCTCCAATGTCTTCGTACTTGGGCACCTTGGAGATCCTTCGCTTAGGAACGCGCTTTATTTTTTGGATTTGCGCGCTCTTTTTTTGCGCTTCCTTCTTCTGGGTGCGGCTAGGGTTCGCTCTTTGGGACGGAGCTTTGCTTTGGTTTTTTTCATATGTGGATCGCTTAGTCATTTCTAATCAGTCAAAAAAGAGAATGATGATTTGAAGGAGGTAATAGCCTATGAGTGATAGGCTGGTGCAAAAGGCAAAGACAAAGGAAAAGCCCACTTCACCAGGTAGCTTTCCCATCTGGATTTCATGGCGGTGCAGGATATTAGAGAGGGTAGCAATAAAGCCCATGCCCAGGAGCAGGATCAGGCTCCGGGTGAGCAAGGGATGGTATTCCAAGAGCTCCTTAAAGGAACTTGCAAAGGCCAGCCTTGCAGGCAGCAAAAGGCACCAGGTAAGTAATAAGCGTTTCATATCGATATAGCTCTACTGATATTGATCGTATCCATACCCAATGGCCGGGGATCCGGCAGGGATGGAAAAATCATCTGCTGAGAAGTTGGTAAAGAGAGGATCTCCCTGGATACTGTTTAGCTCATACCCTTGGGCCTGAGCATCTGCCAGGCTACTCCACTCTTTTCCATACCCACCCCGGGAGTAGGAAACATCTGCCCCGTCATTGGTGCAAAAGAAATTATGGTCTGAGAGGTTATTACTCGTAAGGGGCTGGCCAGAGGACTCTGTTACCCCGCCTTCGTCATAGAACTGGATGTTGGGCCGGTTATTCCCCGGCACGTTATAGGTGATATTACGCTCAATCAGATTGTCCCAGAGATACCAATCCGCCCGGGGCACGCCATGCATAACCAGGACGCCCACGCCACCAGATAGGCGGTTAATGACCGTGTTGTAGTGGAAAGTAACCTGAGAGGAAGCTGAGATATAGACCGAGTTTCCGGTGTTATCAATTACCTGGTTTCTTCGGATGTAGGCTCTTTCTCCAGGGTTGGGGGTTGCAATCTCATAGAAGATCCCAAAGAAGTTATCCTTTACCAGGTTGTCCTCTATGATGTTATCTGAGATGGGGTGATCAAACCAGATCCCCGGTCCCCAGTTGTCTATCACCGTGTTAAGGGCTACCCGGACGCCTCTTGCTCCTGGGATGATTTTCATACCTCCAGAATGGAATTCTGCAAAGAACTGCCGGATGTTGTTCTTCTGGATGAGGTTGTTTGTGATATGAATATTCTGGGTCGGAGCTTCCTGGTAGAAAGCATAGCCATGGGAAGCATCGGTATTGGAGCCTTCTATGCCTACGTTTCCGCAGCGCTCAATCACGCAGTTATTGATATCGTGATTCCTGCCCCAATACTGGATTCCTTTGTAAGAGGCATCTGCGATGGTGCAGTTTTCCAGGGTCCAGCCATTTTCTCCAGTATGGAGACAAAGGCCCAGGTCGGCTGCGGCATCGTGCAAGCTTGCATGGCGGATTTGCACGTTTTCAAAGCGGACAAAATCCTGAAACTCTCCATCAACGACCCGGGGCAGCAGGGCCGCCTCGATGAGGGAGCCGGAAGGATCCGCGCCACCTAGGAGATAGACATAAAGCCTGCCTTCTGTTTTATTTACATAAAAGGCCCCATCCATCTCAGGGTTCCAGCTGGGAGAGTTTGTCATCTCGGGGCTATCCTGGTCTGTGCCGACAGGGGGCAAGAGGAAGGAATCCCCAAAGGGGTAGCTACTCCAGGCGCCATTATCTCCGCCAATCTGCTGGAGCCAGGCTCCATCTACAAAAACGGTCTGAGAATCAGGGATCCAGGGCGTCCAGTACACCCCGCCACCATAAGCAGTCCAGGGACCGCTTACCTGGGCTGAGCCTTTGATGATGGCAGATTTATCTGCCGGACCCAGGTAGGTAGTAGGGCTAGCCTTAGATAGACCGGCTACGGGGATAAGGGTATCTGTAAGCCGGTAGGTACCTGGGAGGAGGTTAATGGTGCCTCCAGCCCCGATAAATTCATTGGCCCTTTCAATGGTAAGGAAGGGAGAGGCCTGAGAGCCATCGTTTCCATCGTTGCCAGAGACAGGATCCACCCAAAGCTCGGTAGAAGAAACTTGGGTCTGGGTAGCTTCGGTGGTGAAGGTCCAATCTCCATCGAGGATTTGGGAGACGGGATTTCCCGCAGAATCAAGAAACATGCCCGCATCCATGATAAAGCGGTAAGTAGTGCTGGGCTCAAGGTTTACCTCTGGTGAGAGGTAGAGCCTGTTTCCTACGATGGTGTAGATGCCATCATCCTGGGCTCCAAACCAAATGTCTGCAGGCCCGCCAAGCAGACGGGCGCTTCCTGTTGCATAAGCCACAGGCCGGTTAAATTCGATATAGGGAATGGAGGTGGTTTGCACGTCAAGGTCTCCCTCAGAAGGATGGCGGCTTACGGTATAGACAGGAGCAGTGGTATTGGCAGTTTGGGTAGTTACCTGAATGGTAGTGGTAGCAGAGTTATTACCCGCTGCATCATAGGCCTGGACAGAAAAGGAGTAAAGGGTGCCTGCACTAAGGCCCGTTACGTTTACGGCGATATTCTGGGTATCAAGGATCTCCTGCCCATCCTGGAATACCCGGTAGCCAGCAACACCAACATTGTCAGTCGTTTGATTCCAGCTCAAGGTGAGGGTCTGGGTATTAATATTGGTTGCTACCAGGCCTTGAGGCGTGATAGGGGCAATGGTATCTGGCCCTGCAAGGGTAGTAAAGCTGAGGATCCCGCTTTGGGCAGACTCGTTCTGAGCTGAGTCATAAGCAGAAACAGATACGGTATAGCCCGTAGATGGGCTAAGGCCAATAAGGTCAAAGGAGGTACCCGATGTAGTTCCCACTTCCTGCCCATCTAGGAATACCCGATAGCCCGCTATCCCGGTATCATCAGAAGAGGGGTTCCAGGTGATGGTCGCTGAGTTTTCTGTAAGGTTAGAAAAGGCAAGGCCAGTAGGCACATCCGGGGCCTGGGTATCGGGAGCATCTTGGGTCGTAACACTTAAGATGGTGCTTAGCTGAGACTGGTTACCCGCTGCATCAAAGGCTCTTACCTGGAAGGTATAGGCCGTATTAATGCTAAGACCGGTTACCTGCAGGGATGGCCCCCCAGTGGTAGCAATGACCTGTCCGCCTTGTAGCACCTGGTAACCCGCAACAGCAGTGTTATCTGTGCTGGGGTTCCAGTTTAGGACCAGGGAGGTGCCAGTAATCCCGGAGGCCGCAAGGCCCGTTGGGACAGAGGGCGCTAAGGTATCAGGATCTTCTCCCTGGCTGCTTAGCACGATCCGGGCAACAACGCCTGCTTCTACGCTTAGGTAGAGGATATGGGTAGCGCTATCATAATAGGCCCGGGCTTTTTCAATCCCTGGCAGATCTGCTCTGTTATCTGTATAGGTAGCAGAGAGAATAGACTGGATGATTTCATCATCTGCTGGGGATTCTAGAAAGATGATGCCCTGGCCACTGCCATCGAAATAGTTATTGAAATTGATGGTAGAGCCTGCGGGGATATTGAAGCCTGAAGAGGTGTTGCCTTGAGACATAAGGATAATCGTTTATGGGTCCTAATCGATTATTGGTTCTAATCGTTTTCGAATTGAAGGATTGATCCTCAAACCAAGAGGATCTTTCTTTCATTTATATGTAATAATCCACAATGGCCAGATCTGGGCAATCGGTGCCCGCTTCTGCCTGGAGAGAGATGATTCTAAAGGTGGAAAGCTCATTTTGGGTAAGGAGGATTTCTGCAAAATGACTAAGGAGTTTGCCTTTGTGTAGGGCTCCTGTTTCTGTATCCTCCAGCTGGGGCAGGGTTCCGTCTTTGGTGTAGGCGGCAACGGCATTAAATCCGCCATGGGTGGGATAGATCCCCCCATGCAGGATTTGCACAACCGCCCGCTTGGCATTAGCCGGAATATCAGGCAGGCTATAGCCTGTCCCATTATTCTGGGCAGGATCTTTGTCGATCCGGAGGGTGCGCTGATAGAGGAAATGTTCCTGAGAAGGAGGGATAAGTTCCCCCTCCTGGATGCCTAGCTCCTCGGCTCTGCCGATAAAGGCGCAGCCCTTAAAGATGAGACAAAAGTGATCCGCTGGATTTTGAGGATCCATAAATCTCCATTTGGTCAGTATGTCGCCAGCTTGAAAGCCTGCCATTAATTTTTATTTTATTGGACCATTGGTGCGATCACGACCATTGGTGCTAGTATCTCACATCATTTTCAAAGCCTGGTTCGGATTCCCGGCCTGCTACTTCGAATACCTGCTGGGTAGTAAGGTCAAGGTATATAAGCTGGTGGGTGCCAAAGTTGGAGAGGTATAGCCGGTTAGTGCTTTCTTCAAAGCGCATGTCAACGGGCCTTACAGCGCCTAGGTTTGGATCCACATCTGCCATCACGATCTCTGTCCAGTCGTTGGGCGTAAGGCTGGTTCCTCCGTTGTGGGTATAAAGCCGGATCTCGCCTGAGGTGGTATGAGGGGCGATAATTACAGGCAGGCCATTTACTTCTGCTACCACCTGGTTAGCATAGCCCTCATAGTTTTCTTCCCATTCGAAGACTACCCCTATCAGCTGCCAGTCTGCTGGATTTAGGAAAGAGTCAGGACTAATGTTTCTAAGCACGGCGCACTTGGGCACATTGGATTCATAGTATGAGACTACGAGATCTCCAGAGGGAGAAACAGATACCCTGTTTACCCCAGAGTCAAAAAGAGAAGAGATCTCATTTGCCTGCCAGGAGCTTGAGCCTTCGTCCCAGTAATGGACATAAAGCCCGGTGTGCCCATCATAAAAAATGGGCTTTCCCCCCATGGTGCGAACAGGATCTATGGAAAGAGAAGGAAAAGCATAGCTTACGGTGAGATCTTCGCTATAGACTTCCCAGTTTTCCCCTTCGTGGTCTACAGTGGTTGCTTTCCTTATAATCCTGCGAAGCTGCTTATTTGTTCTATCCCATCCCCAGGCCTCATACTTCTCGTTTACCTTAGGGATAGAAATAGCTAGATCAAGTCCTTCAGGGAAGGTAAAGCGGGCATCTTTGCCATCTACTGGCCCTGCCGGGTAGGCAGGGCTAAAGCCTGAGATAGCCCCGCGAGGCATAGCACCTGCAATGGTAACCAGGCGCTTTCCAAAAAGGGCATCATCTCTTACCATGCGAATCGCATGGTTGCCATAATCCGATAGCATGATCTCCCCCTGATCAAGGGTCATAAAGTAGGGCTGAGAGAAAGTGCCTCGTGAGATTTTGATATCAGCTCTGCGTGAAGGTGAGAGGGCAGAGAGGTTTTCTGCAACGTCCTGGAGCGTGAGTACCATATCCAGATCCCGGGGATCATTATGACCTGCCGCATCATCAATATAACCTGTCTGATAAGCCCACTCTTTTTTATTGAATGCCCAGGCAAACCCACTTCCTGTTGCGTGGGCAATTACCTCAGATGTGAAGTTAGAAGAAGTACGAGCTCCGCCCAGATAGGTCCAGCTTGCAGGGTTAGAAACATCTGCACCAGCCCCAATTTGCGCCTGGTAAATAAGGCTTCCTTCGAGGTAGAATGAATAAGTAAGCAGGGCCAAAGAAGCAGGGGTGCTTTCTTCTACCCCGGAGCCATCCTTTAGAAAGGATCCGCTGGCAGATACGTCCCAGATACCGGAGTTTCCTTCTCTCCAGTCCAGGGTGAGATTGGCAACAAGAAAGCCGAGGCCTTCTCCAATGTACTTACACTCTATGGTAGAGGAGTGGTATTTCATTGAGTCCAGCCCGCAGCAGGACTCCGCACCTACTGGAGAATAAGGCGCTTGGATCGTGTTATCAGGATTTACTTTGAAAATGAGCCGCAGGGCCATATTTCCCAGGCCCGTAGGATCATACTCCAGTAGGCGGTAAAAACAGCCATTATCATCCTCACATTTCATAAGGAAGTGAGACTCGGGAGATAGGCTGACATCCCCGGTGATTTCCGTTATCGCCGCCTGGATCTCATCTGCCAGGTAGGTGAAGTGCTTTTTATAGCGAGGATCCCCCGTAAGGGCGTAAACCGCCTGGGGCTCGTAGATATCCTTGAAGCTATCAGGGATGTTATTGATACTTTCTTTGGGGTTCCAGGCAGGCATTACCGATTCTTTAGATAAAACCAGATTGCAAAAATGAGGGCCATCGTTACCACCAGGCCGCTATAGAGCCTAACAAGGCCGTTAAGGTCAAAATCGACCACAAAATCAAAAGTCGTCGCTTCATCAAGGAAAGAAGACATAGATCAGATCGTTATGTTGAAGTCAGATCGTTATGATTAAGCTAGAAGGACCTATATGTTTTGTCTGCAGATACCAAAGTCATCCAGGGAAAAGCCCATCAGGCCTTCCTTGCCACTAAGGTCGCGAGCAGCTTGCATCGTTATCGGTCCCAGGATCCCATCTGTCTCAATAGGCGGCAGCCCAAAAGGCCGGTTATCATTATAGTAAGCCTGGAAGGCCTTTACCTCAATCCCCCGGCTCCCTTCCATGAGCAGCAAAGCGCACCGCAGTGGCGTCATGCCACCTGTTGGAATTTCGCCCGGGATTTCTGCTTCATCACTCACAGCCAGGCTAACTTTCTGACCATACCGAAGCCAGAGCCAGATAAGGACCAGGATAGCCAGGATAAGAAGAAGGATGTAGTGCTTTTTCATAGAAGCTGGCATCAAGAAATGATATGCAGAATTGGCTGGAGGTCATCTTCTGAGAGAAAGGAATAGAGATCGCTTTTGAGGTTCCGGGTCTGTTCGCTTAGCTCGTAGTAAGCATCTGCCAGGATGGGAAAAGTAGAGCGGTCATAGTCAAGGATAATGGCCACAGCCGCAGCTTCATCCTCTGTCCAGGCGTCAAGTCCCCACCAGCCCCAGTCAATGCCAAAGGCGTTTTTAAGGCCTACTGCATCTGAGACTACCCTTTCAGGATCCAGGTTCCTGGTCCGGGCCTGCGTAGAGATCTTACTTGCCGTGCGCTCTGTATCCTTTTTCTGAAAAAGGGACTTCAGCATATAGGCAAGCACGATCAGGACTGCCAGGCCAATAGAAACCGTGATGATCTCCTTGCGATATGTAAGCAGGAGCTTCATCATTTCTGACAGCTACAGGTTTTAGCTGGGCTTAAAAACTTGGCGTAGATCCATATTCCGATGAGGACTGAGACTACAGCGATAGCTAAGTTTTTCATTTCGAATACGCTTACTTTTTGAGGAGAAACACCAGAAGGATAATGAATACCACGGCTCCCAAAACGATCAGAAGCGTATTGTTACTCTGACGCTGCTGCTGCTGAATAACTTGCTGCTGATAGGGATAGGCATTGTAATTACCCGTAGCAGCCCCAATGATCTCAGGGGCACCGGAGATAATGGTATCCAGGAAATCTAGCCAGTTACTGGCCTCAGGGGTACTGGAGCCTGCTGGCTGGTTTACCGTTCCGGTGAAGTCGGGTCCAAAGTGAGAAATAGGGGCTATGGTAGTCGGATACATGGATTCTGATTGAATGAGTGATAAAAGGGCTGCATAACGAGCTTGATTCTTCGGATGAGACATGTCAAGATTTTGGGCTATGGCCTGGAGGGCCGTTTGTGGTTTTCCCCCATCAGATACAAATTCCCCAAAACCGATTCTGTCTGCTTCTATCTCATCAAAAACGTCATGCTCGCAATGCGCCAATTCATGTTCTTTGATAAAGGCCCGTTGGGCGGGTGGGACCAGCATCCATAGCAATGGATCAATCAGGATCGTTTTACACTTTCCATCATGCTCTATTGCAGCTGGTGAGCCCAGCCCAAAAACAGGTCTGTAGAATATCATAAGAGTAGGCTGAGCGATCAGCAAAGGGCTGACCGATCATCTATTATGTCTCTCCTTTACATCAAGGAGCTTCCGCCTTGCTGGCGCACGAAATCCTGAAGGATCCTCTCAGACTCATACTGGCCAGTGATCCAGAAGGTGATCAGCACCTCTTCTCCAGGGACCAGGCTGTACTTGACAACGGTCTTTCCATCCAGGACATAGGAGACATGGCTGTCTACCAGCTTGTCATGGTACTGCTTGGAGTCATAGTAGGTCTGAGGGAAGATGTGATCCAGGGCATCATCCCCAAAAAGCTCAACCCGCTTAAAGCGCAGTTTGTGCATTTTCTGGGAATTGGTGAGCCATTCGATCCGGGTGGTACCAATGGCCAGGCCATCGTTCCGGATGTAGTCCAGAATCCGCTCCCAGCTCTGGGCCGTGCCATCTACCCCAAATTCAGCGGATACGTCAACATTGACAGCTTGGCCATCATCATTGGGATAGTCTTGCTGACCATCAGTGATAAGCTGGGCTTGGTAGTCGCCAGAAAAGCGGCCTGCACTCAGGACCAGATCTGCCCGAAGGGTATCACTGTTGTTCTTGAGCTTCAGCACCACCGCATTGTTATGCAGGGGCGTTTCTACACTGTTGGAAGAGCGGCGGCCCACATTGATCGTGCTGGCGGCAGCTCTTTCAGGGACTGCGACAGTGTTAATCGCCTGGGTGTTTTGCACCGGTGCGATATCATTGCCATCAAAACGGCTCCGACGCCGGGCGGCGACCTGGTTGGAGCGCATCAAATTGCGAAGGAAAGGATTGGATACTCTGCGCATCTGTTTTCTGTTAAAATGAAAAGAAGAGGATAAAGAATGGATGAAGTCTATTGACTATCCTCTAAATCCTGATTCAGAGTCACCAACTTGCTTGGGAGCGGTAATATACCCATACACCCAAGTGAGGGCCATAAACGCTGCCACACCAAGGACAGTATGTACGACTAAATTCCAGTTGATCTTCATGAACTTTGCGTTGGTTAAAAATTGAAATGAAGATCGTTAGCTTCCAGAAGCTACTAAGACGTTTTTGATCAAATGGGCGCGATAGGTCCTTTTAATGTTTGATTAGTCCGGATAAAATTGGTTGGTAGGCGATATGAGGCGATGAGAGAATTTTTGGGACATCCTTATTCAAATTTGGAACTTTACTTGGTGAGTTGTTTTCCACCAAGTCATTCTGATCGTGTGGTCATGGCTATGTACCTAAGTTTGCCAGTGACTGCCGACATACACCCCAAAAAAGAGTTTCTCCAAACCGAGAACTTTAAAAATCGTATATTAGTACATTGGTTGGCATCATTCAAAATTAGAACAAATTGAATATACTAGGGAATAGAATACCTGTTCAGCAAATAGTTCTTCTGAGTATGGAGGATGAAAAAATGATTTTCAGCCCCCGCATCGATAAAAAGATACAAGCGATCATTAACTTCATCTCTACGAATATCAATGGCCTTCCCATAGAAAAATTGGCATATGATTTAAGAGCAGCAATTTTTAATTTGGGAATAGAGCTGCTGGAGTTTTTTAGCATTGAGGATAAGGCAGAAGAATTCCTGGAAAAAACGAGAAAATTTAATTTAGAATCTGCTAGTCAGCATACTGACCATCCTACTTTACGACTGGTTCTTTTGGAAATTCTTTCTTTGCATAAGGAAATAGAGAGCTCTATCACTCAATCCGTTTCTTCTCCATCAGAACCAGATTCCTCTCTCGATCCAGGGGAACTTCCTAAGATCAATTATGAGAATATCAAATACTTGTCTAGGTGGCCAGACTCCCATTTTAGGAACTATGCCGGTTTGGTTAACTCCCAAATTGATAGCCAAATAGGTATTACTATTTCCAATTTGATCCTTGAAGGAGAGCTTGATATTTCAGAGATAAAGATAAAGGCCGAATTAATCCCTTTTATAAGAAGATCAATCAAAAGACTGGGAGGTTACGCTATTGATCTGGAATATTGGGAGCCAGAAGAAGACCATGAATCTACTCTTGTTAATAGCATGGAAATATTTGCAGCCCGGCTTGAGATTGAAGATGGCAAAGTTAAGCCTATTACAAAGGCTGAATTTATAAACATGCTTAAGCCAGGAGAATAATGGAGCAGCATTATATCTCCAAGAAGGCTAAGAAAGGGCTCAAAAAGATACAGAAGGATCCCAACCTACTTAATCGGCTAAATGAATTACTCGCTTCGATAGAACAAGATCCAACTAGTGGGATTGGAAAACCTGAAGAATTGGTAGGAGATCTTGCCGGATATTGGTCAAGGAGGCTGGATAAACAGCATAGATTAGTTTATAAGGTTGAAGATGAGAAAATAATAATCCTTTCTTGCTGGGGCCATTATGAGGACTAGTTTTGATCCTTCAGGAACTTCTCTACCAAAGGCTTATCCTGTTAATGGACAACAATACTATACCTTCTGAGTTTAATGTTCGTCAAATTCGCATGGAATTGGCACAGACGACTAAATTTTAGATAGAAGCATCTTTACTATTTGTTGCTCTTGAAGGAAAAAAATATAAATATTCGCACAACCTTTTGATATTAAAATCTAACAAGCCAGGTAAAATTGGCCTGAAAGGAATTTTCCAGATTGAGCTGGGAGATCCCGATTCTGAAGAAACCATTGGGACTTGTAAAGCTGAAATATTTTTTGGATTTGGCTTTCCGCAATTAGACTCCTTTTCTGGTGAAGGTCATCTTCCATGGCTGCACCCAGATTTGAAATTGAGCCTATTGACTCTTGCATATTCAACAGCTCGAGGGATTATTTTAGAAAAAACGAGTGGGACGATTTTTTCAAAAGCCTTTTTACCTGTCTTTGCACCGGCTGACCTGGTAAGTAGACCCATGCCTTCTTCTCAACCTCCTAAGCCGGATTGACCGAGGCGATCTACCGGCTTCAAGTTTCTTATTTTGGAAGGATAGGAAGCAATAACCCCTTTCAGTAGTTACCTAGTTTTGCTGCTCCTCTGCGGGCTCTAATCCATTGGGAATGCCCAGATCGAGCATGCTCCGATCGAGAATGCTCTGAATAACTGGTTTTAGATGAGGTTTTTCTTTTACAATCTCTTTTATCTGACAATTGAGCAGGGATTCGAGCTCTTCACATTTTTTTAAGGAGTCAGTTAAAGATTTTTCCATTTGCCCATTGAGTAGCGTTTCTAACTCTTCACTCCTTCGCAGGGTTTCTGCGAGTATTTTTTCCATTTTTCTGTCCGCCCGCACTCTGTTGTAAATGACTATGGCAGCAAGCCCTAACATTAGGAAAGCGAAAACAAGTTGGCTGAAGATCATAAGCTGGATGAAATGGGGGGCATGGGCAATTTGTGAAAGAACTTACTCCTACTGCTCAGATAGGACTTTCATGGTTTTCGAGACTTATTGGTATCTTTCTTATAGAAATTTTAGTTTTAAGTGAAACCTACGCCGGTTGTAGTGCAACTACAACTGGCATTTTTCGTTTTCAAATATAGTTCATTTCTAGGTAGGATTACCTTTCTAGGTAGGATTACCTTAACATTGATGAGCTTCACAGCAGGTTGTCTAATCAGGAATAACCTAATTCCTTCAGCAGGATTTCAATCTGCCTAGGAAATAGGAACTTGGCGTATTTGTTATATCCCTTATTTTCAGCAAGTTTTCCCTCAATATTTTTGATGTAGGTCCTCAGGGTGGATCTATTAATACCAATTTTTTGGGCGAATTCAGTTTTTCCCCAGATCCTGCGCTCGATATCGGTATTTTCAAAATAGGTTTTCATCAAATAAGTCTTCATCAAATAAGTCTTCATCAAATAAGCCTTCATCTCAAGTCTACACCAAAAGGTTGATAATTAGCCATGCTCCGCTGGGCTTTGGTAGGGTTTACCCTGCCACTGGCGAACTTGCTGAGGAACTTGCAAAAGGCCTTTTGGTCCTTCTCGGTGGCCAATGGCTTTTCGTAGTAGAGGTCCTGGGCAATACCTTTTAGAAATCGTCTTGACTGCTGAAAAATCTCCTCCGGAGTAAGGCCGAAGTATTGGGCCTGGTAATAAGCCCTCATGGCTCCCTCATAGTTTGAGAAGGACCTGGCCTTCCGGATCCGGGAAAACACCTTCTCTGTCTCTCCCGACTTTTTGAAAATGGCTTTGTCGGGGCTGAGCCTGAGAATGTCCGGACTGATTTCGTCTAAGGAATGGTAAGAAAGAAAGAGATTCAGCCCATACTGTTTGAAAGCCTTGACACATTCCCGGAGGGCTTCTGTCATCGATGAGTTTACGTAGCTAGCCGCATCCTCCATGATGAGGTTGCCATTTAGAAAGGCCCGGGACCGGCTAATAGAGTTTGTCTCTAGATCAAAGCCAAAGATCTGGGCTACCAGCTGCTTTTTGTTGATCACATTGGAAATCCGCTTAATCTTAGCCTCATAGCCATCAAAAGCGGGGATCTCTTTTGTAGTGATAAAGCCAATCCCAGCATCGGTATAAGCCCGGGCCTGGCCAGGGTCAATAATGAGAGTCCGCCTTTTCATGTACTGGGCGATCTCGCAGAAGGTGGTACTTTTGCCACTTCCTTTTCTTCCAATAAGCAGGGTTAGCTGGCTCATGCCTTTTGCCGGTTGTCTTTGAAGTTGAGAAAAAGGTTCAAAGCATCCCCACCAAAGGAAATAATAAGATAGATCCCTAGCATAAGGATAGGATCGGGACGCATGGTCTGGAAATATTTTTGAATGCTAAGGCGTGAGTACCTCCGGATTCCATCTTCCTGGTAGGGAGCCAAGGACTTGGTTCGGTAGCGTTTCTTGAGCCTTTTATAGGTATTCATGGCCTCTAAGAGATCTGCATATCGAATGTGAGAGAAATCTGCATCATCGTGGGACTGCACTTTCTTTAGGACCTCTGCTATCCCATCGAGACTTAGCTTGCCATCATAGTCTGCATTCTGCACGATAAAAAGGAGTTTCTTGGCATCTCCTTTAAAGCGCTTCTCCAGGACCTTTTGAAAAGCATCAGACCAGTATTCATCCAGGATGTTTTTGCCAAGATGGGCCAGATCTACCGGGATATTGGCCAGGCTCTCCATTTCCTCCATCCCCATATCTCCGCCTTCTTCCCCCTCGAGGTCCTCCAACCAGGAAGGCTTCTCTTCTTCAGGATCTTCCCAGCGGTCCCCATCATAACCTGCTTCTTCTGTATCCTCCAGATCTGTAGCATCCTCTACCCTTTCGGCTTCCGGGATGATCACATCTTCGGCTTCCTCGTCAAAGGAATTAAGGAAGGATTCAGTCAGAATTCTTTTGGTCTCCATCGCCTATGATATTATTACTCAGTTTCGAATACTTGGGATAGATCCGGTTTATGATCTCGATCTTTGGTCCGAGCTGAGGACCGAGGGCTTTGATCTCTTTGAAGTTGGCAGTGAGGAGCTGAAGCATCCGTGCCGGTTTGGGAGCCTTGCCTTCACCCTCCTCAGCTACCATGCTGATAAATGGGGTTAGGACTGTTCCAATATCTCCTACGGCTTCAGTGAGGGTGGCCATGTCCATGGTGAGCTGCATGAGAAACTGGTATTCTGATTTGGAGATCTGCACCATCTCCTGTGCCATCTTTTGGGGTTGTTTTTCCATGTTAATTGGCTTGAATAGAGGTAGGAGAAATGACTTCTGGCTGAAGGGCCTCTTCTGTAGGAGATCTGCTTTCCTCCTGGGCTTTCTTTAGGCTATCGATGAGCCCTTTGTACATATCAAATAGCTCTTCGGTCTTTTTCTTGTTCTTCCGTGCTGATTGGATGGCAGCTCCGGCCAACACCAGCAGGATAACCACGCCTAATCCGATTACAATTTTCTGTTTCATTTCCTGCGGTTAATTCTTCGTGATTCTTTTTGCATCCTGGCCCGTGATTTTCGGAGCTTACATTCATTCCTGGGTCTCCATCTGCTGTTGGATCCGGAGCCGAAAGAAGGAGCCGGTCCCGCCATCGATCCGAATAATCTACTCGCAGTAGAACTGATAGTCTTTCGAATTGGAGCGAAGAATGGGTAAAAGAAATTCATTACCAGCCGCCCTTTAGCTTTTTGAAGAGGAAGCGACTGAGGTACTGGCCATAATTTTTGGCAGTGCCATTTTCGACTTCTTCGCGGCCTTTGTCGAGGATCAGCTTCTTCAGCGCTTTGGGAGCTTCGACCAAGAAGGAATCTTTGGCGCTGAGCTTCTGATGCATCCTAACGAAATGATGGAAGATCTGGGCATCTTCGTATCCATACTCTTCAAAGAGCTCATCCCGCATTTTTTCAACTGCATCCGCTGCCCGGGGATTGATCTTCGCTACAAAGTGATCAGTGCCTTTGGGCGGGTTTTCAACGGGTTTTCGAGGCTTTTTGGGGCTTTTCTCTTTGTTATCAAGGTGTAACTTATGGTCATGGTAGAACTTTACTAGGAACTTCAGAAGGCCGCTATGGGTATCACAGCCATTCTCCTGGGCAATTTTCTCCAGGACAGCTCTAAATTCTTCGTTGCGTAGCGGGACAGAAAATTGGGTTTTCAAATTCATGAGGAAGATTCATTAACAAGGATTATCAATCATCATGGTTCATGCAAATGGCGCTCTATGACTGTGAGGCTATCTGGAACAAAAGACTGGAGGGGCTATAGTAAATCTGAAAGGAAAGAAACTGAGCCAAAGGATCCTGGTGGCTTCCACTTTGTAAGTTTTCCGGTGTTTTCAGCAGATCTAACTTGCTTCCCCCCTACTGAACCTGGTCTTTGTCAAGCCTTTGAGCTATAAGCCCCTTTGGGCTATGACAACCTTTGAGCTATCACCAGGAAACCGGCCAGGCTTTTTTGGATATCTCTTACATATCCCGGAAGCGCAGAACGGGGATGTTCATTGGCAAAGCTTTGTAAGAGACCTACCTGGCCTTGCATGTTCTGGATAAGAAGAGAAACTTCTTCTATGGGAGAAATGAGATTTTCCTTCTCACCTCCTAAGGTTTGGGATTCGGTGTTTTCACCAGGGTGTTCAGCCTTGGGTTCAAGGGCTCCATTATTGAAAAGGGGGTTTTCAACATTCCCGACAGCATTTTCGGCTCCAAGGGTTGGCAGGTTCACCGTTTGAGGAGCTGGAGGGGAATCCACACTTGGAGGGGTTTCCGCACCTGGAGGCGTATCTCTACCTGGAGCGTTATTGGTACCTGGAAGTGTGTCTGTAGGTGGTTTTTCATTCCCGGTCTGGGAAGCCAGGTTTTCGGGGTTTTTAGCAGGTTTTGAAGAGCCTTGGGGCGGGATCCGGAGGGGATTGGTGTTGTCCATAATAGTGCTCAAAAGGAGGGTTTTTCGCTCCCATAAATCTACAAAAATGGACAGAGGGGTAAATATGTATAGTATAGTGAACGGTTTAAGATAGCGGCTGAAGTGAATTTTCAAGATCGGGAACCGCCTTTTTCAGCTGAGTGCTTTACCCGGTTAAATCCTTTAGGGACTTGATGATTTACTCAAAATGGACCCTTTTCAGGTGAAAATCGTATATTTAAGTACTCATTAACAGTGGTGTTAATGTAGTTTTTCCTTGCGGAAAGACATATGAGCAGGCTTTAGGGCCTGCTTTTTTAATAAATTGACCTCTCAATCAAGATCAAAATACTATGAAGGACCATAACAGCGATTTAAAAAGGAGGAAAAATTGGACTACGGAAGATGCCTTGTATGGGGTTCAGCTTCTTAGGAGGTTTGATAGAAATGGAATGACTAAAAATCAGGCGTTTAGGGAAGTTGTGAATGAGATAGAGAGAGGAGGTAAGGATAACGAAACCCTATACAAGGATACAAAAAGGGTTGATACATCTAAATATCCTACTTTGGAGGAAACATTTGTAAAACTAGTCAAGATGGGGGCAATTGAGCTTTCTACAGAGAAGCAAAAATTTTCGGGCATTGGAGATTTTTATAGGCTAACTGGGAAGGGGCGAAATCTTCTTAACCAATCAAATCCCAAATTTGCAATTAGGACGGACTGGAATGAAATGAAAGCCGATTTGGAGGCAGAAAGGAAAAATCGACAACTAACAAAGATTAATTTGCGGAATATCCCTCGGAATACTTTTATAGGTGTAATTATGGTTATTTTTGCGATTTTCACCTTCTTTCAAGGGTGCTAGATCGAATGACTTAGGTATTTCTGTGTGCCAGTTCAAACACATCTGCCTTTAGCAGGGCCGCATTCCGTTCCTCCGGAGAGAGCTCCTCTTGCTGGCTTTTCTTTTTCCAGTAGGCAGCTTTTTTCCGAAGATTTTCCGGGGTTTTTCCGCTCACTTCAAGATTTTTTCCGATAGTTTCCAGGGCGACCTCATATTTTTCCGCCATGGCCAGAATTTTTTCCGGACTTTTTCCGGCTTCAGGCAGTGCGGAAAAAATCTCCTCAAATTTTTTCCGGAGATTTTCCGCTTCCTCCTGAAAATTTTCCGCGATTTTCATGGCTTTTTCCGCCTCTTCCCGATTTTTTTCCGCAAGCTTCCGGGCTTCTTCCAATTTTTGCCGTTCATCCCTCTGTCTCTCCTTGGCAGAGGTGGCCTTTTGCAGGCGTTTAAGGTGCGAAGTGAAGATTTCAGTGTAGAAATACACGGCGTATGCAAAGGCACCGGCGTAGGCCATGCCTCCGGCCCAGAGCCAGTACTGATCATCCCATTTCCAACCAGGCCAGTCCAGGGGCATCCAGAAATAGGCGAGATTGGTAAAAAAGATGAGAAAAGCGAAGGTACTGCTGGCACGCTCATTTCCATTGATGGCAAAGATGAGGACAGAAAGGTCAATGGCCACCATGATAATGGAGGCATAGATGAGGGTTTGAGTCGAGCCTGGGTTTCCGGTAATTTCTGCGTAGAAAAGGACGCTATGACGGATGGTAGCTAAGAGGGCTATAATGATTCCGGCCAGGGATACCCAGGGAGAAAGCAGGGTTTTCATGAGCTTTTTGTCAGTCTCGGGTGAGTTTTCGCCTGACCTGGTGGCGGTGATAGTATGCATATTCAAGGAGTTTTCAGCGGATTTTCATTGGTTTTCAGAAAGGAAGGGTAATGCGGTATCTCAAGCAAACAAAGGAGAAAGCCATATTCAGGATGAAAACGGGGTTTTCACCCTGAATATGACTTTCATAGCCGTTCAAGGTAAAAAGTGAGGAGATTTTGCTGGATGACGCGATCTGGCTTTTTCTCGAGGCTGTGGATAATGCCCAGCAATTCAGCCCTAATGACGGGTATAACATGAGTGGCTGAGGCAACCTCCCAATACAGGTCTACTGCCTCAGTCGGGATTTCAGAAGCTATCTTTAGCTCAGAGAAGATCACTTGAAATAGCTCTTTCGTCCTGGGTTTCATGCGTCCTGAGTTTCATGCGTCCTGAGTTTCATGCGTCTTGGGGTTCATGCTTGGCCTTTGGTTTTCAGTTCTAACATTTCAAGGTACTTCCTAGCGGTATTGATAGACATGCCACTAGCCTGGGCCACCTGGTTGAGGGTAGGCACTTCCCCACTCTTATCTTGAAGTGATATATAGGAACTGTGGACCCTTTCGAGTTTCTTGAGGGCAGCAGGGGAAGTGTTGTATTTCTTACCCAAGTTTTCCGGTGCCTTGGAGGCAAAGAAGTAGTTTTTTGCACCCTCCAAAACCGGCGAATTTGCACCCTCCAATTTTCGGTTTTTTTGACCCTCCAAATCTGGCGAATTAGCACCCTCCAAAACCGGGGAATTTGGACCCTCCAATTTTTGATTTTTTGCATCCCTTTTGGATCCAAAATTTGCCCAATTTTTGGACCTTTTGGACCCTCCAGCTTGAGGGTCCAAATTCTGGATAAATTCAGGATCCAAATGGGGGTCCAAACCAGGGTTCAAATTTTCAATTTTTGGACCCTCTCCTCCCTGGGTTTTGAACCCTATTTCTGCACCCTCCATTTTACCTTTATCCTGGGCGGTAACCGTCGAATTTTTGGATCCCTTGCTGCTAAGTAAATTACCCAGGAATCCAAAGGGATTTTTCCTGGCTTTTCGGGGCTTGGGTCTGGGCGATTGCTCTGGGACCTGGTAGTGGATCAGGATGCCGGAAAGGAGGAGCTGAAGAAAGAATATACCTGCGTAAGCAAGACGGGTTACCAGGACTAGGTTCTCTACCAGGGTAGTGCCAGAGGATCCCACCTGGGAAAGGTGTTCTGTTTTCCGATCTTGGAATAACTGGTCTTCCTGTACTTTCAACTGCCGGTAGTGTTCGAGCCGGGCTTTTACCTGCTGATCCTTTTTAAATTGGGCCTTGCTGTTACTGGTGGTAGGGTAGGGCTTAAAGACAAAGTTTCCCTTCCAGGTGTAGCGTTTGTCAATCTTTCGTACCTGGACTTCGAGTTGGGCAATTTCAGCTTCATAGGATCCTTTCTGGCTTTCTGCCAGGATGGCCCCTTTTCGGTGCTGTACTCTGGTTTCAATGATGTCCCGGGCTCCTTCAATGGTAACGCTATAGTCAAGGGCCGCAATTAAGAAAAGAATCATAAAGGTAAGGAACTGCACGGGCTTATTGATGCCGATGGGTACGCCTGCCATGCTGCGGACGATTACCGAGGCACCTACGGATCCTGCCAGTAGGACGGTCCCTGCGATCAGGCTGGTAAGTAAGGCTGCGATGGTTGTAATTAGTACGGGAGAGAAGAAAGCCTCAGCGCTTTCTAGCATGGCTCTGTACCTGGCAAAGCTGGCAAAAGCCACCCAGGCAGTAAGGACCATGGAAAAGGCAAAAATGACAATCAGGAGCCAGATAAGATCCTTTGCAGCCTGGTTGTTCCGGTAACGAGGGGTAAAGAGGGTTTTCCAGATGGTATCTATAGTATGAAACATAAGGATTTAATTTCTAAAGCAAGGATTGAATTGAGAGTCAGATAGGAGGCAATATTCAGGGCCGGGGCCAGTTTGTACCCTTTCCCAGCCAGTATCATAGGCCTTTTCATAGTAGGCGAGGCTGTCGTTATAGTTTGGGTTTAGATCTCCAAGGCAGTGGCAGGCCTGGGGAGCAGGAGGGCGTTGTCTGCTTTCCCTCGGAACGAATGATCCGGGAGCCAAGGTTTCGGGGGTGTGAGCCGGCGGCGGGGTAGGGCGGGAGAAGCTGGGACCATACTTCCAAATGATGAGGGCCAGGATAACCAGGCCAATAAAAAAATTGGCCTTTCCCATGGTATCAATAAGCCACTTAACAATGAGCAGCCCTCCCACAGCGAAACCGGCGAATAGGAAAGCGTTCGTTGGCTGTGTACTCTGGCAGCCGGTAAGTAGGAGGGGAAGAAAGGCCAGCCAAAATCCCCGGCTTCCAAGCTTGAGAAGGAGGAAGCCAATAGGCAGTGCCACCAGGATCGAAACCAGGAGGTAGGGCAAAATCTCGGGGGTAAGGTGGCCAGGGGTCGCCAGAGCCAGGGCCGGGGCGGCCAGCAAGGCAGCCAGGAACAGGGTTTTGGGGGTTTTGAGAGCTTTTTTTAATTTGCTAATCATATCAAGTCGATTGATTGGCAAGCAGGATTTACCTTAGCTGGGGCGATCCTGCTTTGCCTTTTGGGTGAAACATGTAGGAAATCTTTGTTGGAGTTCTTGAAGGAGCGCGAACCTTTGGTGAAAGGGGAGCTTTTCAAACCTGGCCAGATTGCGTCTTCTCTTTACCTTGAATTTGTCCCTGCGGTGGAAGTTCTCGCCGAAGTACCGGTAATCATGCAGGGGCGTTCTTTCGGGGTCATAGTTCATATATATTTGCTCTATCCGCTTTCCTCCTCGGGTCATTGCTTCAAAGGTGTGGCTATGGTATCCCTTCAGGGCCTGGCCATACCAGGGATTCGGATAGGTAGAGAGCATCCAGCGGAATTTTACTTCCTCGCTGGTAAGGATGGAGAGTAGTTTTTTATGCTTTTTCTCATCCCATTCAAATTCATCATAAAGCACCTTCCCAGAGCGGGAAATCATAGGGTAGGGGGGATCTATGTATACAAATACTTCATAGATATTTGGGAGCCACTGATATTTAAGGATCCCCATAAGGAAAACCACAATATCAAAGACCTGAACTTCGCAGCTTTCAAAAGCTGGGGTTTCGTTGGCCTGCTCTTTTAACCATTCATCCCACTTTGCTACTACCCTGGGGCTGGCATCGAGGAGGATAGATTTTTCCGCTAGTCTCTTTTTGCGGAAGATAGCCCCACCACCTAAGCAGCCTTCTAGGTAGTACCGGTGGGCTGGGATCCTGTTAATGATGGTATGAAAAGTCCCATCACCATTTTTGCTTCCTGGGTATGATTCAAAGGGGCCTTTCATGGTTAATTTTTCTTTGACTTGGTTGGCTTAACTTTCAGATATGTAGCTGTAGCTACCAGGTCTGTAAGGGTCAGGCGGGGTGCGGCTTTTTTCAGCTTTTCGACAAATTCTTCCTCTGAAGAATGGAGGAAACCTTCAGCCAGGTAGTCGCCAGGAGGGCAGGGGTTAACGATAAAGCACAGGCCTGAAAATTGACCATGAGTACCAAAGGAAAGTTTTACAGCTCTATCTAAACTTAGATAGAAGTAATAGTCCTCTTCCAGGGTGTAGGTTGGGTCAACCATAAGGGTGACTTGCTTAATGAATAAATTTTCCATGAGTGATTTTCTAAGGGATTTGAGGTTCAATTCTCATAAGCAGGCTCCGGGCGGTACTGGAATAAAGGCTTATCTCGGTTTGAAAAAGAGAAAGGGCTCTTACCAGGATAATCGCTTCATGCACCTTAATTTTCATTTGAATTTTCTCGCTTCGGAGCTTGGTAGCTATTCTGGCTTCCAAGTCGTCGCGGATGGAAAGAACAAGGGATCTGGAAAGAAGGGTAGGGTAGAGCTCTGGGCCAAAGTGATCGAGGTTCCCCAGGGCCTTGTGGCTTACCTTCGCTTCTGTTCCGGTCAGGGTTAGTTTTAGAGCCTTCATTCCTTAGGTTTATTCAAGGCCTTAGGCGGTTTAAGCCCATTTAGGTAGTCTATCAATTTCCTGACGTCTTGCCCCGATAAAGTGGTTAAGGCCATGACACAATAGCCTAGATTTACACCGCACTTCCCACGACCAGGTTGGATGTAGGTTACCTTTCGCCAGATATATCCCTCTCCCTCTTCTTCTGTTTCTGGGTCGTAGGGGTAAAACCAAAGGATATCCCCGACCTTGTAGTCCCTATCGTTGAGTCTGACTACGAAATTTTTGGCTTCCTTATTTAGGCTTTGGTAGTGTTCTGCCTCGCATTCTAGCACGTGAATTCTGAGCATTTTTCAATCGGTTGAATTTTGATACTGTGCCCAGGATTCAAGAATATTATTCCCAGGCTGGTCATAGATTCGAAACTGCCATATGCGGCCAGCCTCGCGATGCTTTTGGGCCAGGAGGAGGAGCTTTTCCATGAGCCTGGCTTTTTGGTAGTGGTGCTTGTAAGGCTCATGAAATTTGGCCGTTCCGAGCTTTGTTTGGGCGTGCTCTGGTCTGAATTTCAGCCAGAGGATGAGCTTTCTTTTTTGCTGCCTCATGGCTGAATGTTTTGGTAAATGGAGTGGAAGTGCTTGGCCAGGCCTGAAGCAGAGCGGATCTGGGCTTTGTGCCTCCAGAACTTGGCCCCCTCATTCTGGGATCTTCCGAGGAAGTCCACAGCCTCGGAGATCTGGGGAATCCCTACTCCAGTTCGATGGAGGCTGGAAAAGGCTTTTTCCCATTTTTGGAGATTCGCGTTTTTGAGCCGGTGGTCGTTGGGATGGACCGCCATTAGGTGCTTTTTGAGCCTGAGGGCCAGGGCGTAAAGGTCGCTTTCCTGGGCACGGGCCTGGTCAATTTCACCAGCTTTGGCGCTGGCCTGCCGGCGGAGCTCCTTTGCGTCTTCCCATTCCTTTTTTCGCTGCTCTGACTTTTGGAGCCACCTTCGTTCAGCGCCAATGATGTTGGCTTTTTGCTGGGGGGAAAACCACTGGGATGGGGGCAGGACAAAACGCTCTTTGGGGCTTGTCTCGATCCATTTGGCCATGTGATCGATGGTAAGGCAGTACCGATCGACGGTAGCTTCCAGATTTTCCGGAGGTATCCCCGAAAGGAGGGATACTGCAGCTAGCTTACCACGCTGGATTTCTTGGGGAAAGTAGGTCCTACCCATCGCAGGGGCTAGTTTTTCGACATAGCCTCGGAGGAGAAGTAGGGCAAAAGCAACGATCTGTTTCCCCTCCTGGTGCAGTCTGAATAGGGCAGCGGTGGACCAGTCCGGTGCCCCACCAATGCCGGCAGTATCCCCTTTTCGGGCGATTGGATCCTGCATCCCTTTTTCGGGGGATGCTCCAGGGTTCGGCTCTGCAGGGCTCCCCTTTTTGAGGGATGGCGGCGCGGCGGAACTTTTCTTCACTTCCATACCGGACCCATCTTGGGAGGTTTCGCACCGGCTTGCTCGTCCTGCTTCTCTGGGGTTGCCATCTTCAAAATCTTCTGTCGGACTGTTGCTTTCGGTTTTTTGACTGAAAAGCTGTCTAATTGCCTCCCGAGCCAGCCTTTCCTCCTCCGAAAGCAACGCCTTATCACTCATTAATTCATTAATAGGGTTGCCATCGGAATACTGGGATTGAGCTAAATTTTCGCTTTGATGCGGCTTGGGCGCCTCGCAGGGGGGGATGTGAATAAAGTCATTGGAGAGGGGCCAGAAGGCTTCCACAAGGACCATAGAGGCCCCTCTGGGGAGGTTTTGGGGATTGAGAATGCCCGGTGCTATGAGCAGCGCGTAGTCGCTGTGGCGGCCTGCAAGGATCTTCTGAGGCTCCACGCCAAAACCTTTTCCTTTCTGGGTTTCAAAGTCGAGGTAGACTTTGGCGGATCCTTCGCCGGCTTTGAACCCTTGGATGATGCCGGCATAAGCAAGCTTGGCCAGGTGGCGGGCCGTGCCGCTCTTACAGGCCTTCCCATTGCGGGCGGTATAGTTGTTGGCTCTGACCTTGTTGGTTATCACCAGGTCCTGGGTGTTGATCTTTTGGGCGATTTGTTTACAGGCCATCCGGAGGAGGTTAACGGCGGTTTTTTCTTCTCCAAGTTTGATCCTGCGAGGGTAGGAGCGGGGGAAGGTCGGGCCGGTAAGCTCATGATCCGAGGCCTCAGCCTCAGTGGGGAAGCATAAGTTATGCTGCTTGATCTTTTCCATGAGCAAAGGGTAAGATCCATCAAAAAGGATGCGCCAACTGTATCGTTTCATTGAGATCGTTTCTTTGAGGGGAATTGGTTCTTTGAGTGGTATTGGTTAAGCTGATTTAGTGGCCTGGTGAGGAAGACCAGGAATAAGTGGTGGGTTGATAAGAGAGCAGATCTTCTCGTTCTGCCCTGGCCATCTGCCATGTTTTTCCTGGTAGAGAAGGATTTCTTGAGTGATGGGTTCTTCCAATCGGAGTACCTCTGTTTCACCTGTGCGGACGAATACGTGGGACCAATGGGAGCATATTCCACATTTTCCGTTTCTGGGCTGATAGGAGGCACAGTGCTTGCCACAAGTTTTTTCCTTGCGGTCTATTACGCTCTCAAGCTGCATGCACCAGAAAGCAGGTCCACCTATTTCCCGGCTCGCTCTTTGAGCTTCGATCTGCACCTCACCTTCATTTTTCATCAATTCAAGAAGGGTGTCTTGAGGAATGACAAGGGAGTCATTGAAAGGATTTACGTACATCTGATCCACTGTTAAACGATTTATTAAGTCTTGAAGCTGGGAAGCCTGAAACCTCAGGGCTTCCCTTTCTGCTTCTCTGTGAGGGCAGGGAGGAGTTGAACCTCCCCGGCAGCCTGGTTACTGCTACCCTTTGCCCGTTAAGGGCATTACACAACCTAAACCACTATGTGGACTCCAGGCCGGGATTCGAACCCGGAACCGCAATCACTCTTTCCTTTCTTCTCTTGCGGCTAAACCTGCTCCTGGAGTTACCCCAGGATTTCTCCCGGGGCTCAAAACGAACACACATTCTGTTCACCCCATTTAGGTGAAACATTCAAAAAATTTTCCCTCGAGATAGAGGCGGCAAGTGCTGGCATCTGCCGGACCAAAAGAAGGGTAGGGGCGCTCGTAGTCTAAATACCCTTCCGCGATAAGGTCCAAATAGAACTGTTTCCGATCGGGGAAAGCCGGCTCCATTTCACATGGACCCGCTGCCCCATTTTTTTTGCTTTCTCAAAGTGTCGGTAGAGCTTCAAAAACTCTTCCCGTCCGTACCTTTCAAGGGCTGGGATCTTGGGTAAGGGTTTCTTTTTGGTTTTGGCTTTTCTCATGACAACTTGGTTGATTGATGGCCAAATTCGGAATGGAACAAGGGGCTGGGATATATGCGGCAAGCTTCTGTTTTTGGGCAGTAGTGCCCCACGAGCTCACCCTTTCTATTGAATCTGCCGAGCTTCTCCTGAAGGAGATATCCGCTTTTCAAGAGATCCTGGTAGAACTTGGCGCTAAAAGCTGAAATGGCTTTCCACTTAATGGCGGCCCGTTGCTGCTTTTGCTCTACATCAGTAAGGAACTGGTATAGGTTTACCAGGTTCTTTTCACCATATCGCTTAATGAGGTCACAGGACTTAATTATGGCTTGTTCCCGATCCTCTCTAGCAGACTTTATCGGCTTTTTCATGGTCTTAGCTTTGTTTCATACTTAGAATCACCGCCAGCTGGAGCCAGCGATTGGAAAGGGCGAAAGGGACCAGTTGGGGTTCTACCTCATCATTTCTGTCTAGGGCGTACTTCAGAGCGTATCCCAATTTCTGTGCATCTTCAACGGAAATGGTTTTGATCCAGGCGCCGACGTTTTGGTCTTTTTTCCCTTTAGGAATGTTTCCCATGCTAAGGAGTAATGAAACGTGATTCCACCACTGAGAGAGGTAAGCAGGGACCCTCTTGTAAGGCGGAGCAGCATTATCCATATCGAGTGCATATTTAAGCCCGAAAGCCAGGGACTGGGCATCTTTAGGATGGAGGTACTGGACCCAGGAGTCAGGGACTGGTCTCTGGAGATTGGCAGCAAGGGGAGAGATTGGGACTACACTCATAAGGATAGATTGAGAATGGTAGAAAGTTCAGCTGCTTTTCCCGTATCCTGGAGGACACGGAAGAATTCGGAAGCAGAAATGGGCTGGAATTTTTGAGTCTTATTCTCCCGGCAGAATTCAGCGGGTGATTGAGCAAGGCCGATTACTCCCTGGAGGATCTCAAACCTCCGGGCAAATAGAATCTGCTTGTGATAGAAAAGGCTGATACTAAGGTCAAATCTAGGAGTGATGGCCTTATAGCATTCTTGGGAAGAGCCAGGTATGAGGAGCGAAGGACTAGGGGGATTATGAAGGTAAACTGTTCCGTCAGGAAAACTCATTGTGTGGTGTTAGTAAGATGAAAGAATTTCGAAACTGTTCATGGTCCTAATTCAGGTAATACTTATCTAGCCCCCTAAAAGGGGGAGAACGGTAATACGAGAATTATGGCTGGGTCCATTCCCCCTAAGGGGAAAGCATTCTTGGTCTAAGGTTACTTACTCTAAACTATCGGCCCTCGTTAGGGCCATTTAAAAAGGGCATCTTGGTTAAACGGCTTTCTTTAAGCCAACCCGTTTTGCGAAGTCTGACTCTTTTTCAACTTCCATGTCCTTCACAGACTCCGCCAGGTCAAAGTTTTTATCAGCTAATTGCTCAATGGTGCATCCTAGATGATGGCAGAACATAAGGGCTTCAGCTACATACATATCCTTGTTCGTCCCATTCATAATAGTATGCCACCTGGATACCTTTCCATTATAGAACCTGGACATATCCTTCTTCAAATTCTTATATACATCCTGCGGAACCTTTCCCAATCTCTCGGCAAGGTTCCAATCTGGATGCCTTACCCCTTCGCCTGGTTCCCCGCTCGGATAGAAATACTTAGATCTGACCTCGGCATAAAAACCTACTGTTTTCATATATTTCTTGGTTTGCAGATCAATTATATGCACAAATATCCACTTATACAAGAATGTATACATCAGTAACGAATAAGAAGTAATGAAAGATGAATCAAATATAGGAGATAGGGTAAAACAAGTTTTGGAAATTAAAGGGCTTACTGGGACTGAACTTGCAAACTTGGCTGAGGTAAGTTCGCCGGTTATTTACAGAACAATTTCAGGAGACTCATTGCCAAACTTTCCCTTCTTCTTCAACCTCTGTAAAGCAATGCCAGATCTTAATGTTGATTGGCTGATCACTGGTAGAGGGGAGCCCTTTGGCGAGCCTGTAAAAGAGGTCCAAGTCCCAATGGAAGGAGACCCAAAAACCTTCGGTGAAGCTCAGATTGCTATAATTCACCTACGGGATAAAATAAAATTGCTTCAAGATTCAGTAGGAAAACTTGAAGAATACAACGAGCATTTAAGGGATCAAAACAAATTCCTAAAAAGGCTCTATGAATCTGATTGAAGCAGGTAATGAATTTCCACCAAAAATAGACCCTATATTAAGCGTTCTTTCTTAAAATGTTAATCAACACAATGCGCCATCGAGGTGGCGATTTATGACACTTTGCCGATATGTAGACTGATTTAGAAATGAAAAAACGGAATTGCGACCTCCTGGTAATGGTCCTTTCCTTGATTATTTCATGTATTAAATCCAGTCCCCGCTACTTAGTAGGTCTGTGCGTTGCACAGGCCTTTTTTTTGTTGGGGTAAAATCAAATGCGATGGCTTTTTTGTTGGAGCCTGTTAGGGTTAGTACAGTCAAGTTGATCAGGGTAAATTAGATGTTTTTACAGTTTTTTGTTGAAAAGCTAAATTTTCGATAACTTAAAATAGTTCCAACCAACAAAAATTTATCATGATGCGAACATTTTGGGTTTTGGGCTTATGTTTTGGTGTCTTTCTTTATGGTTGTAAAGAGGGAGCCCAAGAGACAGCTAATGTTTTAACTGTTAAGGAGTTTCTGGCTTTACAAGAGGGACCCTTTGATGGATATGTTATTTTCCCAAAAGCTACATATGATAGCCTATTTTCTAAGGCTAAGGAATACCCATTAGATAGTATTAAAGCTAAAACAAGTAAAATCCGATTTTTCGATTTATCAGTTTCAGAAATTCCGCGAAATGCAATAATTCCGAAAGGGCCTTCAATAAAAGATGTAATAATTGCTACGCTTAATTGCCCTAATGGGAAAGTTCCAACAAGGACGGGAGAATATCGCTGGGAATGCCTTGATCCTGAGGAACCTTATATTTTTCTGGAGGGCGAATGTACCTCCTTTTTGCGTATTGAAAGAACACTTGAAGGTCAATCATATGTCTTTGGTTGTTCTTCAATCAGTAACTGCCCATATTGTGGTTATTTTAAAGCGTGGATCAGTGGTGGAATTCATGACATTTACTGTGGTTGTGATTGGAGGGATTAGTGAGTAAATCAATCTCTCTTTCTATGTAAAACTAAACCGAAAGGCATGGGTAAATTACAGATTAACAGCATTCTAGGTCAAATTCAAAAGAGAGGTGGTTAAATAGGTGATTCATCTTTACTAAAACCAAGCATCCTTTGAGCGTACTCTGTGCAGTGAAGCAAAGCACGGATAGAAAAGGCAAGAGGTAAGTAGCTCATAGGATATGGATTTTCTTTTAGTATTTAGTATATTTCCTTAGAAGAAAGAAATGGCTCTTTGACATGCTACCCGAATAATCCAGGGAAAATAGGCCAAAATCAAGCATTACGAAAAACTGAAGCAAAAAAGGTGCTTTGTATAATTTCCCGGAAGAAGTGGTGACGAAATTTGGTCATAAGTTATTGATAGTCATGGATTTGTTCAGAAGTAAGGGTTGAAGTGCAGCCCATTTTTAGTGAGGACTGCGACGATCCTCTTTTAAGCCATCCATCTCTCTTGCAAAGGTTGAAGTGCAGTCCATTTTAGTGAGGACTGCGACTGTTTGCCATTTTAGCCGTGATCTCTTCCCCGGTGTTGAAGTGCAGTCCATTATTAGTGAGGACTGCGACGTGTTAGCGAGTCTCACCTTCTTCCGACGGCTCTGGTTGAAGTGCAGTCCATTTTTAGTGAGGACTGCGACCCTTGTTTTGGCATAATGATTTGCTCAGAGCTGGTTGAAGTGCAGTCCATTTTTAGTGAGGACTGCGACGGGGTCTATTATCATACGGGATAGAATCCATAGTTGAAGAGCTATCCATTTTTAGTGAGGACTGCGACCCAAAGGAAAAGGGTTAGCTGCACCGTGTCGGAGTTGAAGAGCTATCCATTTTTAGTGAGGACTGCGACCTTTGGCTTCTCGCCAGTTTTCAATCTTCTGAGTTGAAGTGCAGTCCGTTTTTAGTGAGGACTGCGACCCTCTAAATATGTGCAAGATTCCAGTGGACTCAGAGTTGAAGAGCTATCCATTTTTAGTGAGGACTGCGACTCCGACGAAGCCGCCTTTTTATTTTGGCGGTTGGTTGAAGAGCTATCCATTTTTAGTGAGGACTGCGACTCCAAAGGGCGTAGCGTAATTCTCTGATTTTTCGTTGAAGTGCAGTCCATTTTTAGTGAGGACTGCGACGTTTGCCCAGCGGCAGACAGAATGAAGACAACCAGGTTGAAGAGCAATCCATTTTTAGTGAGGACTGCGACAATAGAACGGTTACAAGGGTAATTTCCCCTACGGTTGAAGAGCAATCCATTTTTAGTGAGGACTGCGACAAAAATACTCCTGTTCCCAGAGCTGGCTTTTGTTGAAGAGCTATCCATTTTTAGTGAGGACTGCGACTCGAAGTTCACTTTCCAAAGTTCGTACATTTCATAGTTGAAGAGCTATCCATTTTTAGTGAGGACTGCGACCCTTGGTCTTTCTCTCGGATTCTTGGGTATATCTTGTTGAAGAGCTATCCGTTTTTAGTGAGGACTGCGGTAAAAGAGAAAAGCCAGGTGCATATGCACCTGGCTTTTTTTATGGAAAGAGCCTATCCAAAAAGGAGCAGGCCCAACCAAAGAATACATTAAATCGTTAACCCTAACAAGATAATGAAGAGCCCCCAAAACACAGCCAGGAAAACTCTGTAGATCCCAAACCAGGGACGGGGCCACCAAAAGGAAATAGGCCCCCAGGCGAATTCAGATTCTCTCTTCTCTGCATCGTCTACAAAATCTTTACTGTCTGCCAGGTTGATAAAGCCTTGATAGATGGGGCCTGCTATGCCGGATCCTGAAAGGGTGATCATGGTGGCAAGTAAAAGACTGGTAAATAGCTCCTCATGGATCACCCTAAAAACTGCGAGGATACAAAAGAACATCTGTCCGGCCTGGGTATACCAGGCGGGGGTTTCTAGGAAATGGAGGTTTTTGATAAACTTGATCAATCGGGGGTGCGGGTTCTGCTGGCCTTTGCCGTAGAATGCCGCGTTTTTCATCCCGGAAATAGCTCTCCGCCAGGCGTAACAAATAACAGCCAGGAGGAGGTAGATTTTAATTTCCAGCTCCATCCCTTAGAAAAAAGATTCTCCACATAAAAAGACCGCTGGTGAGGACCAGGCTAACTCCTCCTAAAGCTTCGATGGGAGCAGCCCAGGCAGGGAGCCAGGTAGGCCCTACAAAAAGAATGATGGCCACCGCCAGCACTACCCACAAATTAGGCCAGGCAGCCAGGCGGGAAATAATGGGAATAACTTCCTTTTGGGAATTGCTCCTAGTATAGGAAGATTGCTGGGCTTTCTGTTTCCTGAGGGCATTGAGCGGTAGCGCAAAGATGGCAAAGGCTGTGCCTGCGAAAATGAACCAGTTACCTGGGGTCATCGTTTCCAATGGATGGAGCAAGGAAAAGTCTGGGTGAAAAGAATTGATGAAGGTACCCAGGGCGATGATTAGGAAAGCAAGGCCCCATACCTGCGCAATGATCTTCATGCGCGGAATATAGATTCCGCTCCATCCTCATTTGGCCACATGTGGCCGAAGCTGGCCAGATCTGTCCTTTTTTTGTTCTTTCTGAGGAAAAAAAATGGGGAAAGCCTCTTCCGGGCTACACCCAAAGAACCGGGCCACATCAGCCAGGGTGACCGGCTGGCATTTGTCTTTCCCTGCAAAATCCCTGATTTGAGCCAGGCGGCGTCTGAGGGTTCGGGGGCTGCTGGTTTGGTAGTCTGGATGGTATGACAAAAGCTTGTAGGATACCTCTTTGAGCGCAATTCCTTTCATCTTCCTTAGCTTAAATGTAGCTTCCAAATAGCTTAAATCTAGCCTGCAAATAGCCTCCAAATAGCCCTATAAGGGAAAAGGAGTTTTGGGACATAGATAAACCAGGCTTTCTCCCTGGTGGGAATGGCTTCCCTGGCGGGAATGGTTTCAGGATGGTAGGAAGAACAAAGCAAGGGTGATCAAGGCTATGAGATAGTTTTATGCTCACTCGTTTTATCTCTGATCGGCAGGCGGCAGAGGGATCTATCCTTTTCTCTCCATCAACAATTTACGTAAAAAGGCGTATATTCAGACACGATAATGTGGTGTTATCGCGTCTTTTCCCTTCCGAAGAGACAGAAGGGCAGACTAAACAGTCTGCTTTTTTTGTCGGGCAATTCATATCCTTTACGATTTAATCCTATGCTCCGACTCCATGAAACCTTATGTCTTGCTAACCTCGAAGAGAATATGATTCATATTCCAGGTGGGACATTTATGATACCGGAGGGACCTTATACGGGTACTTCTAAATCTATGAAACAGATTTTTTTGGATGGATTCCATCTTTGTAGGTTTCTCGTAAATCAAAAATTATGGGAGGATGTAATGGGAGAAAAGCCATCTTATTTTCAAAATCCCAATAGACCTGTAGAAGGGATTTCCTGGAACGAGATTACAAAAAAGTTTTTACCAGCCCTAAACGACAAACCCGGATATGAGAATTATTGCCTTCCTACCTGTGCTCAATGGGAGTATGCTGCAACAGGTGGGCGAAAAGAGTCTTTGTTGAGCTTAAGAGAAAGAAGGCATGATTTTCATAATGGAGGCGTGCCAAAAGAGCTAGGCTGGTATGGAGAAAATAGGTTCGGAGAAACTCAAGTTATTGCCCATAAACGCCCCAATACTTTGGGCTTATATGATATGATAGGTGGAGTTCGAGAATGGTGTCAAGATAAGTATGGAATGAACTTTTATGAGGCCTTAAAGGACCAGAAGGGAGAAGAGTTCGCTTTGGATCCTAAAAGAGTCAATGAGAAGAAATCTCGAGCGGCTCCTTCTAATAGGCTCCAATTTATACGGCAAATTTACGTAGCGGCTGCCCCCCAGTACCTCCCTCCAGATTTTGAGAGAAATGATCTGGGTTTTCGCCTTTCCAAATACTCGCCCACGTAATTACCCAACCTTAAATGCGCAGCCTCGCCAAAACTCAGAACCACCATGCTTCACTTACCTGAAACCTTATGCCTTGCCAACCTCGAAGAGAATATGATCCATATTCCGGGTGGGACGTTTATGATGGGAGGGGAAAACGTTCCGGACAACGCTAAACCCGAGCATTTGGTATCCCTTGATGAATTCTCCCTTTGCCGGTTCCCAGTTAGTCAACGGTTATGGGAGGAGGTAATAGGTAGAGAGCCATCCAGTTTTCAAAATCCCAGCAGGCCTGTAGAAGGGATTTCCTGGAACGAGATTACAAAAGAGTTTTTACCAGCCCTACACAAAAAAACCGGATATGAGAATTATTGCTTGCCCACACAGGCTCATTGGGAATATGCTGCTGGGGAGGGCGAAAAGGGAGCCTTACTGAGCCGTAGAAGGTTTGAATTTTCTGGCTCCGATGACCTAAAAGAGGTAGGCTGGTTTAGAAATAATAGTCTTAGGGAAACTCAACCCATGGGTTTAAAACGCCCCAATGCTTTGGGTTTATTTGGTATGTCGTGTAACGTTTGGGAGTGGTGTCAGGATTGGTATAATGAAAACTATTATCAGACCTTAAAGGACCAGCATAGAGAAAAGCCCGCTCGGAATCCTGAAGGACCAAAAAAGGGTGATTTGAAAGTGATTCGTGGGGGTGCGTGGGACATTATCCATGCGCATTACTTCCGCCCGTCTAGTCGCTATTACCGTCCTCCATCATCCTGGGACTACGCTCTCGGTTTTCGTCTTGCCCGGTACTCGCCCATTTAGTTACCCTTTTCCCCGCGCCAAAATCAGAATTCACATGCTCCACTTACCTGAAACCTTATGTCTTGCCAACCTGGAAGAGAATATGATTCATATTCCAGGCGGGACATTTATGATGGGAGGAGAAAGTTTTAAGAACGACGCCTTACCCGAGCATCTGGTTTCCCTAGATGATTTCTATCTTTGCCGGTTTCCGGTTAGCCAAAAATTATGGGAAGAGGTAATGGGAGAAAAACCATCCTGGTATCAAAATCCCCGCAGGCCTGTAGAGCAAATATCCTGGAATTGGATCACAAACAAGTTTTTACCAGCCCTGCGCAATAAAACCGGGATAGAGGATTATCGCCTGCCCACTGAGGCTCAATGGGAGTATGCTGCCAGGGGAGGCGAAAAAGGAGTTTGGATAAACCGTGACAGCTTTGAATTTTCCGGCTCCAATGATCTAAAAGAAGTGGCCTGGTATAAAAAAAATAGCCTTCAAGAAACCCAATCCATGGGCTTAAAACGCCCTAACGTTTTGGGATTATATGGGATGTCAGGCAATGTTTGGGAGAGGTGCCAGGATTGGCATGATCCTAACTATTACCGGACCTTAAAGGACCAGCATGGAGAAAATCCCGCCCGGAATCCTGCGGGACCAAAAGATGGTTGGGATAAAGTGGTTCGTGGGGGCGCGTGGCTCAGCGATAATCTAGGCTACTTCCGCCCGTCGAATCACCTCCTCAGCCATCCAGCTGACCGCTACGACTCTCTCGGTTTTCGTCTTTCCCGGTACTCGCCCACTTAGTTACCTAACATTAATGCGCAGCGTAGCCGCGCCGAATTTTGAAGGAGGATTAGGATATAGCTTTATTCCAATCTTTATTTCTTCCATAGTTGCACAGATAAAAAGTTGTTCCCTACCCTTTGGAAGGGGGTTTGGATATAGACCTCCCCTTGAAAAAGGGGAACCTTTTGGAAGCCTATTTCCAACAAGCCGGCCTGCACTTCCCAGGAATGAGAAACGCTTACAGAATCTATCTGAAGTCTCCCCCAATCGGGTAGCGCGAATCCGTTATAGGTAAGTTGAAAACTATCACCATTCCAGTGAACACCTTGTTTTAATCTCCCATCTGTAAGGCCAGGGAAAAGAGGATCCCCGGAGGAAGTGAAGCCTACCAGGGCCAGAGAGTCAGCCCCCCTCACTTCTTCAATGAGAGCGGGGCTGATAGTGTCAATTTCCGGGGGTTCAAAATTTAGGACTAAGGGAGTGCAAGCAGGGATCAGGAGCAAGGTGGAAAGGAGGATAAACCTCCATTCAAAAAGGTTCAATTTCATAAACGATTGGTGTAAAAGGTTACTAGATTTTGTTGGATGTCTTTTTCTGGTTTTTTATCGAGGGCATGAATTATGCCCATTAGCTCAGCCCTCACTAAGGATTCAACATGGGTAGCTTTCCCTACATCCTGGTAAAGCAATGCCGGGTTATGGGGTATATTTGAAGTGATCTTCAATTCCTCAAAAATCACTTCAAACAATTCCCGGGTTTTGGCTTTCATCGTTGGCCTTTGGTTTTCAAGTCCAACATTTTTAGGTACTTCCTGGCCGTGTTTTTAGAGATCTTGTTTACCTGGGCCACCTGGTCGAGCGTGGGGGCTTCTCCTGTTTTTTCTACATGCCGGTAATAGGTGCCATGTAGCTTTTCCAGCTTCTTCAGAGTCGCCGGTGTGGTGTTGTAAATCTTGCCTTTATTCTCGGGGGGCTTGGATGCAAAAAAGGTATTATTTGCACCCTCCATGATGGGTTCAAAATTTGGGGAATTTTTGGACCTTTTGAAGGGTTCAGATTGAGGGTTCAAACTAGGGTCCAAGTTTTTGTTTTCTGTACCCTTTCCGGCCTGGGTTCTGAACCCTATTGGCTCCTCCTCGGATTGCTCCTCATGTTGGGCGGTCACCGGCTGGGGTTTGGATCCTTTTCCGCCAAATAAATTCCCCAGGAATCCAAAAGGATTTTTGCTGGGTTGTCTGGTCTTCTTGGGCCTTCAATTCCTTATATCGTTCGAGCCGGGCTTTCACCTGCTGATCTGCTTGGTATTGGGCCTTGCTGTTGCTAGTATTAGGGTAGGGCTTAAAGACAAAATTTCCTTTCCAGGTGTAGCGTTTCCTTTTTTCGAAAATCAAATATTCCGATTTCCCATTTTTATGAAGGATCACTTAGGCAAAAGGGCCAAGAAAAAATCACCTTTCGGAAGACCCTGATTTACCCTAAATTAGGTACCTAAATTCAATTGGCTATATAAAAGAGGCATTACCGTTTGGCTTTTGGTCCATTAAGCTCATGATATGTAGGGCAATTATTAAATCCTCAACATGGAAGTATCCTCTTCCTTGAGAAATGCCTTTTTGCTTGAGCCTTGTGGCTTTGGGCGCACCATCGTTTTTATCTATAAGAAAATATATAACCCAAATAATGAAACAACTATGAAAAACCACCATGCGCTATTTTTTGCGGTAGCATTTTCCTTTTTTGTAGCTAGCCCATTTGAGGCTTTGGCTAGTAAGGGTGCGGGGAAGGCTATTCCATATTTGGAAGGAGATACGGCTCGTTCCCAAGTCCGGATCATGCTTCCTTATCCGGAGGGGCTCCTGGCAACAGAGGCACCTACCGATGAGGGAGAACATAAGTTTGGAGTATGTGTGGGAGGGGCTTTGACCTCCTTAAAACTCATCAGTTCTTCTTCGCTGGATTATGAAATTACGGGGGTGACCTTTTCGCCCTCCTTATCGCCCGTGGGAGGCCTGTTTTATCAGTATGTAGTACCCAAAAATAAAGGGAGCTGGGCTTTTTACAACGAAGTGGGATATTATGGGATCCAGGCGAAGGGACAACTTGACACTGTTTTTAGCGCTTCTTTACAAAGGACCTATGATGTGGAAGTAAATTACCGATACCTTAAAATCAATAATGCGGCACGCTATGCCTATCCGGTTGGGGGGCTGCACATCTTTGGTCAATTTGGTATATGTACCGGTCTGGCCCTGACGACAGAATATATCAATAATGTAACCATCAATTTTTTGGGAAATGTTCGGACTGAGGATGCCAATTTTACGGTGCGGGAAGCCAAGGTAGACTATGGGCTGTTTTCCGGCGCCGGCATCCAAAAGGATAAATTATTTTTGGAATTAAGGTATGAAAGAGGGACGGGGCCTACTTACCGAGAAGATTTTGGTTCCATTTCCTCCCGCTTTCTTTTATTGCTCGGTTTCCAGCTTTAAGCGTTAATTATATCCCTGTGAACATGCGTCATCTCGAATGTTGCATTAGCTAAGATTTCTCCTAAACGCTTCTTGAAACCTTACCTACCCATAAATATGTCACCCCGGAAAGGCATTTGACCACCAGGGAAAATGACTTATCCGGGTCATGGATCCCGCACGTATGTCGTCGGGGATCTCTCGCCGAGCCCATTAACGGTTGAAGTACAGTCCATTTTTAGTGAGGACTGCAGAAAAAGAAAAAGCCAGGTGCGTTTGCACCTGGCTTTTATTATGGAAAGAGCTCATCCAAAAAGGATAGGCCTGATTTTAGAATCCTAAATAGTTTACCATAATAATAATGAATAAGCCCCAAAACACAGCCAAAAAAAACTCTGTAGATCCCGGACCAAGGAGGGGGCGAACAGGAGCATTTAAGCTATCCTTTTCTGATAAAACTTAGGTTTTCCTACTTACTGAAGAATCAATAAAGGGAGATATTCGCGAAGAGTGGAATAGGTATAGTAAGAAAAAGCCAGTAGAAATAAGAGATTCAGTTTAATTGAGTATGAAGGATTAGAAATAATCAGATACGCACTTAAATAGCAATTGGATTAACGGTTTTTCTTTGGTTGCCAAGTTCCTAGGTTGGTTTTAAGTATCCAAGAAAAAGTGGTTAACGCCAAGTAAAATAGCTTTTTACACTTTATTGTTAAATAGTAAATAGATTGGGCGTCCCATTATCATTCTAATAGAATAATTTCGAATAATAAGTTCTTGCCAGGACAGAAAAATCTAAACCTAGCTGGTAATGGTTTTAAATTAGTGTTGCTCTTAAGGTTTTTTTTAGGTTCGAAATGCCAAATCAAATCACAAATTTTCTCCATTTTATAATTGCGCAAGGAAAAATATTGTTTTGGGTGGGCTTTGTATTGATCTATTGACTCTTCATCATGACCCTTAGAATAGAATGGAAAAAGAAGTCGAGTATGGTTCTCTATGGTTGCTGCCTGCCAAATATAAAAGATCGAATCTTGTGTTGACGACCCAGGAAGGTGAATCTTACTATCAACACTAATATAGTGAGGTTTATTCCTAAAAAACTCTTCGGTCCATTGATTCAGGAAAGTAATTTCTGCTTCATTTAATCTCCAGGAATTACTATTGGAAGATCCATTCAAAAATTTAAGTGGATTATCTCTTCCTTGGATCTCCTCAATTTCATAGAATTCCGAAGGTATCTGAGATACTAGTATGGAAAGACCATTGCCAATTGGGCTCCATGTTCTTGGACCGTTTCCTAAAGTTGCTTTTAATCTAGAGTTTTTTTCTTCTTCAATTAAAAGGTATGTACTTGAAAGATTGGTGCCTGCTATAGAATAAAATGAAGACTCAGATAATTTGTGAGGATATTTTTTAATATTAAGGTAATTAGCGCCTGATGCTTCATTTTTCTTGGAGTAAGTTAATAAAGTATCATTTTTAGCAATAGTATCGATATAAAATTTGTCTGTCGATATTTCTACAATATTCAAAACATCCATACTATATACACTAGCTGTAAATAAATTTGAATCAATGGAGGGAATTAGTATTGTAGGATATGATAAATTAAGGATGCTTCTTATTTGTAACAAATCAGCTAATTTCCTGAAGGATGGTATTCCTTCTTGGAGGTCAATCTCCTTTTTCTTGTCAGTTAGTTCAGTCTCGATTACTTCAATTTGGGCGATTAACTCACTCGATTTATTTTCAATATTATCTAAACCTTGCCATCCTAAAATTAGAAGAACAAGCAAAAGGGCAGCGAGGCAAATGTTTAGTCTTATAATATGTTTATATGAAAGCGTAATCATTTCTGCTGTAGCATCTTTAGTAAGTAATTTAAGGAGTCAATCTGTTGTAGGAGTCGAATTGAATCGATCTGATATTTAAGTAGATTAGAATTTTGCGATATTCCATAATCTCTATTTTGAAAGGTTCTAGTGCTTAGTTTTGAGTCTACTTCCTTTTCAGGGATTACGGTTGTTGAGGCTAGTGATGTAGCTTTTATTTCTTGTGAACGAGATTCTAATGATTTTGTAGATTTTTTATTTTGTAAAGCTGTCAACTCTTCTCTTATATCTGCCAATTCTTTATTTAGTGAAGAAAGAGCGTTTGTCATGGTGATATATTTGGTAACGACAAAAGTAGTTGAAGTAATCACCGAGAGTATAAGAATGGAGGCTAATGTCAAGCTCATTCGTATTCTTGCCTCAGGGATATCCTTAGCGTCTACAATTTGAACCAAACCTTTAGCCTTAACTTCAGTCTTAGGATTTATTTCTCGCCTTTTTTCCTTTTTGCTCATAAATGGTATGGGGGCATGAACGGTTATAAGTTAACGAATTTTTATATAACAATTATATATGAGCATTCAGAGCCTGTCTAAAAAACTTGTCAGTTGGAGTTGAGTTGGCAAAGGAATCAGGTTAAGTTGATAGATAAACACATCGCCAAACATGTATTCTACCGACTTAACTGACTCCCAATAGGAAGTTATTGAAGAGATTCTAAATGACCAAAGAAAGCGAAAATATAGCCTTAGAGTGGTTATGAATGCGTTATTCTATCTATTGACAACTGGTTGCCAGTGGCGGATGCTCCCCAAAGATTATCCGCCTTATCGTTTGGTGCATTACTATTTCCGTAAATGGCGCGATAATGGCCAGCTTGAGCGAATCAACCAAAAACTGAATCGGCACTTCCGGCTGAGTCGAGGTCACAAAAGTTCCCCGAGCACAGGTATACTTGATGCCCAAAGTGTAAAGAATAGTGAATGGGGACTTCCTGATAAAGGCTATGATGGCCACAAGCACATTCAGGGGAGGAAACGTCAACTGATTGTTGATACGCTCGGTTTAATTCTGGCAGCCTTTGTCCATCCCGCAAATTGGCATGATAGCAAGGGTGGCTTTGAGGTCCTGGAACGTCTAAAAAAGCAGAGATATCGACGAATCAAGCAGATCATTGCTGATTATGGCTACAGGGGTAGCTTGGTCAGTTGGGTAAAGGAGCAATTCAATTGGGAGCTCCAAATTGTGAAAACCCACACCAGAAAAAGCGAAAGCTTTACGCTAGTACCGCAGAGATGGAAAGTGGAAAGAACCATCAGTTGGCTCCAGTGGCGTCGCCGATTAGCAAAGGATTATGAGGCATACCGAGAATCAAGTGTAGCATACATATATCTATCCAATATTCTACGAGTGATCAGGCATTTTTAGACAGGCTCTCAAATAATGAGTAAAGTAAACAGGGGTCTATTTTTGGTAATGATCGTTTCCCCAAATAATAAATCCTTCTCCTGCAGATTTGATATAAGGATACAAAGTTCTCCCTACCCTTTAGATAGCTGGAGAATATAGATACCTTCTTGAAATAGTGGAACCTTCTGGGCATCGATTTCCAGCAAACCGGCCTGCACTTCTTAGGAAAGAGAAACGCTGGCAGAATCTATCACTAATCTCCCCTGATCGCGCTGTGTGAATCCATCATGGGCTAGCTGAAAGCTATCCCCATTCCTGCGAATCTCTTGTTTTTTTAGGCCAGGAATTAGGATTTCCGAAGAAAGTGAAGTTCAGCAAGGCCAGAGAGTCAGCCCTTGTAATTGTTTACCTTGCATTGGTGCGAGAATTGTGCCGAGAAAGGGCGTGAAGTAGTCAAGTAGCAAGCGAAGTTATTGCCTTAGTGACTAGGGTAAGGATAGGGTTTGACAACGACTAGGAGTTTAACGAAGAGGTGCGGTGTTTGTCTGTTCGGATTTCCACTCCCTCTGGTTACATTTTCCAACATGTGCAAAAGTAGCTTACTTTTCTTTTGATCTCGCTTAGTACTGAAAGTAGCCCTTTTACATGACGAGATTGGATTCTTATCACCAAAAAGGGCTTAAAATTCAGGATTATAGATTTGTTAGGCTACTCGGATTTCACCTTCATTTTTCTGTGAAGATAATCTAGAATGGAAATTGTAGTCTTGATAATTAGGCAAACTGAACCAACAATTGGTAAAATAATTTGGATAACAATAGACATGGCAAATAGATTTTATGGTTTAGTTCTCCCAGTCGGATAGGTGGGAAGAACTTTGCAACAAATCATAGCCATACTTATAATATAAGGTAAAAGAAAAACTCCAATATCATATGCCTGTTAGCAATGGTTGCCCAGTTAAGTATTTGAAAATGGTATATTTGAGTTTTAAACACACTTCGATTTCGAATTATTTTCGAATAACTCAGGCTTTTTTTATGTGATTTAAGGCCTCTTTTCTACCGCCATCCCCTAAGTGGGAGTTTCTGCAGCCAGGGAAAACCAATCCTTCCTTTCAAAAGTCCCAACTAATTTTACTTACTTCATACAAACGCTCACCTATGCCAAAGGGACTGCTACATCTTATTACGGGTTTATGGCTAAGCATATCCCTCTTTTCAGCTCATCTATACGCGCAGACGGAAGCCCGCCCGCAGATGGCGGCAGGCGAGGTAACCGGTACCATTCGGCTGGATGGGGTGCTGGATGAAGCGGATTGGCGTAGCGCGCCGGTCAATGCGGATTTCAAGACCACGGTGCCGGAGGAGGGCGGGGAGCCTACCGCTCCCACCCAGGTCCGGGTATTGGCGCATCCGCAGTATGTGTTGATTGGGATTCGATGTGTTGATCCTGAGCCGAGCCGGATTGTGAGCTTTTCTCGCTTGCGGGATGCCGAACTGGAAAATGAAGACCATATCCGGCTGGTGATCGATCCCTTTTTGGATGGGCAGTCCGGGATTATTTTTGCTGTAAATCCCAGTGCAGCGCGCTATGATGCCTTGGTATCCAACCGGGGGGAATCAGAAAACAAAGACTGGGATGCGATTTGGGAAGCCAAAACCTTTGTGGATTCCACGGGCTGGTCGGTGGAGATTCGCATTCCTATTCAGAGTATTTCCTTTAGAAAAGGCCTGCATGAATGGGGCTTCAATGTTGAAAGGCGCATTCAGCGCTTTCAGGAGACCATCCGCTGGGCCAATATCCGCCGGGATCAGTGGTTTATCCAAACCAGTAGAGCCGGCTTATTGACGGACCTGCCTGATTTTACCTATGGCTGGGGCTTGAACATTCGCCCTTCTTTGATTGCGGACATGACTCGGACGGGAGATGCAGCCCCTAAGATGGGCCTGGACCCCGCTCTGGATATAAGCCAACGCCTCAGTCCCAATACTGTGGCCAATGTAACCTTCAATACCGATTTCGCGGAAACGGAAGTGGATACCCGTCAGACCAACCTGACCCGTTTCCCTCTCTTTTTTCCGGAGAAAAGACTCTTTTTCCTGGAAGGAGCGGACATCTTTGAATTTGGCTTTGGGCTGAGCCGCAATATCGTGCCTTTTTTCAGTCGGCGGATTGGCCTGTTTGATGGCAATGAAGTGCCTATCTTGGCAGGCGGCAAAATCAATGGCCGCCTCGGCAAAACCGCCTTTGGGGGATTGACCATGCGCACGCGCCAAACCGACCTGGATGGGGCTACGCTACCCGGTACAACCTTGGGCGCCTTCCGGGTAAGGCGGAATGTCCTCAAAGAATCCTCTTTTGGGGTGATCGGTACCTTTGGGGATCCCCAAAGCCGGGGAAACGCCTGGACTTCGGGCGCTGATTTTACCTATCAAACCACCCGCTTTCGGGGCGACAAAAATTTCCTGGTTGGGGTTTCGGGCTTGTATGCCAACCGATTAGATTTGTCCGGTGATCAATCTGCCTTTTCTTTCAAAGCCGATTATCCCAATGACATCTGGGATGTGGCAGTTACCTACCTGCGGATTGGCGATGCCTTCGATCCTTCCCTGGGCTTTGTCCCGAGAAAAGGGATCAACAGCATGCGAGCGGGTATGACCTATGCGCCCCGGCCTTCCTGGAAATGGCTGCGGCAAATGCGCAACCAACTCTTTTTTACCTATATCACCGACCTGCAGGGCAACTGGGAAACTTACCGCGTTTTTACCGCCCCGATCAATTGGCGCTTGGAAAGCGGAGACCGCATTGAAATCAACTATATGCCCAGAGGGGAGCGATTAGTCGAGCCGTTCAACATCGCAGAAGGGGTGGCCATCCCTGAGGGAGCCTATCATTTTAACCGCTACCGCTTGGAAACGGAACTGGCGGCCAAGCGCAAACTCAACGGGCAATTGACCTGGTGGTTTGGGTCCTTCTTTGGCGGGCGATTGGATGAGTTGGAAGGCCGCATCAATTGGAACCCCACCCAGGTCCTCACCTTTGAATTTGTGGGCACCCACAACATCGGACGCCTGCCCTATGGAGACTTCGAACAGACTTTGATCGGCACCCGGATACGATTTAACGCTTCTCCGGACCTTCAACTCAATAGCTTTATCCAGTTTGATACCGATTCCAAAAGTCTGGGCGTCAATGCCCGCATCCACTGGATTTTTCATCCCCAGGGGGAGCTATTTTTTGTCCTCAATCACAATACTTTTGATGGGCTGAATCGGTGGGAACTGATCAATCAGCAGGTATTGCTTAAAGTGAGGTATAATTTTAGGCGGTAAAGCGTGAGGGGGTCGGGGGGCTAAATGTTAGACGCTATTTGACAAATGGTTTTGCTCAACTGTAGATGCGGTAGGGGGGCTAAGCTTGGCCACGAAGAAGTCAGGTCCTTCCGCGAAGATTGAACTGCCTTTAGAGGTTTAGCCGGAGCTTTTTTCTTGTGATCGAAGTAAAACTTGTAGGCCAAGTATCTTAAGCTGGAGTTGAAAGAGGATCCTAGAACCTGAAAACGCAGACTCAATCTAGTGTTCTCATGCTATAGTAAACTAGATGAAGTTAGCTGAGCTGTTCAACTACGCCCCTGAGCTGGATTTTCATGATGGGCAATGGTATGGAAGAGGTGAAAAAATTTCGTAAAAGGGGACATTTTTAAGGAGAAAACTGTATATTCGATCAATGTTAATGTGGTGTTAACAAAGTCTTTTCCAAAGGAAAGACATGGAGGCAGGCTAAGCAGTCTGCTTTTTGGTTGACCCGCCTTACACTCCCTAGGTTATTATAATAAGTGTGCTGTCTTTTAATGGGGCTTTTTAAGCGAAACCCCCAATAGGTTGGGCTTTCCCTACTGGTAAATTATATATATAACATTCGTGGCTATCGAAAATTCTTTGTCTGAAAGCAAGCACCTGTATCTCATTAAAGGGGATTTATCAGGTATTCAGGGATTCATTTTTAATGTTAAATCCAAAGGAGCTGCTAAGGCAGTAAAAGGAAGGTCATTTTTTTTGAAGCTGGTGATCCAACTGGCCATGGAAAAAATCTTGTCCCTCGTCGGACTCACAGGCCCTGAGGCTGAGGCCGCGAAAATTTCCACCTCTGGAGGAGCATTTATTCTCCGGGTTCCACTTTCCGATCCAGCTCTAATTGAAAAGGTTCAATTAGAGCTAACCACGAGTTTGCAATATACAGGGCTGAATTTGGTCCTTAGCTATGTGCCGAGTGAGGCTAACTATACATCTGAAATTCTGGTTTTAAATCAACAAAACCGTAAAAAGAAGTACCAATTATATTCCTCAAGCGAAGCTTTCTTTCAGGTTTTTGACCGTTCTCTGCAAAATCAGGCCAATAAAAATGATACCTGGTCAAAGATTGCTGATGCGATCAAAAAAGATGCGAATACCCATTATGTGATCCTACAGGATCCCGAAAAGAATAACGGACTTAGGATTACTGGAAAGTCTGTAAGTCTGGCAGGATTTCAGGTGATATTCGGCGGAGGAGAAGCGCTGGGAAATAAAGCGATTGCTCTTGATACCATGTTGGAGCATATTTTCCCAGCCAATAAAACCTTTGAACATCTGGTAACCGATAAAATTTTGGATCGAAAAGGTGGGTTTAGAAAGGCCAAAGGCCTAAATAAACTCGGGGTGCTGGTCATGGATGTAGATAACTTAGGGCCTGCCCTTCAGGCAGTACAAAGCTGGGAGGAATATGCAAAGTTTGATCAGGACCTACGTTCATTTTTTAATGAAAATTTAAAAAGGATTCTGGCTAAGGATCCTTTTAAAGATAAAGTCTATGTGATTACAGCTGGGGGAGACGATAGTTTTTTTGTGGGCCGATGGAACTATATGCTTGATCTTGCGCTAAGAATTCAACAGGCTTTTCAACACTCTTTTGGGGAGAAGGGATTGACCATCTCTGCTGGACTCTCCATTGTACATGAAAAATTCCCGGTGGTAAGATTTACCGAAATTGGGGAGGAGGCAATAAAACGGGCGAAAAGAGGAGAAAAAGGGAACCTTTCAATTCTTGGTGAGGTGGTAAGTTGGAAAGTCATGGAGAGCCAGATAATGCCTCTTCGCAAAAAGCTGGGATTTAACAGAGAACTGATTTCCAAAGGACTCCTGGCTAAAGCCCGTCAGAAGGCCCTTACTTCATTAGACCCAAAGGAAGGCATTCATTTATCCGACTATTGGAAAATGAGTTATTACTTAAGGAATACAGACCAAAGAGATATAGCCACTGTGATGAATTTTCTAGACCGCAGTATCGAAAAGGCAGGAGACCCAAGCCTGAGTAAAATCGAGCGCCAGAGTTACCGAATCGCATTTCCTTTGGCTGCGAGGCTGGCCGAATTTGACAACCGTAAAGGATAACATTTATGGATACCCACGAATACCTTAAATCCTTCTTTGGAGGGAAATCATTTGATGATTTATTGGGAATGGCAGCATCTTCTGATCCCAATGAAGTGCTTTTATTGTCTAGTGGAATTAGTAAGATGGTCAAGGACCAGGGCAAAGAGCTGACCTCTACCCAATTGAGGCAATTATTAAACGAGGTGAAAAACGATGATTTTGCGGCTAATAGGGCAGATCTCGCCCGAGCGCTCCCTAAGCTGGTGTATATGGAAGCCCGGCAGGACAAAAGAAATGCTCAAAATGTCATTTCTTTCATTCGGCATCTGGCTGGATCTACTGCAATCTCAACCAATGAAAATAGCTACACCGCCTTTAAAGACATTCTCAATAGCGTGGTTGCTTATCATAAACTCCATCATTAATCAGTATCTCCATGGTAAAACTGTTATATAAAATTTTGATTACTGGCATCATCCAGGTAGAAACGGGACTTCATATCGGTGGCTCCGATGTAGAGCTTGATATCGGCGGAATGGATAATGAAGTAATAAAGGTTCAAATAGGAAATAAGAAAGTACCCTACATTCCTGGTAGTAGCCTAAAAGGAAAACTTCGAAGCCTGATCGCCAGAAAAATGGGATACCCGGATTTGAATGATGATAAAGGAATGGTTAAAAAACTATTTGCAGGTGATCTTCTTAAGGGGAATAGAAGTAGGAATGCGAAAGTACCTACGCGTTTAATCGTGCGTGATGCTTATGTAACAGGAGATTTTCACTTGGAAGATAAGGCTGAAAACTGGATTAAACGATTGAGTGGAACAGCAGTGCCGAGGCATATGGAACGAGTTACCAAGGGCGCCTGTTTTGAGCTGGATATGGTGTTGGATATTTACGAAGAAGATGACGCTGAGGCTTTACTAAATACTCTTAATACCTGCTTTCAACTATTGAGCTATGATTACCTAGGTGGTAGCGGATCACGAGGATATGGGAAAGTCAGTTTCCATGACCTGAAAACCGGGCGCCTGGATTTTCATGAAGATGGCAAACTTGAAAAAAGCGGCTATTCATATGCTTTTAACTTAATGCCACAATTATGAAAGCTGCCCATATCCCTTTAAGACCCAATAGTCGATTTCATTTTGGCGAGCTGAGTGCAGAAGAAGAAGATAATCTGGCCTTATCCACCACCTCTCTTTACGCCCATTCGGATACCTTATTCTCCGGGTTAGTCCATTCCTATTCTCGATGGACCGGAGATGCCGCTGCATTTGTACATGCTTTTCTGGAAAGAAAGATCCAGATATCCTCCCTTTGCTATTATTTGTCTGGAAATGGGGCCACCGTTCATTTCCTGCCAAAACCAGTATTCTTGGAAGCTCAAAGTTTCAAAAGAAATGATGGGAAACATAAACAGCGGAACAGTATTTCTTTTGTATCAACAGGAACATGGGAAAATGGGTTTGAGCCTGAGTCCTGGTTTCAAGAAGATCAATATCAAATCCTTCATGACAAGTTTGTCCTGACTCGTAAGGAGTATGATGATCTTGGGATAGGGGGAGAAGAGGTATTTATTGCCTCGGTTCATTCTACCCCTAAGAGCCCGATTCGAGATTCTGAAGCAGCTATATTTTATCGGGCTGACGTGGAAATCGGGGGGACGGATCAATTGCAGGTGGGGTGGTATTTTCTTTATGAGGCAGATAGTCAGCACGAGGGCGACCTGCTCTCGGCCCTGAACGTGCTTTCCTGGACAGGAATCGGGGGAGAGATCTCACATATTGGCAGAACCATCCTCGAGGATCCTTTTGCCACGGCATTTCAACTGAATCTGTCCCAACCCTCGGATGGCTACGCGAACCTATCCTTATTTTGTCCTGCTGATCAAGGAGATTTGAATAAGGTAGGTTTATCCACTACGATACTCCGTGGTGGGCGTAAATTCCTGCATGGAGGAAGGGCTAAAGCTATCCGCATGATCCGTGAAGGGGCATTATTCCTCGATAATGAGGCAACAGGTCAATTTGTTGTCCTGGGGCAGGATGCGTTTGACCGCCCTGTATATCGCAATGGAGTTCCATTCTTAGTCCCTCTTCATCATGGCACTTGATTACATTCGACATACTGACATTACCCTACGGACCCTTAGCCAGGTGCATATTGGAAATGGGGATAAACTTAGTTCTGTAGGAGACTATTTGATTACCTCCAAAAGTTTGTACTTCCTGGATAACGACCGGTTGTTAAGGGATATCGAACAAGCAGGAAGGACAGCTGATTTTGTAAAGGCTCTTCGTGCTTTTCAAACGGGATTTGATTTTGCAGGAACGCTAGAAGAGTGGGGCATCAATCATGGGGATTACCATACCAGAGAAATTCCATTGCATCAGTCTGGAGAGATCACCACTAGCAACAACCTTTTGTACCGTTGTGTTGGGATTCCGGTTACTGATAATAGGTATCAGCTACCCTACATTCCCGGAAGTACGCTGAAGGGACTACTACGGACCGCGATCATTTTTCAATATTACCGAGATCATCCCGGAGAACTTTCATCTTTAGAAGCTAAGGTAAAACGTGAGGTAGAAAACGCGCAAAACGTAAAGAAGGCCCTCAATCATCTATGGCAAGGTATTGAATCCGATATTTTGCCTTTGAAATTGTTTCAGTCTATCAGACTGACCGACAGCCAGCCATTTAAGGAAATAGAGGTAGTAGTGGAACAGACCCACAGGCAGCATTTTTATGGAATAGAGACTGAGGGACTGGACTGGCTAACCGAGTGTATTAAAAAAGGCGCAGAGACCCGTTTTGACTTGTCTATCGTTTCGGGGGGCCAGAATAATGCGTTTAATTATCTGGAGTCCCCTTCTCCCAAGCATATCTTTTCTATCCTGAATCAGCATAGTAAGCTCCTGATTGAACAGGAGATAGACCTGCTCAAGGCAGGATCTCATGCGGTAGAAGTACGAGACAAGCTACTGGCCCAGCTGGCCGGTTACAAGGATCAAATCGATGAGGGGGGCCAGTCTTATGCCATCACAAGAATTGGAAAAGGGAAAACGTTATTTTTTATCACCGTTCTTCCTTTACTTTCCAAACAGCTCCAAAAGAAGGTCTTGCAGCGCTTAAGGCGGGAAGGATCAGATACGATTCAATCTCGTGTGGTAACGACAGTAGATCCGCAGTTGTTTGGCTGGATCAGGTTAGAAAAGGAGCCCCCTCCTATTAGCTTCCCAAATAATCAAGTGGAAGAAATTATCCCGGAGGTAACGACCCTGGAAGTTGTTGTAACCGGGCATAAAAAGGTGTCATTCCAACTGAACGATGAGCTTCTTGAAAGCATTCAACTCATCGATCAGATGAAGCGTAAGCCCCGGGAAGGGGATCAGATTACTGTAATAGTCTGGCGGCTCAAAAATGATGGTACCATTAATCAGGTCAAATATCTATGAGAGGTTCCCAATTTATCTTCCTAATCGTATGTTTATTGAGTCTCGGGTTTCCTATGGGTGTTTATGCG
>JBCBGC010000049.1:0-51255 GCA_038527215.1 Bacteroidota bacterium
AAAACCGTGGATGCCGCGGTAAACGACTTGCTCACTTTTCCTCCTATTCCCCTTCCGCCGGTAGACCCGGCCACCAATATGACCTGGGTGGTCAACGGGCGGAACGGCGCGAATTCTCCAAATGACGAACTGATGCTGGTGGTTGGCTCCTGGTGGTTACATCAGAATTTCGACGCCACCCAACCCATCTCGGCTATGCAGAAGATTTTCTTCTTTTTGCACACCAGTTTTGTCACCGGATATCAGGATGTAGAGTACAGCGAAAACCATTATTACACGCTCCGGCTTTTATTACACTATGTAGACAAAAGCTACAAGGAGCTGGCTAAAAAGGTATGCCTGGACAATGGCATGAATGATTACCTGGACATTGGGGAGAGTTCTAAAGGCAATCCCAATGAAAACTTCGTCCGGGAATTTTTCGAACTCTTCACCATTGGCAAAGGCCCTACCATTGGTCCTGGGGACTATACCACCTTTACCGAAGATGATGTTCGCTCGGCCGCCCGTTTGATGACGGGCTTTCGTCGGAATGACAGCTGGGCCGATCCCCTGCTTTGGGATGTGGATACGGGCTTACCCAGGGCTGAACGAGATCCGGGGAATCATGATGAAACTGACAAAGCCTTTTCTGCTGCGTTTCAGGATCAAATCATCCTGGGCAGGAATACAGATGCAGGCATGCAGTTAGAGGTGGATGAGTTTGTGGACATGATATTTGCCCAACAAGCCACCGCCAAAGAAATCGTGAGAAGGCTTTATCGATTCTTTATTTCCTACCGGGTAACCCAGGAAATTGAAGATGACATCATCACCCCGCTTTCGCTGACCCTGATCGCCAATAATTACGTAATGGTCCCGGTCATTTCTCAATTGCTGAAAAGTCAGCACTTTTATGATGATGACGATTCCGACAATACGGATGAGCTCATAGGCGCTCAGATCAAATCTCCCCTGGAATTACAGATCGGCATGATGCGATTCTTTGATCTCACGCCGCCCGATCCCCTCCTCCTGCCTTTTGATGCATATATCAATTTCTACCGCTGGGGGATGCAGGAGCCTTTGACTGAAGCTTGTTTTGAGCTATTCAATCCTCCTGAGGTAGCTGGATACCAGCCTATATATCAGGCTCCGGAGTTCAACCGGCTCTGGATCAGTGCAAAATCCCTTCCTGCACGGTATGCGCTGGCAGACGTACATATTGGCACCAATAATATGCTGCTAAATTTCGATCTGCTTACCTGGGTCCAGCAAGCTACCAACATTACCGACTATGCAGGTGCAGACCCCGCAGGCACCCCTGGGCCGCATCCCGGAGCCCGGATTGGCAGCCATCTGGTGAGGGAGTTGGTGGATTACCTCTTACCTGAGCCGATTGATCAAGCCCGCTTTGATTACTTCCTCATTGAAATCCTTCTGGATAATCTGAGTGAGATGAACTGGATGAACGAGTGGGATAACTACCTCGTTTCTGGCGACGAAACCAACGTACGCCCGCAAATCGAAAAGCTGGTCCGAGCCCTTCTCCAGTCTCCGGAGTACCAGCTCGGATAGCAGTCTTTTTTTCAATCAAAGCTCCTTTAAGTTATGCGCAGAAGAGATTTCGTAAAAAATATGCTCCCGCTCACCGTAGCACCTTTCATGCTGGGCGGGGTACCCCTTCGGGCCATGGGGCAGAGCCTCATGACCAGCTCTTTTACTTGTGATGAAGTATCCGACCGGGCCCTGGTCATCATCCAGCTCCACGGCGGAAATGACGGACTCAACACCCTCATTCCTCTCAATCATTATGGAACCTACAAAAATCTCCGTCCGATCATTGGCGTCGATAATGTAGGGGTCCGAAAATATCTTGATCTGGACCAGACCCTGCCGAGTAACCAGCAAATCGGCTTACACCCTGACCTGGGAGGCATCAAATCCCTGTATGACGATGGCATGGTGAATTTTGTCCAGGAAGTAGGCTATCCCAATATGAACGGCTCCCACTTCCGGGGAACTGACATCTGGCTAACCGGCCGGGATTCGGCTTCCATGAGCACCCAGGAACCATCTGGTTGGTGGGGTCGCTACCTGGACCATCGCTTTCCCAATTATCCTGATGCCTTTCCCAATCCCGACATGGAAGATCCTCCGGGCATTGAGTTTGGCAGCCATATTATTTCTCTGGGATTCCATCGGGAGATTGGCATTCCCATGGGAATTACCATTGGCAATAATCCGTCCAACTTTGCCAGCCTGGTCAGCGGAGTAGGTGGCTCCCTACCCGCCAACTTCCCGGCGACCGAATATGGAGAGGAACTCAAGTATATCGTAGATGTGCAGCGCACGACCAATGTGTATGCCTCCCGTTTGGAAACCATCTATAACGCAGGCTCCAACACCGCAGGAGTCGTCTATCCGGATTCCTACCACACCAGCACCAACAATAACTATAGCAATCGTCTGGCCCCTCAATTAAAGACGGTAGCCAGATTGCTCAGTGGAGGTAGCAAAACCAAAGTCTTCCTGGTTCGCATCGGCGGCTTTGACACCCATGAAGATCAGGCCATCGTCAACAAACCTTCTTTTGGGGGACACGGTGCCCTGCTTTATCACCTCTCAGAGAGCATCAAAGCCTTTCAGGATGACCTAAAAGGCCTGGGATTGGATGATCGCGTACTCACGCTGACCATCTCCGAATTTGGGCGGCAGGTAGCTGAAAATGGCACCTATGGTACCGACCATGGCACCACTGGCCCCATGATGATCGTCGGCAGAGGGGTAAATGGCGGCGTTACCGGAAGTAATCCGGACCTGACCAATCTCGTTCACAACCGTTTGGTCGGTCAGCAATACGATTATCGCAATGTATTAGCCACGGTGATGATGGACTGGTTTGGAGCCAACTATGGCACCCTGGACCATGTTGAGTTCTATGAACACTCAGCCAACAAACTCGATCTCATCAACAACAATTATATTGACGACCAGGGCAATTCCGTGGATTTTGTAGCAGATCCAGCCTGTGATCCTACACCGGATCTGCCTCCTCCCCCGCCTACGGGCGGCGGTGGTGGCTCCACCAATCTGCAGGATGCCATTAACCTCTCTTTAAATCTATACCCGAATCCGGCTGTAGATCGCTTTGAAGTAGAGGTATCCGTAGAAAAGATGATTCCTGTTCAAGCCCGTCTGTTTGACCTGAGTGGAAAACTGCTCTGGCAGGAAGGCCACAACCTGCTGGTCGGCACCCATAAGCTCCAGGTAGCGGTAGGGCATCTGACGGCTGGCATGTATATCTTCCAACTGGTGGCTACCTCCGGTGGCAAGTACCAAAACCAGATACTGGGCAGCCAAAAAGTAGAAGTCAGGAAATAAAAAATCACCCTTTTCAGGGGGATTAGGTAGCATGGCTACTCCTTTTGGGAGTAGCCATCATTTTTTATATCGGACCGAAAAGAGGGGTTATTTAATGGTGAAGTTTCCCTGGCCAATCAGCTCGTTATCTGCATACACATAGATAGCCTGATTGCCTTTCTGAGGCTTATTCTCATCAGAAGGTGTGTAGGTAATGCATACATCCTGGGAGCGACGGTTGAATTCAATGGCCTGACTAGCGGTGTAGGTCGTCTTTTGTCCATCCAGGGTAAAGGAACCACTGAAACTGTCGTTAAAATTGGTATTGGTACTGCCATCGGGGTTTTCCCACACCACATACACACGGCGCTGCCCGGGAGCCGCAATCAGGTTTTCTAAAATGGTAAAGCATATCTTGAGATTCTCCAATCCGCGACGACGGAAGGACACATCCTGCTTTTCCTTACCTTTTTTAGAGACGTTGAAAAAGACAAAATCTTTGGTTTGTAAAGCCGAAGCCAACTGTACGGTTTGGGCCAGTTGCTCGGTAGTGGCATTGTTCTCCTCCTGAAGGGTCTGGAACTGACTCTTTAGTTGGGTCTCGTTCTCCACCAGGCTATCCACCTGTCCGGCCAGGACTTGATTTTGTTGCTCCAGGAAAGCCAGACGTTCCTGATAGTTGGAGACGACCGATTGGAGCTCTTTGATGCGATTCTCCATGTTCCGGATTTCGCGGCTGCGGGCTAGCTCCTGGGAGCGAGCAGTTTCCAGCTGGGCGGCCATCTGCTTGAGCGCCTGATCCTTTTCATCCAGCAGCATGCGTTGAGAAGCCAGATCCATGTCTTTGCTCTCCAACTCATTCTTAAAATTGAAGATTTCATCCTCCAGCTGCACGATTTCCTGGCTCAGTTCGGAAAGGCGGGTATCCTTTTGCTGAGAAGCGTTTTTTTCGGAAAAATATTTAACGGAGAAATACCCTAATGCAGAGAGCACCAGTATAGAGGCGATTACGAGAATGGCCCGACTGGTCGTTTTTGAATTTTGGGTAGTGGTTGCCATAAACCGGGAATTTGCACTTGTTTTAAGGGGAATGGCTGGTAAAGCGAATCTACATTAGTTCGTAGAATTATACCAATTAAGGGAACATATCTTCCAAGATACGGAGAATTACGGAATCTAGTTGGGCCAGAGCCGCAGGGATATCCCACTGAGCCCGATTGCGTCTTTCTACCCGATTGGAAATCGTTCTGATTTCCGCAAAAGGAATGCCTGATTGACGCATCGCCAAAAAGAATGCTGCCCCTTCCATACTTTCGATCTGCGGATGCCATAAAGCCTGGGTTTTCTCAATGCTTTTTTCCGCCCCATGCACGCGATTGACCGTGATGCTGTGCACCTGAGGGAGCTTCGTCAAGGCCGGGTGGGGGTTGAGCAAGGTATTGTAAACCGACTGGTCATTTTCCCGAAACAAAGGAAAGCTCATCTCTTCCAAAGAAAGAAAGCGATCTCCATCCTCGGCCCCTAATTCGGCAAAGGTATTCTGGCGTACTTCCACGGCTTCTCCTATGCCTATGGCGGGATCAAAACTACCGGCTATGCCCAGATGAAGCGCAAAATCTGGCGCTTGATGAGCAAGGTACCCGCCCAGCTTCCAGGCGGCATTCACCATGCCAATGCCCGTATGCAGCAGGCGCAGCTTTTTGGTCCGAAAAAGACCTTCAAAGACATCCGGGTTGACTTGTTTCAGTTCCAGCGTCTTTCGCAGGCCTTGCGTTTCCAGGGCTGTCGCCGCTACCAGCAGTACTGATTCCATAGCCACGTTTTTGTCCATTCAAGCTAGATCTTCAGGAAAATTCCTCTTTTGTACATCCCCCAAACCAGCACGTAAATAAACAGGGTATAGACCAGCGCCCAAAGGAAAGAAGCCATTTCCGGCGAGGCTCCCCAGGCGGTCAAGGTATCCAAAAAACCGGAAATAATGGTCCACTGTTCTCCCTCCGCGCCAAATTTGATCCGGAAAGGGAAATTCAGCAAGCTATGCAGCGCATAGGCGGCAATCGCGTTGGACCCAAATACCTTAAAAGGAAAGGTCCAGTTCCCACGATTGTATTGTTTGATATCCACAAACCAATACAAGGCTCCCAGGCTCATCAGGGCGAGACCAGAGGTATACATGACATAAGAAGAGGTCCAGAGATTTTTGTTAAAAGGGAAGAACCAGTCCCACATATTGCCGATCGTCAAGGCCAGGAATCCCAGACTCAACAGCCAAATCACCTTCTGCTCATGGGTTTGGTCCTGCATGATGATCTTACCGGCCAGAATGCCCGACAAACCAGTTGCGATAGCGGGGATCGTACTCAGGAAACCCTCCGGGTCCCAACTATATTGATACAGCCGCCCCGGGACAATCAATCGGTCCAGATAAGCCTGCAGGTTGGTGCCGGGTTCCAGGTTGGGGGCGATAAAGCCTTCCGAAACGGTATGAATCCCCTCGACGGGAATCATCCCGGCAATGGCTTTGACCGTACCGGTATCCAGGGCCACCTGAATGGTCTCATCAATTGGCACCGGAATGAGGGTCATCATGCCCCAGTAGCCCACCAATAAGCCGCCGGTAATCCAGGCCAGGCTTTTCCAGTTATCCGTTCGGAGAAATATGAGGGAGCAGGCCAGGTAGACAAAAGCAATGCGGTGCAGGACGCCAACCAGACGGATATTGGAAAAATCAAAATTTGGCCACAGCCACAGAAATACGCCCAGGCCATAGATGATCAGCGTCCGACGCAGTACTTTTTTCAGGATGACGCCTTGAGGGACTTCTTTGGCCTTCAGTTTTGAAAAAGAAAGTGTGATGGCGACCCCGACGATGAAGAGGAAAAAAGGGAAGACAAAATCCGTGGGGGTGATGCCATGCCATTCTGCATGGTGCAGGGGGGTATAAATATGTCCCCAGTCTCCGGCATCATTAACCACGATCATTCCCGCGATGGTAATGCCCCGGAAGATGTCCAAAGAGACAAGTCGGTTTGAAAGCATAGTAGTAGCGTATAGCAGCGGAAGATACGAGCTTTTCCTACAAATGCGAATCAGGGCTGGAGCTTTTGTTTTCTCCGGGGCGGACCTCTGTGGGAGATAAGCCAAATTGATCTTTGAAGCACTTAGAAAAATAGGCAGGACTGGAAAAGCCTACTAAATAAGAAATCTCCGCTGCCGTACCGGCTCCCTGCATCAGCAAAGATTTGGCGCGGTGGAGACGGACCGTGCGCACCAAAATAGAAGGGGACATATCGGTAAGGGCTTTGATTCGTCGGTGAAGTTGGGCCCGACTCAGGCCCACCTCCTGGGCAAATACCTCCACCGAAAACTGCTCATCCGCCACTTTTGCTTCCAAAATGCCCATCACCCTATCCAGGAAAGCCTGATCGGTAGAGTTGACGCTGACCTCTTTGAGTTTAAGCCCATCTGCTTCACTGAATTTCTCGCGGAGGAGCTTGCGCTGTTTGATCAGGTTGCGCACACGGGTCAGCAGTTCCTTTTCATCAAAGGGTTTGGTAAGATAATCATCGGCCCCAGTTTCCAAACCCGCGAGCTTACTGGGGCTGTCTCCTTTGGCCGTGAGCATCACAATGGGAATATGGCAGGTCAATTCATCTTCCTTCAGCCGGGCGGTCATGGCTTGCCCATCCAGCTTAGGCATCATCACATCCGTCACGATCAAATCCGGGAGATAATTCCGGGCCATCAGCAGACCCTGCTCCCCATCTTCCGCTTCTCGAATAATGAAGTTTTTCACCAAAGCCTGGCCGACCAATTCCCGCACATCTGCATTATCTTCCACGATCAGGATTTCTCCCTGCAGATTTACCTCCGGAGGCACCTGAGCTTTTAGCGTTTTTACTGGGGTAAAAGCCGGACTGAAGATATCTTCTGCCTGATAAGAAACCCGCGGCAAAGCTTCTGTCCCAGCCGGTCGCAAGGGCAGCTCCACCCTAATGCGGGTCCCTTTCCCAATCCGGCTTTCCAAATCAATGTGCCCTTCGTGCAGTTGAACCAACTCTTTGGTCAAAGCCAGTCCGATTCCTACGCCTTCCACCTCAGAGCCTTCTACCCGATAAAAGCGATCAAAAATCTGCGCCTGCTGCTCCTCAGGTATCCCCATTCCAGAATCTGACACAGCAATTTTTACGGATTCCGGGTCAGTGGTTACCTGAAGGTCCACCTGCCCTTCCTCAGGGGTATATTTAAAGGCGTTACTAAGAAGATTGGTGAGAATTTTCTGGAGTTTGTCCGGGTCAAAAGCGACCAACTGGGGCTGGTCGGGTATGGTGAGTTGGTAGTGTATTTCCTTAGAAGCGGCCAGGGATTCAAAGGAATGGGCCACTCCTTTGATAAAGGAAATGATATCCCCTTCCTGCAGACTCAGTTCCAGTTTGCCCGCTTCCAGGCGAGAGAGGTCTAGCAGTTGGTTGATCAATTCATACAGGCGTTTACCATTGCGGTGCATCAGATTAAGGTGATGCTGCAATTCTCCTTTAGGTTGCTGGTCCAGTAATTTTTTAACCGGCCCCAGGATGAGGGTCAGAGGTGTCCGGAATTCATGGGAGATATTGGCAAAAAAACGCGACTTCATCTGGTCCATTTCCCGGAGGTTCTCGGTTTCCTGCTCTTTGAGTTTGAGGGCAAAAGTGGTTTCTTTTCTGCGAGCCAGCTGACGGTAGTAGGTAAGCAAAAAAGTAGCAGCCATGATCAAAAAAATCACTGAAGCCAGGATAATGCCCCAGATCCGCCGGTTCCGCTCGTTTTGCAAGCTCAGGGCATTTTCCGCCAATTCCCGGTCTTTTTTCTCCGATTCATATTTCGCCTCCAAATCATCCAGCGCTTTGATTCTATCCAGGTTGGTCAGGCTGTCTTCTAGCTGTTCGGCTGTTTCCAGGTGGAGCAGGGCGTCCCGGTTTCTCCCCATCGCTTTATAGGTTCGGTAAAGGCCGCCTTCCGCTGCCTGCTCTTCCTTCAAACTCTTTACCTCCCTGGCGACTTCCAATGCCTGGAGGTACCAGCTTTCCGCCATGCGCAGGTTCCCGAGTTTTTTTTCCAGCCCTCCCAGACTTCGGTACACATAGGCCAGATGTAGCTTACGAGCCCCTTTTTCTCCCAGTTCTCGGGCACGGTCGAAAAAAAAACGGGCGGAATCCAGCATTTCCTTGCGCTCGAAGAGCAAGCCAAGGTTGCCATAAAGCGTCGGCAAAGCCGAGTAAACCCGATTTTCTTCGGCCACCCGCGTGGCACGTTTGAGAAAAAATTCCGCGGAATCGAGGTCCCCGGCATCCTGATAGACGCTGCTGAGGTTATTGAGCGGGAGGAGAATTTGCGGGCCCTGGTTTCGCGTTTCTTCAATGGCCAGTCTTTTACGGATGTAGGTAGCTGCCCTGGGATAATCCTTTTGCGATTTATACAGGCTTCCCATCAACCCGTAAATCTCCCCTTGCATGCGCGGATTGTTGAACTGCTCTGCCAATTGTTGGGCCGCCTGCCCAAGGACCAGGGTACTATCAAAGTCATTGGCTCGTAGGGCTGCCTGGGCCAGATAGGTATAGGTAAAGGCCGCCATGGAATCTCTCCCCCACGCCAGAGCTTGCTGGTGCCCCTCGCGGAGGGTCGGGAGATAGGCTTCCTGCTTCCCATCCATGTTGAGGTACATGCCTTTCAGGATATAGGTCTGAATGTGCCAGTCCTGCCCTACGCCTTCCGGCCCCAGGTTTTCTGGAGGAAGGGTCAGAATTTGGTCAAAAAAATAAACAGAAGAATCCAGGCGCTTTTTGGCGCGATATTGTACGGCCAGGGTTTGGAAGGTAACGGCTCGCAGGCTATCAGAGATGGGGGCTTCCAGCATCTGCTTCAGGCTGTCCATAGGGACTCTATGCTGTCCCCATACCTGAAATGGCGACCAAAGCAGAAAGAGGAGGATCGAAGTAATGAGGATACGCATGCACGAAAGGTTAATCCAAATATCAGGGACAAGACGCGCACTACAGGGGGAAGATTCTTTCAGTTTTCGAAATAACAAGATAATTCTTTTGCCGATTTATTGCCAAAGATACACAATCACCCCTCCTGAGCCGGTGTATCGGCGGTGGTGCCTTCATTGATTTCCCCCAACTCTCCTTCGAACTCCGTTTTCACCACCTGGGCATCCAGGCCTTTTTCCCGGAGCCACCGACTAAAAATCTCCGTGTAGCCATGGGTCACATACACATGTTCCGCTCCGGTCGCTTCTATGGCCTGATTCAGGCCTGGCCAGTCCGCATGATCCGACAGGACAAAGCCCCGATCTGCCGCTCGCCTTCTTCTGGCACCCCGAATTTGCATCCAGCCCGAAGCGATGCCTAAGGAAAAAGGCTGAAAGCGTCTGGACCAGTTTGAGCCAATCGCTCCAGGTGGAGCGACAATCATGGCGTTTTGATTTAGCTTTTTCTCGAATTTTTCTTCTCCCTGCAAATGAATTCTCTGGGTAGGTTTTAAGGCAATCCCTGCCTCCCGCAGGACCTCATTGGTATTTTCTATGGCACCATGGGTATAGACCGGGCCGATATTCCTGTCCAGGCCTTGTAAAATCCGTTGAGCTTTACCCAGTGAATATCCAGACAGGAGACTGATTTTGCCTTCAGCGGCATTTTGCGCCCACCATTGATTGATATCTGCGAATATCTCTTCCTGAGGCCGCCAATGATATACCGGTAAGCCAAAGGTGGATTCAGTGATAAAATGCTGGCAAGGCACCGCTTCAAAGGGCGCACAAAAGCCATCATCCTCTACTTTATAATCACCTGAGACCACCCACACTTCGCCCTGATAAGCCAGTCGGATCTGGGCTGATCCGATGATGTGTCCGGCAGGATGAAAGGATATTTCCACCCCGTTCATGTAGATTTTTTCGCCAAAAGCTACGCCCTGAACCGAGATATCCCGGCCCAGGCGGAGACGCAGGACCGGAACCGAGTCATGATGGGCCAGATAATGCTCCATGCCCCAGCGGGCATGATCCGAATGGGCATGGGTGATCAGGGCCTTGGGAACACGGCGCCAGGGGTCGATGTAGACATCGGCCTGAGGACAGTAAATTCCTTCTGCAGTAAATCTTAATAAAGCATCTTGGGGCATAGGCAGGATGATCCTTTCCAAACAGATCCAAATTACGAGCTTTTCCAGGTGCAGGCAAAGGAAATCTCCCTGAAACACAACCGCTTCCAACGAGCTTCACCTTTAACATTTCTTTCACATTTCACCGCCTGATTCTTCCGGGAAAATCATTATTTTGCGCCGATTTCCGACTCTTCGTCGGCCATAATCATGGCGTGTGCCCATTGATTCAAACTAAATAGCATGCCAGGTGTTGGAGAGCTCCAGGAGGATTCCCCGACGCGCCATGATCCTCGGTTCTCTGACCAAATTATCTCTATTTATGCAATCGACTGATATTCGTGCGCTCAACGAAAAAATCCAAGCGAAAAGCGCCTTTGTTGACCTGCTCAACCTCGAAGTCAAAAAAGCTATCATCGGGCAATCTTACATGATCGAAAGATTGCTGCTGGGCCTGCTCTCTGGCGGTCATATATTATTGGAAGGGGTACCGGGTTTGGCCAAAACCCTGGCCATTAAGTCCCTCTCCGCCGCGGTGAATGGAAAATTCAGCCGGATTCAGTTTACGCCGGACCTCCTGCCCGCTGACGTAGTGGGAACCATGATCTACAACCAGAAAACCCACGAGTTTTCGGTCAAGCAAGGTCCGATCTTCGCCAACTTTGTGCTGGCAGATGAGATCAACCGTTCCCCCGCTAAGGTGCAATCCGCCCTGCTGGAAGCCATGCAGGAAAAGCAGGTTACCCTGGGAGAAAAAACCTTTATCCTGGAAAAACCCTTCCTGGTATTGGCTACCCAGAACCCCATCGAGCAGGAAGGAACCTATCCCCTGCCTGAAGCCCAGGTAGACCGTTTCATGCTCAAATCCGTCATCAACTACCCAACCAAGGATGAAGAGCGGGAAATCATCCGTCAGAATGTGAATCGACAGCCGGTTACCATCAATCCCGTGGTCAGCCTGACCGAGATCATGGAGGCTCGGGAAGCGGTACGGGAAGTGTATATGGACGAAAAAATTGAGCAATACATTCTCGACATTGTATTTGCTACCCGCTATCCTGATGACCATAAACTGAGTCAGCTTAATCACCTGATGAGTTACGGAGGTTCTCCCCGTGCCTCGATCAACCTGGCCCTGGCTTCTAAGGCTTATGCTTTTATCAAACGACGGGGCTACGTCATTCCGGAGGATGTTCGTGCAGTATGCTATGACGTGATGCGCCACCGGATTGGCCTGACCTACGAAGCAGAAGCGGAGAACGTCACCAGCGAGCAGATTATCTCCAATATTTTGGATGTAGTGGAGGTGCCTTAGGGTGCTTAGCTGAAAATATAGAATTAAAGAGACGCCTTTGGGCGTCTCTTCTTGTTTTATCCATCAAGGTCATTTCCCACTCAAACAGGAAAGGCTTTGGCCTATATGAGAAAACTTTATCCAGCGGCTCCTGACTTTTTAGGCAATCATGGAGATCCCGGATATGCCCTCCTCCCTATGGTCGGAAGGTCATTCCGGGATGACAACATGTGTTGCGGTGAATAGTCTTCGACCATTCCAAGGCGTCAATGGCGCTCCCCGTAGAGACCTTGCGTCTCCACGGCCCGCGACAAATCTGGTCGACCCTACAAAAAAACCCGGAATCAATTCCGGGTTTTTTCTATTTCAGTGCCTTACTCAAGGCATATTTACTTTTCTTGAAAAGGGCCAGTTCCCGCATACGGCCGTTGATGGCCGCTTTCACATAGCTTTGCGAGCTATTGATCCGGAGCACGTAGCGTCGTTGCACTTCCGGCAGGGTAGCTGGGGTACAAGGACCTTCCAGGGTAGAAAAGCGAATCTGGAAGCCTAGCTCTCGCAAAATTTTGTCATGGGCGGGCGTATAACTCCCCAAAAAGCCTCCGGGATAGGCCCAAATCAGCGGCTGATCCAAGCTCAGGAGGAAATCGCGACAGATTTCCACGTACTTCAGGAATTTTTCCAGGCTCAATTCAGCTACTACCTCATGACGGGCATTGTGCGCCCCGATCAGTTGGCCACCGGCCAGCAGGGCTTCCACGCCATCTTGCCCCATCAGGCCGTTTTCGCCCAATTCCAGCGGATTCAGAAAAAAGGTCGCACTGACTTCATTTTCTACCAGCACCGGTAAAGCATAAGGAACATTGGAGGGAGTGTTGTCATCGAAAGTGATGATCACAGCAGGCCCCTCGGCAGTAGGAAGATCAGCCGGGTTGATGATCTGGTAACCAGCAGCCTTGATCATCTTTAAATGCGCGTCAAAATCTTCCTGATAAACCGTAAAACGGTCGATTTGAGATTCAGGAGTTCCTTTTGGTACTATCTGGTGATAGCACAAACAAATGATTTTTTCCTTTGAGCCTAAAATGGACACCTTACTCAGAAGGTCCAGCAACGCATTTTCTATCATGCTCCGTCTTGAATTTAGCGATTTCCTATGTTGAGCGCGGCAGTAACAGAACTTCAGGGTCAAAAAGGAAAAAAATCCGCTTAGCTGCAACGCTGTGTCGATTATTGGGCAAAAATCATTCCTTATCGGTCACCATAATTTAGACGAGCACATATCGAAGCCTGCATTTCCTAAAGAAATCCACAAAAGGCTAGCTTATCCACGATTTGCTGCACAACAGTTTCCCTCCGAGGGGATAGTTCTTATATTTATAAACTGTATCCATGTGTCACCTCTAGTTGCAAAAACCTTGGCCAGACCACCCAAAAGCGGCGTAAAGAAAAAGCCCAAAGAAAAAAAGGAGACGCCTTTGATGCGGCAGTATTTTGCCATCAAAGCCAAATATCCTGGCACCGTGCTGCTTTTCCGGGTGGGAGACTTTTACGAGACCTTTGGGGAAGACGCGATTGAAGTGTCGAAAGTGCTGGGCATCGTGCTGACCAAGCGGGCCAACGGAGCGGCATCTCACGTGGAATTAGCGGGTTTTCCGCATCACTCCCTGGATACCTATTTACCCAAGCTGGTAAGAGCAGGCAAAAGAGTGGCTGTTTGCGATCAGTTGGAAGACCCCAAGCAAGCCAAAGGCATCGTTAAGCGAGGGGTCACCGAGCTCGTTACGCCTGGGGTAACCTTTAACGACAAGGTTCTCGAGGTCAATAAGCACAATTACCTCGCTTCCGTACATTTTGGGGACAAAAATGTGGTAGGCGTGGCTTTCGTAGAGGTTTCCACCGGAGATTTTTTCTGCTTTTCAGGAAGCGCCTCCTATGCCGAAAAAATCCTCAATACCCTTTCTCCTTCGGAGATTTTGGTAGCAAAGCGCCACTGGCGGCATTTTGCCCAGGCCTTCGGCGAAAAATTCTACCTCAGTCGCCTGGATGAATGGGTCTATCAACCCGATTATGCGCAGGAACAGCTGCTCAACCTCCTCGGCACCCAATCCCTCAAAGGATTTGGGGTGGACCAGGAAAAAAATGGGGTAATCGCAGCTGGGGCCATTGTACACTACCTAAATGAAAGCCAGCAGACCCAATTAGGGCATATCCATAAAATCTATCGCTTTGATGACAGCGAATATGTGTGGCTGGACCAGTTTACGGTGCGCAACCTGGAACTGCTTTATCCCCTGCATCCTGATGGACGGCCCCTGGTAGAGGTCATCGACAAAACCCTTACGGCCATGGGGGGACGTCTTTTGCGGAGGTCCATGTTGCTCCCGCTGAAGGACCCCCAACATATCCAAAAGCGGCTGGATATCGTCGAAACTTTTATCAAATCTCCCGGTCCGCTGGAAACCCTCTGTCAGCACCTCAAAGGCCTGGGTGATCTGGAACGCCTGGCTTCTAAAGTAGCTACCCGGCGTCTGGCCCCCAAAGAGGCAAGTTTGCTGAGAGATTCGCTGGAATTATTGGCACCTATTCAGGAGGTCATGAAAGCCTTCGCTTCCGATTCGTTGAATCAGCAAGCCGCTGCTTTTGCGCCCGTAGAAAAAATCCTCAATATCCTGCGGACCTACTTACTGGATGAGGTCAGCACCCATCTTTCAGATGGAAATGTCATCAGGGATGGGGTTTCAGAAGAGCTGGATGAGCTGCGCAATATCAAGCAAAACAGCCAGGACCTACTCCTGGCCATGCAGCAGCGGGAGATTCAACGCACGGGAATTACGTCGCTCAAAATCGGCTTTAACAAAGTTTTTGGCTACTACCTCGAAGTAACCAATGCCCATAAGGATAAAGCTCCCATGGAGTGGACGCGCAAGCAGACCCTCACCAATGCGGAGCGATATATCACCGAAGAGCTCAAGGATTACGAGGAAAAAATCCTTTCGGCAGAGGAAAGAATGGCGGGGTTGGAAGCTGAATTGTATGCCGAGTTCCTCCAGCAAATGCAGATGTTCATCCAGACCATCCAGCAAAACGCCCGGCTCCTGGCAGAACTTGATATGCTGGTAGGCTTTGCCCTGGTAGCCAAAAGCCAGCACTACACCAAGCCGGTTATTACCTCGGAGGATCGGATCGAGATCAAACAGGGGCGGCACCCGGTCATCGAAACGACCTTGCCCCCGGATAGCCCTTATATCCCGAATGATATTCACCTCAACAATGAGGACCAGCAGATCATCATCATCACCGGTCCAAACATGGCGGGTAAGTCGGCCCTCTTGCGACAAACCGCGCTCGTGGTATTACTCGCTCAGTTGGGCTCTTTTGTCCCAGCCGAAGCTGCGACCATAGGCGTAGTGGACAAAATTTTCACGCGGGTGGGCGCGTCGGACAACATTTCCAGCGGGGAATCGACTTTCATGGTGGAAATGAACGAAACGGCCCAAATCGCCAATAACGCCACGGACAAAAGCCTGATTTTACTGGATGAAATTGGGCGGGGCACCTCGACCTATGATGGCGTTTCTATTGCCTGGGCCCTGGTGGAATACCTGCATGAAACGGCCGGCTGTCAGGCGAAGACGCTTTTTGCCACCCACTATCACGAGCTCAATGAGTTGGAGGAAAGGCTGCCCCGGGTCAAAAACTTCAACGTCTCCGTGCGGGAAGTAGATGGCAAAGTCCTTTTCCTGCGTACCCTCAAGCCAGGCGGCTCTGAACATAGCTTCGGCATCAATGTGGCCGACATGGCAGGCATGCCCAAAATCCTGGTCAAGCGGGCCAAGCAACTTCTCAAGCATTTTGAGAAGCATAAACTGAGCGATCAGGCTGCGGCTAAGAACCTTAAGTTCAAGGACGAAAAGACCATCCAGCTCAATATGTTTGAGCTCAAGGACGCAGACACCCTCAAAATCAGGCAGCTATTGTCTGGGGTGGATGTGGACCGGATGACCCCTATTGAAGCCCTGCTGAAACTTCAGGAGATTAAACAAGCCCTGGTAGAGGAGTAGGCTTTCCTCTTTGTAAGGACCAATGCAGGTTGCTCTCCAGATGTAGCACATGCGGGGTTCTTGCAGGATTCCTAGGGGGAGTTAGACAAAAAGCCCTTCCTTGACTATTTTTCTGCATGAAACCACTCCTGCCCTTTTTTCTAAGTCTCCTCCTCTTCCCCGTTCAACTTTTGGCGCAGCTCTCCGCTGAAGACGAGGCCTTTATTTTGTCCTTTATGGAAGAAAATAAGGTTCCCGGGATCAGTGTGGCCATTGTTGAGCAAGGGAAAATCATCTATGCCAAAGCCTTTGGGGTCGCCGATCAAAAGACTGGTGAGAAACTCACGCCCCAGACCCTCTTCCAAGCCGCCTCCATCAGCAAGCCGTTTACGGGTTTGTTGTACATGCGCAAAGCCCAGCAAGAAACGCTGGACCTGGATGTCCCCATTAATCAATATCTGGAAGACTGGACATTGCCCGGATATAAGCGAGACCCGGAGCAAGTCGCTACGGCCAGGTTGTTACTGGCTCATCAAGGCGGCACCAATATGAGCGGCTTTCTGGGCTGGCGCCAAACCCGTAAACGCGTACCTGACCTGGACGAAGTATTGCGGGGCAAAAAAGTTCATCTGTGGGAGCGCCGCATCTACACCAAGTACCCGCTCAATACACGCTTTGCTTATTCTGGGGGAGGCTATAGTGTATTGGAGAAAGCCATCTGCCAACGATTTGACACCACGTTTCAAGCCCTGATGCGTGAGGAAATATTCGAGCCATGTGGCATGCAGGAGAGCTTTTTTTCGATCCGTTTGACGCCAGAGCAAGAAGAAAGAATCAGTAGCGGCCACCGCAAAAATGGCAAGCTCATCAAAGGATCCTATCATGTCTATCCTCAACAAGCCGCGGCAGGCTTATGGACCACCCCCAGCGACCTGGTGCGCATGCTCAGCGCGGTACAGGCCTCCCTAAAAGGAGAGCAGGAGAAGCCTTTTTTAGCACCGGAAATGACCCAACAATTGCCGCAAAGGCTACCCCTGGAATCCGGGAGTCTGGGGAGATATAATCTGGGCTTTCAGTTGACTACGGATGGGGAAGATGAACTGCTGGCTTTTGGTCATGGAGGCGCTAACTGGGGATTCTCCTGCTTTATGTATGGCCATATTTCCAATGGAAAAGCCGTGGCCATCATGAGCAATCGCAACAGCCTGTCTTTATGGCCCGTGCTCAACCGGATCAATGCCGCGATCAAATTTGATCAACCCTGATTTCAGGCAGCTTCCCTATTTCGGAAGGCCCAGGATATAATACCCCACCGTTTTGCCGTCAGGCTTTTTTCCCTGATCCATCTCCCAGGTGTAATGCTCATCCGCTGGGGGTAAAAGGTGGTTTTTCACGTCATCAAAGGTGTACATACGGGGTAGGGAAGCATGGCCATCCCAAAAATAAAAGAGCGGAATCACGGGAATCAGCCAGGTAAACAGCAGGTCTTTCCAAGTGAGGGGTTTGACAAAAAAGACCATCACCATAGACATCAGGATCAGGATGACAAAAGCAATCGGGGTGCTCAGGGCCCAGACCAGGATCGGGAATTTATTCTCCCCCATTTCATAAATGAGGATCGGCTGCTTGTTCTCCTGGGCAGTAGCCAAAATTTTTCGGGCGGTGTCCGGCGGCATGTGATGGAAGCTGTTCATCATGGTCTTCAGGCCTTCGGGGGCCTGAGTCAGGTTGGACGCATCCAGGGATTCAGCCTGATACCGCATATGGGCATGCCCCTGTTGGTTGAAGTTTTGGACAAAAGCCTGGTTAGGATGCAGGTCGGTCAGCAGGAGTTCGGTAGGTGCTTGAGGTTGCTGTTCATTCAGGTATTCCAAAACGGGGGGCATGGTGCCACCAGAGCCTGAGCCCATGTCCACAATTCGGGTAAAGGGGTGCCTTTTCTGGATGTCGATCAGCAAATCTCCCACCACTTCACGAGTGCCCCAAAGCTTATGGAGCACCACGATAATTTTGGTGATCGTGGAGCGCCAGGCAGGCGGAAACCAGGCAAAATCTTCGAATTCAAACAGTTGTATTCTTTTCATAGCGGGTTCCTTTGTCCTTTAATCTGCTGAAAATCCAGCTCAAGGGAAAGGGCTTGAGCAAAATATCGTTTCCCTTTAACTAGACCGGGCTTTTTACCTACCTTTGCCCGCATGAAAAAATGGGGGATTTACATCTTTCTGGCCTTGGTCTGGGGGTCTTCATTTATCCTGATCAAAAAAGGCTTAATCGCGTTTACGCCTTACCAGATCGCAGGCCTGAGAATCCTGATAGCAGCGGGGGTATTGGCCCCCTTTATCCTCGGACGCGCCAAAGAAGTCAAACCGGAAGCCTGGAAGTATATTTTCCTCATCGGCATTGTCGGAAACGCGATTCCGGCCTTTCTTTTTCCTCTGGCCGAACAAAAAATCAGCAGCGCCTCTGCGGGTATCCTCAACGTCCTTAGCCCAGTCTTTACCATGATCCTGGGCGTGCTCTTTTTCCAACTCAAAGGAAAAGTGCGCCAGGGTATTGGGATATTGCTAGGCTTTGGGGGAGCGGTAGGCCTCATTCTGGCCGGTGATGGAGAGGTCGATATCATCAGTCAGTTGCTGTATGCGGGATTCGTCGTCTTGGCCACCGTCGGTTATGGCCTGAGCACCAATATCATGAAGCGCTACCTGAGTGATACGCCAGCGGTCCTGGCTTCTGGTTTTGGACTGGCCTTTGTCTCGATTCCTTATATTTTCTACCTCTTCTTTTTTGCCGAGCTACCCCAGACGTTTGCCGAACAACCCCATGCCTGGACTTCCCTGGGATATATTTTCATTCTCGGGGCCATGGGTACCGCCATTGCTTTGGTGCTGTTTTACCGCTTGGTACAAATTACCGAGCCGATCTTTTCCTCTTCCGTTACCTACGTCATTCCGATTGTCGCCCTGGCCTTAGGCCTGATGGATGGGGAAACCATTACCGCAGGGCAGATCGGTTTTATGCTGGTGATCCTGGCAGGCGTATATCTGGTAAATCGTAAGTAGCGGACAAAATAGATCGCTTTTTGCTTCGTTTTCTTAGCATACAGGCCTGTAAGGGGATTGGCGAATCTTGCCATTCCTTTTTATCTTATCCAAACGATACTGCGCCTGTTCCCTGAAAATTGTTAGATGCGAATGAACCTAGCTATGCGCCAATTTTTCCTCTTCAGCCTCCTTGCCCTTCTGAGCTATCCTACCCTGACCGCTCAAAACGGCCGTCTCAGAGCCCTGGAAGAACTCCCCAAGATCAAGGGTACCACTACCTTGATTGTCCTGTATCCGGAAGATGAAGTTTACAACAAAACCATCACCCGGGCCATTGATTTATACTGGGATTTCACCGAGGTAAAATTCGTTCAGGTAGATGAGCTACGAGAGTATGCCTTCGACACCCAATACTCCATGCTGGTCCGCAATAACTCCGAACGCTTCGTGCAGCGGGTCGGGCGTACGGACAGGATACAGTCTAATCACCTTGCGCTCTATCTATGCGGAAAAGGCGACAATATGATGAACTATACCGGGAAAGACGCCCTCACCCAGTGGCTGTTCCCCGACGTGATGGATACCCAGGCCTTTCAGTTCAAACTGATCACCATCGTCCAGTCCATGAACAACTACCTGAATTTCCTCGACGGCAATAAGCTCACCGAGATAAATTTCGAGCGCAAGTTGGATGAGTTTACCAATAAGCAGGCCGGGGAGTTGAAAGAAATGACCCTTTATGTCCACGAAAAGGAAGTCACCGAGAAGGTTCGTGATCTGGAAAAGCTGAAAAAAGCCTACGGCTTTGAGGTACAACTGGTGGACAAAGAAGCCATTTCTAAAGCGGTCTTTTCCCAGGATGCGAAGGTAGCCATCTTACACCTCGACCCGCGCCTCCGCACCTATTACATCCTCAGCGCCAAAGGCGGCCGCATACTGCTTCACCAAGAGGTGAACGAGCGGGGGCATCTCAAGCTGAAGGATTTTGCCGCCATGGCCAAGCAGATTAAGCGGTAGCGCGGGGAAAGCCTTTTTTTTACTCCGACATGCTTAAGGTTGGGGGTCTCCTTCGCTGGCAGTAAACATCCCCGCTCGCACTAGCCGCAGCTTCTCCCGGAGTACCGGGATCTTCGACTTCAACGGGGCTTTCACGCAAAGCCTGTCTTCGACAAAAGATACCGCCAGGCCCCTTTGAAGGGGCCGATGGGCGGAAGGGGATGTTAAAAAAGCCCCCAATAGTCCCCCCCACAAGTCGGTCGAGCTTCCGGGGTGACACCTTGGTGTGGGGTATTCCAGGGGAAGACTTCTTTTTCCTTACTATTTTTTTCTCATCCTGGAGCGGTTCCTCTTTCTCTACTTTTTTTTGTCACCCCGGAAAGGCTTTTAACCAGCGGGAAAAAGACTTATCCGAGGTCATCGCGCTACCTCGGAGACCCCGGATAGCCCGCCTCCCGCTGGTCGGTCGAGCTTCCGGGGTGACACCTTGGTGTGGGAGATTCGATAAGAATGGCTTCTTTTTTCCTACTATTTTTTTGTCAGTCCGGAAAGGCTTTTGACCAACGGGAAAAGACTTATCCGGGTCATGGATCCCGACATTTTCATCGGTGGGGGTCTCCATGTTCATAGAACAATCTCGGAGACCCCGGATAGCCCACCTCCCGCTGGTCGGTCGTGCTTCCGGGGTGACACCAAGGTGTGGGGGATTCGATGAGAATGGCTTCTTTTTTCCTACTATTTTTTTGTCACCCTGGAGTGGTTCCTCTTTCTCTACTTTTTTTGTCACCCCGGAAAGGCTTTTGACCAGCGGGAAAAAGCCTTATTCGGGGTCTCCGAGACCTTAATGGTTTTATGGAGACTCCCGACAATTAGGCTCCTAATGTCGGGCCCCGGATAACCTCCCTCACAAGGTTCGGGAGGCTTTCCGGCGTGACATGATCGCTTAGGAGCGGCTTGAAACATCCCCGCTCGTGCAAGCCGCAGCCCCTTCAACGGGGCTTTAACGCAAAGCCTGTCTTCAACAAAAGATACCGCCAGGCCCCTTTGAAGGGGCCGATGGGCGGAAGGGGATGTTATAAAAGCCCCCAATAGCCATAAAAAAACATAGAGACGCATGCTATGCGTCTCTACGGGGAAGCTTCTTTCCATCCTTATACCTATTCAGCACAGGCCTTCACCAGTCTTTCTGCCATATCCTTGCCCCAGGATGGGGCGAAACCTTCCGGTGCTTTTCCTTCCTTGAATAAATCCATGGCCTCCATGATGATGGGACAAGCATTGTCCTTTCCACCACCTACAAAAGGAGGCATATTCAGTACGTGCTGGCCTTGCATCAGGTAGGCGCGGGGGTTGTCGGGATTCAGTTCGATGGCTCGATCCAGTTGGTCGAGGGCTGCTTGAGAATAGCGCATGCCCCGGGCAATGGGTTTTACCTGAATGCGTCCCTGATAGACCATGCCTGCCAGGACAAACATCTCGGATTCATCCGGAGCCAGTTTGAGGCCCATATCTACCCATGATTGCGCTTGATCCAGGCTGGCGTCTTTTTCGTCCGCTACTTTCTGCGTAAAACTTTTTTGGAGATAGGACATCCCGGCATAATAGGTGGGCATCCATTCATCGGGATGGGCATCGGCGATTTTTTCAAATCCTTCGGCGGCGGCTTGCCACTCCTCGGCTGACTTGGCAGCGGCATAAGGCTCCAAGGCACTGGCCATGGCTTGTGGGTAGGATTCGGCCTGGGCCAAAGAAGGATATACGAGCATCAAGAAACTGAAAATGAGCATGAAATTTTTCATCGGAATAAGGTTATCGTTGGTTGAGAAATAGAAGGGGACAAAAAAATAGCTGCCTGAACCTTCGAGGGTAAAGATTCAGGCAGCAGCGTTATTTCTCAACTATATCCGATGAACTGGCCCAGGGATAGGATGAATTGTACCTATCCGCTGATACCACCCATGCGGGACTCGTATAAGTCTTTGCTTTCCTTGACGGTAGCGTTTAGTTCCTTCATGATATTGGCCACTTTGGACTCGATATTTTGCAGGCCAGTATTGATCTCAGCGATCTGGCCGATCGCAATGGCCACTTCCAAGGCTTTGATCACATCTACGGCATCTCCATGCAGGCTCCGTAGTTGCTCAATAGCGGCTGCGGTTTTGCTGAGGGTCTGCTCATAGCTGGATCGAGAGGTCTTGAGGGCATTATTAAGCTCAGTCCGGGTTTTTTCGTCATTCAAGCCTGCAGTCTGCCGCTCCATCGCCCCAAAGAGGTTTTCAGCATCCTGCTTCAGGCCTTCATACTCTTTATTCAGGGATTCAACCTGCTTATCAACTTTTTCCCACTTCCCATAGACTGCCTTGAATTCTGAATCCACGTTCTTAGCGTTTTCGAGGGCTTGCTGGAGATTGTTCAGGGTGGAAACTCCATCTTCGACCTGCTCGTCAGCTTTTTGTTTTTGGTTTTCAAAACTGGCGATCTGGGCGCGGAACTTTTTCTTGTATTTCGGAAGATCTTCCGGGCTTTTGCTTCCGCAGGCACCGGTGATCAGACCAAGGAATACAAGCCCCAAAAGCGGGAGGGTAAAAGAATAATAGCGTCTCATTATAAATGCATTCAAATTAGGCGGGCGTTTCCTCCCGCAAGATACAGCTTTCAAGGAGAATATCAGGGGAAGCTGAGTTCTCCGACCATGTAGACGTCTTTTGCGTCGGCGAGTCTCAGCGTAATCTGCTCAATTTTTTCTGAAGCTGTTCCGTAGCCAGTGATCAGCTTGGCAGTCAAATGGGTAGGCCCAGCCAGGCGTACCTGAGAGGAACCATAGTAGTTTACCTCCACCTTATAGGTTCCAGGCATGGCTTTTTTCAGTAAAAACTCCTCCGGACCATATCCTCCCGTAAAGTCGCGAGACATCCAGCCGCCGATTTCGGTCTCGGAATGGGAGTAGTAACACTTTTCTCCTCGGGGATCCGTAACCCACAAATCCATATCCACTGCATCGGTATCCCAATCCAGCACTACTCTAATATCCGTGGGCATGGCTTTGATCAGACGTCTGTCGATCTGTCGGATATCTAATGCCTGAGGACTGCGAGCAATGAGGTTGTTGAGTTCATGGGTAGCCAGGACAGAGATTTCCGGGAAGCGGTCATTCCAGGATTGACTGACCACTTCATACAACATATTGACCGCGCCTTGAAAATCTTCCTTCTCGGCCTTGAGGAGCCCCAGATCACGGTAAGACTGGGGTTCTTCCGGACGGATTTCCAGGACCTCCTCCAGGACGGATTCAGCCAGGGCCAGCTTTTTCCATTCAATCAGTTTTCGGCCCAGTACCCGGAGTAACTCATGATTTTTGAGTTCCATTTCTGCCAGGTTACTGAGAATCCGCAAGGCTTCTTCATGTCTGCCTTGTTTCCAGAAAAAATCTGCCACATCCAGGAAAAACGAAGGCTGGCTGAGGTATGCCTTTTTTTCAGAAAGATAAAGCCTATACAATTGGTCGCTTTTGGCCGCTTTCAGCTTCTTGAGGTAAGGAACATCTGGCTGCCAGGGATTGATGGAGATGGTCCCACTGCTGCTGGTGGGTTCGTCCTCCTTAGCTTTTTGGTCCATTATCGATTCTTGATCCCCTTCGAAGTCATCCATAGAGGCATCCCCAGGATCGTTATCAAGGAATAAGCCCCCTTGGCTTTCCCCCCAGTCATCATCGATGGATTCATAAGAACTTATCGTGCTTGCCTCTGTAAGTTCCCCAGATTTTCGGATATCATCTTGGATATAAGGCTTCCTGGGAATCTTAAATGTCTGGTTCCACCATTCCACCCGTTTTTTGTACCCACTTACGACCGTCTCCATATGCGCCTTATAGTCGGCCTGCTCATCCTGCTGGATTTGCTGAACCAGTTGCTGATACTCCTTTTTCAAGGGCTCCGGTGGTTCGATCCCATGGGTCACATAATCCTGCACCCGGTCCAAAACTAACAGCGAGGTATAGGATGTTGCCAGGCCAAACTGCCTGCCTAGTTGGGTGATGGCCAAGCGGTTTTTCTCCCGGTCCATGCTCAAATGAGTCAGCTTCTGCATGGCCCACCGCCGAGCAATCAAGGGCAAATCTTTGCCAAAAACTTTCTTGCGGATGCGTATGGGCTCTTTGTAGGTAATCTGATTGCCAAAGCCAAACAGAACGGTCAGATTGGCTTCGGGCTCCAGGAGTTGTCCAGAAATGGAAAAGGCGGTTCCTACCTCCTGGGCATAATACGGATAAACCTCCGCAGCTTCTTCATCGCTCCGCAATACCCCCAGGAATTGCAAGCGCTCTTCCGTAAAGGCCGCTAAGGCCTCGGGCACGCTAAGTTGTTGTAGGTTCACCAGTTTCCCCGCACTGCTCATGCTCAGCCGCCGCAAATGGGGTATATCTGCCTGGGAACTGGACACTACGCTCATGAGGGGTACCAGGGGCTCAGCGGTTTCCGCCTGGCCGATGGTGGAAAGGCCATCTGAGAACAGCCAGATTTCTCCTCCCTTTAATTGGGTAAAATCCAGCATTTCATAGGCAGTAGCGCCATCCAGGGATTGGGCACGTAAAAAATCCATTAATTCGGCGGATTTTCCCTCCTGCAGGTAGAAGGTTTTTTGGCCACGGATGGCCAGGTCAAAGGTGGTCAGATGGATTCGTCCCGAGCCCATTTCCTGAATCAGGCTTTCCAAAAGCGCATACTCTTTTTTCAAATCTCGGTTCCGAGCGGAGTGCGACACATCCCAGAGGAGGCTAACCTCATCAGAGAGCTTCCTTTCCCGGCTTTTCACCGGAGGGAAGAGGCGGGCATACCAATATTTGCTTCCATCCGGGCCTTGTTCCACCCAACTCTTCGCCTTTTGTCCCTGGCGGGGAATCAAAAAGCTGAACGCGCGATTAGGCACATAGGAAGAACGCTGATGTCTACTCCGAAAAGCAGTTTCCCAGGCTTCAAAGGTGAGAATTCCCAGGGGATCTTTTTCCCACTGAGGCAGGCCATCTTCTTCTTCTACCTCCGCTGTCAGAGAAAAATGGGCAACAGTATCGGAAAAGGCCAGCGGTAAAAGGTATCGCCAGGCATGGGGCAAGGCTTCTAATTCCTGATCATAAGCTAGCACCAGCCGCTTAGTGCCTTTGGGAGGAATGGGGTAAATGCGGGTTTTGAACACATTGCCCTGGGTCCATTCTACCAAGCCGGGGTCAATCTTTTGCCGAACCACACTTTCATAGGCTACTCTGGCTTGCTGTTTTTCTACCGAAACGGCTTCTCTGAGTCTGCCATTTACTTCCAGGGCAAAGCGACTGAGAAATTGCCCTTCGGCCAGCGGAAAGAAAAATTGGCCTTCCAGTTCCTGTTCATGGGGATTGTAGAATACCATCTCCACCGTGGTGGTAGCCAAACTTCCATGGGCGCGGATATGCAGGTGTAAGGTCTCCAGCGCAATCGGTCTGGAAACGGTATCTCCATTGGCCTTGACCAATAACGCAGGAGGCCTCGACCACTGTGGTTCTGAGCTAGCCTCAGTACTGCTAGTAGCCGGGCTGAGGCTTTCTGTGGCAGGATTTGAGGATTTACAGCCTCCCAAAGTCAGGAGCAGCATCAAGCTGATAAGCCCCAGATAACTGGTCTGGCGTTTAGGTGGTAATATGATTCGAATTTTCGTAAAGATTGACAACTGCATTATCCGTAATATTAAACTAGTCAACGCTCTTCGTATGAAAAGATCAGTTACCCCGCTTACCCACCACGCTCCTGTACATCGTCAGCAAACCCGGTTTGCCGCCTGGTTCCTGGGCAGCATTATTCTGGCAAGCATGATGCTGGTTTTTTCCCAACTTACCCAATCCAAAGCGGCCCATGAAGCCGAGACGGTGGTGCAGGTTCAGCATCAACCGCTTCCTTAATCAGATCATATATTAGATAGAATCCATATCGGAAGAAAGGATTTTTTTGATCATTGCGGCAGTTTCCACCGGAGACTCCATTGGAAACATGTGTCCGCCTTTCATCTGATAGAAGGTATCGGCGGAGAAACGCTTGCGGTGTCGGGCCTGGGTAGAAGCAGGTAATACACTCCGCTCAGCCAGAATCCAATCGGCTGCTACCCGCATGCCATGAAAGCGCCCTCTCCCCATCCGAGAGGAGAATATTCGGGCCTCCAATTCGGCAGGAAACCGCAATGTGTAACCACCTTCCGGGTCTGGCATCAGGCCATGGGTGAGGTAATCCTCGAAGCATTGTGGGTGAAAAGGCTTGAAAAAGTTTTTGCCGCCCCAGTATTCCCGGGCTTCTTCTATGGAGGTAAAATGGGCTTTTCGAGCCAGGGCCTGACGCGCCAGCGGATTGAATCGCCTGGACAACCCCAGCATCTGCAACAGCCACACCAGGTTTTGAAAGCCAGGCCCGAATAAAGGCGGGTCCAGTAAAATCAAGCGATGAAATAGCTCCGGTCTTTGGGAGCCAGCCCATAAGCTCACTACGGCACCCAGGGAATGTCCTAGCGCGATCACGCCCTGTGGGTGATGGGTTTCCACATATTCGATCAATTCATCCGCCAAGGGCGTCCAGTCCCGTTTCACCTGATATTTGCCCATGCCGAAGACCGGGATAAAATCCGTCTTCCAGGGCGCGAGTTGTTCCAGAAAATGCGTATAGGCCCTGCCAGGGAAACCATTGGCGTGGGCAAAAAGGATAGGCAGCTCAGACATGCTTAGTATTCACAGGCAGCTTCATACAAGGCCAGGGTGGCAGTTTCATCGCGTAAGACCTCTAGAAAACCAGAAAGATAGGCCCACATTTCCTGTCTGGCTTTTTTAGACAGATGCCGACAGTTCAGGACAATATCCTCAAAGGCCTTTTCCTGGCTCAAAAATTCATGACGGACCGCTCGGGTTTCCTCTGGCTGATAGCAAAGCGGCCTCAGTTTCCGTCGATTAAACCCCTGGGGGATTCCGGTATAGCTGGCATTTACCACGCCTGAGAAATCAAAATCATAGGGCGTAACGAAGCCTGGTCCGCCTTTTTCTGGTTGAAAAATCTTCAGATTCTTGCGCTTATAAACCCCCCAATCCAGGTTACCGATCATGTATTCAAAGGTCGCCACCTTGACCAGGTTTTTACGGGAGATTTGAGGGTCCTCCCAGGCATCAGATTTAATCTCTTTTGCTTTCATTCGCTCCGAGATAGGCTTTTCATCCTCTATAAAAAAAGCGAATGCTGTCTCCGTAGGCACGCCCTTTTCCGAATCCCGATAGGTTATTTTGGCCAGCCTCACCTGATAACTCCAGGGGCTCAATCGCTGGTATAATTTGTACAGGAGATACTCTTTCAACACGTAGGTTTCCAACTGGCAGTGGGTAACCAGTTTGAACTTGGTATGCCCTTGGAACAGGGTGCCTTTGGCTTCCTTTTTGGGAATCTTTAGTCTGATAGGAGGAAAGGCGCAATTATTGGGGTCGCGGCGAAAATTACCGCGGATTTTGACCAGGGCTTTGCGGGTGATCTTTTTCCCTCCCTGCTCAAAACGGATGGTGGCTCCCTGATAATCGGTGGTATCAGAACGATCGGACAATAAAGGGTCCATCGCCGTTTCCAGTCGGATTCTGAGGACCTCTTCCGAACCAAAAATCGTTTCGAAACCCTGGGATTTTCCCTCTAGGAGGAATCCCCCTATCAGAAGCACCAAACTGGTAATACGTAGCGCGCGCATGCTCTGGTCGTAAGCGGTTGGGAAGCGTTCTGAAGAACACACGGCTAAGTTACAGAAAAAACCGGGGGATGAGAATATGATTCAGTCAGGGAAGATCTAAGATGACCAGTCGGTAAACTTCCTCTGTCAGTTGCTGGGTCGCCATGATCTTTTTGCCATCGGGCGAAAAAGCCAGGCGGGAATCGTCCGTCCGGATACCCAGGGCCAGTGTTCCGGTTATTTGCTTCAATCCAGCTTGATTTCTGTCCCAAAGCCATATTTCGTTGCGACCGGACCTATCGCTAAAAAAGGCCATGCGCTGGTTATCGGGGGAAAAGGCAGCTCCAAAGTCGTTCCAATCAGAAGCGATTAGGGCGATTTCCCGGCTTCCGTCAACCTTGAGCTGAAAGATATCCCGAACAAAAAGGTCATTCTTCTTCAAAAGGCGGTCGTATACCACTTCTTTGCCTCCGTTCTCCCAGGTCAGCCGGGCAGGGGAGGGATCGCCTCCATCTTCCAGTTCATCCAGCGCATTCACCGTGAAAGGGATGGCATTGGGAGCAGAGACCCCCGCAGTCACGCCCGGTGCAGTGGTAAAAATAGAGGCTACTGTTTCGTTCTCGAGCGTGCCCAAAAAGGCTATTTCATAGCGATCTGGTGCCCAGGCTACTTCGCGATAATAACCATCGCCTCCCCAGCTCTCACCGATCTGGTCGATGGCTGGTTGATAGACCTGGATATAGGTTTTACTATCGGCATGATGCTTATTTAGCAGAGAGTCCGTTTCAAAAGCCAGAAAATTTCCATCAAAAGACCAAGAAGGTTTGGTCCCTTCAACCAGGGAACTGAATTGCTCTGTAGCCCAGGTATACTGATAAATCATGTGGCTGCCAGGAGAAGCAAATATATCTGTGGTGTCTGGTTGGATGACAAAAAGGACCGACTGTCCATCCGGATGCCAACTTCCCCAACTGTGGTTGTCAACCAAGCCGGGAATGGCGATTTGGTATTGTTCCTCTGGACCAGGACTACTCACAATGGTATTAGACCGGGCTGATTGTCCCTGGTCGACCAGCGCTTCAACTTCGAAAAAATAAACCTTCCCATTTTCCAACTGGGTTACAGGATAGGTGGTGGTCTGCCCATCCACCTCGACCAGTAGGTTTTTGGTCTGGGTATTGTTTTCCCAGAAGAAAATACGGAATCCGTCTGGGGAGACCCGAACGGGATTGGTCGGTAGATTCGTGGTAAACCATCCCCAGCGCAGCCAAACGGTCCCCTCCCCCCTCACACTGGATAATTGCGGTTGATAGGCTACGGTTTCCTCCTCGTTAGGTTGGAATGTCTCCTGATTACAGGCAGTTCCCCCCATCAGTACGAACAGGCACAGTATCGCCTTGAAAATTGTATGTCTCATCATAGCACTACAAATGCGGTTCATTTAAGCTAACGGACAAAGGGAATCAGCCGCTGCACCTCAGGAAGGACATATTGATAATTTTTCTTCCTCACCTGATTACACCCCAGCCCTTTTGTCCCACCTAAGGGTACATACTAATCTATAAATTCCGAATTGATGAAAACAATCTTTCTCTGTCTTTTCGCCATCAGCCTCAACAGCCTTTTTGCCCAAACCTACGACAGCAACCCCTTCTCAAAAAATGGCATGAACAGTCAGGAGTTGCTTGACCAGGGGTACGCCCGGTATCAGGTGGCATCCGGCTACCTGCGCATGGATATCACGAACAAAAAAGGGAAGAAAAAAGGAGAGCAGATTCATTATTGGGATCGCTGGGGCTTAAGAGAGGCGCGTATTGAGAAGGACAAAAAAGGGGAGATCACCAGTATTACCTACCTGGATGGCGAAATGCAGCATATGTATACCCCGGAGACGAACTCCTATATGACCATCAAGAATACTTTTATCAAACCCGTGGCCAAAGAAATGGGAGAAAAGGATTTGACCGAGGGAGGGAAAAAATTGCTGCAACGGATGGGCGGAGAAAAAATACGGGAAGAAGCTTTTTTGGGTAAATCCTGTGAAGTGTGGAAGACCCAATTGCTAGGAAGCCAGCTCAACTGGATTTGGAAGGGCCTTAGCCTCAAAATGGAAGTCGTAGCCTTGGGTATGACCTCATACTACCTCGGACAGGAATTGAAGGTTGGTATAGAAATCCCCGAAGAAAAAGTTTGCCTGCCTAAGGATGCTAAATCAGCGTTTGCGGGGCTAAAATAGACTAAAGGAAAGTTCTTGCCAGGCCCGGGCCATCTGGATAGCCCGGGCCTTTTTTGTAAAAATACCGCAGATGCGGTATGGGTTTCCCTGAGCGGATGGCGGAATTTTGTGTCAACAACATCACAAAAACCCTATCTAGTCATGAACAAGTTTCTGTATGCTTTTTTAACCGCCACTATACTTTTCTGCCTGTTGCCTGCTACCTCCCTGGCTCAGACCCCCGCCTGGCTGGTAGACATCAATCAAGAATTGGACTTATTAGAAGATAATCTTCAAAGCTGCAATGATTACATCAAAGATGTGCAGGCTGAAATCGATCATTTGATCAAGACCTCGCCCAAACCCATTACCGGCTCTCCGGCAGAGAAGAAAATCCGGGATCTGCAGCGTCAGCGTTTTGCCGCCAAATGTTTTAGAGACAAAACAGAAAAGGCCATCCGCCGCCTGAAAGCGATCCGGGATGTATTGAAAAAGCGCTGGGGCACCGCCGGTACTTCTGCCCATGTCAAGACCGAAATCCAAAAGACCCAGAAGAAATGTGACCAGGTTGAACAAAAGGCCCAGGCCAACGATCGGGCCGCGAAAAAGGCCCAAGACACCGTAGACCAGGCCCTGAAACAACGCAGATAATCATCGGAAGGGTATCAGGAGCGGGAGCAATCCCGAGCCTGGTACCTTTTGCTATTCTCTTCCCACCTCTAATCCCTCTTCCCATGAAAAGTCTTATTACCCTTCGACTGGGAATATGGAGCATCTTGTTCCTATTTCCTTTTTTGCTTTCTGCTCAGAAAGGCTGGCAATGGCAAAATCCCCTCCCGCAAGGTAACCTCTTGCGAAATTCTGTTGCCTTTGACTCCACTACCATCCTCATGGTGGGGGATGCTGGCACCATCATCAAGTCTAAAGATGGTGGGGATACCTGGGACGTCAAGCAAAGTAAAACCCGCCAGGATTTATATGCGATTGCCTCATTTGGGCTGGATTGTGCGGTGGCAGTAGGCACGGATGGCGTCATCCTGCAGACTAAGGACTGTGGGGAAACCTGGAACCACTTGAACAGTGGACGAAAGGATACCCTGAGAGGCATCAGCTTGCTCAGTACCCTGGTGATGGTAGCGGTTGGAGATACCGGAACCATCCTTCGCTCCATTGATGGAGGACTAAGCTGGAACTACCAACCCTTTCCGGGGCTTCGCTCCAACCTCAACGGCGTCCAATTCCCAACGCTGAGCAGTGGATTGGGAGCGATTGTCGGGGATTCTATGCTGGGGTTTGGGGGACCGCCCATCATCGTTTCGGAAGACAGCGGGGTCAGCTATGTTCCCTGGGGAGGCGGGCAGTCTACCTTTGAGTCTAAATCATTCTCAGAAGTCTGGATGCCCAAAGCAGATCCCAATAAAGCGGTTTTGGTAGGTAAGCGGGGATTGATCATGAATACCCACGATGCCGGACTGAGTTGGAACGCTCCTCTTTCCGGAACCACGGTAGACATAAAGGATGTGTTTTTCTTTACAGACAAAGACGGCTTTGCCGTAGGCCCAGGAGGCGTCATGTTGAGAACCCGCAACTGTGGCGATAGCTGGGAAGTGATTCCCACCCCCATTCTGGGAGATATCATCACCGTCTCCTTTCCCAAAGACAGTACCGGGGTATTTGGTGGGGGAAATGGAGGCCTGTTCCGTACCCCGGATGGCGGAAGTAGCTTTGAACCGCTTTGGTCAGGTTTTCGCCCAGACTTAACCGCCATTACCTTTCTGGATGACAGCTTTGGGATCGCCGTGGGCGGCGGAGGCAGCATTCTAAGAACAGAAAATGCTGGTCAGGACTGGCTCCCTGGGCCTTTGGTGACCACCGATCCTTTTGAAGGCATCACTTCTACCCCGATTTTCGGTATTGGAAGCGCGGATCCCATAGGGCATAACATCTGGATTGCCGGTGGAAGATTTGGCAGCTTCGGACGCATTTATCACTCCGCCGACAGCGGTAAAACCTTCAAACCTCAGCCGGTTTTTGCCCTCTCCAAATTTTTCGACATCACCTTCCGCGATTCGCTGAATGGATTAGCAGTCGGCCTGTCGGGCATGATTTTTTGTACCAAAGACGGTGGAAAAACCTGGACCCAGAAAACCAGTGGCACCAATAAATGGCTACTGGACGTGGAATGGACCAATGATTCTTCGGCTTTTATCGCCGGGGGAGAAGGAACCCTTTTGCACACCACCGACGGAGGCCAAAGCTGGAGCCCCTTAAACAGTGGCACCCAGGAGTGGCTTACCTCCGTAGCCTTTCTCGACGATAGTTTTGGCATCGCTACGGGGAATCATGGGGTGATTCTTCGCACGGAGGATGCCGGACAAAACTGGCAGGATGTCAGCCCCTCGCCTGGTTTGTTCAAGTTTAACGGGGGCTTTATCCCTGATTTCACCGGGATTAGTTTCCGCGCAGACATCAACTTTGAGGGTCGGGGGGTCAATCCTAAAGACGTCTCTGCCGTAGCGGTAGGATATGCAGGAACCATTGCCTTCACCCCGGATGGAGGAGATAGCTGGAGCTTGCAAGACAGCAAAACCGGGTTCCCGATCACTGATGTCTTTTTTACAGATTCCCTGCATGGAACAGTGGTAGGACATAGAGGGACCATTCTCCGTAATGACAGTTTGGTAGAAACTACGGTCAGTCTGGAACCAGAGGTTTTCGATCAAGGTTTACCAGAAGGTCCATTAGGCCTGGCCTACCCTAACCCTGTTCTTCACCAAACCCGTATTCCCTTCACGGTCCCACATCGTGCCCCGGTTGACTTACGGGTGTTTGATATTCAGGGAAGAATGGTTAGCCAACTGGTAAACGAAAGTCTGCCCGCCGGGGATTTTACCTACACCTGGACACCCGCTGATCTCCCTTCAGGCATATATATCTACCGCTTACAAATAGGTCATCAAAGCTGGTCGCGACGGCTGGTGCTGGAATAGGCTAAGGTTTCGGGCTAAAAAAAAATTCCGTTCTAAGGCGGCTGTTACCTCCCCTTCCGCCCATCGGCCCCTTCGAAGTCGAAGATCCCGGTACTCCGGGAGAGACTGGCGGGAGTCACATGTCGAAGACAGGCCAGTACGAAAGCCCATTTGAAGTCGCAGATCCCGGTACGCCGGGAGAAGCTGCTGCCAGCGCGAGCGGGGATGTTCTAAGGCGGCAGGTACATCCCCTTCCGCCTAACGACCCCTTCAAAGGGGTCTGGCGGGAGTCACATGTCGAAGACAGCCCCGAGCGTAAGCCCTTTTCAAGGGGCTGCGGCCTGCGCGAGCGGGGATGTTCTAAGGCGACTGTTACCTCCCCTTCCGCCCAACGACCCCTTCGAAGGGGTCTGGCGGGAGTCACATGTCGAAGACAGGCCTGTGCGAAAGCCCTTTTCAAGGGGCTGCGGCTAGTGCGAGCGGGGAGGTTCGAAGTAAGCGACGGAGGCGCCATGACCAACATATATGTCACCCCGGAAGCACGACCGACCATCAGGAGGTGGGCTATCCGGGGTCTCCATGTTTGCAAAAAGGTCATGGAGCCTTCTGAAGAGACACTTATTAAATGATCGGTGGCCTATTAGGCAAGCCCCTCCAAAATTGCAGATCCCGGTACGCCTGAAAGAAGCCGCGGCCAGCGCGAGCGGGGATGCTCTAAGGCGGCTGTTACCTCCCCTTCCGCCCAACGACCCCTGCGAAGTCGCAGATCCCGGTACTCCGGGAGAGACTGGCGGGAGTCACATGTCGAAGACAGGCCTGTGCGAAAGCCCATTTGAAGTCGCAGATCCCGGTAACCCGGGAGGTTCGAAGTAAGCGACGGAGGCGCCTTGACCAACATATATGTCACCCCGGAAGCACGACCGACCATCGGGAGGTGGGCTATCCGGGGTCTCCATGTTTGCAAAAAGGTCATGGAGCCTTCCGGGGTGACACTTATTAAATGATCGGTGGCCTATTAGGCAAGCCCCTCCAAAATTGCAGATCCCGGTACGCCTGAAGGAAGCTGCGGCCTGCGCGAGCGGGGATGTTCTGAGGAGGCTGTTACATCCCTCTGTACCTCCCTACCCAAAAAGGGCCATCCCAAAATTCGGGATGGCCCTTTTTTACACTTTGTTCAAAAACCTCTATGAGACAACAATCACTAGCGGTCCAGTTGGATTTTCTTCCAAATCATACCCAGGCGCGTTTCGACCTGGAGCAGGTAGAATCCGTTGGGAAGATGTGCCGGGAGGCTCACCTCCTGCATACGACGCTGATTGAGGGATTGGTCATAGAGCTTTTTCCCATCCACAGCATACAAGCTCAACCCTTCCAAGGGCGCTTCGGGAGATTCCAGGTTTAGGCGGCCCTGACTAGGGTTGGGGTATATTTCCAGGCTGCGCATCCAGGGTTCATCAATAGGTGTGGAACCTTCATTGACCGTAACCACTGCGGCCCCTGGACTAATGGCGAAAATTGCCTCATCCTTGTCGATGACATAAGGGGAAATAATGGAGAACTCAAGGGGCTGGGCTTTCTTGAAAATGTCATCATCAATGACCACAATGATCTCTGCAATCCGTCCGTAACCAGAAACATTCATTTGGTCTATGCGGGTAAAAGCAAAGTCTATGCGACCGTTTTGGGGATGGTGGCGAACCATGCTCAACATGTCCTGATTTTTCTTGCCGAAGAAAGAGCTGTCTATCCGGACATTCAGGCTTTGAGAGTTGAGAAAGGTGGTGTCGTACTGTAGGCTAAAGGAAGCACCATACACATTTACAGCCTGGGTATCCGGCACCCCAAAATACACCAATAAAGGGAGGGTGTCTCCCGCCAGAAACTGCCCGGGCGGAGGTAGAATGCCGATCGGAATGCCGCCATTTCCACCGGTTTTATTGAAAGTATGGACTAAGCCGTAATTCTGATCAATGGCCAGGGTATCATCCATATTGATGACGCCATTGCCATCGGTATCTGCGTGTTTGCTGTCGGCCAGGGTGCTTTGCAGGGTATCTCCCCAGGCTGAGGCCGGTTGCGGCTGCCAGTTCAGGCTGGCATTGGCACGGGTAGGACCGGTATCACCATAAAACAAGCCGAGGGCTAGTAAATCTACATTGTGAACCAACTGATCATGGTCCGCGTCTCCCGGCATGACAGGGCTTTCGTAGGGAGGTGCAGGCACACAAGTGGTATCGAAGGGGTAAAAACTGATCGTATTGGTAGGAACCCCATTGTCGTTCCGCATATAATTGGCAATGTGAGCGGAATCAGCACTACACCAACAGTTGTGCTCCAGATTGATAGACTGGCCGGTACCGTTCTTTACCAAAAAAGAGTCGATGGGCGTGCAAATGGTATTGTGTTGAATGCGATAAGGGGCAGATGCTGAACCACTTACATCAATGCCGTAAGCGGTCTCGATGAGATTGTTGACAAAGATCAGGCTATCAGGACCTTGTAATACCAACTCAACGGCGAAGTTGCCACACCAGGGAGTAGGACTGTAAACGAAGTTACAGCTGTTCACCTTACCGCTGCTGATCTTAAAGGCATGGTTACAAGGGTCCAGCCAGGTACAATTGGTCAGGTTGGTGTTGGACAAAGAAGGGGTATAAAACTGCTCGATAAACACCCCTGCGAGGAGGTCCATCTTTTGACCTTGGATGGAAAATTTATTCCGTCTAAAAGTGCAACTATCTATGCTCAAGGTAGGCGCTGTGCCGTTAAGGTTTTCGACCCCGGCATAATGTTGCTCAAAGTAGCAGCGATACAAATAACTCCCCGCCGAATTAGAAGAACCCAAAAACCTTAAGCCGTAAAGCGCCCGATAGGAGCGAACATATTCCATTTGTACGGTACCGCTGCCCGTAACGAACATCCCATTCCAATCGATGTCGAGGCCATCTCCTCCATTAGGAAGAATGTAGATACTGTCCATAGGATTCCCGAGGGCCACCAGATTTCCTTCGATGGTCCAGCCTGCCGTATCAGCATAAACGATTACGCCTGGATTGATGGTCAGGGTCACCCCACTTTGCACGGTAATGGGGTTGGTCAGGGTGTAGGGACTACCCGCAGTGGTCCAGGTAGTATTGGTGGTGATATTACTGCTGACCGTGGTCTGGCCCAGCAAAGGATTCCAGAGGGATAGAAGGAGGAGAATGCTTAAAAAAGTGTACTTCATGACTTAGTCGGTTTTGGTATGATAGCGAGTTAGCCAGAAATCTTCCTCCCTTCAAGCACAAAAAGCAACATTAATGGCATATATTCTTCCATCCTACTTCTATAATTCCCTAAATTTCAACATATTAAATGAAATTTTATTGCTAATAATGGCAATGCATGCGACAAACAAAACTCTTTGAACTACTGCAAAAACTGAGTCCATCCGAAAGGCGAAGGCTGGAAAAGTTTCTTTTGTCCCCCTATTTTAATGAAAGTCAGGTTCTGATTCGCCTTTTTCAATATTGGCTGAACCAACGAAGGGTCGAGCATGCCCTGGCCGAAGAAGCGATTTTTACGCACCTTTTTCCTGACAAAAAGTTCCGCAAACAACGTCTCCGGGAAGAATACGCACGGCTCTACCGGCTGCTTTTGCAATTTTTAGCCCAAGAGGAACAACGCCTCCATCCTCAACAAGATAGCCTTGCGATCCTTGCCCAACTGCGGAAACATCAACTTCCCCGGCAATTTGACCAACAAAAAAGGAAATTGGAGTCCCGGCTATTCTCCCAAAGTCGCAGGGACGGCAGGTTTTATTACCTCACGCACCAGCTAGCTGATGAAGCTAATGGCATGTACGGCATGCGGCAGGTCCGGGTATACGACGCCCACCTCCAGGAAAAAGTGGCGGCCCTGGATAGCTATTACCTGATCAACCGGCTCAGAGATGGCTGCGAAATGCTCAACCGTAACCAGGTATTCCATGCCCCGGTCAGGGATCAGTTTCTGGAGCACCTCCTGGCCTACCTGGACCAGCATCCGGAGGCCTGGGCCGATAGTCCCGCCATTCAGATTTATCGAGAGATCGTGCTTTCCTTCGGCCCTGAAGGAGAAAGACATTATCAACGCCTCCCCAATCTGTTAGATCAGCACCACGCGCTCTTTAGCGCAGAGGAAGCCCGTGGCCTGTATAAATACGCCCAGAATTTTTGCATTCGCCAGATCAATCAGGGGCACAGTCATTATCTAGTGGAACTCTTGCATTTGTATAAGGCGCAATTGTCCACGGGCGTTATTTTTTCGGACGAAAATCTCAGTCATACCGATTTCAAAAACATCGTAACCGTAGGCTTGAGGCTTAAGGATTTTTCCTGGGTAAAAAATTTCATTGAAACCTATGCCGAGCGAGTCCTCCCTCCCTTTCGGGACAATGTATATCATTATTGCTCGGCCTTGCGACTGCTGGAGGAGGGGAATCCTTCCGGAGCGGTACGCTTATTACAAAAGGTGCAATTCACCGACGATAGCTATCAGATCAGTGCCCGTTACGTCATGCTGCGGGCTTTTTACGAAATGAATGACCTGGAAAGTCTGCCTTATCTGATCAAAGCCTTTCAGGCTAACCTGCGACGGAACCGCAGCATTTCCACCACCAATCGGCCCATCCATCAGAATTTTCTCCGGCTGTTTCCAAAACTGGTCGCCTTAAAGGACAAAAAAGGCCTGATCCCAGAAGCCCAGTGGGCAGCAAAGGCAGATTCCTTGCGAACCGCCATAGAGACTACCCCAAAATTATCGCACGCCGTCTGGTTAAAAGAAAAACTGGAAGGCTTGTAGGCTGGGGGCTGGAAACATCTCTGGTCATACCGGCCGCAGCTTCTCCCGGCGAACCGGGCTCTGCGTTGAGAAGTCTTTTCATGAAGGGAGGTGTAGGCGGCGAGAGACCCCGGATAGCCCACCTCCCACAGGTCGGTCGTGCTTCCGGGGTGACACCGAGGTGTATGGTAGCCATGGGAATAGCTTTTCTTTCTCTACATTTTTTTTGTCACCCTGGAAAGACTTTTGACCACTAGGGAAAAAGCCTTATCCGGGGTCTCCATGACCTTGAGGGCCTCTCGGAGACCCCTGACGATTAGGGTCCTAATGCCGGGATCTAGATCCAGGATAGCCCACCTCCCCATGGTCGGTCGTGCTTCCGGAGTGACATGTATGTTGGTCAAGGCGCCTCTGTAGCTTACTTCGAACATCCCCGCTCGCACCGGCCGCAGCCCCTTCAATAGGGGCTTCCACACTGGCCTGTCTTCGACAAAAGATCCCGCCAGGCCCCTTTGAAGGGGCCGTTAGGCGGAAGGGGATGTTACAAAAGACCTCAAGAATCGGTCTATCGGAATCTAAAGACCCCAGAATCGCCCACCTCCCCATGGTCGGTCGTGCTTCCGGGGTGAGATGTATGTTGGTCAAGGCGCCTCCGTCGCTTACTTCGAACATCCCCGCTCGCACCGGCCGCAGCTTCTCCCGGAGTACCGGGATCTTCGACTTTGAAGGGGCCGTTAGGCGGAAGGGGATGTTACCTACCGCCCCGTATCCAAAATCTTGAATTCCGTCCGGCGATTTCGGGCCCGGTCTTCATCGGTGATATTGCCACTGACTGGCTGGCTTTCGCCATAGCCTTTGGCTTCAATGCGGTTGGCAGGTACACCTTGTTGGATCAGGTAACTGCGCACTGATTCTGCCCGGTTTTGACTGAGCACCAGGTTGTCCTGGTCCGAACCCACATCATCGGTATGGCCTTGGATTTCGATTCTCAGGCCGGGATTTCGTCGCATATAATCCACCAGGAAGCGTAGCTCCACCCCGGAATTGGGAGCCAGTTCGTAGGAACCGCTTTCGAAGAAAATATTGTTAAGCACCACCGATACTTCTTTGCGGATCGGTAGCAGGGGAATGGTCAGGTCAAAATAGGTTTCTTCCTCTATCTGTTTGAGGTAAAAGTTCTGACTGGTAAAGAGGTAGCCTTTGGCTTCCACAAAAGCCGCGTATTCTTTATTCAGCGGCAAGCTCATCAGGAATTTCCCATCAGAGCGGCCGGAAAAAATGGTCCGAATGGTATCTCCGCTTTCCACATCTATCAGGCGAATCCGGGAATATACCGGAACCCGGGTCAGGGAATCCACGGTAACCCCGCGTAGAAAGGTCGCGCGCTGGGGACGGTTGCGCTGGTCCATCTCGAATTCATAAATATCACTGCCCCCCTGACCGCCTTCCCGGTCGGAATTGATGAAAGCCTGGCGGCCATTGGCACTCACAAAAATCTGACTTTCCACCGCAACGGTATTGAGGGGATAGCCCAGGTTGCGCGGAGCTGACCAACTGTCGTTCTCATCCAGATAACTCACAAACAAATCTTCTGCTCCAAAGCCCGGATGCAGATCAGAGGAGAAATAGAGGGTTTTTCCATCGGCATGCAGAAAAGGCGCATCCTCATTGCCCGCACTGTTGATCAAGTCGCCCAGATTCTGAGCGGGGGTCCAATAGTTACCGGTGAACTCCGTGAACCAAATATCCCTTCCCCCTTGTCCACCAGGACGATTGGAGGCGAAATAGAGGGTTTTGCCATCTCCGGAAAGACAGCACTGCCCATCCCAGGAATCACTGTTGACATTGGGGCCAAGATTGGTCGGTTCAGACCAGCCCTTACCTTCCCTCCGGGAAAAATACAGATCACAATCCCCTCTTCCACCGGGGCGATTACAAGCCGTAAAAAAGATCATTTTTCCATCCTGGGTAACCGAAGCGGCTCCTTCATTTTCCAGGGTATTGATCGGCTGACCGATGTTCTGCCCTTGCTCCCAGCTATCGCCCTTTTTGCGTGCCGCATAAAAATCTTCGTTCAGCCGCCGGGCTGGACGTCCATTTACATTTTGGCTAGTGGGGCGATAAGAGGTATAAATGAGGTATTCATCATCTGCCGTCAGCCAGGGAAAGTAGTCATTCCACTGGGTATTGATGTTATTGCCCAGATTTTGCGGGGCAAAAGCTACCGGCTCTTTGATGGCTTCTTTGGCAAATTTCGCATGCGAAAGCAGGCGTTCCGCGACTGCCAGGTCTTGTCTGCGCCCTATAGGATTTTCCAGAAAGGCGGCCAACTGCGGTTCTGCTTCCGCGTATTTGCTATTGAAGAAATAAGCTACGCCCAGATAAAAAGGCAACATCCGAAAAGAAGCTGCATAGGGCTGCTTGACTTTTTCCAGATGCTCCAGGGCTTCTTCATAGCGCTTTTTCACATAGGCATTCACCCCAATCTGAAAGTGGGCGTGAGAAAACGCCGGTTCCAGCGCCAGCGCCTCTTTGAATTTGTTGATAGCGCCCACCCGGTCGCGGACCATGGTCAGTTCCATGCCCTCCTGGTATAACTTGAGGGCTTTTTTCGATTCTATCCCAAAATCTGCGGGTTTTACCTTCTGGGCCATCAGGGCACTGTTCCCCAGCCACATAAACCCTATCATCATCAGGCCGAAGCCAATCTTACGCATCATACGTTTCCAGTCAATCTGTTTCTCGGCAGTTCCTTTATCCACCGACCATACAAAGAAAATATTTCTCAGGGGGATTTTTTCATCATTCTTCCCCTATACAAAACGAGGCCTAACGGAAAAAATTCCCTATTCATAATGACGGAGGGGGGAGATGGTTACGGGGGCAAAGGTGAAGTCTCCACGTGGGAGGCTTTAGCAAAGGAGCTTCAGCTCTTAAAAGATCCTGCTATTTGTCCCCCTACGGAATCTCAATCCACTTATGGGTCTGCAGGCTCAGCCGCCAGCGGGGATGGGCCTTGGCGTAAGCCACAATCGGCCCGGTGAAACGAGTCCGGCGGCTCCATTCAGGTTGGAGAAAGAGTTGGGTGGTGGTGGGGCACTGCTGGGCGTGGGTTTCAGCCCAGTCGAAGTCGCTGTCGTGAAAGATGATCACTTTGAGCTCGTCGGCGTGAGCGTAGAACTCGGGGATGGGGGCCTTGAATTTTTTGGGAGAAAGGCATACCCAGTCAAAATCGCCTTGGAGGGGATGCACCCCAGCGGTTTCTATGTGCACCTTCATGCCCAGACCATGCAGGGCTTTGGTGAGCTTGGTTAAATCATAAATGGTGGGTTCGCCGCCGGTAATGACGACCCGGTCCGCTCCGGCATCCGCCGCGGCCTGCGCCAGTTCCTCTACACTTTGGTGCTGATCTTTGTCTGCGGTCCAGCTTTCCTTGACGTCGCACCAGGTACAACCCACATCACAACCCGCCAGGCGGATAAAATAGGCTGGGGTTCCCGTCCAGCTTCCTTCCCCTTGCAGGGTATAAAACTGCTCCATCACTGGGAGCGGATCGGCTGCACCGTAGCGAAAATCTTTCTCTATGAGTTGAGCGGGTTTAGGCATAACTCGTTCGGTAAGCGTCCAGGGTGTTGCGCAGTAACATGGCGATGGTCATCGGACCTACCCCACCCGGGACGGGCGTAATAAAACTGGCTTTTTCTTTGACAGCCTCAAAATCAACATCTCCTTTTAAGCGATAGCCAGATTTCCGGCTGGGGTCTTCAACCCGGTTGATGCCTACGTCGATGACCACGGCTCCTTCTTTCACCATGTCCGCCGTGATCAGGTCAGGCTTCCCTACCGCCGCAATCACAATATCCGCCAGCGGAACCAGGCGTTGCAATTCTTCAGCCGGGGTGTATTTATGGCAAAGGGTTACCGTGGCCTCACCGGGGTTTCCGCCTCGGGACATCATGATAGAAGTAGGGCGACCGACGATCCGGCTGCGTCCCACCACCACGCAATGCTTGCCTTTGGTAGGGATTTGATAGCGGCGGAGCAGTTCCAAAATCCCAGAGGGTGTGGCCGGCATCAGGCAGGGAAAGTTCAACGTCATGAGCCCCACATTGACCGGATGAAATCCGTCCACATCCTTATTGGGAGAGATGGCCTGGGTTACTTCCTGCGGGGTGATGTGATCCGGCAAGGGCATCTGGACGATGATGCCATCTACATCCGGGTCTTCGTTAAACTTCCGGACCTGGTTCAGCAGTTGCTCCTGGGTGATGGTGTCTGGCAGGCGCTTCAGCGTAGAACTAAAGCCTACATATTCACAGGATTGCATTTTGTTCTTCACATAAATCCGCGAGGCAGGATTATTTCCTACCAGGATCGCCACCAGGTGGGGAGGGCGCTGCCCATCGTCCAGCAAGGTGCTGACCTCTTTGCGGATTTCGTTCTTGATATCCTGTGAGATTTTTTTTCCGTCCAGTATTTCCATAAATGACCCAGAATGAGGGGGCAAAGATAGCATATTATGGGCGAAATTTCACGCTATGAAATGCCTTTTCCGCTCCATAGCTTTCGTATTTATCCTGAAAAAAGAAATATTTGAGATTTTTTATACCAATCGGTATATTTTTGCGTATGTTTGTAAAAAGGACTTCCTATGCCCTCTAAAGCCGAGCGCACGCGACAGTATATCATCGAGCAAGCTGCTCCCGTCTTAAGCCGGACCGGCTATGTGGGAACCAGCATGGCTGATTTGGCCAAAGCCCTCGGCCTGACCAAAGGTGCCTTATACGGCAATTTTAAGGACAAGGAAGACCTGGCCATGGCTTCTTTTAACTACACTATCAGGCGGGTGATGGCCCCGCTAAACCAGGCGGTAGAGCTCGAAAAAGATGCCTTACCTAAACTGAGCGCCATTACGAACTACTACCGGACGTACTACAAAAAAATCATGGTCGGCCTCGGTGGCTGTATGCTGCTCAGCGTAACGGTAGACTCTCAGTATCACAATCCGCGCTTGTTTGCCCGGGTGATGGATGTGGCGGCCAAACTGAAGCAAGGCATACAAAACATCCTGGAAGCAGGGGTAGCCAGCGGAGAGTTTAAAGCTGACCTGGATTGCCCTAGATTGGCAGGCAGGATTTACGGACAGATACAAGGAGGCATCTTGCTGAGTGCCAGTTTTCAGGAAGGCAGCTACCTGACGGATATGATGGACCACTTGGACGACATGATTGAGCGGGAAATCGTGGCTTGATTTTTTTTGCGCCAAAATATACCAAGTGGTATATTTTATCCACAGACACCCTGGCTCCTCTTTTTTTACTTCAGAAAAAACCGATCGGTATAAAATTTAATATAACTACCCATGAAACTGATTCGCACCTATTTCAAAACCCTCTCCCAACTGGCCCCAGACCAGGCCGGCAAACAAGCCTTAAAGCTATTCTGTACGCCTAGAAAGCTATCTCCCAGAGCCCGGGAAGAAGACTTCCTTCAAAAAGCCCGCCTCGAGCATGTTCCCTACAGTCGCGGCAGCATGCCTGTATATCATTACGGTCCTGATGATGGGCCTCTCCTTCTGTTGGTCCACGGTTGGGAAAGCCGGGCCGGTAGCATGGGAGGCCTAGCCTATCACCTCTCAGAGCAGGGATATCACATTGTCGCTCCTGACCTCGAGGCCCACGGGAAGCATAGTCCTATGGCCACCAATTTATTCCGCATGTCAGAAGGGCTCAATGCCGTATTGGATCATCTTGGACCCAAGGAGCCTTATTCAGTAGTGAGTCATAGTTTTGGGTCTTCGGTAGCCTGCTACACCTTGGGGCAGCGGGCTGATAAGATCGATCAGCTGATCCTGCTGACCTCTCCCAACGTCATGATTGAATTGGTGCACATCTTCCAACAGCAAATAGGCCTGACCAAGAAAGGAGCCAGTGCCATGATCCGGCATTTTGACCGCTGGACGGGACATCGGATGGAGTTCCTGCGGGTAGCTGACTTTTGTCTGAAAATCCCCTACGAAGATCTCAGCATTATTCATGATAAAAAGGATCGGGTGCTGCCTTACTATACCTCGGCTTCTTTGGCTGCAGCGCTCCCCCGTTCATCTATGCTCCCCGTACAAGGGATCGGCCATTACAAAATGCTCTGGCATGCCGAAATCCTCGAAACCGTAGGCCATATCCTGGAGCTTTCAGGGGGAAAAAAGCAGGCGTTAGCGGGATTATCCTTACCTTAGGGGTTTATAGATAGATCGCTACTGTATGAAAACCAAAGCCCCAGTCCTTCTGGCTTCTCAATCTCCCCGCCGTCACGAGCTACTCACGGCTTTAGGATTGGAATTCGAGGTATTGGTACGGTCCGTGGATGAATACTATCCAGAAAATATTCACCCCCGGGCGGTGGCCGTTATGATCTCGGAAAATAAAGCCAAGGCTTACGACGACCTGAGCAATAAATACTTAATCCTCACCGCCGATACCATCGTCGCTTTAGATGATGAAGTCATCGGCAAACCCAAAGACGAAGCAGAAGCCATTCGTACCCTCCAGCGCCTTTCGGGCAAAACCCACCAGGTTATTACCGGGGTAACGCTCTTCCATGCCGGACGTTTCAAAAGCTTCGCAGAAGAGACCCTGGTTCATTTTCGGAAATTGAGTGAATCGGAAATCGGGTTTTATGTAGAAAAATACCAACCGTATGACAAGGCAGGTGCCTATGGCATTCAGGAATGGATCGGTATGATCGGGATTTCCCGCATCGAAGGAGATTACTATAATGTGATGGGCTTGCCCGTCGGAAAACTTTATCAGGAATTGATTCAGTTTGAATAGCTCCATGCTCTCAGTAGAAAAAGACGAACATTTCATGCGGCAGGCCCTGTTGCTGGCAGAACAGGCCTTTGAAGAAGATGAGGTACCGATCGGAGCGGTGGTCGTAAGCGATTTTCGCATCATCGGCAAAGGCTACAACCAGACCGAGCGCCTGCAAGACCCCACGGCCCATGCCGAAATGCTGGCGATCACTGCCGCCTGCGAATACATGGGCAGCAAATACCTGCCTGATTGCACCCTTTTTGTGACGGTAGAACCTTGTCCCATGTGTGCCGGAGCGATTCGCTGGGCCCAACTTGGACGGGTAGTCTTTGGTACCCAAGAAGAAAAGTATGGCTATACCCGCTACCAGCCGCTGCTTTTTCACCCCAGAACCAAAGTATCTAAAGGCATTCTCCAACCAGAATGTGCGGGCCTGATGAAGGCTTTTTTCCAGCGCAAAAGAACCTAATTCACCCAGCGTAACATGGCTTCCAGCCCCATGTGAATGAGCCTTTTCTCTTCCCGGGCCGGATCATCGGCAAAGGTTCCTAAAGGGCGATTGGCGAGGATCACGGAAAGCGAAGCCGCTTCGTGCCCCAAGGCCTGGCCCATCCCCAAAATACCCGCGGTTTCCATTTCCATATTCAACACCCGATAATCTTCATAGACGAAACCCGCCATGCGATCAGGAAGTTGGGGGAAGCGCAAGGGGAGCCGACCAGCAGCCCGCCCCTGGGGACCATAAAAGCCCGCCGCCGTAAACGTGATGCCTGACTCTACGCCGGAAAAATTCCTTCTCAAGACCCGTTCAAAACTGGAGGAACCTTCTGCGGGATACCCCCGCACATCTATCAAGCCTGATACAGCCGCATAGGCGGCCCATTGTTGACTGAGACCGGGGTGGCTGGGATGCTGATAATAATGCATGAGCCCATCGGCCCCAATGGCGAACCGGCTGTTGACAATGGTGCCCACTGGAACGTGTTCCTGCAGGCCTCCACAGGTTCCCAGGCGCAATACCCGTAGGGTGGTAAGCTCCGTTTTGGGCAATCGTGCATCGAAGTTCAGGTTAAAGAGCGCATCCAGTTCCTGCCAGACAATGTCAATATTATCGGTTCCTATGCCCGTGGAGATAACCGTCATGCGCTGCCCTCCGTATACACCTGTAAGGGTGTGAAATTCCCGTTTTTGCCTCCTCAGCTCGATTTCGTCAAAGAAATCTCCTACCCGACTGACCCGATCCGGATCTCCTACGAAAATGATTTTCTCTGCCACTTCCCCTGGTTTCAGGTGGAGATGGTAGACGGAGCCATCGGCGTTGAGGATAAATTCTGATGCATTCATGAGGAAAAAAGCGGTTATTCTTACGTTCTGGAAATGAGCCTTCCTACCGTTCAGGTAGCAAAAGCAGGGGTTCATGAGTTCTTTTGTACGGACGGGAGGTTTTTCGCCCAAAAAATATTTTGCAATCTTAAATATACCTACAGAAAGAGCAAACAAAAGTCTCCCAAATTCTTTTATATTTATTTATCCAAGTAATGACTTTTTTCTCTTTTAATACGTCTATTAGTATACATTCGCTTGGTCTAAAGAGAAAAAGGATCATTCGAAGACTCCACTTAGTGTTGCAACTGAGGGTTAAAGCCTGTAAATTTGCAGCCCTGAACGGGTTTTCGTAGCGGATGAACCTACCCTCATTTTGAGGGATTTAACACGTCAATAAATAGCCCGCGATACATGAGACAGCTTAAGATTAGTAAGCAGATTACCAACCGGGAATCCCAATCCCTGGACAAGTATTTGCAGGAAATTGGTAAGGTTGAACTGCTTACCCCAGATGAAGAGGTAGAGTTAGCGCGGCGGATCAAGCAAGGCGATCAGGTAGCTCTGGAAAAACTGACAAAAGCAAACCTGCGTTTCGTGGTATCAGTAGCGAAGCAGTACCAGAATCAGGGACTTTCCCTGGGCGATCTGATCAATGAAGGCAACCTGGGTCTGATCAAAGCCGCAAAACGCTTTGACGAGACGAGGGGATTTAAATTTATCTCCTACGCCGTATGGTGGATCAGGCAGAGTATCCTCCAGGCCCTGGCCGAGCAATCCCGGATTGTAAGGCTACCCCTGAACCGGGTAGGTGCCCTCAACAAAATTGGCAAAGCCTTCTCCAAACTGGAGCAGGAATTCGAGCGGGAGCCTTCTCCGGAAGAAATCTCCGAAGTGCTCGAAAACATGAGTGAAGAAGAAATCTCTGACACCCTCAAGATTTCCGGTCGCCACGTATCCGTGGACGCCCCCTTTGTACAGGGCGAGGAAAACCGCTTGTTGGATGTACTGGAGAATGATTCTGAGCCCAATCCCGACAATGAACTGATCAATGAAAGTCTGAGCAAAGAGGTAGAAAGAGCGCTCAGTACCCTGACCCAGCGGGAAGCTGAGGTGATCAGATTGTATTTCGGAATCGGGGTAGAACACTCCCTGACCCTGGAAGAAATCGGTGAGAAATTTGACCTCACCCGTGAAAGGGTTCGCCAGATCAAAGAAAAAGCAATCCGTCGTCTGCGGCATACGTCCCGCAGCAAAGGCTTGAAAACCTATCTCGGGTAACACAAGTACGATTTGCACGAAAGAGAGAAACCGGCTGCCGAAAAGGCGGCCGGTTTTTTAATGCCCTACCGGTTCCCTTGCCAGACTACGCCTACATATAAGGTGCGCAACTGATATAGCTCATAGGAAAAGGACGTATAGTCCTGGCTATAGATTTCCGTCCGCTGGTTGGGCCGGTTGAGCACGTTTCCAAGGTTGAGAAAAACGATTAACGCGTTGGAACCCAGACGAAAATACCGACTCATGCTGGCATCCAGCCGGGCGTAGGTGGTGTACTGAGCTCCATATAAAGAGGTTGGATAAAGCGGTTCAAAATACCCAATATCTTCCCGCCAGGTTCCGCCGGTGATGGGCGTAAAAGCCGTACCTGGACGGACCATGCCCACCAGCGAACAGGAAAACCATCGGGGATGATTAAAAGACAGACTTGCCTTGGGAAAGAAGGGGAAATCTCGCGGTCCCCGGGCTTTTTCCTCCCCAAACCACACTTCCTGTCTCAACCAGAGATGAGAGAGATTGAGTTGAAAGTAAGGTCCTAAAAACTGCTGGTAAGCCACTTCCCATCCGAATGACTGGGTTTGGTCCAGGGGAAAGAAGAAATCAGGCGCGGGATCGCCTTTTTCCCGCTTCCAGAAAAATGCCGTACTGAAATTCGCTTGTTCGCTGGTAAACTGGTAATCCAGCGCAATCTGTTCACTACTAAGTAAGCGGAAAGTGGGCGCAAAAAAGCTGGGCGTAGCATAGCTGTGGTAGCGCCCGCCACTCAATAAAAGATGATGTTCTGCCGCAGGGTCAAAAGCCAGGCTGCCCTGAAAACTTAAATAGCTGCTTTGATCCTTCAGGGGCACATTTTTGCGGACACCCGCCGCTGCTACCAGTTCAGGCCGGATATCCCATTTCCCTACCGCATATACCTCCAGGTTATTCAACCCACGTTCATCTGCCTGAATAGAGGCGGGTGCTTCCGGAGCCCGGGCAAAATAATAGGTTGGGAAGGTATCCTGCCCCCTGAGCGCCTGCCGATCCCAGGAAAAGCCGTACTGGAAGTTGAGCCCTTCTCCGGGGGTCCATTTATGGTTGGCGCTGGCGAACCAGCGTTGGGTCTGCCGCTCCGACCGCAGGTTGCCAAAAGAAAACTCACTGTCCGACACATCCCAGCCCTGATGCAGACTTAGTATAGAGCGACCGTGGGTATGGGTCAAGCTGTTCAGGCTGAAGAACCTCCTTTTTCCTGCTTCTGAATTTCCTTCGTAGGAAGCATGATGGGTGAGATAGGCATACCCTTCCTTGATGCCATAGTTAAAGGAACGGAAGCGGGTCTTTTCTCCTACCTTAAGGTGCAGGTGCAAGCCCGCATCCTGGGTGTCAAAGTCTTTGAGTCGGGGCAGGTTGGCTTGATTGACCCGGATAAAAGCTTCGGAGAACTGATAATTGGAATATGCTTGCACAAAGTTTTCCTGGCCCTTGAGGGGCTGAGTCAGCATCAAACCCAAACTGGAGAGGCCTACCGAAGCCTGGAACTGCTGACCCTTTGCCTCCCGTTTAAGCTGGATATCCACCAGGCCTGCACTGGTATTACCAAAGGTGAGGGGCGGATTGCTGGCGTAAACGTATTGTTTTTCCATCACCTCCGGATTGAAAAGGCTAAAAAAGCCCTGATTATTCAGTTGGGAGGCTCGAACCGGATTATAAACCGGCACGCCGTTGAGCACTACCCGGGAGCGATCAGCACTGCTCCCGCGCAAGGAGGGATTGGCAGATTCATCTATGGTCGTAGAAGCTGGCAAGGCCGTAATGGCCTTCAGCGGATCACCCTGAGCCACCGGATTAAGGTAGATATCCAGCTTTTTCATCACCGTGGTAGAAAACTGCTGGGTGATGGGGTCCCGGGCGGTGATGCTGACGGTTTGCAGGGAGAGCGCCTCTTTTTCCAAAGAAATCTCCCATGGCTGACCAGGCTGGTAATCCCTGAGCGAAACTTTCTGTACCGCATAGCCCAGGAAGGACACCCGCAAAGAGTCTCTATGGGTGAGCCCTTTGATCTCGAATTCTCCCGCGAGCCCGGAGACACTCCCCAGGTCAGCCTTTCCGAGCACCTGCACATTGGCCCCAAAGAGGGCCCGACCTTTCTCATCCAATATGGTTCCACTGACGGTGAATTGTGCCCACAGTCCCAGCGGCAACCAACAACAACAAATCAACAATAGGTACTTCATTTATTTCCCGATCAGTTGGGAGGCCAGTTGGTTGAGTTGATAGCTTTCTGGAAAGGCTTTTTTCCCAGCGGCGAAGTGCTGCTTGGCTTCCTCCCATTTTTCCTGCTTCATGTAGAGCTTAATGAGCATTTCGTAGGCTTCCTCCCGACCCCAGGAAGGCAGGTAGGCATTCTTGACTTTTTGGTCGGGCAGGGAAATGGCTTTGAGCAGGTGCTTTTCCGCTTCTTTGCCCCCACCATAAGCCTCTGGGGTGTGGTAGTCATTGCTGGCGTAGACGAAGTTGGCGCGGGGGTTTTCGGGATCCAGTTCCACCGCCTTGCGGGCATTTTCTTTTATCCCCGAAGCCATAAACATCACTTTCATGCCCTTAAACTGAAGACTAAAGCCTTGCAACCAGGCGAGAAGCGCATAGTCCTCGGCATTTTTTTCCTTCATATTTTTCATCCACTTCACCCCCAGATCTATTTCTGCTTCAGCGGTTTTCTGATCGGATTTTTTCAGGTAAAAAATGCTGGAATAAAATTTCAGGTAGGATTGCCAATACACAATCAATTTCTGTCCACTTTCCTTATGCAGGTCCTTCAACTGAGCTTCCAAAGCTGTCAATTGGGCATGGTCACCACTAATGGTACTCGCGACAAAGGCCTGGTAAATCCGTTGCTGGATGCCCTTTAGGACTTCATCTCCGGTGGCAAATTCTTCATAAGGAGGGCCGATCAAGCCTGTGGCTTCAGCCGAGGTACAGGCCATTTGGGTGAGCGGAAAGCAGATCAGGAGAGATAAAATGAGCTGTTTCATGATTCTGGATTTATAAAGTAGTTTATATTTTAAACTGAGTAGGCAAAAAAAAGTCAGGGTAGGTATTTTTTGATGGCGTCTACATACTCCTCGAAAGCAGCCAGCCCTTCCGGGGTAATTTCGACGGCGGTATGTTGGTAGTTGTTCAAAAAGCCCTTTTTGATGTGAATGTATTTGGCTGCTTCCAGTTTTTTCAATTGCACGCTTACGTTTCCTGCCGTAGCCTGAGTTACCTCCTTTAGTTGCTTAAAGTCAGAGGCTCCGTTCGCGACTAAGTAAGAGATAATTGCGAGACGTAGTTTTGAATGAATAATGGGATTCAGATCCTTATACATGTTCCTTTTGGTACCGGTTCATCAATATCAAACCCGGAATCAGGGTAAAAAATAAGGAAGAAATTCCCAAAATCAAGGGATGGTACAACCAATCAAATTGAAAACAAACAAATCCCGTCACATTCTGCAAAAAGCCTGCGACCATGACCACCTGACTCCTGATCATGATGCCGGAGATCAAGGTCCCCATGCCTACCAGGATCAGAATAATGGGTACCAGTTTATCACCCAATACGCCCGGTAGAAAAAAACCAATGATCATCGCGTTGCCGGAAATCACCATCCACATCAGGCCGATGGCCTGGGAGATCTTGTTGTTGCCTTTGGGGGCTTTTTTCCGGTAGTATAACCAGGAAAATATCCCTGCGAAGGGAATAACAAAATAGGGATAGTAATTAATCTCGTACTGCTCATACACCAACAAGCCAAACTGGGTAAAGGCTATAACCGCAATCAATCCTCCCCACAGGATGTAGAGTTTACCATCCTCCGCAAAGCGATTTTTGGCATCTTCGATTACCTGGGAGATCAATGCCAGGCTTTCCTGAGGGGAAAAATTTGAGGAATCCATGTATGAGCTTTTCCCAAATATAAAGTAGTTTATTTTATAAACCAAATAAAATGTAGGGACCATTTGTAACATCCCCGCTCGCACCAGCCGCAGCCCCTTGAAAGGGGCTTTTACGCAAACCTGTCTTCGACAATTGATCCCGCCAGGCCCCTTTGAAGGGGCCGATGGGCGGAAGGGGATGTTACTGCAGCCTCGCAACATCCCCACTCGCACCAGCCGCAGCCCCTTGAAAAGGGCTTTCGCGCGGGCCTGTCTTCGACAATTGATCCCGCCAGGCCCCTTTTGAAGGGGCCGCTGGGCGGAAGGGGATGTTACTGCAGCCTCGCAACATCCCCACTCGCACCAGCCGCAGCCCCGTGAAAAGGGCTTTCG
>JBCBGC010000050.1:0-50303 GCA_038527215.1 Bacteroidota bacterium
GTTCGGGCTATTAGGATCGCCATCATATACCAGGGTATGGATGGTAAAGGTTCCGGTAGAATTCACGGTGAAGTCTGGCGTAGCGTTGACCGCTTCGATCACCAGGTTAGAGCCGCTAGTCAGGACGAAAATGGTCGAGTATCCCGCTGGCACGTTGATGTTGCCATCAGGCGTAGCAGAAATCATGGCACTGCCATTCTGTAGGAAGACTGGGTCCTGATCGATGGTTAGGGTACCGGCGTCTGCGGTACAGCTCTGTACGTGTACAGGCGCACCCGCGACATCCAGAGAAGCACAGAGGCCATTAGCGGTTACCAGACCGAGCACATCCCCTCCGGTAGTCGTACCAAATTGCACCACACTCAAATCGAGGAAATTCGAGCTATTAGGATCGTCATCATAGACGAGGGTATGGATGGTGAATGTGCCAGTAGAATTCACGGTGAAGTCTGGCGTCGCATTGACCGCTTCGATCACCAGGTTGGAACCGCTAGTCAGGACAAAGATGGTTGAGTATCCCGCAGGCACGTTGATGTTGCCATCAGGTGTAGCGGAAATCATGGCGCTGCCATTCTGCAGGAAGACTGGATCCTGATCAATAGTCAGGGTACCGGCATCTGCCGTACAGCTCTGTACGTGTACAGGCGCACCCGCTACGTCTAGGGAAGCACAGAGGCCATTGGCCGTTACCAGACCGAGCACATCCCCTCCAGTGGTCGTACCAAATTGCACTACACTCAGATCGAGGAAATTCGGGCTATTAGGATCGCCATCATATACCAGGGTATGGATGGTGAAGGTTCCGGTAGAATTCACAGTGAAGTCAGGGGTAGCATTAACCGCTTCGATCACCAGGTTAGAACCGGAAGTCAGGACAAAGATGGTAGAATATCCCGGAGGAACATGGATGTTACCATCGGGTGTAGCGGAAATTGAGGCGCTACCGTTCTGCAGGAAGACAGGATTCTGGTCAATGGTCAGGGTACCCGCATCTGCCGTACAAGAAAGAACCGTAAAGTCATCTCCGGCCAGATCAACCGCCGCACAAATACCTATGGCAGCAATGTGATTGACCAGGCCAATCAGGGTAGTAGAACCCGTAACAATGTTGTTTGTATCGAAATAGTCTGGGTCATTGGGGTCAGCAATGTAAACCAAGCTATGGATCGCATAGTGCCCAGTGGCCGTTACATTAAAGGTTGGGCTAGCGGAAGTTTGCTGAATTACCTGGTTGTTACCGGTAACCAACAGATATAGCACACTATAATTAGCGGGAATATTTCCCTGTCCCTGAGGAGTAGCTGTAGCAGAAGCCGATCCCCCCACCAGGAATACCGTATCCGGATCAATTTTGAGAACGTCAGGAGCTACGTTACAAGTCAGAGAACTTGTAGCATACTGCACTGTTTGATTAAAGAGGGTCGAAGCTTGATTGGTGCCGTGAGTGGCGGTCCAGTCATCATAGAAAAATCCTATCCTGGGAGCAGGCGCGGTTCCAGATACCATATTGTCTCCGGCATCATAAGCGAAGATGGCGTATCGGTTGGTGCTGCCATTGATTCTGGCAATTTTATCCGCAGCGTTAGCCGGACTCCCCCAACGCAAAGAAGTATTGGCGGTAGTGACCGAAACGGTGCCACTGATAGATTGAGCAATGGGATGATTGGGATCTGTAATCTCCAACTGGCTGACGTTATTGGCTACGCCATAGTCAACCACGGGGACAGGCCCAGTCATGCCCATATCGTCCAGGAGATATGACTCGCTGACAATAACAGGCTTGTTCACATTGGTGAACATATTCCCAATGTTAGTAGAGGTTACAGTGGAAGAAATGAAAACCAAATCCACGTTGGCTGCATCCGCAGCTGAAACGGGGGTATTGGGTCCTCCTTTAATGGTTACTGTGAACCCCAGTGATTGTAAGGCAGTTTGGATTCCCGCATCGCCTCCATTAATGGAGCCGGGGTCCTCCCCACTGACCAACAAGGCCGACTGTTGCGCCCAGCCTTGGGGGATGCCAAAGACCAGGAAGGCCAAGGCGAGTAATAAGAGTCTTGTGTAAGGCATAGGAAATTTTTTGACAAAAAGAACCAGGGCCGCCTTCTGATTTTTTTTCAAAAAGCGGTGAGCTCTTTCAGGGTGTAGAAAGAATTTTATTATGCAATTACATTATCGGGATAATCTTCAGAGACAGGAAAAAATGACTGGTATGATAAAAGGGTATTCTGTAGAAAAATTAATGGCTGTATTTTTTCAAAACTCTAACAATCAGCGATTTATATAAAAAATTCACCCCCAAGCTGAAAAAAATGCAAAATCCTCTATACCAAAAATGCGAGAAAGCAGCCAAAGCCACTTTCTCGCATAGGGGATAAACCCAGTTTTTTATTTACATCTTATACCTTCTCACTTACCCCTGTCAGGGCGCGTACGGTATCGACAATCGCGTCTTTATCATATCCACATTCGGCCCAAAGTTGCGCCTGGGTGCCGTGGTCAATAAACCGGTCAGGTATCCCGAGTCTTTTTACCTGGGCCTGGTAGCCGTGGTCCATCATAAACTCAAGGACTGCGGAACCAAAGCCTCCCATGATACACCCATCTTCGACGGTGATCACCTTGTCGAACTGTTGGAAAATTTCATGCAGCATGACTTCATCCAGGGGCTTGACAAAACGCATATCATAATGGGCAGGTTGCAAGCCTTCCTTACTCAGTTCTTGGATGGCAGCCTGGGCAAAATTGCCTGGGTGGCCAAGGGTAAGGATGGCCACATCTTCACCATCGCTGATTTTGCGGCCGGTTCCAACTTCCATTTTTTCCAGAGGAGTGCGCCATTCCGGCATGACTCCCTGGCCTCTTGGATAGCGGATCGAGAAAGGTCCGCCCCACTCAGAGCCGGTATACATCATGTTGCGCAACTCAGCCTCGTTCATCGGAGCCGCCACTACCATATTAGGAATACAGCGGAAGTAAGCTAAGTCGAATGCTCCTTGATGGGTAGCTCCATCAGCGCCGGCTAGTCCTCCCCGGTCCAGACAAAATACCACGGGAAGATTTTGAATGGCCACATCATGAATGACCTGGTCATAGGCCCGCTGCATGAAGGTGGAGTATATGTTACAGAAAGGTACCAAGCCTTGGGTAGCCAGTCCCGCTGAGAAGGTTACCGCGTGCTGTTCGGCAATGCCCACATCAAAAGAGCGGTCAGGCATTTCTTTTAGCATATATTTAAGGCTACACCCGCTTGGCATAGCAGGAGTAACTCCCATGATCTTTTCATTGGCTTTGGCCAATTCAATGATGGTATGTCCAAAGACATCCTGGTATTTCGGTGGTTGGGGCTTGTCCGAAGTTTTCTTCTGAATTTCTCCGGTGATTTTATCAAAGAGCCCAGGAGCATGCCATTTGGTTTGGTCCTTTTCTGCCAGTTCGTATCCCTTCCCTTTTACGGTGATACAATGCAGCAATTTTGGTCCAGGAATATCTTTCAAATCCTCCATCACCCGCACCAGATGATTGACATCATGTCCATCGATGGGTCCGAAGTAACGGTATCCCAGCGCTTCAAAAAGTTTTCCGGGTCGGTTGGCAGCGGTTAGGTTTTGCTCCAGCTTTGCAGCCAGCGCCCGGGCTTTGGGCCCATATTTTTCCAACTTCCCTAACATTTTCCATACCTCATCGCGAATCTTATTATAGGTGTGCGAGGCGGTAATGTCCGTTAAATATTCCTTCAAGGCCCCTACGTTGGGATCGATGGACATATCATTGTCGTTCAAAACGACCAACATGTCTGCATTTTCCCATCCGCCATGATTAAGACCTTCAAAAGCGATCCCTCCTGTAATAGCACCGTCCCCGATAACGGCTACTACTTTGCGATCATCTTCTTTGTTGTAGGTTTTGCCTATGGCCATGCCTACAGCTGCGGAAATAGAAGTAGAGGAATGCCCTACCCCGAAAGTGTCATAGTCAGATTCTGACCGCTTGGGAAAACCAGAAATCCCCTGGTAGACCCGGTTGGTGTGAAATTGATCACGCCGACCCGTCAGGATCTTGTGGCCATAAGCCTGATGCCCGACGTCCCAAACCAGTTGGTCATAAGGCGTATTGTATACATAATGAATAGCGGTGGTCAATTCAACCACGCCCAGACTGGCCCCAAAATGACCACCATTGACGGATACGGTAGAGATGATGAAATCCCGTAATTCCTGGCAAAAGTCATATAACTCCTCGGGCTTTAGCTTCCGCAAATCTTCGGGTAGATTCACGCGTGAAAGAAGATCACCGGGTTCAATCTTAGTCATATCTGTATCGGGTTACTGTAATAAAGAGGAAGTCTACTATAGGTCGTTTAGACGTTTTGGTTAACCCTCAAATTGTGAGGAATGTTTCAGAGATCAACGGGAAATTACCAGGAATTTTTTATTATAAAATATATGATATTCCATATACACATATCCCATTTGCTGAAATAACCGACCCACTAAATACTCATAATGTTGCATCCTGCCCGGAAAAATCAAAGGCATATACCCCCAACTTTCTGACAGGTTCAACCCAGAGCCAGACTTCAACTTACCACCTTCGCTTTCTTGGTTACTTTTGCAAAAGCCTCTTTCATCAAGTCTGTCTGCTGAGCATTATGAATTTTTGCGTAGCCACTGGCCGGACTGGGACTAGCCGGGCGAGCGATCACGGTAAGCTTCTTCTCGGTAAAATGCCGCAACATGTGCGTCCAGGCCCCCATATTGGCCGGTTCTTCCTGCACCCAGACGTACTCAGCCTTGGCTGGATATTTGGCCATGACTTCCTCTAATTGCCAGCTTGGTAAGGGATACAGCTGTTCCAGGCGAACGATCGCCACATCTTTATGTTTACCCGCTTGCTGTGCTTCCAGCAGGTCGTAATAGATCTTGCCGCTACACAGCAAGACGCGTCTGACTTTAGAAGCGGTTGGGTAGCTATCGTCAATCAACGGCTGGAATCGGGTGTCAGGTCCGAAATCTTCCAGTTTACTCACGCAGCCTGGATAGCGGAGGAGTTTTTTCGGCGTAAAAAACACCATAGGTATGCGGAAATCCCGATGGAACTGCCCACGCAAAGCATGGAAAAAGTTTGCGGGGGTAGTGCAATTCAGGATCTGCATATTGGTTTCGGCACACAGTTCCAGATAGCGTTCCAGGCGAGCGGAAGAGTGCTCTGGTCCCTGCCCTTCGAATCCGTGCGGAAGGAGTTGGATCAATCCACTCATGCGTTGCCATTTGGTTTCCGCACTAGAGATATATTGGTCCATCATAATCTGAGAGCCATTCGCAAAGTCGCCAAACTGCGCCTCCCAGATCACCATGTTATTGGGATTGGTAATGGAATAGCCATATTCAAATCCCAGTACGCCGTATTCAGACAAGAGGGAGTTATAAGCCTCAAAACTCGCTTGTTCATCCCGCAAATGGTTAAGCGGGATAAAATCCTGCTCTTTTTCGTCCAGGATGACGGAATGACGGTGGGAAAAGGTGCCCCGACGCACATCCTGTCCACTCAAACGAACCGGGATGCCTTCCGTAAGGAGGGTGCCATAGGCGAGCAATTCTCCCAAAGCCCAATCCAACCGGTCTTCTTTCCACATCTTGAGGCGATCCCCAAAGAGTTTATTGATTTTTTTATGGGCCTTAAAGTCGGCTGGAATATTGTGTAATTTTTCGATGATGGTTTCCAGTTCCTTCATCTCTACCCCGGTTACCGGAGCAGGCTGCTGAAAATCATCCTTAGAGACCCGACGAATGCCATCCCAGGTGCCTTTCAGGAAAGGAGCCCGGGTGAGTTTTTCCGTGGCTCTGGATTCCTCGAATTCGCTCTGCAGCTCTTCTTTGAAACTTTTTTCCAGTTCCTTAGCCATGGAAGCCTCCACTTCCCCGGAGCCCAGCAATTTCTGGAAATAAATCTCCCGTGGGTTGGGGTGCTTTTTGATCACTTTGTAGAGCGCAGGCTGGGTGAAGCTCGGCTCATCTCCTTCATTGTGTCCGTGGCGACGATAGCAGAGGAGGTCAATGAAGACATCCCGGTTGAAACGCTGCCGGAAAGCCACCGCCATTTCGATGGCATACACCAGGGCTTCTACGTCATCTCCATTTACATGGAAGACAGGAGACTTGGTGATTTTGGCGACGTCCGTACAGTAGGTACTGGAGCGCGCATCAATATAGTTAGTCGTGAAGCCGATCTGGTTATTGATCACCATGTGGATGGTACCACCGGTTTTATACCCCGGCAGCTCCGACATCTGAATGACCTCATACACAATTCCCTGACCCGCGATAGCAGCATCCCCATGAATGAGGATAGGCGCCAGCTTCTGGAAATCGCCCTGGTATTTATTATCAATTTTGGCGCGGGCAGCTCCTTCTACCACCGGATTGACCGCTTCCAGGTGGGAAGGGTTGGGCATGAGGGAAAGGTGCACCTTTTTATTGCTACTGGTTTCTACGTCCGCCGAAAAGCCCAGGTGATATTTCACATCGCCCTGGAAGATGGAATCTTCATAGCCTTTTCCTTCAAACTCAGAAAAGACTTCATCGTATTCCTTTTGCAGGATATTGGTCAGTACATTGAGCCGGCCACGGTGGGCCATGCCAATGACAAACTCTTCCAGTCCCAGTTCTGCTCCTTTCTCAATCACAGAATCCAGGGCCGGAATCAAACTTTCAGCGCCTTCCAGCGAGAAGCGTTTTTGGCCGACAAATTTGGTACCCAGAAACTTTTCGAACATCACCGCCCGGTTAAGGTTGGTGAGCAGTCGCTTCTTTTTTTCCAAAGAAAAAGTCGGTCTATTCCTTTCTCCTTCCATCCGCTTCTGCAACCAGGAAATGGTTTCAGGATTTTGCAGATACATATACTCTGCCCCGATGGCCTGGCAATACGTCTCCTGGAGGAGATTAATGATATCCTTGAGTTTTGCGGGCCCCAGCCCAATATCCTTACCGGCCTGGAATACGGTATCCATATCCTTTGCGCTCAGATCGAAGTTTTCGATATCGAGCGTAGGTGAATATTGTCTTCTTTCCCGGACAGGGTTGGTTTTGGTGAACAAATGCCCTCGCGTACGATAGGCGTTGATCAGGTTAAGGACATTAATTTCCTTGGAGGCAAGTTGGCCATTCCCTGCCGGCGCATCCCCGTAGGTCTGCTGGGCCAGATCGTAACCTTCAAAAAATCGCCTCCATTCAGGGGAGACGCTTTCTGGATCAGCCAGGAACTGCTGATATTGATTGTCGAAAAATTCGGGTGAGCCGTTGCTAAGAAAGGATGCTTTCTCGGACATTGCTGAAATTTATTTCTCGTGAAGCCTTTTCTCTTTCAAGGGCCAAAGATAAACAATAAGTAAGTGAATACGCACCATTTAGCTCCTCACTTTCAACATCCCTAACGACGAGTTTCCTCCGGAAGGTTGAGATAGCGGTGAGCGGTACGGCAGGCATGAAACATCATCGCAGCCTGCTGAGCAGAAAAAACGTTGTCTCGATTGCTGTATAAATGATAGCCCTTGTCTTTTTCGATCACGCAATCCACGTGATATTCCAATTGTTCTCCTTTTGACACTTCAATGATCGCGCCATATGAGGTCTCTGTAAGGGTACTTTGGAAGGTATATTCATCTGGATTCCCTTTCCAATAGGCCAGGTGTTCCGTCATGCTTTTCCCACTTGCTTCTGCCATCATGGAAAACGTACCACTTTCGTTGGTAAGCATCCAATTGGACTGCCCATCTATGGCTTCGGCCTGCACATCCTCAGGAAGATCAATCGAGATCGGCATGCCTACCTCTGTCAGTTCCTTACGCTCCGAAGGCTTTTGCACAAATTTCGGATCGTTGGGGACCGCTGGTTTCATCTGCTCCCGAGGAATCACCGGCTTTTCTTCTACGATCGTCTCCGTCTTTTTATTTTCTTTAGAACAGCTTTGGGTAAAAAAAGTCACCGCGAACAGGCAGCTCAAGAGGGACCACATTGCCAGGTTTTTTCTATAGGCCATCATATGCTCAAATTTTATCGGACAAAGTTATTTCTTTTCTTGAATAGGTAGGGTAAAATAAATGGCGGTTCCCTCACCTTTTTGCGACGTTAACCAGATTTTGCCCTTCATGTATTCCACAATCCGTCGGCAAATTGGCAAGCCTATCCCCGTCCCTTCATAGCGAAGGTCCAATTCCAGGGTTCGTCTCAGACTAAAAATATCGACTTGTTGCTCCGCTGGAATCCCAGGTCCATTATCCCGAACACAAAATTGCCAGACGTCTGCTTGCTTTTCGGCTACCACCAGCACTTCTCCTGCTGGTTTGTCATGATAGGTAACGGCATTGGCGATCAGGTTCTGAAAGAGGGCCAGCATTTCCAGTTCATTGGCCTGGATTTGGGGCAGGACGCCTATATGCCATTGTATCTGCTTGGGTTCCCAAATGGGTTTAAGATTTTGTTGAACGGTCTCAATGATCCGGTCCAGTTCTACCTCGCGCAATACCTCCTCCTGCCAGGGAGAAATATGGCTCATCAGGCTCACCAGGAGATTCCGGATGCGGTGGGTATTGGCCGTGATATAATCCATTTCCTTTTCCCAGGTCGCACTGGCCTCCTGTTCCGGCAAGCGAGTCCGTAAGTCTGCCAGGTAGCGAAGGTTTCCCTCCAGCGGAGCTGTCAATAAATGAGAAATGGCAAAACATAGTTCTTCCAGCCGTTGGTTCGAAGTCCTTAATTCTTCATTGAGTTCCAGTAATTTTCGCTGGCCCTGAATCCGATCATTTACTTTATCCGCGAACAACAATAAGCCTCCGATTTCCTGCTGGTCATTATACCAAGGTTTCACCACCCAATCGAGATAGAAAATCCTGCCATCCGAGCGGACATATTTATCGCCCAGGCAGGACTCCTCCACGCCTCTTAGGCAGCGCTGATGAACCGCTTTCCAGCGGTCAGGTACGTCCTTGAACAAGCGATAATGGTTTCGGCCAATGATCTTGGTGTCTTCCAGCTTATAGTCCATGCGGTATTGATCACTGGCCTCCAGATAGTTCATCTGTCGATCAAACATGGCTACTGACACAGGAGCCTGCCTGACAAAATAGCGGACATGGGCTTCTTCACTGGCCAATTGGCGCTCCAACGCTGCCACGCGTTTTTGCAAACGGGCTAGTTCAGATGTTGAATCAGTAGCCATAGTTCATCGGGTTGGGAGATTGCGCTTACCCCACCAGCGAGCCACAGGGTAGCGGAGATAAGTCGGTTCCGCATAAGGAGAGCGCTGGTAAATGAAATTCAACTGGGCGTAGGGGTTTTTGACAAAGGTAGAATCCGTCGCCTTTTTTTCTTCAAATGCTTCCCGCAGACCGGGGTTTTCGCCCAACATTTCCACCGCTGCATCCTCAAAGACATAGGGAGAGAAATACTCCTTGCGCATCAGCACTCCATCAAAATAATTCCATCGGAAATAAGAGTCCTGGGCCACGGGTTCGAGCACATGGGAAATAAAGCGGTTGCGAATCTGGTCCATCCATATCACCTGATCGCCAGCATAAAATTGTATGGCCTGGGTATCAAGACGTGGGTTGACTTCGGTATGATAAAAATGCCCTTCATACGGTCGGCCCATGCTTTTTACCTCGTCCATATAACTCACCTCGACCTCCAATCGAATGTCCTCATTGAGGCTTTCCATCAGCACCCCATTCCGCTTCAACTGGGCAATCACTTCGGTATAGGCCTGCGGAATGATATAGGCTTCCGGCACCGAGACAAAATCTGTAGGCAGATAATGCTGGTAGAAGGGAATATATTTTTTGTAAGGTTTAGACCGGTCGTAAAAAAGCCGCTGTCCACCGGTTAGCTCGCTTTCCAGATAGGTCGCTTCATAGCCTGCAAAGAGTAAGTGCGTGGTGTCATTTTTGTCCAATACCCATCTTACGGGAAAATCCTCTGCTTCCTGGTCAAATCTACGAGCCGCATCCACCAGAGAAGTAATGCGTTCATAATCCTGATTGGCTTTCTGAATCAGCAGCGCAAGAAATACGTAGGTCGCTCTTACCCGGGCATCAAAAGCCTTTAACATATGCGCTTCCGTAATAAATGACATGGTTTGGAACAAAGCCGCATAACCTGAGCTATAGCGTGGCAGGTCCAGAAAATCCGCAATGCCCTGATCTGGGGTTCGGCCCACACTATTAACATAGGGGCAGACGGGGATATTCATGTTACCCATTTGCTCGATCAAGCCAGGCACCAGATTTTCTTGCATATACGCGGCCACATCCGGCTGGAGTTTATCCTGCTGGGTGGGGATGAGGGTCAGGTCCGCCTGATAGTCGGCTCCGTTGGTGGTGTGGGTATCCACAAACAAGTCGGGTAACCACCGGTGAAAAATCTCCGCAAAACTTTTGGCATTGCGGGTATCGGCTTTGATGAAATCCCGGTTCAGGTCATAGTTCCGGGCGTTGCCTCGAAAGCCATAGGCCGCAGGACCATCCTGATTGGCGCGGCTGCAGCAGCCTCGGTTCAGCATTCCCCCAATGTTATAAGCCGGAATGATGCCGATGACCACATGGTCCAGATAGGCCTTCATCTCAGGATCGCGCACCAGATCACGAGCCAGCATCATGCTGGCATCTACCCCGCAAGGCTCGCCCGGATGGATGGCATTGTTGATCAGTAAAAAGAGGCGATCTCCTAGCTCGACAGGGCTGCTGAGCCCTTCTCGGGAAATCAGCACCAGGTGGATGGGTTTACCAGCATCCGAAATACCGGCTTCTACCATACGCACCTGCGCATATTGGTCATCCAACTGTTGATAGAAAGCAATTGCTTCTTCATAGGTGGCCGTTTCTTTTCCGTTTGACTGTTCAAAAGGAATGAGGAGTTCCTGGCCAGACAGGAAGGAGGAAAAGGACAAAAGGGTACAAAGGGAGAGGAGAAGTTTCTTCATAGACCATTTTGGCTTAGAGCATATAGAAAATCCAGGCAATGGTGCCGTGAATCAGTAGGGTTAGCAAAGGTAAAATTAATCCTGCGCCTTGAAAGAGGGAAAGCGCCTGATACTGCCCGCCGGGCAGGATGTGAATACTGGGACGGATGGTGTCAAACAAGACGGCATAGGTCGGATCAGCTTTGGCGTATAGCAGACGCTCCAGGAGGTCATCTTCCAGCAGATGAGCCAGATGAGTATCCCCTTTTACCTGGTAAGTTTTGCCATCTATCGCCTTAAATGAAAAAGTATAGCGATACACAGGGCTGTTATTGATTTCGGCCCCAGTCTTTTCCTTTTCTATCAAGGTCCCTTTGGCCAGCAAGCCATAGCGCAGGAGGTCAATTCGCTTGAAATTCTGCCGAAAGGCATACAGAATCATGCCCAGGCCGATCAGGGGAAAGAGCACCACAAAGGCTGCCCAGGCTGGAAAGGTGGCTCTTCGGGCTCCCACCAAACGGGATTCAAGCCCATCCGAAGGGTTGACTTCAATAGGGCAGTTCGCCCCTGTTTGATACATACCGGCAGGGCCAAAACCCGATCCCAGGGAGACTTCCCCATCCCAGGTGTAGCGGTAAGTATACTCCATGACCCGTTGCTCATTGACATAGGAAGAGGTAGCCGAAATAGCGGTTATTTCTCCCTGCTGGGCTTCCCAGGAAGTCCACTCAAACCAGTAGCGCGCTTCAGAATTCATAAAAAACACCCAAAAGAAGATCATGCCAAAGCAGAGGAAAAACCAGCCCATCTGTTGCACGGTGCCACGGGTCAGAATAATCAGACGAGAGAGGAGACTCAACGAGCGGGGAGGCGGGGAAAGGATAGGGTTTTCCATAGCGGCTCATCAGGTTTGAGGCTTTTTGAAAATTACAGGCTTTTTTGATGATTTGGAAGTTGGGAGGGTGAAAAAGGTGGAAAAAGTGGGAGCGGCATCGCTAGCATTTCGATATTTCTATTCTGGAAATAGTAGCGGCTTTTTTATGCAAGCATGCTATCTTTATTTGTTCTTGAGTCTCAGATTCAGAAAGGTCTTATGTATAATCAACAAGCATGGCAGGTTTAGGCAAAGGTAAGGGCATAGGGGGACTGGTGATCGGCAGCCTGCTTCTGTTAAGAATGTGCGATCCTGGCGTTTGTGGCAAGGCCTTTAAGGGCTGCAACATTGGCTCTAGCGCCAGGTACGTCGATGATATGCCTTACGTGCCCAAAAGTGCCGATGAGTTGGGAGAGGGAGCCCGGTATGCAGATAATATGGATGACTTTATCAGGGCAGCAGAGGATGGTTCCTTTAGGCGGATAGAGTCTGCGGATCTGGAAACCAAAGTTGGCGATTGGGTAGAGGAGGTTGATTTTGCCAGTGATTTACTGGATGCGATTGAAGAGGAAGAGGTGCCGGAAGAGCTTGAGCCCATCGAAGACACCCCCCACGCATTAGACCTATATGCCCTGCAGACTGGCCAAAAAGTCCCCAATCATTATGCCGTCTATTATAGCCGCAAAACGGGCCAGAATTTTGATGCGCCCTCAAATGTCTATGATGGGTATGTCCTGATAGACTTTGAGAAACGAGCGATCTCTACCACTCAATCCTTGGTGATAGGAGAGACAAACGAGGAGCTCATTGACTCTCTGGTAGGCTCATATGCTGGCAAAAAACTGGTAGTAAAAAATGCTACCCCTGAAATAATGGAGCAATTGGGTAAATCCGGGATTCGCTTTTTTATGGATTTTAATATTCTGGCCCGACATGGGCTGATGGCTCGCCGATACTTCCGACCTATTTTCTTAAGACAGGGTTCCATCACCAGACAAACAACCCATAACTTCAGGATTAAGCATTCCAGAGAAATTGAATCGGTACATCAGCTGAGAGCAACATTGTTACAAGCGGAAGAGGATGGACTGTATCCTGTGGTTATATATGACAACCATAAAAAGGATCTTAGGCCTTCTATCGCTCAGGAACTCTCCCACAGCTCCCATTTGGTGATCAGCTGTCATTCCGCGCGTATTTCGAATCTCCAGGCTCCTTGGGAAACCAGTGACTATCTATACCTGCCCTATATGCTCAAAGCCTTAAAGAAAGTGCAAAACAATCTGCTCAAGACCAGTCCGGTTGAATTTCTCAGCAACTTTTCGAAAGCCTACCAAAATGAGCTAAATGTTCTTGGGGCAAAAGAAAAAACCGTTACCGTTGGGCTTATTTCCAGTGGAGCAGGGGTAGCCAGCATGGCCATTTTTATTACCGATGAAAAGGAGCAGTAAAAAAATATAAGCGCGAATCCACCTAAAGCCCTCGCCAGCCTCCTACGCTTTTTTCAGATACCTAATTAATCGTTCATCAAGCCGACCTGCAGACTAGGGGAACCATTATCGGCGCTAACTGTGGCTATTGGTTAAAGTAAGTACCCGTTTCAGAAGCCGGGTAAATAATCATAGAAAAAGGGGAAATTAGCATCAATTGGGACACTTATGTAAAAAGTAGTCCTGCCCTGCCTATGATTAAACAAAAAAAATTTTTATTTGCAGGAACTACTACAAAATCGCCCTCATCTCGAACGCTGGATTAATGAGAAAGTCCCATACCGAAATCACCGTCAGAAGCTGGACCCTGGACCTCTACGGTCAGGTCAGTAATGCCAAATTCCTGGAATTTTTGGAAGAAGCCCGCTGGAACCATTTTCAGGGTTTTTTCGAATCGGGCATTTTCATGGATATCGGGCTGGCCTTCGTCCTGGTCAACGTGAACCTCAACTACCGTTCCGCCGCTGGCCTGGGGGATATATTGGATATAGAAACCTTTATTACCCGGATTGGAGAAAAAAGTATTACCCTCGGCCATCGCATGACCAAGAAAGGCTCTGGCAAACCTGTCATTGATGGTTCAGTAACCTTTGTAGTGAAGGATCTGGAAAAAGGCATCGCCGTGCCGATTACCGGACGCATGCGAGATATGTTTGAGCGGGAGGACTAGAATCCCAGCTTGCCAGATGCGCCCTCTTCAAAAAGACCGTCCTTGCCAGGGACAAAATCCATTACATCTTCCTTTATCAATTCTCCCAGCATTTCGGGGGTCCGCTGATCTGAAGGCACCATGGCCAAGCGCAGGTGCTGATTTTTGATGGCCTTTTCAATTACTTTCCGCACGGCCCGCGCGTTACCAAAGAATTTGGATTTGCGGTCATGCATATAAGAGAAGTAAGCATGAAGATGGGTCTGCGCATCCTGGGAAGGAATGATTTTTTCCCGCGCCAGAATCATCAGGGCAATCTCCGTCAACTGATCTGCGGAGAAGTCTTCAAACTCTAATTTGCGATCAAAGCGAGAACGCAAGCCCGGGTTGACTTCCAGAAAGTGTTTCATTTTATCCGGATAACCCGCAGTGATCACAATCAGTTCTCCCCGCAGGTCCTCCATCCGTTTTAGCAGGGTTTCCACGGCCTCTCTGCCAAAATCATTGGCTCCCCCTCCCGTCAATGAGTAGGCCTCATCAATGAAGAGTACCCCTCCGCGCGCTTTTTCAATGGCGGCGGCCGTTTTGACGGCGGTTTGGCCTACATGAGAAGCCACCAGTTTTTCCCGGTCTACTTCCTCCAGGTTACCTCGTTCCAGAATCCCCAGGGCCCGGTAAATGGTTCCCAGCAGTCTCGCGACCGTGGTTTTTCCCGTTCCGGGATTTCCTACAAAGACCGTGTGCAGAGAAAAGCGGTTGAGCACGTCTTTACCCACCTCCTGGTAAAAGCGGACCAGCTTTACCAACTCGTTTACTTCTTGCTTGACTTTATCCAGCCCTACCAATTCATTGAGTTCGTCCAGGGCTTCGTGCAGCAACTCTTCGTCTATCGGAATATCGGGCCGTTTTTGGCTCCGGGATTCGAAGATTTCTTCTATATCTACCGCCTCTACCGTAGAGAGTTCATCCTCAGTGAGGTCTTCCACCTTGGTATTGCGCATCAGGCGCAGCCCGAGGTTCATTTTTGCTTCATTGATTAAGGAAAGGGCGTAGCGGGCATTGCCAAAGCTGCGGTCCCGGTTGCGATAGGACTCGGTGAGCTTTTGCTTCAGCATGAGTTCTGCCTCCTTCGTGAAGTTCACCAGGTTTTTCTTAGCCCCCATCTGAGCAATTTCAATCAATTCTTGTGGGGTGTAATCCGGAAAGTCAAAGCGCATGTTAAAACGCGACTTCAGCCCGGGGTTTGATTGAAGGAATCCCTCCATTTCTTTGGGATAGCCAGCCACCACAATGGCCAGGTCTCCTTTGCCACTGGACATTTCTTTCACCAGCAACTCAATCACTTCCCGCCCGTAGTCTTTATTATCATCATTTCCCCGGGAAAGGGCATAGGCTTCATCGATGAACAAAATGCCCCCTCTGGCTTTATCGATCGCCGCTTTTACTTTCGGTGCAGTCTGTCCGATGTACTCGCCAATAATATCCGAACGGTCTACCTCATGGGTATGACCCCGACTCAGCAAACCAAGTTTCTTATAGATATGTCCCAGCATCCGGGCCACCGTTGTCTTGCCTGTTCCCGGATTACCGGTAAAGACCACGTGCAGGTTGGCGGGCTGCTGGTCATCAAAGCCTTTGTCCCGGCGGATATTGAGGAAGTTCAGGTACTGGGCATATTCTCGAATGCGCTCCTTCACTTCTTCCAGGCCAATCAGGGCATCCATTTCTGCCAGGGCTTCTTCCAGGGTTTGTTTGTCTACTTCCTGAGGAGCGGTGCTGGTCAAAAACTGGGTATTGCCTTCCTCGGGGCGTAGCAACTGGCTTTCCCCCTCGATGAATTCCCCGCCTACTGTAAAAGGCACCACCCCAATGAGGTTGTCCATGAAGACAATTTCCACGGTATAGTTATCCGGGAACCAGGTTCCTTTATGATCAGAGCCCCAACCAGAAGTCATGGTAAAGGTTTTGGTTTTCGTTTCCACCTTCACCAACTCTACCGTTCTACCTTTTAATTGTCGGGCATCATTATAGAAGTTGAAAATCACTTCGGCCATCCAGGGACGGTCCAATTGATTGGTAAATTCCAGAGCAATCCAGACAAAGCGGGTATCCTTGCTCGCAAAGTGCGTATGGAAGGTCCGGTTCTGAGGCTTGCCATCGGTATTGCTGCCTTCGTACAGGCGCGCCTGGCCGATATCCAAATAGGGATTTTCGGACCCACTGACCAGGCCTACCTCATATACAAAGAAAGGCGTCTGACTGATTTTCTCTCCATCTATGTAGGCTTCCCAAAAGTAATGACCTTCTTTCCAGAAGAGGCCTCTTTTTTCCATGCCCCAGCCTTCGCGTACGTATACGATGTTCTGGTTCTTGGTAATGCGGCGGTTTACTTCAATCGAACAGATTTCCTGCGGTTTTCTCCGACGATCTTGTTGCAGGGCAAAAGCTTTCAGTTGGATCGTGGTGTCCCAATCCTCCTCGTCAAAGAGTTTATTGAAAAAGGAGAACTCCGCATATATATAGGTGAGTTCATTGCGGTCAAATACCTGGCGGTACTTCTTTTTGCTTTCCGCCAACCATTCCGTCGACGCATAGGTCTTAAGCGCTTTAAATTTATGCTTAACAAAGTCGGATGGTTTTTGATGGCTCATGAATGTTCAATCCCTATAGGTGTGGGCTAAAAATACAAAAATTGTGGTTTTTCCCGCCTATGCAAATCCCATTTCCGCAAATACGCGAGTTTGGTAGCAAATCCGGTTTCAGCGGTTAGGGTCTCTGCGGGAATGGTCATACTCCGCTGGACATTGCTAACAAAAACCCTTACAAAACACAACAAAAAGTGCGGATTTTAAAACTTCCGTAGAATCGGATGGTCTGGATTCTTGGAACGGAATTTGTTCTTTCTGGCACATAACATGGTATGCACTTCCTACCTTGGAGCAAGGCCTCCAAAATGGGAAGTATTTGGGGTTTTTAAAAAGGTAAGATTTACCGTGAGTTGACGAGAAGAAGAAAAGTGAAAAAATTCACTAAAAATTAGAAAAAAGTCGTTTTGAGATTTTTTTAATTCCAAAATTCTTCTATGTTTGATTCATAACAAGTGTCAGAATTGACATCAAAGATGTGGGCTTCCGCATCGATTTGGGGTTTTCATTTTACTGATATGTTGAGCCGATCCTAGCGGTTGGCGTAATCGCACGAAGAACGCTTTTGATTGGGGTTCGGCGACCCAGGCATCACCATGTCGTGATCTGTTATGCGGATCACTGTCGCTCAGTTATGTGCATTATGTATGGTTGGCAAATTCATAAAAAAATGATGAAATCACGCTTTACACCTAGCAATCCAAGATTGCTTCAGCTCTTTGACAAACACGCTGACGCCTATTTAAATAGGCAGTTGGATGGGGACACCTACACCACTAAAGTAAATCGTCTGTTGATCAGACAATTGAAAAACGAATCCCCAGGGATTGAAGTGGTGGCAGACCATCTGTCTATGAGTGTCCGTAGTCTGCAAATGAAGCTGAAAGAGGAAGGCACCAGCTACCAAAAGTTGCTGAATGCCGTGCGGAAAAATCTGGCTATTGCGTATTTACAAGACCGTAAAGTCAGCAAGGGGGAGATCGCTTACCTGCTCGGTTTCTCAGAAATCAGCGTTTTCTCACGCACCTTTAAGAAATGGACGGGCAAGAGCCCATCTGAATACCAGGCAGCGCTGGTATAAATCCACAAAATTATGAGAGACCATGGACCCGTGTCCATGGTCTCTCTTTTTTATGTCTACAGGTCCGTCTCATTTTGAGAGGGATCTTCTCATTTTGTTTCCTTTCGTCCTGTTTATTGCGCGTTTGACCGAGCCTCTATCCTTTCTCTCTTTCCCCCTGCCTGCATTTTTTGTCACTTATTTCCTTTGTTCTTACATGGTCAAATGGGAACTTTGCCCCTGAACCTGTGATCAATCTTTATGCAAGAATCAGATCTTCAACTTATCCTGGAGTCCATCCAAAATGATGTGGAACACATCCATCAACACCTCAAAGCGATTGCCATTCGGGTCATGGAAGAGGGCATCTCTGACTATCCCGTTTTTATCGCGGCGCAGGAAATGGTAGACCTGGGACGACCTATTCTGGACCGGGATTCCATCTCTGTAAACTGGTTTTTCAATGCTTCTATCCTGGAAGATTTTGTGCGGAGAGATATTGTGAAAAAGGATAAACTGGAAAAGTTCAAATCCACCTTTGGGGACCCGCGGGAAAAGGCCTGTATTTTTGTCCTGACCCCGAAGATTGGGCAGTTCATTTTTGTTCCTTATCCCGAGCCTGAAGAAGAAGAAGAGGAAGACTTCTAACTAGCGCTAAAGACCAAAGCTTCCAGCCCTCTGAGCAGGCGTTGGCTTCCTTCTATGGCCTGCTCCTCACTCAGGGCACCATAAGCTACCCGCAGGTAACACCCCTCCTCTCCTACCCCAAAGGTCTCACCGGGAATCACCGCCACCTGATAGGTACGAATCAGTTCCTCACAGATCTGTAAAGCGGGAAGATGGGTGGGCAGGGCTAAAAATAAATAAAAAGCGCCCTGAGAAGGAGAAATCCTCAGCCCTTTTTCCTCCAGGGGATTAAGGGTTTTAAGAAAAATTTTCCGGTTGGTCTCAATCTGCTCACGTTTGGCGCACACAAACTGAGGTCCCGCCTTCAGCGCCCCAATCGCTGCATACTGTGCGGCTACTGTGGGGCAGATCAATTGCGTATCCTGGATTTTTTCCACGGCCACGGTCAAGGCCTGGGGAATCACCATATAGCCAATCCGCCAACCGGCAAAGCCATAGGACTTGGAAAGGCTGTAAAGGGAAATGGTATAATCCTGGCTATCCTGAATAGATCCTGGGGAAAAAACCCGCGCCCCTTCATACACAAAGTGCTCATAGGCTTCATCATGGATATGATACAGGCCCCGCTCCCGGCACAATTGATTTATTTCCCGAAGGCAGGCTTCAGGATATACCATGCCGGTTGGGTTATTGGGGGAGATGGTCACGACCGCTCGCGTTTGGGGGGTAATGGCCGCTTCGATATTGGATAAAATGGGTACATAATGCGCATCCGTGTCTACGCATACTGGCTTAGCTCCCGCGATGGTGATGGCCATTTCGTGATTGAAATAGTAGGGCTTGAGAATGATGACTTCGTCTCCCGGGTCGGTGATGGCAAAGATCACGTGGGAAAAGGCCATATTGGATCCAGCCGTAACCACCACGGTTTGTTCCTGCAAGCTCAGCCTATTCTCCAAGGCTAATTTTTGCCGAATCGCGGCCAACAAATCCGGAATGCCATGGCCGGGCTTATAGGTATGGCCGGTCGAATCTTGAAAAAATGCCTTGAGTGCCACCTCCACTTCCTGAGGCGGACCATAATAAGCCAGTCCCTGCCCCAAAGACAAGGTTCCAGGGGATGCTTTCATCCAGTCTCCTACCACATTCATGATGGCATCCTGCACACCCTGCATCCGCTGGGAAGGATTTTTTTTCATGCTAACTATGAATTAACGGCCAGGGTATTGTTTGGCGATTTCTTCCAACAAATGCTCCACCGTTTCGCAGGCTATTTCGCCGGTGGGTCCCGCCAACTGCCAATAAGGAGGGGCTTCTTTTACTACTACTTTCAGAGCCTGTTGCGCTTTTACGCCCAGCCCTCTTCGAATCAAGGCCTTCTCAGTCCAGGTGGCTCTCAATCCTTCGCCTTCCAGGGTGATGTACTGCGTGGGCGAATGCGCCAACCCAAAGGTCCCCTTGTCTGCATCAAACAGTAATTTTTTCTGCCCAAAGGTAGCCTCGACTTGTCCGCCCAACACCAAATCCTCCGGACTACCCCAATGATAAGAACCCACTGCGGTCAGCAAGCACATCCGGTCGGCTACCTGCAATGCCTGGTCTAACTGATGGGTAGCCAAAATAATGCCCTTCCCTTGCTCCCGACTCAACTTCTGCAGTTGCCGAAATATCTCCAGCCGGTTGGACAAGTCCAGGTGAGCCGTGGGTTCATCCAATAATAAATAGGGCGTGTCCTGCGCCAGGGCCCTGGCAATCATTACTTTTTGCCGTTCTCCATCGCTGAGTTCCTGTACCTTCCGCTCGGCCAAATGCATAATATCTACCATGACCAGGGCTTGATGAATATGTTCATGATCTTCTTTCGCCAGCCGTCCCAACCAGTCCGCATAGGGATAGCGGCCCATGCTCACCAGGGCATATACGCTGATCGGTCCCGGCGAAAAAGCCGAGGTAAACACCATGCTTAACTGACGGGCCCGCTGCTGTGGGCTGAGCGCTTCCAGGCCTTCTTGGCCTACATATACGTTCCCGGATAAGGGCGATTGCATGCCTCCCAAAACGCGCAGAAAAGTAGATTTCCCTACGCCATTGGGTCCCATCAAACAGACCAAATGCCCTGGCTGAAAGTCCAGCGTCAGCCCGGATACCAGGGCCTTTTCCTGGCGTTCATAGCCGAGTGTGATCTCCTGACAAGTAAGCATAGAAGTGATTTGCTCCATCTGATCAAAGATATCGAATTAAAAAGAGGCGCCCAGATTGCCTCTCCGCAAAATCACCCAAATCACCACTGGTGCCCCGACCAAGGCCGTGACAGCGTTAATGGGCAAAGAAACGGCACTCCCAGGCAGGCTGGCAATCAGATCACAGGCCAGCATCACCACGGCCCCCAGCAGGACATTTAGCGGAATAAGATATCGATGGTCAGCCGTTTGGAATAAACTCCGCGCCAGGTGCGGCACAGCAATGCCAATAAATCCAATAGGACCACAAAATCCGGTAACCGTTCCGGCCAGCAAACTGGTCAGCGCGATGATCCAGGCCCGGGCTGGTTTGACGGAGAGGCCCATGCTCCGGGCATACGCTTCTCCGAGAAGCAGTAGGTTGAGGCTTTTGGATTGAATAAAAGCTAAGAGTAGCGCCAGGCCGATCACCAGGGCCATGATTTGTAACTGGGCCGGACTTTGCCCGCCCAGGCTCCCGAAGGTCCAGATGAGGTAATCCTGAATTTGCTCAGGACTGCTAAAGTATTGCCAGATGCTGACCACGGCCGTGGTTAGAAAGCCCAGCATGATGCCTAAAATGAGCAGCACCACATGGTCTCTGATGCGAAAGGACATGAGGAGAATCAGGCCCATCACCAGGCCAGCTCCCATAGAGGCTGCCAGCACCATCAGGCTGCTGCCGCCTATGCCTAGTTGCTGAATAGCCAAAATACTGGTAGCTGCCCCGGAAGACAACATCACCAGGGCCACCCCTAAACTAGCCCCAGCGGTCAGGCCTAATACGGAAGGTCCGGCCAGAGGATTGCGAAACAAGGTTTGCATCATCAAGCCGCCTACGGCCAGGGCTCCTCCCACCAGCACCGCACTACAGGCTTTGGGCAGGCGCAAATAGGTCAGGATATTATCCCATCCTTGCTCGGAGGTGGATTGACCGGTCAACCAGCTCAATACTTCATTGAAGGGGATGGATACCGACCCCCAGGCCAGGTCCAGAATAAATAAGCTTCCCAGCAAGCCCAGCAGGGCCACAAACCAGCCTACCCCTGGTCCTTCACGAGGGGGAGATGCGATGGTGGAAGATGATTGGGATGGATTCACAAAAATGGCCTTTGGCTACAAAGGTAGCCCAAAGACTGCGCTTGTTCAATGTCAGCATTGAGGGCCCTACATGCCTTGAAGAAACTTGAAGGTCATGTCAAACACCCGCTCGGTGCCCATGGCATGACGCTGAATTTTGCTTCGCCCTAAGCCTCCATTGAAACTCATGTGCAGGTATTCTGCCAACTCGTAGGCGGTATAATCCTTGCGAATTTCCCCCACGTCCTGGCCTTCCTGTATGCATTGGGAGATGCGCTGAATCCACAGGTTGAACTGTACGTCCGCTTCCTGGGCCAGGACTTCGTTCAATCCGCCGATTTCCAGGGAAAGATTGTTGAGCATGCAGCCATTTTTGAAGGACTCGCGCTGGTTCCCTTCGATGGTCATGCGGTAGTATTTTTGGAGGCGCGTGAGCGGGCTATCAGCGGTGTCTCCAAGGATGTCATCCAGGTAATTCCATTGCTGATTACCATAAGCTTCCAGCACTTGACGACCGAAATCTTCTTTACTGGCAAAGAAATTGTAGAAAGAACCTTTAGGAATACGGCAAGCTGTCAAGATATCATTGATTCCGGTATTGTGATACCCCTGAGTCCGGATCAACTCCTGCCCCATCGCAATGATATCTGATTTATGATATTTTTTATGCATGTATGATTATTAGACCGAATGGTCTAATAAAGAATTATTTTCTTGCATTTCCAAGTGCAAAAGCGAAAAGGTCCGCCTCAAGAAGTATCTGAGGCGGACCTTTTCGCAAATGATTAACTTTTTCAAGCGCTCGTCTTGACTTTCTCCGCAAAGACGGCCTTAAATTTCTCCACTTTCGGCTGAATGATCACCCGGCAATAGCCCTGATTCCCATTCTGATTGAAATAATCCTGATGGTAATCTTCCGCTGCATAGAAGGTAGGTGCAGGAGAGATTTCCGTCACGATAGGATCGGCATAGATGCCTGCCGCATCCAGCTTTTGTTTATAATGCTCAGCCAGCTCTTTTTGCTGATCGTCATGATAAAACACTACCGAGCGATACTGCGTCCCTACGTCATTGCCCTGACGATTCAGGGTAGTAGGATCGTGGGTTTTCCAGAAAATCTCCAGGAGACTTTCGTAGTTCACGACGCTGGCATCGTAGTGAATTTGGATCACTTCCGCATGGCCGGTCAGGCCACTACAAATTTCCCGATAGGTGGGATTCTTCACTTTTCCTCCTGCATATCCGGACACAACTTTATGCACTCCTTCTACCCGCTGGAAGATCGCTTCTGTACACCAGAAACATCCTCCTCCAAATGTGGCAATGGCTTCTTTCATCATTCTTCAGATTGGATTAGTTATCGATACCTTGCGCCTGAATAACGCAAAAAAAACCAAAAGGTTAAGCCAATCGGGCGCTAAGTGGGGTTGCGGTCGCCCAGCGGACAAAAAAACATGGGTCATCTCGAATTTTGAGTTAGCCAGATTTCATCAAAAGGCGTTGGGGGGACTCAACCACCCACAAATATGTCACCCCGGAAAGACTTTGAGCGCTAGCGAAAAGACTTATCCGGGGTCTCCATGATTACAGAAAGGTCGAGAGACCTCCGACGATATAGCTGTCGGAGTCCTTGACCCAGACAGTTCACCTTTCTTCGATCGGAAAAACTTCCGGGGTGACAAGCAAGGGAAAAAGGCGTTTTTATATCCCTCCCAAAAACCAGTTAAAGAAATGAGCCATCCCGAAATTCGGGATGGCTCATAATATGGCAAATTATGTCGAACTAGAAAGCAATGCCGAGGGTAAAGGAAGTATTGTGGTTGATCCCTTGGATGGGAACCAGAGAGAGGTTCTGAGCACCTTCCCATACGCCGGCTTTAAAGTCGTCGTAGGTAGCGTCAAATTCTACTCCGAAACGGAAGATCTTCAGGAATTTAAAGTTGGCTCCTAAGAGAACACCCAGTCCGGCTCTCAGATCACCATTTTGGATATTATCATAGTTCTGTTCGATGATATCATCCCCGGTGATGGTAATGGGCACATAAGCGCCAGGATAAATATCCAGGAAGTTGGCAATGATAAAGTGTTTTTCAATACCGAAGATTCCTTTGAGGTCCTGACGGCGGGCCGAGTAATCGGTGTTAATTCCGTCTCCCACAGTATAACTTAGGTTGTCAATGCCACCTCCAAAGCGGTAAGCCCACTTATTCTTGGTGTAATACCGGAAGTTCAGGCTGGCAGAACTACTACCGGTGTAGTTGATGTTGGTGGTACCGTCCGTTACATCGTCAATATGGAATTGACTCAGGTTCAGGGTAGCACTAATCTTCTGGGCGTTGGCCTCAGAGAATCCTAAGAAAGCCACGAGGGCGAAGGCTGCGAATATAGGTTTTACGAAAGTCTTCATAGCACGATTTGTTTGTTGATTACGACAATAGACTATACGCTAGATAGACCGTTGCCGACGACAATAGTTGCTTAGCGTCACAGGAGGATTTTCAATCGTGCTCAAAATCGGGGAATACGTGTAACCAAAGGCGAATTTTTTTTCTAAAAGAATTATCGGATGAGGGTAATGGTCCCACTTCTTCGTAGCAATATGCCTCCATTTAGTACGGCTTCTAAACGGTATACATAGACCCCTTCCGGGACCGGTTTACCTTGTTCACTCCGACCATCCCAGCTATCCTGCAGGCTGTTTAAGGTTTTGATCTTTTCCCCCCACCGATTGAAAATAAAGAGGGCAAAACTTTCTACGCCCTCTCCCATCGCCATGAAACGATCATTGCGCAGGTCTTCATTAGGGGTAAAAGCTGTAGGGACAAAAATGCGCCCCGGCAAGAGAATTTCTAACCAAAGGGTGTCTTTGTCGATACAGTCCTCCGTTTCATTCCAGGCCGTGAGGCAGACCTGGTAAGTTCCTGGCTCCTGATACCGATGGATAGGATTGGGTTGGGTGGACTGGGTCCCGTCCCCAAAGTCCCATAAAATCCGAGACGCGCCTCGAGATTGATCTATAAACTGAATGGTAGCCCGACTCAACAGCAAGGGCCTGTTCGTGTTTAAATCAATCACCCCTATTTCTGCCTCCACCGTTTTTTCCTCCCTGATCTCAATGCGTAAGGTATCCCGACAATCGAGAGAATCTCGCACACTTACCTCATATATTCCGGCTGCCAGATTTTCAGCCAGAGGGCCCGTTTGGGCAGGCAAGGTATTCCATTGGTAGGCAAAAGGAGGATTCCCCATACTGGCCAGCACTTCTGCTGCTCCATTGGCCAGGTTACAATCCGCTGGTTCTACCCAAATGGGTTCCAGGTCTATAAAGCGACAGCAAGGGCTGTCTACCTCTACATAAAATTGCTGAAGCTCCCCACAGCCCCATTCATTAAAGACCATGACTTCAAACTCGGAACTCGTCCGGGGTGAGATGGTATTGGAGGCACAATCCAGACAACTAAGCGCCGGGTGGGCTTGCCAGGCATAGGTGTTCCCATTACGGGCGGTCAGGGTCACTTCCTCTCCTATACACATCACCAGGGTGTCTATCCCCCATGGTTCATATCCTGCCAGCTCCTGGATTTCCTCCTCCGATAGTTCCCGATCATAAAAACGGACATCGTCTATTTTGCCCTGGAAATAATGATTTGGACCAGGTTGAGAAAAACCATCAGAACGTCCGATGACGCCAGGGATGTTTTTATACGCCAAATCACCTCCCGTTCCACTGTAGGATCCACAATCATTTCGCCCGTTGACATACAACTCCATATCTCGCGGCCCTCGAATGATAGAAGCCACATGATACCAGGTGCCCGGCGTAAGGACCGTAGTGCCTAGCTTGGATCGCCTGGAAGAAGGCCCTACAGGCCCACCGTCACCAAAGCCGGTAGTTACATTATACCGCACGACATTCAGCCAGAAGCCGTGATACCAGTTCTCCTCAAAACAGTTTTTGAAGACCATATTGTATTCAGAACCAGCTTCCAGGTTCACCCAGGCAGCCATGGTTACGGGAAAGCCAGGTTGCAAATTCTGCTGGTTTTTTACTTCAACATGGTCACCATTCCCGTTAAACTGGCAGGCGCTATCCCTCAAACCAAAGCGATCAAAGGTCAGGCCCGCCCCTTTGGCTGTGCCATGGTTATCATTCCCGCTTTGGTCCTGCATGTCCCCGTCAAAAGGGAAGTGAGCGACCAGGCCGTTTTGTAAGGTATTTTGTGAAAAAATGAGGGGAGAAAACCCCAGGGACAGGCATAAGCCTAGGAGAAGTAGGACATGCTTCATGGGTTGCTGTGCTAAATGTATAGACGGGTGTTTTCCGTCCTATTCTTTATACCGGATTGATGTCGTAATTGTTATAGAGCGGAATAGCCGCTGCTATCTGGCGCATCACATCATTGTGGGATTCAATGTTGAGAATCAGGGCAGTCTGAAGATCCTCCATGGCTTTTTTCAATTCCCGAAAGGAGCGCTTATACTCGACAAAAGCACTGCTGGCTTCTTCCTGTCCCAACTTATTTTTCATCAGCTTATTGACCCACTCATTGAAGGCCGCAACCTGCTTGTCAAATTCTACCAGCTGAATCCGGAAATCCGCGTGCATCTGATCCCTTTCAGACATCAGGTTTTGGTATTTGCTGGAAAGGCCATAAAGGCTGGAACGTCGGTTGGCGGAAGCATCGGACAAAAACGGCTTGGCATCCGAATAATCTTCAGGATAGCGACGCTCCGTCAGGTTAAGGTTGCGCTTGAGATAGGTAACCGTTTCACTCAGGTTCATCCATTCCGGCTCAAAGCGCTTAACCTCGTTAATCAGGGAGAGATCAATCGAGCCACAGGAAGGTCCCAGGAGCAGAACCGTCAATAGCAGAGGGGCAATAATCGTTCGCAGCTTCATAAAGAGTGCTTATTTCGTCAGAAATTTACAAGGAATATGCCGGATCAGAAAACGAGCACCCTTTTCTAACTCACAATTGTATAAAAATATTCTTGGGCTCCGTAAAAAATCGCAGGGCTTCCATGCCTCCTTCGCGCCCTACCCCAGACTGTTTTACCCCACCAAAAGGCGTTCGTAAATCCCTCACGAGCCAGCTGTTCACCCACACGATTCCGGCCTCCAGAGCGGCAGAGACCCGGTGAGCCCGCTGTAAATGGCTGGTCCACACCGTGGCCGAAAGGCCGTAAGCTGTACCATTGGCCAGGGCCAGGCCTTCTTCTTCTGTATCAAAAGGCATGATGGTCGCCACTGGACCAAAAATTTCTTCCTGGTTGACCCGACACTGCATATCCAGGTCAGCGATCAGGGTCGGCTCCAGAAAATATCCGCCTGCGCAACGCTCATTGATCCGCGCGGGGATGTTTCCGCCACACAGAATGGTCCCTCCTTCTTCCCTGGCCAGCGCAATGTACTGCTGATCTTTCTCCCATTGGGGTTTTGAGACAATGGCCCCCACCTGGGTATCCGGGTCCTGAGGATCGCCGACTTTTATGGCTTTTACCCGCTCAGTGAGGTCCGCCACAAAGCGATCATAAATCGGGCGTTGGACCAGAATGCGCGAACCGCACAAGCAGATTTGCCCCTGATTGGCAAAAGCAGAACGAGCCGTCCCCGCCAGTGCCGCTTCATAATCTGCGTCCGCGAAAATCAGGTTGGCATTTTTGCCGCCCATCTCCAGCGATAACTTCTTGAACATCGGCGCTGCAATGGAAGCGATTCTTTTGCCTACTGCCGTACTCCCGGTAAAAGAGAGCATTTTTATGCCCGGATGTTGCACGATGGCCTCCCCTACTTCTGGCCCTTTGCCATGTACGATATTCAGGACGCCTGGCGGAAGCCCTGCTGCTATGCATACCTGGCTGAGTAAAAAAGCCGTGTAAGGCGTGACTTCTGAAGGCTTGGCTACCGCCGTATTTCCAGCCGCAATGGCTGGGGCTACTTTCCAGGTAAACAAATAAAGGGGGAGATTCCAGGGTGAAATCAAACCCGCCACGCCTAAAGGTCTTCTCAAGGTATAATTAAAGCCTTGCTGCCCCATGTCAAAGGTTTCTGAATGGAACTGCGTGATGGCTTGAGCGAAGTAGCGAAAATTGCTCACGGCCCGGGGAATGTCCACCTTGCGGGCCAGACTTAGCGGCTTGCCATTGTCCTGAGATTCTGCCGCGACAAACTCATCCATGCGCGCTTCAATCCCATCTGCGATACGCATCAGAATGGCAGCCCGCGCCTGAATATCCATGCCAGACCAGGCAGGAAATGCCGCTTCTGCCGCCTCATAGGCCCGACCGACAGTTGCCGCATCACTATCCGGGACCTGCCCGAATACTTTGCCCGTAGCAGGCTCTATTTGGTCGAGATATTGTCCGTGGGAAGGGGGAAGCAGCTCCCCTCCGATGTAGTTTTGGAGGAAAATCATGAGGCGTCCTTTTTTCGGTAAAAATCTTAAATGCTTCCGGTGCGACCACCGTCTACCCGTAGGCTCACCCCGGTAACATAGCTGGCAGCCGGAGAAGCGAGAAAAGCCGCTACGCCAGCCGTTTCTGCCGGATCAGCAAAACGCCTGGCGGGAATTTTGGTTAGCAGGATTTCCTGCATTTCTTCCACACTAATCCCCCGCTGGCTAGCCCAATTGTTGATCACGTATTCCAGACGAGGAGTAGCCGTCATGCCTGGTAGAATGTTGTTGACCGTGATGCCTTCCGCAGCCACTTCATTGGAAAGGGTTTTGGCCCAGGAAGCCACGGCTCCCCGGGTGGTATTAGATACGCCGAGCCCATCAATAGGAATCTTGACCGAAGTAGAAATGATGTTGATGATCCGACCATAGCCAGCTGCTTTCATGCCTGGCAACACCGCCTGGGCCAGCAAGTGGTTGCAGAGCAGGTGCATATGATAAGCAGCCAGAAACTGCTCAGGCGTGGCCTGGGTAATGGGGCCTCCGGGAGGGCCTCCGGTATTATTGATCAGGATATGGAAGGCTTCGTGCTCCTTCAGGTAGGCCTGCACGGCGGCGCTTACCGCCTCTGGTTGAGAGAAATCTCCCAACAGATAGTCATGTGCCTGACCTTGGGGCTGAGGCAGGGAGGCCAATTTTGCTTTGAGGCTCTCTTCATTCCGAGCCAGCAGGGTCACCCGGGCTCCCTGAGCCGCTAATTCATGCGCAGTGGCTGCTCCGATTCCTTGGGTACTCCCCCCTACCAGGGCATTTTTTCCAGCTAAACTTATATTCATGGATAAAGGTTCTTTTTTTGCCAACGGGGAATTTGCCATTTTCCCTTCCCATTTCAAAAGCTAATAAATCTTCATGCAGGAACAAGCTTTTATTCCATATTCAAAAGAGACTTACGAACCGGAGGAAATGCTCCAAAAGGCTTCCGACTATCATCAGTGGCTGGATCAGCGACGCAGCCTTAGAGAATTTTCCGATCGACCCGTCCCCAGAGAAGTGATCGAACAGCTGATCATGGCTGCCTCCACCGCTCCTTCCGGGGCCCATAAGCAACCCTGGACCTTTTGTGCGGTAGGAGATCCCGCCTTGAAAAAGCGCATCCGGGAAGAAGCCGAGAAAGAGGAATACCGAAATTATCATGGCCGGATGTCTGAGCGATGGCTGGACGACCTCAAAGTTTTCGACACCAACTGGCACAAACCCTTTCTGGAGATTGCGCCCTGGCTCATCATTGTCTTTCGGCGGATCTATGAATGGGAGGGAGAACAAAAACACAACAACTATTATGTCAATGAGTCCGTAGGCCTGGCCAGTGGAATGTTGCTGACGGCTATTCATCACGCGGGCCTGGTTGCCCTCACCCACACCCCCAGTCCCATGAACTTCCTGAGCAGCTGCCTGGACCGCCCCGCCAATGAAAGGCCCTTCCTCCTTATTCCCGTGGGCTATCCCCCAGAACCGGCCCAAGTACCCGTGTTGAAGCGCAAAAAATTGGACGATGTGGCTGTTTTTTTCGAATAAGCTGCGCAGTTGGTCAATTTATTTTCTTTTAGGTCGTAGAAAATTTGACCAATAATGAAGAAATCCTGACCATACTTACGGCTTAATTATCCATTTACGTAAAAATTCACCTTTCGAGGGGATTCCCTTGTTGAACTGGGCTGATTTTTGATCTGTTTTTGCGGAAGTAATTGGTTAACTTATTCGCGTATTGCGAATTCCAAATGTCACCTTCATGCGGAAACATAATGGCATGCGACCACAAGACGTGGTCATTTTATTAAAAATCATCTCTTTGGGCGACACCTATTGGCGGTATTCAGATATTGCCAAAGGGCTCCACATGAGCCAGTCCGAAGTAGCTGAAGCCCTCAACCGCTCTTATCTTGCTCGTCTTGTAGATAATTCTAAAAAGAAGGTATTCCGCTCATCTTTTATGGAGTTTTTGACCTACGGGGTAAAATATGTCTTTCCAGCCCAGCCTGGTGCCATGACCCGTGGGATTCCTACGGCCCACTCGGCCCGCCCCCTTTCAGAAATGATCATCGGCGGGGATGAAACCTATGTGTGGCCCAGCCCGGTGGGCAACATGCGCGGACAGGCAATCGCCCCTTTATATCCTTCAGTAGTTAAAGCCATCAGGACGGACCCTAAATTATATGAGATGCTTTCTCTGGTTGACGCGATCCGGGTGGGTCGGGCCAGAGAACAAAAACTCGCTATCGAGGAACTGGAAAAAAGAATCAAGGAAAATGTCTATGCAGGCTAGCAAAATGGACATGCTCCAGCGGCTCGCTGCTGGATTCGGCCCTCTGGTCAATAAAATCGTCTTTATGGGAAGCGCGACCCTGGACCTGTATGTCACAGACCAGGCCGCCCCTTCCAACCGTCCTACGGAAGAGATTGATTGTCTCGCCACGATGCCGATTGGTGAGTTCTGGGACTCTCTCCCTCAACTGGAAGCGGCAGGTTTTGAACGAACCCCTCAGGAGGATTCGCCTTTTCCCAAGTGGAACCTACAGGGTATCAAGGTGAACCTCTTTCCCTTACAAACGGAAGCTCTCGGCTACTACAATAAGTGGTACGAAGAGGGGCTGTTTCATGCCCAGCCTTATACCTTAAGTGATGGGCAGGAAATCCGCATTTTTCATCCGGTATATTATCTCGCGGCCAAGGTAGAAGCCTTTATCCAACGGGGTAATATGGATTTTCGGAACAGTGTGGATTTTGAAGACATCATGTTCATGATGGATTACCGGCAGGAACTGGTCAAAGACATTCAGGCCGCTTTTCATGAAGTGAGAGGGTATATTCGGGACCATTTCAGGACCTTTCTAAAGCATCCTGACCTGGAAGAAGGGATCTACTGGCATATGCCTTTTTCAGCCGGAGAAGGAGCCGTGGAGAAAATTTTCCAGACGATGCGGCAGATCGCTGAGTACGAGATGGCCTCTTAGATTAACGTCCTTTCCGGGCACAGCTGATGCATTGAGTACTCTCCGGCATGAAGAGCAATCTTTCAAACCGGATGGGCTCTCCACAGCTGACACATAATCCCAATTCGGACTGTTCCGATTTGTCCAGGGCCTTCTCCAATTTTTGCAGACGGGCTTTGGCAGACCTTAATGCCGCTTCATTTACCGAACGATTATTGATCGCATCCATGCGACTGACTCGCCCGATGGCGTTATCGGGGGCAATGGGTTTGGTGAGCTCTTTCAGCTCGTCAATATGCTCTTTCACCTCGCTGATCTTCAGCAGGATTTTTTCCTTGATCTGTTGGTTCTGGTCTGATGATAAAGGTCCGCTCATACCCAGGTATTAAAAATGGCGAAGCTATAAGTTAGGCAATTCTACGGAAGGCCTGATTAGCCAACCACCCCCAGCGGGGTAGGGGTAAAGCAGAGGATGAAGATAAGAATGGCCAGCCAGCCCAGGACTTTTCGTCCCGGACTCACCCGATGCTCTATCCAGGCCCGCGGATGATCCAGGCCGACGAAGCGCATCACCATCCAGGTGTAGACCAGCCAGATAGCATTGGGTTGAAGCTCCGGGAAATTCCAACTCAGCATAACCTGGGTGGATAGAATGATTAAAGCAGATAGAAAAGCCTCCTTCCAGAGGGGACGTCCCAGCATTTTGATCAATACCCACCAGACAAACAGGCCGTAGAAACTCACCATGACCCATTCTGTCCAGCCACTGTTGCGAAAATTCATAAAGCCAGTCCCGCCCAGATAGAGCAGGACAAAAACGGCTCCACGCGCAATCCTCCCGGCTACTTTTCGACCGAACATGCCATACATCACATGCCCTCCGTCTAACTGGCCCATCGGCAGTAAATTCAAAGCCGTAAAAAATAAGGTAAGGTAGCCCACAAATAAATACGGATAGCGAATCACATCAAACTGCGAGGGAATCTGCGTCGGGTCTTCCGGCAACCAGTTTTTCAACCATTCATATAAGAGACTGCTGCCAGCATAAAAAGCCAGGGCCTGCCCCTCCCCTTCCGGAGATCCGGCATTTTCTTTTTCTATAAAGGCAATCAACTCTTCTGGCTCCGGCACCTCCCCAAAGACCTCTACATACACCGGCTCTTTTTCCAAAATGAAGGCTTCTTTCTCTGGTAAGTGTGTAAAGCCATAGACCAGCAGAAAGATCGAAACCACGAAGCCTGCCAAAGGCCCCGCAATGCCGATGTCATAAAACTTCCGGGTACTATCTGGAACCTGCCTGAGGCGGATCACTGCCCCGAAGGAACCAATGTTGAATAAGCCAGGAATGGGAATAAAAACTGGAATAAAATAGGGAAGGGAGCTTTTCACCTTGTGATAGACTGCCGTGAAATAATGCCCAAACTCATGAAAGGCCAGAAAGGTCATGAAGGACACCGCATAAGGCAATCCTAACCAGATTTCGGATAGCCGGAGTTTGTACGCTTCAGGAAAGTCCTCTATCCCCCAGCTCAGCCAGTAGCGGCCGCTGTATAATTCAGCCCCAGCCAGCAGCATGGTCAGAAAGCTTAACCCAAAAAGGAGGATTTGCAAAGCTAAGGTTCGCCCATTACGCTGTCTGCGCCTTAACGGCTCTTGCATATAGCGGAAAAATTGAGATTGGTTTTTCGGCGGATTGAAGTTAGAAGAATCTGACAGGAGCTGCAAGTACATCGCCTTTGGTCAGATTTAAGCCTTCACATTCCAGCCTACAAAAACACACATTTTTCGTCCAAAACATTACAGAGAATGCTTATTCGCAAAATGCAAACCAAATTTCTTTCTCTTCGATTTACCTAATTCCCGAGACTCATAAATTACTGAAAATCAAATACTTAAAATAAGCTAACTTACAATCGCAATATCCGAACCATGGAGATTCCTTTGGCAAAAAGCCCGTTCTGGCACGAGTATTGAGCTTTTTATAACAGCTTATTTCCTGCTTTCCCTAAGATCAACCCTGGTCAAATCTGGCTTCTACGATGGACAAAAAGAGCGTTCCTCTGATTTTCCTTGCTCACGCCAACAAATCCAGAAAGAAAAAAGGGACTCAGTCTTTGAAGAAAAGGGCTGAAGAGCTAAATCAATTGCTCCACACCTCCCTTAATCCTCCTCTCTCCCGCCTCCTTAAAGCCGGCAGTGATGGAGCTCCTTTTTTACATGAACTCTGCAACGAAAGCCATCCTTTGGAAGGCTTAGAAGTACTTCACCTTCACCTGGACCCTGCCGGAGAAGGAGAATGGTTTCTAAATGCCCCGGCTGGCAAGCGAAATCCTGCCGATTGGGATCAGATGTTTTTTGATCACCTGCCAGCGCTTTCCTTGGTTTTTCTGGATGGAGGAGCGGACCTGGATTTGGTGGAACGATTTATTTTTGCGGGTGCCCCTGCGGTCATGGCCATTACCGGCTCCTCTGACCAGCCCGAGGCGCAGGCTTTCCGAAAGCATTTTTATGCGCTTTGGTCCAGCGGTGAGCCCTTGCAGAAAGCCTTTGACCAGGCCAATCAAGTAGCAAAAACCGAGCATACTTCCTTCGAGATTCCCAATGATCCTTATGAATACTGGGAGGTAAAAGCCAAACTCGAAGAACAAGCCTTCCAATCAGGCCTATATTTTCATTCTTCCAAAGTGGCAGGCCTTAGCCATGTACTGATGCATGGTCCTGCCCCAATCGCGCTTGCACCAAAGGAAACCTCCGCGCCTGAGCCGGCCATCCTGCCTCCCTCAACCCCGGTTGAAAGCAACATGGGGGAAAAAGTGGGAGCAGAAGTGGCCCCGGAAAAAAAGCCTCCAGCCAAGGAAAAAGAAATCTCTAAGGCCCCGGTAGAAAAGAAACCGGAGGCACCCGCAGAGATCCCTTTACCAGCGCCCGTCGCTGAGAAATCAGAAGAAAAGAAGGAGCCGATTCCCGTAGTCGCTAAGAAGGAAGAAAAAGCTGGTCCGGAAGAAAATTCCAAACCAGTACCACAAGTAGAAAAAGCAGTTGAGGAGTCCAAAGAACCAGTGCCAGAACTGCTGGTTGAAAGCCCGGCTGTACCTGTGCCTGTAGAGGCCAAAGAACCGGCGGAAAAAATCATCCTTCCGGCTAAGGAAGATTCGCCGGAACCTTCCCTGATCACCCAGAAGCTTATTCAAAGCCGAGAACTGGGACCAGGAACTTTGGTGAGAAACTGGCAGCAGGTTCGCGAAAGAGAGAAGCAGGAAATTCAGGCCAAATATAAAACGGAATCCAAGCCTCAGGAACCTGCGGTGGAAGAGGTCACGCCCGTTCCCGTACAGGAAGAGCAGGAAAAAGAACCTATTCAGGAAAAGGAACCTATTGTGGTATCCCCGGCGCCTGAGCCCACCCTTCCCGTAGTAGAAACCATCATTCCGGAAGTAGTAGAGGAGATTCCCGAAACACCGCCTGCACCGAAAGAAGAGATTCCAACGCCTGAACCTACGGCAGAACCGGAGGCTCAGCCTTATACGGCCTCCTATGCAGAGCCGGAAGTAGAACCTCAGACACCACCTACGCCTTCCCGCAATCGGATGAACTGGAAAATGATTGCGGGCATGTTTGTGGGGGTAGCCGCTTTGATTACCCTGGCTGGCTTCTACGTGAACATGAATTCCGTCAATCGCAAGCCGGACGTCAAAAGCGGTGGCTACCTTACTGCCTTTGATTCTCCTCATACCTTTAATGTTCTGCTGTTACCTTTCCGTCCCTATCCCAATTGTATTGCTGAAGAAGCTTACGATGAAACCAGTGTTAGGGACCGCTTGAACATGCTCAAAGAAAGTGAAGAAATGGGCATCCGGGTAGCCTTCCTCGATGAAGGCGCCTGCCCACAAAGCAGCGAAGAAGCCCAGCGTATTGGAGAAGTGTACGGCGCGAATCTGGTGGTATGGGGTAATTATCCCCTGGCCCGTAAGGATTCCAATCGTATCCATGCCCGCTACATTTCTCTGGCCAGAGCCGCAGAGTATGAGACCAATCGCCTGGAAGATCTGGGCGGCAGGGCCTTTAGCGATATTTATGAGTTGCAGGAAGGGAAAATGGTGGGACAGGTAGAAGATATCGTCTACTGGCTGCTTTCCATCGTTCATCTCAAAGGAGAAGATTACCAGGCGGCCCTCTCTTATCTGAATCAAATCCCGCTGTTGGAAACCCGTGAAAACAGCACCATCTATCATATGCTCGCCAAGTGCTATCAGGGCCTCGGCATGGTGGATGAAGTCATCCGGTCATACAATGATGCGATCCGCATCAATCCTAATGATGCCAATGCTTTTCACAACCGTGGCGTGATCTATCACCGCCTCCGCCAAAATGATCAGGCCCTGGCCGATTACCTGGAGGCGCTCCGGCTCAACCCGCATCATATGAAAGCGCACTATAACCGGAAAATATTGCTGGAAGGGGAATTGGACCAAGATCAATATCTGGACATGGATGAGCAGGTAGTGAATAGCGAGCTTCCTTACATTCGCGAACCGGGTGAACTTCCTCCCGGCATGGCCAATCCCACCACTCCTGGCCTGGAGGGCATTGCTTCCAGAGGAGCCGAAGAGGAAAGCAAGCTCCCCCAAAATGCAGAAGAATGGCACCGGGCTGGCTTACAGTATGCCCGCAATAACCAATATCCCAAAGCCATTGAGGCTTTTACCAAGGCGATTCTTTCTGACCCCAATCATATGCTGAGTTTCGCCAATCGAGCCAAAGTGTATGAGAGAGTGGGGAAATTAGATCAAGCGGTAGAAGATTATAACAGTGCCATCTCCCAGAATAGCAGCCGGGCAGACCTTTACCGGCACCGGGCCTATATCTATGAGCGGCAAAAGAAATATTATCATGCCATCGACGACTATACGCAGTTGGTGGCGCTGAACAGCCAGGACGCGCAAGCCTACCTGTATCGCGGCAAAGCCTATCAGTATGTCAAGCGAAATGACAAAGCCATTGAAGACTTTGAGCGAGCCATCATGCTGAATCCGGACGACGCCTCTGGTTATTTCTTTCGCGGGATTTTGAGAAAAGACTTGAGAAAAAGTGCAGAAGCGCTGGCGGACTTTAGCAAAGCCATTGAGGTAAATCCAGGGTATGCCAGTGCCTACCGGGAACGGATCAACCTTTTTCTGGCGCAGGGAAAATATAATCAGGCCCTGGAAGATTTGGATATCCTCCTGACCCAGAATCCTCACGATGCGCTCCTGTACATGAGCAGGGCTGACGTCTATGTAAAACTGGGGAAAAAAGAGCAGGCCAAAAAAGATGTAGAAAAAGCGGCGGAAATCGCGCCCCAAAATGCGCGCATCCAGGCTCAGTTAGAGAAGCTGCAATAGGCTGACTCAGCTTAGTAAAAAAGCTATAAGTTGGAGGGCGTATCTGATGCCAGATACGCTCTCATTTTTTGTTCCTCTACCGCTACTTCCTCCCCCGCAGGAGGAAAGCCGGGAGGCCTTTTATCAGCTGAAAATTCGGACCAAAGAAAAGCCCGAAGGGCCCGTAATAAGCTTACTAGTTGCTCGGTGAAGGACAAGCTGTAAATTTGTACGGTGATGAGGATGATTCCTGCCAGGGCTGGTAGGATCATCTTCGCCGCCTCATAAGCTATTTTATGTCCAATCATTTACTCCTCATTTTTGTTAAAGATCCGGAACCCGGTAAATCCAAAACTCGCTTGGCCGCCACCCTTGGGCACGACATTGCCCTGGCTGTCTATCGGGACCTGCTGGCTCATACCTGTGAACAAGCCCAACAGCTCCACGCCGATAAAGCCGTTTTTTACGGGAATCGCATCCCTGAACAGGATCTTTGGGCAGCAGCTGGCTTCCCGCGCTTTCTTCAGCAAGGAGAGGACTTAGGTGCCCGGATGGAACAGGCTTTTAGCTGGGGATTCGCCCAGGGATACGAGCGCATCTGCATCATCGGAAGTGATTGTGCTACCCTTAGCACTAGCAGACTGGAAGAGGCCTTTCAGGCGCTGGACGCCTCGGATATGGTCCTGGGACCAGCCCTCGACGGGGGCTATTACCTCCTGGGCATGAAAAAGCTTTTCACGCCCGTCTTTCGGGATAAAATCTGGAGCACCGATCAGGTTCTCATTGAAGCCCTCAAAGACATCGACGATGCGGGCAAAAGTCGCCACTTGCTGCCTCCTCTATCTGACGTAGACGTGGAAGCCGATCTGAAGGACACTTTTTTAGCGCATTACCTCGCTGAAAAGCCTAAGGAGGATAATGGCAAAAAGCTGTAAATTAAGGTATCTATGAAGGATGCTTTCGACTATCAACTGAGTTATTCAGGCAAGGTACCTGTACGCAAAGTGCTCACCACCCCCGCCAGGGGTTCCTGGACCCCGGAAATGCCCCAGGAAAATCCGTCTCATTTGTTTTGCTTTGGCGACAATCTCCAAGGCATGGCGCACCTATTGCCCCGCTACAAAGGGAGCGTAGACCTCATTTATATTGACCCGCCTTTTGGCACAGGCCAGGATTTTTCCCGACCGAATGAAGCCGTAGCTTATACCGATCCGGTCTTAGATGCTACTTTCCTGGAATTTATCCGCCAGCGTTTATTATTCCTCCGCGAATTCCTCTCTCCCAAAGGCAGCATTTACCTACACATCGATAAGAAGGCGGGGCATTATCTCAAAATTCTGATGGATGAGGTCTTTGGTCAGCAAAATTTCCTCAATGATATCAGCCGCATCAAGTGTAATCCCAAAAACTTCCGGCGCAAAGCCTATGGAAACTTTTCGGATATGATCCTCTTTTATGCCAAAGAGCGGGATCAACATATCTGGCGGCCTCAGAAAGAGGCGCTGAAAGGCGAAGAAGTAAAGCGTCTTTTTCCTCGCCTCGACAAAAAAGAAGGCCCTTATACCACGCATCCTTTACACGCCCCTGGTGAAACCAAGGATGGCGATACCGGAAAAATCTGGAAGGGCTTGAAACCACCTCCGGGTCGGCACTGGCGCTACAGCAGAAAGGTGCTGGATGAACTGGATAAAAAAGGCATGATCGAGTGGTCGAATTCTGGGAATCCGAGGAAGAAGGTTTTTGCCCGAAACCACAAAGGGAAAAAAATCCAGGATGTATGGGAATTTAAAGACAGAGGATTATCCTACGTTTCCTACCCTACTGAGAAAAACCACCGCATGCTGCAGCGACTCATTCTGCAATCTTCCTTACCGGAAAGCCTGGTCATGGATATCTTTGCCGGATCGGGGAGCTTTTTGGTGCAGGCAGCAAAAATGGGGAGATACACCCTCGGTATGGATCAGTCGCCTAAAGCCCTGTCCACTATTTCTGATCATTTTACCAAGGAAAACCTGGATCTGGCGATTCACCGGCATCAGCCTTCCTAAGACTCGCTTTCAAGTTCAGCCAAAGCCTCCCGGTCTGCCTTTTTGAGCTTGGCCACCACCAGCTCGTAAGAATGGTCAATCAGTTCTAAAATCAGCCGGTCAGACAAAGTGTCGATCATGGAGACGGTGTTCCAATGCTTTTTATTCATGTGAAAGCCCGGACGAACTTCTCCCGGATACTGCATCCGAAGTTCTTCGGCGTATTCCGGATCGCATTTTAAGTTGAGGCTATCCGCCTGCACCAGGTTACACAGGGCAAACATTTTTCCCATGACCTTGAACACCAGGGTATCTTCTCCAAAGGGAAGTCCCTCGGTCACACCATTTTTTTTCAGACAATATTCTCTGACGTATTCAATATTCATGTAAGGAGAAGGGGTTGAAGGAATAAATTAAAGGCTGGCTTCCTCATTTAACCAAGCCGTACCATATATCAAAAAGGTACGACCTTTTGGCGGTAATCGTCTGGCCTTGGGTCAAATTTTGCCAAAAAGCCTCATCCACTTCTTCTTGATGCAAATCCCCGTCAGCTTCCCTCACCCAGACATATAGCCACTGCTTTTTTTCCCCGCCCTTCCAGTCCTTCTGACCTGATAATCGGGCATCCTCCGGCCATCTGGCCTGATGGTCTTTGGCAGCCGTCTGCAGGAGATTTTCCTTGCTAGCCACCCATTGCATGAGCTTATAGCGATACTTGGTGCGATAGACAGGGACCTGATCATAGACAGGTTCTTCATACCATTCCTCTCGGTTCTCATAAATGGTTCGGGTACAATAGCGATCTTCAAAGTACCCATTGCCCCGGTCGATCTGACCGCAGACATAACGCTCCTCTCCTACCGGTACCTGGCGGACCCGGCGACGCTTTTCATAGCCCCTTAATACCTGATCATAGTGATGTACGGCCTGAAAGGAACTCACCTCAAATGCACCAGAGGGAGTCGACCAGTCCTCATGTTGAACGGCCTCATAATGAAGCAATTGCCATTGCCGTTTCCACTCAAAATCTTCGACTACCACATCGATTTCCTGCGGAAAAGTACGCAGGAACCACATGGCCGCCAGCAGCAAGCCTACCGCTACCAGTACATAAGAAAAAAGGGAGGGTGGTTTATTATGCTGTCGCCTGGGACGCTCCAGCGGGTGTACGGTACGCTCCCGTTCAAAACTCTCAGTCGGCACTTCGTCCAGGCCATAGGTACGCTCTTGTAAGTCTACATCCTGACTGAGTTCATCCCGGGGATTTGCACAGGAAAAGCAGACCGTGTCAGCGGCTTTATTCTGAGATTGACAGTGCCCACAGATCCAGTCTACGCCTGCCCGGGCTTCTCTAAGCCTGGCTTCATCCTGCACGACTTCCGCCTCATCAGGCAGGTAGAATTTGACATTCGGGGGACGAGAGGCTCCACAGTTTCGACAACGGGTTTCTGGTCCCAGGTTTCCCTTGGTGCCGCATACAGTACAGTCCCAACGCCCTACACGGATGGCCATAATAAATGGAGGTTTCGATTTTAGAAGGAAAGTCTTTGACCAAGTGACAGCTTAGGAAAGATAAAGTTGAAAGGCAGAAGATCAAAACAGCAGATGAAACGAAAAGTCGTTATAACCAAAAATTAAATATGTTATAAACTCGTAATAAACAATTATTAAAACACCCTCCATGAGCCTATCATTGTCATGTGTTTCAACTAAAGCTCTTGTTCTTGTCTCACATATTTTTGATTACCGTATGAAGCAGAAAGTAGCCGCTTTTTTCTTTTTTGGCACTTTTGGAATTACGCTCGCGCTCGGGCTTTACCAGATTCAATCCTATCAGGGAGAGGATCAGGGACAAAGCCAGGAAAAAGTGGTGGCGGTTTTACCGTAGCAAAGAATTAATTGCAGCGTAGCGTTTTTCCTCACGGGCACCAGTTACCGCTGGTGCTCTTTTTTTTTGCTCAATTTCCTCAGCACTCGGAAATATCCCGAAGAATGTGGAAATTCCTAATATGAAAACGGCCGTACCTATCAAAGCAGCCAAAAACCAGGACCAACTCCGCATCGCAGCCATGCTTTCGGCTGCAGATTTACCTACGGAGGACCTGGGTCCTCACATCAGTTTTTTCCTCTGGGAAAAAGAAAATGACTTGATCGCGCTGGGCGGCTGGGAGCGATATGGTCCGCATGGCTTACTTCGAAGCATCGTGGTCCAGCCTGGGCTACAAGGCCTGGGAATGGGCCGTAAATGGGTGTCCGCCTTGCTTCAAACAGCCCGGGAACATGGCCTGGAGGAATTGTATCTATTGACCACCACGGCAGCACCTTTCTTCTCCCGCATGGGATTTCAGACCACGGCCAGGAATGCAGTACCTGCTGCGATTCAAGCCACCAATGAGTTCAAAGATATTTGTCCGTCATCTGCTGTTTGCATGAAAAAAAGTCTGGTATAATTCAGACCTTAAGAAGCAGACATGGCTGAGAAAACTCCTTCTTCCTTATCGATCAAATTAGACAGACGCTTGACATGGGTGGGGCTGGGCCTGCTGACCCTGCTTGTAAAAATGCTGTTTAGCCTGAATCCATTTTTTACGGAAGTGGTCTATAGCAGGGGGTTTTTCTCTCTGCTGCGATACCTTTGGGACTATTCGTTTGGGCTGCTGCCCTTTGCCCCCCTTTATCTGGCGGCACCGTTGCTGTTGGGCTGGATGATATGGGAAATAAGGAAAAGTATCAAAGGGCGAAAAAACCAATCTTTCCGGCATCGTTGGATGGGAAGGGCTCTAAGCTTTTTGGCCTTCCTTGGGGGCATCATTTTTTTCTTCCACCTGGTCTGGGGCTTTAATTATCAGCGGCAAAGTCTGGAAACGCGGCTACAATTGCCCTCTGTTCAATTGGACAGTGCTTTGGTACAAATTGAATTTCTACGCGCCACCGATCAACTGATCACCCAGAGTCGAGCCTTAAATCGAGCCCCGGAAGACAGTATTCCTTTGTCTCAGGACGATTTACCAGAGGAAATGGAGGGCCTGATTCGCGAGCTGCTCACCCATCAGTTGAAAAGCTGGGGATATCCCACTCCTGGGAGGGCCCGGGCCCGCAGGATTTTCCCCGCCGGAACCCTGATGCAGCTGGGCGCCCTGGGCATCTATATCCCCTTTGTGGGAGAAGGACATGTGGATGGTGCCCTGCCGCCCGTCAGTCAACCTTTTACCCTCACCCACGAAATGGCGCATGCTTATGGTTTTGCCGAGGAAAGCAGCTGTAATTTTTGGGCCTATCTGGCTACGCAGGCATCAGAAGATCCGGTGATGCGCTATGCAGGCGCGTTTAGCTATTGGAGGTACATAGCCGCTACTTATCAATACTTTTTCCCGGAGGATTTTGAACTGATTTGGGAAGGGATGGACAAAAGCATAAAAGCAGACCTTAGCCTGCTTCGCCAAACCCTGGATCGCTATCCGGGCTTATTCCCAAGTTTGTACAAAAAAATATATGACCAGCACCTCAAATCCCAGGGGATTGAAGAGGGACTGGCCAATTACAGTCGGGTCATCAACCTGGTGGTCTCCCTACGTCAGCTTCAGGAAAGGGAAGAAACCACTCCATCCACGATGCCGTAAGCCACAGATTCTTCCGCATTCATCCAGTAATCCCGGTTAAAATCCTTGAGGATTTTCTCCACCGGATGTCCACAATTGTCCGCCAGGATCTGGGCCCCGATCTGTCTCGTTCTCAATATATGTTCGGTACTAATTTCAATGTCTGAGGCGGTTCCCTGCGCCCCGCCGCTCGGCTGGTGAATCATCACCTCCGCATAAGGGGTGACAAATCTCCGGCCTTTTTCTCCTGCCGAGAGAATGATTGAGCCCATAGAGGCCGCGTGTCCCATGGTGTAGGTAGCCACCGGGGAGCTTACCAGATTCATGGTATCCAGAATGGCCATGCCAGCCGTTACATAGCCGCCAGGACTATTGATAAAGAGGCTGATTTCCTCGCCTGGAGCCTCTGCGTCCAGGTATAGCAGCCGGTCTATGACGTGGCGGGCCGAATGATCATTGACCATGCCCCACAAGAAAACCTTACGAGTTTGTAAGAATTTATCATCGAAGCGATGAAACTTGAGTAATTGGGCAAGGTCTTTTCCGTCGGAGTTGGTATGTGGGTGCGACATTTCCATGTTTTTTTCTCTATAACCCGGGAAAGGGGAAAGGTGTGACACACGTGCAGAAAAATATTAGCCTGGGACGAAGAAGCTCGTCGGCTCATCCGATCTGCACATCAACCAAGGATGTCACCCCAGAAGCATCCCGAACATCGTGAGGGAGGCTATCCGGGTCATGGATCCCGACATCCTGATCGTCGAGGGTCTCCATGATTCAGTACCTCGGAGACCCGGGATAAACTGCTTCGTCCCTCAGCAGCTTTCCGGGGTGACACAGAATGTGTATGTGTTATTTTTTTGTCACCCCGGAAAGACTTTGAGCCCCAGCGAAAAGGCTTATCCGGGGTCTCCAAGTTCCTGACATGGATTTCTTCGTGAGTCGCCATGGCCAAGATGCAATCTCGGAGATCCCGGATATGTTCCCCTCCCTACGGTCGGAGACCATTCCGGGATGACATATGCAGGTAAGCGGGGAGGCAGTCGAAAAGGTATCCTCATCCGATCTGCACATCAACCAATGATGTCACCCCGGAAAGACTTTGAGCGCCAGCGAAAAGGCTTATCCGGGGTCTCCGAGTTCCTGACATGGATTTCTTCGGGAGTCGCCATGGCCAAGATGCAATCCCGGAGATCCCGGATATGTTCCCCTCCCTAAGATCGGAAACCATTCCCAGATGACATTGGCCGGCAAAAAAAAAAGCCCACTGGAAGTCCAGCGGGCTTGCGTAAAATTCTTAAACATGTGCCAGTCCTACAGGCACTCAGGCGGTGATGGGTTGGGTAGCAGGAGAAAGTTTCTGAAGCCGGAGGCGCTCGATGCGGTCAGCCTTGCCGATCAGCTCAATGACCAGGGCAGGCTTACCGAGGAGGTATCCCACAATCGCGGGCATGCCGCGCAGCCACACCAGGCCAAAGTTCATGCCTTGTCCCAGCAGCTCTTTCAGGTAATCGCCCACTGCAGCTTTCCCGTTCAGGGCAGCCGCTGGACGAGCGATATCCAGGTCGATGTCTTCCCGAAGGATTTCCAAAAACTTGTGGAAGTCGTCGCCCTGTATCACCCGGACAAAGGTCCGATAAAGGTGCAGGTGCTGCTCAGGATCTACCGTGAAGCGCTGGCGGTCATTCTTGAGGTGTCGCTTGGCACGCACCAGAATCTGCCGACAGTTTTCTTCCGAAATATCCAGCAAGGCCGCGATCTCCCGGTGTGAATAGCCAAATACTTCCTTCAGCAGGAAGACGGCCCGCTCGGTAGGAGACAGTTTTTCCAATAAAGCCAGGAAACCCAGAGAAAGAATGTGGCTGTTTTCAATCCAGGCAGGTAAATGATCTTTGAGCAGCTCAGGCGCTACTTCAACTTCTTGCTTGCTTTCTCTTTTCCGGTCGCGGATAAAGTTCAGTCCTTTGTTGATCAAAGTCCGAACCAGGTAACCCTTGACATTTTCAATGTCGGGGCGGTCCATCGAGAGCCATTTAAGCATGGTCTCCTGGACAAGGTCCTCTGCGTCGTCGGGATTTCCCAAAAGGTTCATCGCTACGGGGTACAGCAGGGATTGATAATCGTCGTACGTAATTTCTGCCATTAAGGTATAAAATGGCGCGAAGGGGATACCCACTATACGCAAAGCTACGGCTTGAGGTTATGGGCAGGCAGACAAAAAGCCTTTCATCCGAAAACCATCCTCTCCTCGTAGATGTTAGAAAACCAAAAGACATATGGATAGGGCTTTTCATTCCTCCTGGGTTTACCTGCTGTTGATGGGACTGCTGTTTAGTTGTAACGCCGTCAGTCCCGAGCCGACGCCAGCACCACCGGAAATTCCCACTGTCGAAACCCCCGCCCCAATGGGGCAGTTTCTGGCCCTGGGAGATTCTTACACCATTGGGCAGTCCGTGGCTGAAGCCGATCGCTGGCCCAATCAGTTGGACCAGCGCTTGCGGGCTGATAGCATTGAATTAGAAGCGGTGCGCTTCCTGGCCACCACCGGCTGGACCACCTCCAACCTCAAAAGCGCCATCGCCAATACGAGCGATTTTGACAGCCTCTATTCCCTGGTCTCCCTGCTGATCGGTGTCAACAACCAGTACCAGCGCAAGCCATTTAGCCTGTACGAAACCGAATTCCCGGAGCTCCTTAGTCAGGCCCTTGCCTTTACCGGGCAGGACAGCCAGCGCGTCTTTGTCGTTTCCATCCCTGATTACGCCTATACCCCTTTCGGGCAGAGTAGCAACCCCAACCAAATCAGCGTAGAACTGAATCGCTACAATGCCTTTGCCGACAGTGTCTGTCAAAGCTGGGGCATCGCTTATTTCAACATCACCCCCATCTCCCGGCAGGGCATCGCCAAACCTGAATACGTCGCTTCGGACGGTCTCCACCCTTCCGGGGAAATGTATGAAGCCTGGGTAGAGTTGATGTATGAGGAGGTGAAGGCGAAAATGCAGGAGGAGTAATTTCCTCCGTAGCCGCAGCTGGCAGCTGCGGCCTGTCTTCTACCGGCTTGAAGCCAGTGTTGCGGGTGAGGTGAAGGTGAATCCACCTGCTCTTCGGAATGCAAAAAGGCCAGTCGTCTGCCCTTGGGGGAACAAACGACTGGCCTGTAGAAGGGCTCTTCAACCCTTATTCCACCAGCTCCATGTTTTTGAGGAGATGGCCAGCTCCGGCGTATTTATCGATCACCCAGAGAACGTAGCGAATATCTACGCTGATGTTCCGGCACTGATTCACGTCATAATAAATGTCGCTCATGGTGCCTTCCCAGTTCCGGTCAAAGTTCAGGCCGATCAGTTGGCCTTCGCCATTGATTACGGGGCTGCCAGAGTTGCCTCCGGAGGTATGGTTGGAGGCGAGGAAGCAAACCCACAGCTCACCGTCCTGGGCATACTTACCATAGTCTCCCTCCGCCTGCAGATCAATCATGCGCTCAGGCAAATCAAATTCCCGGTCGCCTTTCACATATTTATCTACTACGCCCTGTAAGGTAGTGTAGTGTTTATAACGCACCCCATCCTTGGCTTCCATGCCTTGTACTTTACCATAGGTCAGACGCAAGGTGCTGTTGGCATCGGGGTAGAAAGTCTTCTCTGGGAAGACTTCACGTAGGGCCTTCATATAGGTGCGGGTCAGGCGGTCAATTTTTTCCTGCTGGGCCTGATAAACCGGGCGGATGGTCTGGTAGTCGTTGACCAGTCCGGCCATCAACTGAATGGAGGGGTCCCGCATGATTTTGTCTACCGAAAAGTCTTCGATCAGTCCGGCGAAGCGGGTTTCGTCCGTCAGCAAACTCTCCGAGAAAATATAATCCGCAAACTTCCCGGCTCCGCCAGGGATTTCTTTAGCGATGACCTGTAGGATTTCCGGACGCTGCTCCGGTTTCATGTCCTGCTCATAGCTTCTGAGGATAGCCTCCGTGATTTTCCGGTCGATGGGCGCGTGATAATCTTTAAAATACCGCTCTCCCCAATCTTTGAAATCCGCTACTACCTGGGCTTTGGCTTCCTCATCCGTGGCCTCTTCATAGCCAATCACCGCATCATAGGCGCGACGGGCCGCTCGGACTACTTCGATAGAGTAGCCGCCTTCGTAGAAGTATTCATTGGCAAAAAGGGAAGGCAACAATTCTTCATAGGCTGCTTTAAAATCTGTCAATAAACTCCCATAAGCCGCTTTCCATTCCGGCTTGGCATCCACGCGTTTTTGGAACTCCGCTTCAAAGGCACGCTTTTTCGCGATCGCATCAGCTCGCTTGAGGCCCCTGATTTCTCCTTTCCATTTTTTATAGCCATTACTCACCCGGCTCTGCTTAGAGAAATACTGGATTTTCACTTTTTCACTTTTGTCCATTTCCTCCGCCATGACGGCCAGTCTTTTGTCCCGTAAGCCAATTCTCAAAGGGTCCTGTACTTCCATGATCATCTCCACTGCGTAAGAAGTCAGGTATTCCTGGGTACGCCCAGGATAACCGTAGACCATGGTAAAGTCTCCCACGTTTACCCCTTTCAGGGAAATGGGAAAGAATTTCTTAGGCTTCATGGGTACATTCTCCTCCGCATAGTCAGCCGGGCTACCATCAGGCGCGGTGTAAATCCGGAAGAGGGAGAAGTCCCCGGTATGGCGTGGCCACAACCAGTTGTCGGTGTCGCCGCCGTATTTTCCTACTGAGGAAGGAGGCGCTCCGACAAGGCGCACATCCGTGAACACCTCGGTTACCAGCATATAATATTCGTTTCCGTAGTAAAAAGGCCTGATCTGAGCCTCGTAAGAAGTGCCTTCGGTAGCAGCCTTGCTGACCGCTTCGATGCGTTTGGCGATTTCTGCGGTGCGCGCTTCTTCGCTCATGTCCGCGGCCAATCCGCCGAGGATTTTTTCCGTAACATCTTCCATCCGCACCAGAAATGTCACCCTCAGGCCATTGTTTTGCAGTTCCTGTCCATAGTTCTGCGCCCAAAAGCCATCGTCGAGATAGTTATTTTCGACGGAAGACTGCTTCTGAATCCAGCTCAGCCCACAGTGGTGGTTAGTAAGGAGTAAGCCATCCGAGGAGATTAATTCGGCAGTACAGCCGCCAAAATTGACGATAGCATCCTTCAGACTGGATTGGTTGACGCTGTAGATATCCTCGGCTGAGAGCTTCAGCCCCATAGACTGCATGTCTCCCTCATTGAGAGAGCCCAGGAGGATGGGTAACCACATACCCTCTTTGGCTGGGAGCGGTAGAACCAGGGCTACCATGATGGCCACCAGGATGGCGCGAATCGCTTTCATATATTCAGTTTTTGATTTCGGTTATGGTAAAAACAAGAAGCAAAAGTTAAGAAAAAATCTATCGCTAAGGCCTCCCTGAGGCAGCTCCTTCTACTTAATCTTCTTTTTTCTCTTTCTATCCGTCAAATTATTCTACCTTTAAGGAGATTACTGACTGCTATGAAACGATTATTTTCTTTCCTCATAGCCCTTAGCGGGGTTATGAGCTTTTTATTTGCCCAAACTGAAGGGCAGTGGTTACAAGGATACCAGCACGACGGGGATTCTACTCAATTCCTGTTTTCGGCGGATTTGTATAAAAAAAATGCCCCGAAGCAGGTGTGTGTTACGGGTAGTTTCCGTGGCTGGAGTCAGGATATGGCAGACCCGGAATGGCAGCTAAGACCAGCCGGGAAAAACCATTGGACATTAACCGTCTATAACCCTAATTTCACCCGCATTCCGCCCCGGGCAGAATTCAAATTCAGAATCAATGATGGAGAATGGTTGAGCCCTCCCGCTGAGGCCCCTAATGAAACGGGAAACAACCTGGTCTTCATGCAAGATATCATACCGCCTATGTTGCGCGCAGAAATTCGCCGCCCTAAAACTATCTGGGTCCGCATCGAGGGAACCGAGCGTCCCCTGGACCCTACCGCCTATAAACTGACTGATGCTGAGGGAACCCGCATTCCGCTGGCAGAAGTTCTTCCCAACACCCAGACCGAGGTATTGCTGGTACCCAAAACCGCCCTGGATATCCGCCGGGTGTATTTTGTGGAGTTAGTAGGCAAAAAGCTCAAAAGCTGGTGCTCCTATGACGGCTGGTTCCGGGAACTTTATTCAGATAAGGAGCTAGGCGCAAATGTCAAAGCGGATGGCTCAGAAACCGTATTCCGTTTATTTGCGCCCAGAGCCGAAAGCATCAATTTATATCTCTACAAAGGCAAAGATGATGAAAAAGCGTATCAGGAAGTAGCCATGGAGCAGGATCAGCAGGGCGTTTGGGAAACCCTTTTGTTCGAAAATCTTCACGGCGTCTGGTATGACTTCACGGTACACGGATCCACCGACCCCGGCAACCATTTTTTCGAAACCACTCCGGTCCACATTTCCGATCCTTATGCCAGGGTGAGCGATGATACCTGGGGCAAAAGCCGGGTTTGGACCCGTACGGAACCTGCGACACCCCTTAAGGACGGCATTCCCCCCTTGCAGGACGTGATCGCCTATGAAGTCCATGTGCAGGATTTTACGGATCGTCTGCCAGTAAGTGCAGAGTTGAAAGGTACCATCCCGGCCATGGTTACCCCCGGTCTGAAAAACAAAAAAGGCCAACCCGTCGGCTTTGATTATTTAGTTGATCTGGGTATCAATGTGGTGCACCTCATGCCGATGCAGGAGTTTTTGCATTACAAAACCGACGAATGGCAAGAAGCCTTCCTGGAAGATCCTTTCATGATCGAAGCGGGCATCAATGAGGAAAACTACCAATGGGGCTACCGAACCTCGCATTGCTTTGCGGTAGAAAGCCGCTTCCGGCAAGGAGGTACTGAGCCCGGTGAGGAGCGCGACCAATTCCGCGATCTGGTCCAGGCGTTTCACGATAAAGATATGGCAGTCATCATCGACATCGTGCCCAACCACACCGCCGAAAACATGGATGCTGAGCCCTACTATTTCCACTGGAACGTCCTTGACAAGCAATATTATTACCGCACCAAAGACCTCAAGCACATCGGGGAATACGGCAATGAAGTCAAAACCGAGAACCGACCCATGGTGCAGCGTTGGCTTATCGATCAGTGTCAGCACTGGATAGAGGAATTCGGGATAGATGGCTTCCGCATCGACCTGGCGGGTCAGATAGACCGACAGACCCTGGAAAAAGTCCGTCAGGCTTTGGGACCAGATATCATCATTTATGGAGAACCCTGGATCGGCTCCAATGATCCGGATTATGAGAACAACCCCAGTTGGGATTGGTATAAGCACAATTCGCCGATTACATTTTTCCAGGACGATAGCCGCAATGCCTTCAAAGGACCGGTTTCCAATCCTGAGGAAAAAGAGCGGGATCAAGGCTTTGCCGGAGGAAACTTCCGAGAGTATGAAAAGGTCAAACTTGGCCTTTCTAACCGCTTTCCCGATGATAAAACACCGCTTTCAGGCATCAGTTACCTCGATATTCATGATAACTGGGCACTGGCCGATCAATTCGCGATTCACAATTGGGACGGTCGCTATGGCGTGGATGAGGATCGATACAAAATCGCCGCGCTGCTGCTCTATACTTCCCTGGGCCCCATCGTAACCCATGGCGGCACGGAAATGATGCGTTCCAAAGGCGCCGCCGAACTTAAGGAGACGGTCAAAGAGACCAAAAAAGGCCTCAAGGTCTACCTCCACGGCAAGCGCGACACCTATAATATGCGTACGGCTAACCAGTTTGTCTGGGAGAATGTCGGCAAGTCCAAAAAGGACAAGGATAGCCACGCCAACTATGGCGATATGTATGCCTTCTGGCGCGGGCTCAATCATTTCCGCCTCAGCGAACTCGGGCAAGTCTTCCGAGTAGCCGATTCAATGGGCGACGATTACTACCGCTGGGTAGAAACCGAAAATCCCTATCAGTTGGGCTATATCGTGGCAGATAAAATTTTCGTCCTCATCAACACCGGCAGCCATAGCCATGAATGGAAGGACGTGGTCCTCCCTGATGGCACCTGGCGTATCATCGCCAACAATGGCGGCATCGACCACGTGAAAGGCGTAAAGGAGAAAAAAGCCTTGAAACAACTTAAAGGTGGTCAGTCCTACACCTTCGAACTCGAGGGTAAGGAGTTCAAAATGTGGGTGAAGGAATAGCAATTGCCCCTTCTTCTCAGGAATGGTTTTAACCTGTTTATTTCAACCTAGCTCCACAAACCCTTTTTTGTCCCCCCGGAATGACTTTGAGTGCTAACGAAAAGGCATATCCGGGGTCTCCATGATCAGAAAGCAATCTCGGAGATCCCGGATATGTTCCCCT
>JBCBGC010000051.1:0-49000 GCA_038527215.1 Bacteroidota bacterium
CTCCTTGCTCAATGAGTCCCAGTTCCCCCTGAAGAAAACGCTGAAGGGTATCCTGCGTCATCCCCATGCCGCTTTGCCAAAAGCCGATTAGCATGATCAACATCAGAAAGCCTACCAGACTGAGCAGCCCGGCAAGCACCAGGGCGGACCAAGGTGATCGGGCAGAAGAGGAGGGAGAAGACAGCAAAGGTGATCCCATGAGGTTCGCGGAAATATGCTTAAATTTACGACATATCTTAAGATCCCTTTTTATTCTATCAGATTTCGGGACTTTTCTGCAATTTTTTTGTGGAAAATCAGGACCCGGACTATCTCATAAAAGAAGTGCGCGCAGCACCTGTGGACATGGTGAAGATTGGTAACGTTGATTTAGGAGAATTCCCGTTTCTGCTGGCTCCCATGGAGGATGTCAGCGACCCGCCCTTCCGCGTATTGTGTAAGGAACAGGGAGCGGACATTGTTTATACGGAATTTATTAGTTCCGAGGGCTTGATTCGCTACGCAGATAAAAGTGTCGAAAAACTTGATATCTACGAAGCAGAGCGGCCGGTAGGCATACAGATCTTTGGCAATAATGTCGAATCCATGCGCCAGTGTACGCGCATCGTGGAATCAGTAGGGCCAGAAGTGATAGACATTAACTATGGCTGTCCGGTCAAAAAAGTAGCCTGTAAAGGCTCGGGAGCAGGCATCCTGCGGGATATCCCAAAAATGGAATCCATGACCCGGGAGATTGTCAACACGACACACCTTCCGGTCACCGTCAAGACCCGGCTGGGATGGGACGAGCATAGCATCAAGATTTTGGAAGTGGCTTTGCGCCTGCAAGATGTTGGCATCAAAGCGCTCGCGATCCACGGACGGACGCGCAAGCAAATGTATAAAGGGGAAGCCAATTGGGATTACATAGGCGAAGTAGCCAATCATCCCGATATCGAGATTCCAATTTTCGGAAACGGGGATGTGGACAGTCCTGAAAAAGCCCTCGAAATGCGGGAAACCTACGGCGTGGATGGCATCATGATTGGCCGCGCATCCATCGGGAATCCCTGGTTTTTTGCGCAAGCCAAACATTTTATGGCTACCGGCGAGCATCTGCCTCTGCCCACCCTGGCGGAAAAGGTGGATGTCTGTAAACGACATATTTTGATGTCTGTGAAGTGGAAAGGGGAGTTGGAGGCAATTCGCGAAATGAGAAGACATTATGGATCCTATTTCAAAGGGATTCACGGCTTTAAGCCTTACCGCATGAAATTGGTCACCAGCGTAGATTTGCAAGAAATTCTGGATATTTTGGCGTATATTAAAGAGAACTTTACGAGCGAATCCGAACTCACTCCCCCCAAAGGATTCGACCGCCAGCCCAAACCGCTGGTACGCCTTGAAGGAATACGGTATGGAAGAAGCATAAAAAAGAAGCTTACTGTACCGGCTAACCGCTGATAATGAGGCGGGAAAAACAAACAACAGGCACAAAAAAGTTCAGACTTTCTGATTCACGATGAAATTGACTATCTTATCGGCTCAAATTTTACCTGTTTGAAGTACCATCAAATTATTGATATCATGAAACTCCGATTATGCTTTTTGGGGCTAGCTCTCGGGCTGTGTATCCCCTCCTGGGCACAAGAGGGAGTGGACGTAACTCAGCTCACAGCAGATCCTAAGACCTTTATTTTTAGTAACAATAAAAATACGGTCAAGGCTTATATCAACAGTGAGTTCGAGACCAAAACCACTTGCTGCGGTAATGACCGCATTTATCTGGAAGTAAAAATCGACCCTAATGGTCATGTACTCTCCGCCAAGACGTTGACCGGCAAAAACGATTGCTACAAGCAGTCAGCGATCGACATCATCCGCAATGTGAAATGGGACACCAAGGATTTCAAAGGCGCTAAGTCTATCTATTTTGAAATCAAGCCCGGAGTAGATTGCAAGGATGGTCGGGACAATACCTATGCTCAGGTCAAGATTTTCAATAATCCTTTCTGGGACGAAAACGGGAACAAAGTATCAGGCGGTACACGTCCTGTGGCCGTGGCTACGCCTCCGGCGACTCAGCCCGAGCCAAGACCTGCTACCCCTCAGCCTACCGTAACTCCGGAACCTACGCCAGCTGCTACTCAGCCGGCAGCCAGTGAGCCGGTAGCTACTACCCCTCAGCCTGCTCCTACCCGGAGTCAGCCTGAGCCAACTCCTTCTACCCCTCAGCCAGTAGTTTCTGCGGAACCTACGCCTACTCCTCCGGATGATGGTTCTAATATGCTTCAGCCTACTACGGCTGCTGCCGAACCTGCGCCGCTGACTCAGGACGAGAAAGATGCTATCGCTCAGGAAGAACAGGAAAAAGAAAGAATCTCCGCTGAGATCACCAGCCTACGTGAGCAAATGGCTCGCATGAGAGCACAAGAAGAAGTTACTTTCCAGCGTGAACTGGAAGCCAAAAAAGCTCAACAGCAGACCACTAGAGCAGTAGCTCAAAATAACGAGCCCGAGCCAGATTGGGGAAGCGAAGGTAATGGAGGCTTATTCCTCGATGACCAAGACTATGAAGGAAACGATAAGCCTTTCGAAGGTGATAAAAAGAAAAAGAACCAGGGCGAGCAGGTAGCTCAAAGTGAAGAAGAGCGCATCCGCCAGCGTATTCAGGACTTACAGCGTCGTCAGGATGATATCCGCCGCCAGTCCGAAGATCGTGAGCGCCAGCGCCAGCAAGCCATCGCCGATGCGGAAAGAGACAACCAGGAAATCCTGAACCTAGAGCAGGAAAGACTGCAAATGGAGAGCGAACTCGCCAACACCCAGGAAGAGAAAGAACTTCAGGGGATGCAGGAAATGGTGCAGCAGACCGAAGATGTGCGCCGGACGGGTGAAAACGAATACCAGCGCATTCTCGACGAGATCAATCGTCTAAAAGAAGAAGCCGCTATTAAAATCGCTGATCTTGAGCGCGCCAAAGATGACATGGAAAGAGCCATGGCTGACAAGCAGCGCAGAGAGCAGGAAATCATGCTGATCAGAACCCAGCGCGGATTGGACAACGAGCGTCGTTTGGAAGAGTTGCGCATTAGCATGGCCCAGTCTACCGGAGGTGCTCCGATCAATGTTGCTTCAAGCAGCACAGGTCTGACCCCTGTCAGTGGCAACGATCTGCTTCAGAGCCTGATGCCTCAGTTGGAAACCAAAGCGGACAGCGAAAAGCTCAAAATGCTCATCGAACAGATGGAACTGTTACGTCGCGAAATAGAATTCCTGCGTAGCCAGGGAGGCGGAGGAAATACCTCTATTACGTCTCCGGGCGGCACCCCACGTTCTGCTCCTGCCACGGTTAACAACAAACCTACGGTACCCGGAGGAAGAAATGCCGCTACCGACAAAAGCTATAAGAATGTGAATATCTATCAGCCAGGAGTAGACAAGAGTATTTACAAATCCAATAAGTACACTCCTCCTCCGGCTGAAAAGCAGACCGGTCACAAGCCCGGCAAAGGCTATAGCCCGGATGCCAGCCACGCTGATACGCACGCCAACAGCAAAGGGCCTCAGTTTTCTCCTCGTTACTATATCGACGGAGAGGATGCCATGAAAAATGTCATCACTGACCGGCTCCAGAAAGGTGGTGTTTGTGGGTTGTCTCATGCGGTATTCGCCGTAACCCTCAATCCAGATGGAAGCGTAGCCAGCCATCAGGTGCTGAGTGCTAACTCTATCCAGGTGCAGGCCCAAATGGATATGATTATCCCCAGCCTGCAATTCAACCCGATTGAGGCCCGCTATCGCCAGACTATCTATCAGGAAGTGAAAGGAGAGATTGTATGTGGAGATGAAGCCACCATCAACCTCCGCGAAGTACCTAGTCTGATCAAGGAATAAGGATTTTATCCACGAGATAAAAAGCCGGGCTCAATGAGCCCGGCTTTTTTTTAGGCCGATTTTTCTCACTTTTCCACATTTCCACAAGTACGGGTGTTGAAAATATTCCTGGATCGTGGACAGGCTCTCCCCGCCATACCTTACCTTTGATACTCCCATCTATTCTATCATTTGTCCGTGTTTACTTTTCATTCAAACGAGCCTGGCTCAGTTTGAGGATGGGTGTGTATGAACGTTTGAAGTATGAGTACTACCGCAAATTTCAAAGTAGATCCCCGACTCGCCTCGCTCCTGGGGGAGAACTACCGCTCCACAGAATTGGCCATCAAAGAACTGGTGGACAATGCCTATGATGCGGATGCCAACCACGTGTGGGTGCAGTTGCCTCAGCCCTTGACCAATGAGCCGATCATCATTGCAGACGATGGTACCGGCATGACGGAACAAGAGGTCCGCAATGAGTACCTGAACATTGCCAGCAGCCGGGTTTCCCGTAAAGGAGAGCGGACTCGTCTTAAGAATCGCCTGGTTAAGGGCCGCAAAGGGATCGGAAAATTTGCCGGGCTCATGGTAGCTTCTCTCATGGAAGTAAAAACCAAAACCAGAGGCAAAGGTACCCATCTTAAAATATGGCGGGATGAGATCATCAAGACCAAACACGACCTGGAGCAAATCAACTTGCCCTTGGCAGTAGAGGAAGCCCCACAAGATGAAAGCGGTACAGAGATCATTCTCAGCGGAATCAATCAGAATTTCACTTTTCCTAATGCAGACCGTCTTAAGCGGCTCCTCATCCTGGAATACGGACGTACCCCGGATTTTAACATCTACGTGGACGGAGAAATGGTCGATATTGAAGATATCCCTGGGGATATCTATGAGGACCATATCAACCTCTCCAATGGAGAAAAAGCCCGTCTTCGCTATACCATCTCAGATGGCAGAAAATCCCTTAAGCAATCAGGGATTGCCGTGAGGGTAGGAGGGAAGATTGTCGGCTCTCCCAGATTCTTTGACCTGCAATACGATGAGAACATTCCTCCCAGATTATTGAGAAGAATTTTTGGTGAGGTTGAGGCTGATAGCCTGGAGGATGATGTAACCGCGGACTGGGGAGCCATCATTGACAATAGTAAGGTCCTGGTTGAGCTAGGGAACAAAATCAGACCCATCCTGCAGCAATCTTTCCAGCAGGTATATGTGCGGGAAATAGATATGGCCAAAAGCCGCCTGAAGAAGCGCATTGAACAGGGGCTCGACCGACTGCCTCCTTACCGGAGGAAATTTGCGGAGAATGCGCTGGAGAAAGTGTTGAAGAAGTTTTTCGGAGAAAGCGAATCCCGCATCGCCACGGTAATTTCCTTGCTGCTGGATTCCTTTGAGAAAAATGATTACTGGATGGTGATGCAGCAAGTGGAAGATGCAAATGAAGCGATACCAGAAGCTCAGGTAGATGCGTTCTCCGCCTTTGGTATGCTGGACGTAGCCCTGATCGCTCAGCAGTCTTCTCAGCGCCTCAGTATCCTGCAAAAACTGGAGCACTTGATCCTTCGGGGGGACACCCCTCCTGAGCAAATTCTCAAGGCACTCAGCAATAACCTGTGGATTTTTGGGAATCAGTATTCCCTTTTGTCCACCAACTCAGAATTGCAAAAGGTCATCGACATGTACATCAGCCATAAATTCGTGAATGGCCACGCTCACCTGGCGCCGCACTTATTGCTGATGCAAGACTTCAATAAAGGCTTCCTTCTCCTGGACGTCAAGCAACCTGACCATGCGGTAGATTTGCTCGACCGCAGAAAAGCCAAGGAGATCAAAGCCGACCTCAGTGTGTACCTCCCCAATCGTGATATAGAAGTAATTATTCTTGGCGGGGCGCTAAGTCCCGGAATGGTAGAGCAAAAAGCCCAAGCAGACATTAAGTTTTTGTCCTACCAGGGCATGATTAGCGATGCCCGCGTTCAGCTGAATTGGCTCATAGAGGAGTTGAAAAAGCGGTAGGCTCAGGGAACCAGTTGCACGGATCCATCGAGCTAAGCTGAACAGATGTGCACGGCGCAAGGCCTCTGGTCTTGCGCCATTTTTTTATCCTCGAACAAAAAAAAAGCGGCAAGCGATAAGAAGGCTCAGAGGAAGTTGTGTAATGAATGGGGAGAAAGATATAGGAGAATGCCCTCTCCGGGAGTCGATGTTGCTTTTCAGGGGCAAACAAGTCCTTCAAATGGTGTAATATTTGGCTCGAAGAGCATTTCCATTCCTGCCTCTACCACCATACTTTAGTATTGTCTTTTAGGCATTACGCCAGATACAGAAGCTAGGGGTTAGGGTTGACTCTCCCAATGGGATCGAGTCCCCTAATTTTTAAAGCGGATCGCAAATTGCGGTCCGCTTTTTCTTTTATGCTACATCCCGAATAAAAGCGCGCTTAAGTCCTTATATAAAAAAGGAACAGCCCCCTCAGAAAGGGGGCTGACTGTTAATCATTTCTCAAGGCGGCTATTGAGAAGTATACTTATTGAAATCCATTATTAATTTACGAAAATAATCCAATATTTGTTGCCTTCTGACCTTCAGTTGTCCAAAATGCTTACATCATTGGCCATTTGGAGCCCCCAGGCGGTACATCAGGCCCAGACCTAATCCAGCACTGGACATTTTCTTTTCTAAGCCGTTGCTGCTGATGGTACGGGTTCTTTGAGTGCTAAACTGGAAATAGGGTTCTAACTGAAGGGCTAGCCGATCTGAAATGGTGTACTCAATGCCACCGGAAAGGTGAATGTTACCAATGTAGGTATCGTAACTGGCCTGGTGGGGTGCCTGAGCTCCTGCCAGACGGAAGTTGCTGGGACCGGGATCCGTTGCTTCAGGCGCAACCGCCATGGTTTCATCCAGCACAATCAGGGCCACGATGCCCAATTGGGTATACACCTTAAATTGAGAGGTAGAAGGCATATTGTAGCGGAAGAAGAGCGGAATCTCTACCAAGGCCAGATCTCCTTGTAAGGGGACCTCGATCCGGGTATTGGAAGCCGCATCCGCGATGAAGTGATCAAAATTATATCTACGGTTTTCAAAAGCTAAGCCTGAAACCACACTCCATTCATCGTTTAATAAAAGTTCTACCCTGGAACCAGCCATCCATCCCCAGTCGGGATTGCGGGAACTCAGCTCTAGCTTGGTGTTGGACATGGCCATATAGGTCCCGACCCGAACTTTGAGTTTATTACCTCTGAGCCGGTCAGCTTTGATCTGAGTTCCTTGACGAAGTTCGTCGAGATCGTTTTGTAATTGATATGAACGGAAACCCAGGCTCAATTGAAGCCTTCTGTTTTCGCCTATCCGTTGCGGAAATTTTTTCCAACTCTGCGCGGCCCGGTTCAACTCATCCTTACTGGCAAATCGTTCCTGCGCCAGCGGTTTTAATGGAGCTTGAGCCACGGCTGTATATGTGGGAGCCTTTACCTCATTGAGCAGTTGTCCCCAGCTCGGCTGAAGACTGCTAGGGGCGGCCAGGTATGACAAGAAAATTCCCATGCTTTCTCTTTCGCGATCTTCTCCTGTTTGTCCTGGTGAAGATGCGGCTGAGATGGGGTTTATCTGAGTGGGGCGGGCTGTTGAAGAAAGCACTTCTTCGATTGGCTCTTCTGTGGCTGACACCAAAGGTGCTGGCTGGGCGGGATTTTCTATTGCCTGAGGCGCAGTAGGCACAGCTTGGTCCGCCAGTAAATCGGATGAATTCTCCTGAAGACCAGAACCGAATTGCAAGCTGAATAAGAGGAGCAAGCCCACCGAAGCGGCAGTTACATAGGAGCGCCAGTTCTGATACCACAAAACAGCCGGTTCGCCTTCTGCTACCCGAAGCGTACGAGCCATGACCCGCCAATCAGCAGATCGGAAGGGCACAGAAAAATAAGCCAGTTTTTGGCGGAAAATTCTATAGAAGGGCAGATTGAGTTGCTCTTCCAAATGTGGCCACTCGGCAGTGGCTTTGGGTAATTCGTATGAACGCAGTTGCTGATGCACCACGGTATCCAAGGGATGCTCATCCAGGCTTGCTTCCATCAGCGTCCAGTCAGCCGCTTCAAAAGGCAGCCTATGGTCCGCGAGTTTATCGCGCAGTGTCTCTTCGAAGGCTTCATTCATTTGGGCCTCCAGACCCTCCCAGGCCATCGGCGGTACCGCCAGGGAAGCAGCCGCAAGGGCGTCTCTGAGCTGAGTATCCAGCGGATGATCATCTAGTTCAGCTTCTATGGCCTCCCATCCTTCTACCGCACCTTCCAGTTCAAAACCGGATAGCTTTTCACTGATGGAAAGATCGAAGGCATCTCCTTCCAGGGTAGCGGCCAGCAGCGGCCAGTCTTTCTCGGCTCCCCCGAGTTCCAGTTCGGTAAGTTGCGTTTGAATTTCCTGGTCAAATCCCTCTTCCAGCTGATCGCCAAGCATTTGCCAATCCTCTGCCACAAAAGGGACACTGTGGTGAGCTAATTTTAATCGAATCTCTGCTTCGAAAGCCTCATTCAGGAATTGTTCCATTTCCTCCCAGGCATGAGAGGGTAGGGGTAGCTCGTACCCAAACAATTTTCCCCGAATAATGCTATCTAAGTAGTGATCACGCATAGTTTTCGCCCTCTACCTTACGGATGACTCTGGAACTCAGAATCATCTTCTGCAGCTTGGCCCTCGCTTTGGCTAAATTCGACTTGGAAGTTCCCTCACTGATGCCGAGCATTTTCCCAACATCTTTGTGGGAGTAACCTTCGATGACATATAGGTTAAAGACAGTACGGTAGGCGGGGGAAAGCCGTTGTACCAGTCCCAAAATTTCGTTTGCACTCATCTCTGCGACTACATCCTGGACGTCTGTCTCATGAATGGCGTGGTTGATTTCTACCAGATTAGGGCGCTTAGCCTCTTTCCGGTAGTGGTCAATGGCCGTATTGATCATGATTCGTCTGATCCAGGCTCCCAGGTTGGTCCCTCGGGAGAAGCCTTTAAGATTCCTGAAAACTTTGATGAACCCCTCGTGTAGCACATCACGGGCCTCTTCACGATCGTTGGTATAGCGCATACATACGACCATCATGCTACCATAGTATTTTTCGTATAGTAGTTTTTGATATTTCCGACCACCTTGCAGGCAGCCTTCCACTATCTCATCCTCATGATATCTGTTGATGTTCATGGAGTTTCAGTTAATAAGTAGAACGTCCGGACCTTCTCCCTAGTTGCCTTGGGAAAGGCCCCTCTTACCATCTTGATTTCCTTTTTCCGCGAACTCCCTAATTTCTCATGTTACAGATTAACCAACGGAAAATCAAATAGTTGAATCAAGGGCAAAAATATTGGTCTTTGGGAGGTGGGAGATCGAATTATATCTGCTTATCTTTATAGAAGAATTTGATTTTTCATAGTTCAGGTAGCCCATCTTTATAGTTAGCTTTCCTGAGCTTTTTTTGTTAAATTATTTCTTAGCCATAAAACGAACCAGCATCGAACGCCCTAAATTCTCTCGTCTCTCAAATGTGTAAAACTGAGCGGAAAAAGTGAACGAACAAACAGCGATAAATAACTCAGAGTTGTTGTCGGCTCTCAAACAATATTTTGGTTACGATAGCTTTCGGGGAAAGCAAGAAGCCGTAATTAACAACCTGCTCCAGGGAAAAGATACCTTCGTCATCATGCCTACTGGAGCCGGAAAATCCCTGTGTTACCAATTACCGGCCGTCATGATGGAGGGCACGGCCTTGGTCATCTCCCCCCTCATTGCGTTGATGAAGAATCAGGTGGATCAGCTGCAAGCCTTTGGAATAGAGGCTGGTTTCCTGAATAGCAGTATGAATCGCGCCAACTATGATGCGGTCAAGCAAAAGGCCCTCAATGGGACCTTGAAGCTGCTTTATGTCGCGCCCGAATCCCTGGTCAAGGAAGAATTTATCGATTTCCTTAAGCAGGCCCGGGTGAGTTTCATTGCGGTAGATGAAGCCCACTGTATTTCGGAATGGGGACATGATTTTCGGCCAGAATACCGTCGGATCAGAGAGATGATGTCTCAGCTGGGGTCCGTACCGGTGATTGCGCTTACGGCTACGGCCACCCCTAAGGTGCGGCAGGATATCGTCCACAATCTTCAGATTGACGAGGCCACCATTTTTCTGACCAGCTTTAACCGGGAGAACCTTTATTACGAAATCAGACCCAAAGTCAGCAATAACCACGCGACGACGGAGGTCATCAAATATATCAAGCAAAATCCAGGGAAATCGGGCATCGTCTACTGCCTGAGCCGTCGCAAGGTGGAAGAGAATGCGGAAATCCTGAATGTCAATGGCATTCGGGCCGTGCCCTATCATGCAGGCCTGGATTCTGCCACCCGAACCAAGCACCAGGATATGTTCCTCAATGAGGATATCCACGTGGTGGTGGCCACCATTGCCTTTGGGATGGGCATCGACAAGCCTGACGTGCGCTTCGTCATTCACTATGACGTCCCTAAAAGCATCGAGAGCTACTACCAGGAAACGGGTAGAGCTGGAAGGGACGGCCTGGAAGGAAACTGCCTGCTATTCTACGACTTTCACGACGTCGTGAAGCTGGAAAAATTCATGAAGGACAAACCCGTGAGCGAACGGGAATCCGGCAAGCATCTTTTATATGAGATGGCGGCCTTTGCGGAATCCGGTGCCTGCAGGCGTAAATTGATGCTCCATTATTTTGGAGAGTCATATGATGAATCCAACTGTAATAAAAAGTGCGATAATTGTCGATATCCCAAGGAAGAGTTTGATGCTACCCAGTATGTAGGCATGGCTTGCAAAGTGGTAGACGAGGTCCGGGAAAAGTTTGCCATGTCCTATCTGATCAATGTGCTGCAAGGCAATAAGCACCAGCAGATCAATCAATATGGACATGAGGCCCTTTCCACCTTTGGCAAAGGAAACGACCTCAATGAAAAGGAATGGAAATCCATCTTTAGCCAACTGATGGTCCACGACTACCTGATCAAGGATATTGAAGATTATGGCATTGTCAAGCTCAGTGAAAAAGGCAAGGCCTTTTTGGCCTCTCCTGAGCGGGTCAATCTGATCAAATACCAGGACCTCGAGCAACTCAAAAAGGCCCACGAACCCCACGAGGAGTTCAAGACCTATGATACCGAGTTGTTTGAACAACTCAAGGTATTGCGTAAAAAAATCGGCAAGGAGCGGAAAATTCCCCCATACGTCATTTTCCAGGATCCATCTTTGGAGGACATGGCGACCAAATACCCCATGTCCATGACGGAATTCCAAAATATTACCGGGGTGGGCCGGGGCAAAGCCCAAAAATTTGCCGCGCCCTTTATCAAGCTGATTACGGCTTACGTGGAAGAGAATAATGTAGAGCGAACCACGGATGTAGTCGTGCGTTCAGCGGCTCGTAAGTCCATGAACAAGCTCTTTATCATTCAGCATGTGGACCGCAGGACCCCCCTGGACCAAATTGCCGAAATCAAAGGCATGGAATATGGCGTGATGCTGGATCAGGTAGAGCAAATCGTATTTTCTGGTACCAAACTGGACATCGACTACTATATCGAAGATCAGATCGACGAAGATAAAATCGACGACATCTATGACTATTTTATGCATGCAGATTCCGATAGCCTGGATGACGCAGAAAATGAATTAGGGATAGACTACAGCCGGGATGAAATTCGTTTGGTTCGTATTAAGTTTATTTCAGAGGTAGGAAACTAGCCTCGATGCGGCAATTGCCTGATAAGAAAGGGCTTGAGGGCATTTTTAATTCTATTTTTCGCCCGGCCTTCGTACTTTTGTCGCAAATCAATAAAAAACGCAGAAGTTAGCAATGGATATTGTAAAGGAGTTAGAGAAACTTGAGGACAAGTTCTACGGTGAGTGGGAAGAACAACGCGGCCCCCTGGTAGAGGCCCTAACCAGCCTGCACCAGGAAGCGGGGAAAGATGAAGATACCTTCAACAGATTTTTGGTTCAGTGTTCTGACCGCTTTGGAGGGGTGTACATCCCCTACCTGTTCTGGCATAAGCTGGGCCACTTCCTCCGAGTCCCTCAGGAGCGCCACTATCTCCATCAGTTAGTGAAAACCTTCGTGGATTCTAACTTTGATGATGAAGAGCAGAAAAAGATGAAACTGCTCCTGGTAACTTATTTCTCTCAGGAAAAACCCTTTGAACTGGACAAACTGCGGGCGCAAATCATCGACAAGTCTCACCCGAGTGTGAAAGAATATTTTGAGAACCTCCTGATTTTTGTAGAAAAGAATGCTAAAGCCACCGGCATGTATGCGGAGAAGTTCAAATTACTGAGCAACCAGCATCCGGACTTTGCCACGCTTTCTTTGCCGATTACCCAGCTAAGAGAGCTTTATCAGGAAGTCAACTAAGGAATGATGTAAACAAAAAAACCCGGTCTGAGACCGGGTTTTTTTATAGGTTGAACTTAAAATTCTTCACTAAATCGCTCTATCTCCGCATCTCCCCAGAGACCTTCCAGCCGATAAAACTCCCGTTTATCCCCGAGGAATATGTGGACCACCACATTGACATAATCCAGCAGAATCCATTCGGCATGCTCAAAGCCCTCCTTGCTGATGGGCTTTTCTCCGAGATCCGACATTTCCTTGACCACAGAATCTGCCAACGCTTCGACATGTTTATCAGAGGTTCCGGTACATATGACGAAAAAGTCTGTTACAGAGCCATCGCTGTTCCGCAAGTCCATTCTCACTATGTTCCGGCCTTTGATTTCCTGGAGGCCCTTTACTGCGATTTCCGATAGTTTTTTTGCGTCAAGCAGAATTTCTGTCATGCATGATGGATTAGGTGTAGTAAAAATCTATAATGAAAATACGGGTTTTCCCCATAAATCAAATGCATTTTTTATTATTGGGGAAAATTTCTCCGGCCCAATTTCTCAATCAGATGGCGAGCAGTTTGTTTACGGGAAAGCATAAAATTACGTTGCCTGAAATAGGCTCGACCAATGACTATGCTTTTTCCCTTCTTCCCGAAAATCCCCCCGATGGTACCCTGGTCAGGGCGATTACGCAGACCGCAGGCCGGGGACAAAAAGGCAATCATTGGGTTTCTGCTCCCGGACAAAACCTTACTTTTAGCCTGATTTACTATCCGCGTTTCCTGCTAGCCCAGGAGGTATTCTCGCTTAGTAAAGTCATCTGTCTGGGGCTTAGGGATGCCATCTCTACTTGTCTGCCCTGGCAGGAGGTATTGATCAAATGGCCGAATGATCTGCTGATCAATCAGCAAAAGATCGCCGGTATTCTCATTGAAAACTTATTGGAGGGAGCTCGCCTCAAAGCCTGTGTGGCAGGCATCGGCCTGAATGTCAACCAAACTCAGTTTGATGCCAATCTCTCTCCCCCCCCGACTTCCATGCGAAAATTTGCTGATGCGGACCTGAACCTGGAGGAGGTGCTGGAAACCGTGTTCTCTCATGTTGAGAAATATTACCTTATGCTCCGCGAAGGCAATAAAGCCAAACTGGACCGCACCTATCTCGAACATTTATACGCCTACCAGGAGCCTCATGTCTTCCGGGCTCAGGAAAAATTATTTACCGGCGTGATTCAAGGCGTAGATCGCTATGGCCGCCTGGCCATCATGATTGAGCAAGAGTTGGCTTATTTTGATATAAAGGAAGTGTCCTTTGTGTGGTAAATTTGCGGGTCTCGCAAAGGAATTTGATCCTCAAGCCAACCATTTGCCTGATTTTCCCATCTAGACGATTAAACCACTGCTGCTTGATATTGGCCATCGACATAGGAAATACCCGAACCAAGGTCGCTCTATTTGATCAGGAGGAACTGGTATGGGTAAAAAGCTGTCCTGGAGAGGCATTGGAAGCGCAGTTGCAAGACTGGCTGGCCCCTTTGGCAGATGAGGACTTAGACGCGGTAGGATGGGCCAGGGTAGGGCAGTCTGCTCATATTGAAGCCTATGCCTGTTGGCAGCGTTTTTTACCCGGCATACGTCTCATCCCCATACAAGCAGCTACGGCTGGTCCCATAGAGAATTTATACCAAACGCCTCACACCCTCGGCGTGGATCGCATTCTATCGGTGATCGGTGCCCGCTATCATCATCCGGATCAGGCGGTTCTGGTGATAGATGCAGGTACCGCTATTACTTATGACTACAGCGATGCAGAGGGCCGCTATCATGGAGGAGGCATTGCGCCTGGCATGTATATGCGGTTCAAAGCCCTGCACACCTTTACCGCCCAGCTACCGTTTGTACAACCAACGGATACTCCGCCGCTCCTGGGGCGTACCACTGAGCAAAGCATTCAGAGTGGCGTCATCAATGGATTACGAGCGGAAGTGGCCGGAATTATCAGCCAATACGAAGCACAGACCAAGGGATATTTACAGGTCTTCCTAACAGGGGGAGATGCTTATCTCTTTGAAAATCATTTGAAAAGCCTCACCTTTGCAGACGCAAATCTCGTCCTAAGAGGAATTTTTTGCCATATCACCCAGATTTTAGCGGAATGAAGCGACTCCTGATTGGATTTTGTATAGTTATTTTTTCTTTGCCCGCCCTGAAGGCCCAGGAACTGACCCTCAACCCCTACTCCCGATACGCCTTAGGGGATATTCTTAGCGCTACCACCACCCGAAATGCCGCCATGGGAGGCGTAGGGGTAGCTACAGACAATTATTTTTCCATCAACCCGATCAATCCCGCCACCTACGCGGACATGCTGTTCACCACGATGGATTTCACCACTTTCGGGCATTTTGTTCAGCTTCGAACCGATGATCAGACCGAAAATCAGGTAACGGCAGGCTTCCAGAATCTGGCCTTTGCTTTCCCCTCCACGAATAAGTTCGTGCTGACCATGGGCTTTACCCCTTATAGCGCGGTGGGATATGAAGTCCAGACCCTGAGCCCGGTAAAAGTAGAAGATACCACCGTCATTGAACGGACCATTTATTCGGCGAAAGGAGGCCTAAACCAGGCCTTTATCGGGGGAGCCACCCGCTTACTCAAACAGCGGCTCCGGATCGGCGCCAACCTAAAATATGCTTTTGGCAATACGCAGTACCTCTGGAACAGTCAGCTCCTTACCCCGGATTCAAACCAGGTGATTCCTGCTTTCAACCCTGTTTCTGTTACGGAAGATGCCTTTATCAGGGGCTTTTCCGGTCAGATCGGCATCATATATGAGGACACCATCAACCGCGCTAAGAACAGGCTTTTCCGGATAGGCGCTACCACTGAATATGCCCTGAACATGGGAGGGGATCGCTTTACCACCTTCAGCACCGGTTTTATCGATGACACCTTACGTACCCAGGAAACCGGAGATGTGGTGGTCCCTCCTTCCTTTGCGCTAGGCATTTTGATCAATCAACCCGGAGAGTGGTCTATTGCCGCCGACTTCACCTATCAGGATTGGAGTCAGTTTACGTATTTCTCAGACGATATCATCCTGGGCCGCCAGGTCAAAATTAGTGGGGGAGCAGAATGGATCCCCAATATTGAATCGCCCAAGTACCTCAACCGGATGGACTACCGGATCGGTGGGTACTGGCGCCAATCATATATCACCTTTGATGGCGTTGCAGTCAACGATTATGGCGTTACCGTGGGAATCGGCCTGCCGGCGGGTCTTAAGGGTAACTCTCGCTTCAATCGGGGACGGAGTGTTTCTCGGGTCAATATCAGCGGTGAATTCGGTCGTCAGGGAAGCCTGGCATCCGGCTTGCCCCTCGAGTCCCTCTATGCCCGCGTCCGCTTAGGGGTAACCCTCAACGACCGTTGGTTTATCCGTCGGGTGGTAGACTAAACCGGCCAGCGGTTTATGCGAGCCTCCGCTACATATCCTTCCTCGTATTTTCCTGGTCTGAAAGCTGGAGCTTTCTTGCTGATCATCACATGTATGAGTCTGGGCCTTCTGTCCGCCCAGAAACTTGAGCAGGCCTTTCTACAGGCTCAGTTGCGCAAAGACTATGTAGATGCGCTTAGGGTAGGGGAGGAAGGTTTAAAACAAGCTGCGGTCCCAGACTCCTGGCTACGCGACACCAGTTTCTTTACCCTGGAAGCAGTGGGGTCTCAAGCTGCGACCTTAGGAAGCCGGGAAATAAAGAGTCTCCTGGCCCTTCAAGCCTTTCTCGTGAAAAAAAGACCTTCCTCTGCCTTTTTTTGGCAAAAGGAAAGAGCTTTGACCGCGCTTCGCTTCCGGCAACAGATTCCCGATACCTGGACCTTTGCCCTGGAAGAGTTAATCCAACAGCATCCCTGGAAAACGGACTATTTTATCCTCAGTCAATACAGCTATGCTTTGCTGGATCGTTTTCAGCAAGCCCAGCTTTCCTACCGCAGCAAACTTCGGCAATTCCAATCTGTGGACCTCATCCTCAAGCAGGCAGCATGGCGCTTTCCGGAAAAGGCTTTAGAAGCAGATCGTCTGCGCTTACAATTGGTTCACGCCCTAAGTCCTGCCTTACCTGATTGTGAGCTGCTTAGCTCTCGCTATGAAAACCAGGTAAATAGCCGTCGCCCCAGTTTGCAACTGTATGAAGAGATTTACAGCCTGCTTCGGGTAAAAGGCTGTCCTGCAGGTTCATTTCGCGACTCTGTGCTTTTTAGGCTCGCCCAGCGAAGCCAGAACCCTTATATGCTGCGCATGGTCTTGGAGGAACTGATTGCCAGAGAATATTGGGATGCCGCCGAGAAATCCATGGCCCGATGCCTCGCCCGGGTAAGTTACCCGCCTTTGAAAGCCCAGGTCCAACTGGAAACCGCCCAGCTCTTTAAATACCGAAAGAACTTTCGTACGGCCCGGCTCTATGCCCAGGAAGCCCTGAGGTCTGCTCCTCAATGGGGAAAACCCTGGCTGTTTCAGGCGCAGTTGCTCATTGATTCTGCCCCTTTTTGTGCCTTTTCTCCGCTGGAACGAAAGGCCCTAAATTGGCTGGCCATAGACTATTGCGAACGCGCCATGAATGTAGAACCCTTTTGGCGGAAAGAGGCCCTTGACATGATTCGGGCCTTACAAAAAGAACTCCCCCGACAAGAGGATTTAAGCCTATATGGGCTGCAAATTGGGGATAGTTTTCCCTTGGGCTGTTGGATCGGAGAAGCAACCAGGGTTCGGTATCGGTCAAACTAGTTTGCCCCTTGCCGGGAGATTGCCGAATTTCGCCCCATGAAATTACTCACCCCACAGGACTGGAAGGACTATGAACTCATCGACTCCGGTGAAGGCAATAAGCTAGAGCGCTTTGGCAAATATGTCCTCTATCGCCCGGAACCTCAGGCTGTGTGGAGCAAAAGCCTCCCTGAAAAAGACTGGGAAAAGTGGGCGCATGCTCGCTTTGTGCAAGAGGGTAGCCATCAGGGACAATGGCAAAAAAAACCGGGCATGCCGGACCAGTGGTACATTCGATACCAGTCGGGGGGCATGAACCTGAAATTTCGTCTGGGGCTGACCGCCTTCAAACACGTGGGAGTGTTTCCGGAGCAGGCCATTAACTGGAATTATATTTATCAAAACTGTAAAGGCCTTCGTCAACCCAAGGTGCTCAACCTTTTTGCCTATACCGGCGGGGCCTCTCTGGCGGCGCGAGCCGCAGGCGCCGATGTCATTCACTGCGATTCCATTAAAAATGTCCTCAATTGGGCCAATGTAAATATGGAGGCCAGTGGCTTGCGTGATATCCGCTGGCTCTTGGAAGATGCCTTTAAATTTGTGCGACGGGAAGCCAAAAGAGGTAAACAGTATCAGGGCATCATTCTGGACCCGCCGGCTTATGGGCACGGCCCTAAAGGAGAAAAGTGGAAGCTGGAAGATATGGTCAACGAGTTGACCGAAGCAGTCGCCAAGATTCTTGCCCCTAAAAATCGCTTTCTGGTGTTTAACAGTTATTCGCTGGGCTTCTCGGCCCTGGTCCTGGAAAACCTGGTTCGCTCCCACTTTAAGGCGGAAGGCCTGAGAAAAATGGAAAGTGGAGAATTGTACATGCCCGAACGTTCCGGACGAAAATTGCCCATGGGGGTATTTGTCAGGATGCGCTAAGGGCGCTCTATTTCCTTCCCCCACGATGCGTACCTACCCAGCATTTCCCAGATCAGCTGACTGTAAGTAAAGCCGGTCCGAATGAAGGCCTTATGTTGGGCCCGAATTTTCAGCTCACCAGCTTCGGCCTGCATCCGACGAGGGTCCAGTTGGGCTTGAAGATAAGCCACGCCCTCTCTGGAACCAGCTACCTGATCGGAAGATATTACCAGGATTTGAGCCTGCAGGTCATGCCATTGAGCCTGAAGCTCCCTCAACTCCTGATGATAGCTTAGGAGGGTGCGTAGGTACGCCCTTTTTTTTCGCCTGAATATCCATAACCGAGGCTGTTTCAATCGTCTGCGGATTTGCTTAGTGGCGGCTTCATCTAAGGCTTCGTAGTATCCATTGACTAGGATGAGCTTGCGGAATTTTCCGGGATGATCCAGGGCCATTTTGGCAGCCAGGGTTGCGCCCCAGCCGATCCCCATCAGGATCATGGGCTTATCCTCCAGCTGAGGGGAAAGCATCTGGTTTAAGGCCAGGCTTTTTTCCGCCATACTCCTTCCCTTAAATAAAGGATCATGGCCCAGGGCAAAAAGGGAGGTATTCCAGCCCAGCAGGGTATCGTTCAACAGATATTGGTAGTGATATGGGGTATTACTTAAATCCGGAAGCAGGTAAACATGGACCTGGGTATCCACGCCGGTATGAACGTAGGACCAGTTTCCTTCCGGGCTGGACCAGCTTCCCTCCGTCAACGGAAAGGGGCGGTCTGCCTCTTCGACCGTATAGCCCTGCACATCTTCCATGTACAAGGTAGGGCGGCAGGCCTGGATACTTAATAGCGCAATGAGGACAAGGGATACATAAAGGGTTTTCATGATGAGCCAGGGTTATATAATCTAATTTAATAAATTAAATCATGCCTATAAAATAAAAGGCCCTTGCGGGCCTTTGTCTGTTTTAGCTCACGAGGGTTCCGACAGCTTCCCCGAGTACAATCCTTCTCAGAGCGTCTGGATCATTGATGTTAAAGACAATGATCGGCAGCTCGTTTTCCTGGCAGAGCGTAAAAGCAGTCATGTCCATGACCTTTAATCGGTCCCGCAATACATCTGCGAAAGAAATCTGATCAAATTTCTGGGCAGTAGAATCTTTTTCCGGGTCGGCGGTATATACCCCATCTACCCGCGTGCCTTTGAGGACCACATCAGCCTCGATTTCGATGGCTCTCAGGCTGGCCGCGGTATCCGTGGTGAAGAAGGGGTTACCAGTACCTGCCCCAAAAATGACGACCCGGCCTTTTTCCAAATGCCGCATGGCTCGTCTCCGGATATAAGGTTCACATACTTTATTGATATCAATGGCTGATTGCAAGCGGGCTTTGGCCCCTTCTCGCTCCAGCGCATCTTGCAAAGCCATCGCATTAATCACAGTCGCCAGCATCCCCATATAATCACTGTGGGCCCGGCCCATGCCACTGGCTTCTCCCTGAATGCCTCTGAAAATATTTCCCCCTCCTACAACAATGGCGACTTCTACGCCCAGGTTCATCAGTTCGACGATTTGCCTGGCATAAAAGGCGAGGGTATTGTTATCAATACCAAATTCTTTGCTCCCAATCAGGGCTTCTCCACTGAGTTTTAACAGAATGCGCTTGTACTTTGGTGAGGTATTCATATAAGGTTGAAATAGGGGATGAAAACAGTGAAACTTCTGGATTAATCTTGACCAGATGGGTACAAATATCCGGCCGACTTCGGGGGAAAAGCAAAAGAAATTACGGCTAGGTAAAAAAAAAGAGAGTTTTTAAAAACTCTCTTTTTTATCAATTCTTATCCATCAGGCTAGGCACCTAATTGGAGACGTTTGAATTCGTTCACAGAAACGTCGGCTCCCAGTTCATCTTTGATGTACTGCTTGACGTTTTTGGAAGTATCCTTTACAAAGCCCTGGTTCAGGAGGGTATTTTCTTTAAAGAATTTACCCAGTTTACCGCGCGCAATTTTTTCGACGATCGCTTCAGGTTTGCCTTCGTTACGGGCAACTTCCATCCCGATCTCGATCTCTTTCTGTACCACAGAAGGATCTACGCCATCCTCATCGATTGCTACGGGGTTCATGGCAGCCACCTGCATGGCTACATCTTTTCCTACCGCAGTTACATCCTGACCATCTACGCCAGAGAATGCAACAGCTACGCCTACCCGAGCACCGGGGTGGATGTAGGTAACGACTTTGTCGCCGCTTACTTTTTCGAATTTACTCAGGGTGAGTTTTTCTCCGATTTTACCCATGGCATCGGTCAGAGAACCTTCTACGGTAGAACCGTCGAAAGGCAGGGCTTTCAGCGCTTCCAGATCGGCAGCGTTTTCAGCGATGGCGAGGGCAGCGATACCGTTTCCGAGGGCCTGAAAATCTTCATTTCTGGCGACGAAGTCCGTTTCGCAGTTCAGCTCGATCAGGAAAGCCTGAGATCCTTCGGCATTAGCAGCGACAAAGATTGCGCCTTCATTGGCTTCTCTGTCAGATCTTTTTGCGGAGATCTTCTGACCTTTTTTCCGCAAAATTTCTACGGCTTTATCAAAATCTCCCTCGGCTTCTACCAATGCTTTTTTACAATCCATCATACCCGCACCGGTAGCTTTGCGTAATTTGTTTACGTCTTGTGCAGTTATTGCCATGTTTTTATACTTGTTTTATTTTAGGCTAGCCAAAACTTCGCGCAAAGATAGCGTTAATTCGGGGAATTCGCAATGCGTGAGCACTGCCTATCCAGAATTAAATAGTAGGAAACAGAAGACAGGAGATCATGGTTCTTTTTACACAGGTTGATCCGGCCACCATTTTTTTTAAGGGCGGTGCAACCTTTAAGAAAGGGGCTACATCTAGCCTTATGAACTTCGGAACTCGATTGCAGAAAAAAAGCCTCCATGCACATTGCAACCAAATATTCTGAATCGGAACTCGTGGCAGGTTGTCAACGCGGCGAATCTACTTACCAACACGCTTTGTACCATCGGTACTATCGGCTGATGTTTGGGGTGTGTCTCCGCTACACTGACAACAAAGAAGATGCCCAGGACATTTTGCAAGAGGGATTTATCAAGGTGTTTAAGCACATTCAATCCTTTAAAGGCAAAGGTTCTTTCGAAGGTTGGGTCCGTCGCATTATGGTTCACACTTCTATTGAACACTACCGCAGAAACTCTAAGTATTTCATGGTAGATATTCAGGAAGCGAAAACCATGCAATTGGACGCCGACGCGCTCACGACTCTGAGCCGGGAAGAACTGCTGGAAGTGATACAGGCCCTGCCGGTAGGTTACCGCACGGTCTTTAACCTCTACGCAGTAGAAGGATTTTCCCACCAGGAGATCGCCAATATGCTGGGCATCTCCGTAGGAACTTCCAAATCCCAGCTTTCCAGAGCCAAAAAACTGTTACAAGAGAAGGTGCAGCAGTTGAATCAGGCAGGCTCTTATTATGCCTCCAATGGTGAATGAACACTTGTAAACAGAACAACTACCAAAAGATTATGGGCAATCAAGATCAACTAAAAGGCTTACTCTCTGAGCAGTTCGCGCACTTCGAGGCCGAACCAGATCAGAACCTATGGCCACTGATCGAGGCGGAAATCAAACCGGCTAAAAAGACGGTGCTCCCCTGGTGGTCATACGCAGCAGTCGCCGCTTCTGCAGTCATATTGGTGAGTTTGTTTTTCCTGCTCCAGGGAAATCCAGACGGAGAACAACCTATGGCGGAAGAACAACAGTTCCCACAGGTAGAAACTCCGACCTCTACCCAGCAGGAGATGCAGGAAGGTCCGGCATTTACGGAGGAAAGTACCCCCCAGGAAAAACCTAATCCAGAAAGACGTAGCGTCCCACAGGTGCAGGAACAGTCCACTTTCCAACCGCTTTTTGCCTCACAGACCCAGCCCGCTCAGACGCAAGAGGAAGTTCAAACTTCGGCTGATCGTCCCAGGCCTCAGCCTGCCAGGGAAGCGAAAAAGGAAAATGAAATAGGCAACTTCACGCCCCTGGCGGTTACCGTGCCTCCTTCCTTCGAAGCGAATCCCCTGACGCAGCAGCCGGATATGTCTCCCAGTCAAACCAGAATGGCCCCTAAAGCAGCCATTACCAATAACAAGCTGGATCTGAATAACCTGTCCCTGGATGGCGTACTAACCTTCGCTTCCAATCTTGAACGCTCCCCGATAGATGTATACAAAGAGAAAGACCAGAATGGAGAGGTGAAAGTATATCAGCTCGATCTCTTCAACCTGAAAATCACCCGAAAAAGTCACAAACGTAGAGTTAAACGTGTAGGATCATGAAAAAATTCATATTTCAAACGCACACTGTTATAACCCTGATGGCCTTGATGCTGACAGGACCCTTCATCTTCGCTCAGTCCGAAGAAGATGAAAAAACGGTAGAGGTAGGTACAGACACCACCGAGATCGCCTGGAAAAATCGCAAGCTGATCATCATCGCCGATGAGGATGGCCGCCGGTTTGAAATCAAAGAAGTCGATCGCAAAGACACTGATGAGGAAGCGGACGAAAGAAGAGAAAAGGATCATGACTATGATCATGACGACGACGTAGATGAGTATGAGGAAGATGATTATGATGGCTATGAGCCCGATTATGACAAAAAAACCAAACGCAGTCGCAAAAGTGGAAACTCAGTAGACCTGCTGGCCTTCGACCTCGGTATCACCAACTATTATGTGGACGGCCTGTATGGCGCGGATGCCGCTACCCCGGAAATGACCCTGAAAGATTTTCGTCCCGGCTCTCACGTAGCCCTTCACCTCTTCCCTACCCAGGTTAGCCTGATTGGACGTGGAGCCATTTATCTGAAAACAGCCGTAACCGTAGATTGGAACAATTATTACTACGTAAACGACATAACCCCAGTCGGTGGAGAAGACGGCATCACGTTCTCTGACCAACTCAACGATCAGTTGACGGCTCCCCTGGAGAAAAATAAAATGATGGTTCGCTATGCACAGATTCCGCTTCTGATAGGCATTGATACCCGTCCACGCTCAGATGGAGATGGGCTGAGAGTTTCTGTCGGTGGATACGCTGGCGTCCTTTGGAAAGCTCGCACCAAGCAGGTAGACGAGAACAACATTAAAGTAAAAACCCCCGGTACCTTTAACCTCAATCCTATCCGTTACGGATTGACAGCACGGGTAGACTTCGGTTGGTTTGACATTTATCTCAACTACAACCTGAGTGAGTTATTCCTCGAAGGAGAAGGACCACTGTTGGCCAACAACACCCGGGGAAACACCCAGACTTTCACCGCAGGGATCAACATCATCCATTTCTAAGAATCCTTTTTCGTACTTGATATACCTATCCGGCAGGCCTTTGGTCTGCCGGATCTTTTTTGGAGAAACGGCTTACCAACCAGGGATGGATGAGGACACTGCTGAGGATCAGAAAAGCGCCCAGATAAAAAAGCCCGGTCAGTTCTTTATCCTCCCGGAAAAAAAAGTAAGCCATCACCATCCCATAAATCGGCTCCAGGTTCATGGCCAGCATGGCGGTAAAAGCGGACACTTTTTTCATGGCCCGCATGGTCAGGGTGTAGGCAAACGTCGTGCATAGCAGAGACAAGATGAGCAGATAAACCAGGTCCATGCCCTCAGTCAGGAGATAAGGGGTGGGAAAAAAGGCCAGGTACACAGGCATCAACAGGCTCAATAGCAAAACCCCCGCGGCAAACTCAATAGCCGTGATCGCAAAAATGTCATGTGAGGCTACCATGCGCTTGTTCATCACACTGGCCAGGGCAATCAGCATGGCAGAAACAATGGACAGGCCCACCCCGATCAGGTAAGAGGGCTCAGCAAAACCGTAAAAGGAAATAAGGATCAGGCCCCCGATCACAATCAGCCCTAAGAGCGGCTCATACCAGTAGAAAGGGCGCTTGAGGAGCCAGGGCTCTAATAAGGAAGTAAAGAAGGCGGTGGAAGCCAGACAACTCAGCGTGATGCTTACGTTGGCATATTTGATGGCTTCGAAGAAGGTCCCCCAATGCAGGGCCATCAAACAGCCAATCACGGCTATATACCAGCGGTCGCGGATGGGAATGCTCCTGATGGCCCGCCAGATGCCCGGAATCAGGCAGAGGCTCAGCAGCGTAAAAGCCATCCGATACCAGGTAAGGGTAGTACCGGGCAGGCTGATCAGGCGACCTAATATGGCAGTGAATCCATACAGCACCACAGCAATGTGTAGCTGCGCATAGGCACGAAAAGGAGGAGAGGCTCCAGGAGCTGACATGGCTCCCAAGGTAGAATTATTCCAGATGTCTGGCAATAACCCTTGCAGCCTGCCGGATGGTCAGATTGAGACCGATACCGTTTTTTCCCATGCGCTCCAGGATTTCCGGACGAAATTCCAGGTTGCACTGCCCTACATATTGATGGGTCCAGTTGATCTGGATATCCTTACGCTGAATGCCCGCAGCAGACAAGGCCTGATATTTGCCTTCCAGCAAATCCATGAAAAAAGTGGGATAATCTAGTAAAGGTTTTTCATCATCGAATCGCTTGGTTAAGGCCCAGAAATTGGTGGTGGTAATGGTTTCGTGTTCTTTTACTTCGAACAGCTCTGATAAAGAAATAGGTAAATCCCGGTCGTGCATGATGCTCAATTCCAGGATATTGTGCGCGCCTTCTGCATCGTTTCCAGCGGCTGAATCCATGCGCTCGAAAGCTGCTTCAAAAGCGCCCTGTCCCAACAGATCGACCAAGGTTTTTTGAATATTCTTCCGGGAGATGTGATGAATCAGGATCATATTCCTACGCCAAAAGTAGCCGCCACTCATAAACTTCCCGGTGCGCTTACAGGCGGCCAACAGGCGTTTCATTTCCCGGAAAGTCAAAAAGTGCCCGGACCAAAAACTGCCGTCATCAAAGCCTACGGTCACCTCGGCCTGTTCAATCATGCCGGCAGGGAACTTAGGATCTTCTTCATGCTCGATCCACACATCTTCAATGTTGACACTGCGCTTCACAGGCATATCCTCCGCAAAAACTTCGGCAAAATTCTTTCCGCGAAACGCGTTGATGCAGGGCTTGATTCCTTCCTCCCCTAATCGCAACAGCGTCAAAGGATCTAAATTTATTTCGCAGGAATCTTCCTCATGTACACACTGTACCCAGAGAGAAATGTCCGATCTTTTTACATCCTGTTGGGCGAGTGGTTCGTATTTCCCTTCCAGGAGATCCAGATAATACACCATCTCAAACCACTGAGGGCCGTCGAAGTGCTCCGTCTCGGCAAACCGCATGATAGAGCGTGGTGCCTCCTCAGTTTTCTTTCCCAATACTTTTTCAACATGTCTATACTTCGCCGGGTCTACCCAAAATTCCAACCAGTAGCTTGTTCGCATAGGCTGAGCAACAATTTTATTACGACTATCCTTAAATAACAGACCCTAAAGTATCTGGAATTATCTGTTTTAGGAATCCAATAAAGACCATTTGCTGACAGTCTGGGGAAAAAGGAAAGCCTTGAAGGAAAAAGCCGCTTCCTGTGCTTCTTTTTGAGCGTTGAGCACAAGGGACAAAAAAGGCGATCAGCCTGCCCTTTAGCTAGCCCCTCATTCGCACCTTCGAAAGAAGACCTTTTATCTAACTGAAAATCAAAGCCTTGTTAGCTCAGGCTACAACAAACGATTGAAGGAGGGGTAAAAAAGTTTTTTGGCAAGCCTGCGGGAGCACTGAGGCTAGCCTGATCAGATCTCTGAGAGTAGAAGAAAGGCTCATCCGCCTTATGGGCGGAAAAAGGTAGCTTTTAGGGCAAGGAAGGCGCCATGGAAACATTCTCCTGCGGATTGCCCTCACAGTCAGGCCAGGGCCAATCCAGGGTTTCGAAGAGCTTTTTCTGCAGTTCTTGTAGTTTTTGGGGGGCTGGCTGCAGGCTCTGCGTGGCTAGCCAGTAAGCTCCGGTATACCCATTTTGGCCCGCAATCTCTCCCCAGGCAGGATGCCACAAAACCGTGGCATCGGTTCGCCTCCGGTCAGACCATTGCTCCAGCTTGAGTTCCCAGATTTCCAGGTCCTCTCGGTCCAGACGGATAGCGTGCCGAGTCGCAATCTTGAGGTTAGTAGCTTGAAAATGGCTCATTTGCCAGCTTCGTTCGCTAAAGACCAATTCATTATTGAAGAGGAACCCATTGCTGACTTGCCCTTGACCCTCGCCACTTTTGGGAATCTGATAGAAGTAATAATAAAAATTTCCCTGGGGATTGAGCACAGGGTGGGGGAGACGCATCAGGCTTATGTGCAAATAGGCCAGCTCCTGCTCTTGCACCAGGGCTTTACCCGTAAAGCCCTCCAAAGAATCTTCCAGACAATAATAGCCTGCGATAGGCTGCCCCAATTCCCCGGCCACCTCTCTCAGATCAGGCAAGGTATCATCTCCTGTCTGGCAAGCCCCCACGGCGCCAGCCACCAACAGATAGATCCATGCCCAGGTTCGCCTCATTGGAAAGAAAGGGTATAGGTTTTAGTCGCCAGGTTATCTGCTCCATCCCGCACATTGATTTCCAGGGTATAGGTACCCGGAGCCGGACGGCCTCGGGAGAGATCATGGCGAATGGTTTTGGTCTTATAATTGTATTCGAACAGCTTCCACGCCCCATCCAGGGTGCAATAGATTTCCATATGATTGATGTCCGAGAAGCTGTCTTCTACCCTTAGGGTAAGGTAGCGCTGGCTACGGCTCACCCGGCCTCCATTGACGAAGCTCTGGGGGCGCACCTCGGGGGCCTTTTTGTCCTCCATCAGGCAATACTCCCCAAACTCCCGGGTACTGGCATATACATTGCCATCTTCTCCTACCTGACTGCCGACATACTTCCATTTGCCTCGGCTCTTTCTGGCCACGACCAGATGCGTAAGCGGAATATCTTCCCGGGGTTTGAAGCTCACCAGATAGGATTTGAACAAGGGCACACTGGGACGTCCGACCTGATAAATTTCACTCAGCATGCCTGCCTGGGCGGGCTTTTTCCTTACCTGCAAATGGTGGCTGCCAAATATAGCTTCATAGGGAAAAAATAATTGTAGCTGATCCAGTTCCACCAGATTATTTTTCCCTGCGTGGATTTCGGACTGAAAATCAAAGGTCCAATCAATCTGTCCGGTTTGGTCAAAGACACGACGTGGATAATCAAAGCGGTTAAGCGGCAGAATAAACACCATCTGCTGGCCTTTCATATAGGCAGGGCGAAGCATTTTTTCCTGACCGTAAATATTCTGGTAGGTAAGTCCCTCCTCCAAATAAGACCTGTGCGCCCGGCTGGCTTTAATGACCAAGAGGTTCCGCTTTACTTCATAGGTAGCACGGGGGGTTTGGTAAAAAACGGGCTTCGTAGGAAAATGGGAAGCCTTCGTATCTCGCTGAATATTTCCCGTTAACTGAGAGCGGTTTCCGTGCTTGTCTTTTAACACCAGGCGAAAGCGGTGGACCGCATCATCCTTCAATTCAATCCAGCCTTTCCCCAACCCATTATTGTAAGCATTGAAGCGATTGCCAGCCTCGATATAGGCACGCTGTAATCTCTCCCGCTGTTTAAAATAGCGGGGATAGTCCATGTGCAGGTTGATATACCGCTTTTCATCAAAGTCGAAGGTCTGCAGATCGTAGTCATACAGCAGCTCTCCATCCAGAAAGAGCTGTACATGGTTGATCCCACAATGATTGCCCGCTCCATTGAGCAGGTCAAAGGCTTTGTATTCCAAGCCTACTTTGCCTTGGATCTTCACCGTATTGCTCAACTGGTAATTCCCATTGCTGCCTCCTGGGGTCAGCGTCAGTTTGCGAAATTCGCCTCGTACCCGGGAATTCGCTTCCAGGGGTTCGAAGCCCACCAACTGCAAAGTAGGTTTACGGGTATCCGGAAGATTGGGCTTATACCAAATCAGCGGGTCCATGATCCTTTCCTGAGGATCCCGAATTTCAAAATGGAGATGAGGTCCCAGGGAAGAGCCTGAATTTCCACTATAACCAATCAGCTGCCCCTGCTTTACAGGTATTTCGGTGCGCCCCAGATAAATTTCCTGGGCGTACTGCCGGGCCGATAGTTGCCGCTGATAGGCATATTCTTCAATCTCCGGCGTGAAACGGGACATGTGCCCATAGACCGAAAATCGACCGTCCGGGTGTCGCAGATAGACCGCTTTCCCAAATCCATAAGGGCTGATTTTGATCCGATAGACGTAGCCATCCTGGATCGCATACAGGGGCACGCCGATTCTGCCACCCGTTTTGATATCTATGCCACTATGAAAGTGATTGGGGCGTAACTCCCCAAAGGTCCCGGAAAGGGCGTTCTGACCTTTCATCGGGAAGATATAGTCTGCTTCCGGCTTGAAGCCCCAAAACAAAGCGACTGAAACGGAAAGCAAGGCCAGTAGACTCAGCAGTTTACCGTACATGAAAATCCAACATTTTTTCTGCCCCAAGATATCCTTCAATATGATCTCCGACCGCCAAAGGACCTACTCCTTCAGGCGTACCGGTAAAAATGAGATCTCCTTTTTTCAAGGTGATAAACTGGCTGATATACGAAATGAGGTAATTGACGGAAAAAATCATGTCCTCGGTGTGGCCATGCTGGCGCCTTTTGCCATTGATATCACAGGTAAATTCCAGTTTCTGCAGCTCAGGGAAAGCATCCATGGGCAGAAAGCGGGAAACCGGGGCGGAATCATTAAAGCCTTTGGCCAGGGTCCAGGGCCACCCCTTTTTCTTAGCCTCACTTTGTACATCACGTGCCGTCATATCAATCCCCAGGCCGATCCCATCCAGGTAGGTATGCACAAATTTTTCCTGGATGAATTTCCCTTCCCGGGCGATACGCAGGACGAGTTCGCATTCAAAATGAAGATCCTTGGTGAATTCCGGGTAGTAGAAATCTTTATTGTCGCGCAAGACCGCCGTATCTGGCTTGAAAAAAATCAGCGGCGATTTTGGAACAGGGTTATTCAGCTCTTTGGCATGGGCCTGGTAATTTCTCCCTACGCAGATAATCTTCATATATAATTTTCCGCTAAAGTTACGGGTAAAAACGCATTCGGTGCTTATTGACAAGGACCCTTTTTCAGGGCTTTCTCATTAAATAAATCCATCACGGTCCTTTGTTCCCCAAGGTAATGATAGCCCAGGTCTGGACTCCAGAGGGTGTCGGTCCGACTGCAATCCGAACTTTTATAGGTTTTGTGGATATCGGCAGGCTGGTAGGTAATGGTCCAGATATTCCCATCCAGGTTCAGGGCATAATTGCCGCTGCAGCTTTCCAGATAAGGAGAAGTTCCCATGGGGCTTTTGGTTGCCCACACATTCCTATACCGATCTTTCTCCAGGGTCAGGGTATATTCAGGCGCACAATAGGATCCGATAATTTGTGCCCTTAGTTCCTCTTCGGTGGGAGGGGTAGGGCCACAGGCGGTGAAGCCCAACAGACTGGCGAGAAGTAGCCCGGTAAGGATGCGGGTATTTGCTAGGGTATTCATTTGCAGGTGTTATAAAGCGATAATTTACGGTAAATAGGGCGCAAATTCCAGGCTGCTTATAGGAACTATTGCACAAAAACTACTCCGATTTTGATAGGGGGCTTGGCGCTGGTTCGGGAATTTTCCTTTTGTCCGAAAATTTCGCTTTTAATAACCTGAATTCCCCTTTTTCATCAAGATAGCGCGCTATGCTGATGAAAAACACGCTTCAGAACCCCAACATCCGAACCAACGCTTAATTTGTTTTTAGGCGAATCTCTTCGTTGAGCTGGCGCTTCACCCGGGCGATCTCCTGCATGAGATCCCCGTCTTTGTCCTGCTCAAAGGCATTGCCAATCACCACCACATCAGCCCCCGCCTGCCAGATTTTCCGCGCGGTAGCCCCTTCCCGAATCCCCCCTCCAATGATGAGGGGAAGCGCCACATGGCGGGAAACTTGTTGAATCATTTCTTCCGAAATGCATTTTTCCGCCCCACTGCCGCCATCCATATAAATATATTTCAAGCCCAACATCTCCCCCGCCATAGCGGTACAAAGGGCGATATCAGGTTTGTCATGGGGAATGGGTGTGGTATTGCTGATGTAGTGGGCGGTGGTCGACTTGCCGGATTCAATCAGCATATAGCCGGTTGGCATGATTTCCAGTTCGGTCTTGCGCAGCAGCGGAGCCGCGAGGACATGTTGACCAATCAACAGTTCAGGGTTTCGTCCACTGATCAGGGACAAGAATAGGATTCCGTCAGCTGTCTCCACGATCTGGGTGAGGCTGCCAGGAAATAAGACGATCGGGATATCGGTCAGCGATTTGAAGGCAGGAACGAGTTCGTGGATATTCCGATTGATAATCAGGCTGCCACCCACCAGGATAAAATCTACGGATGCGGCCTCCATGCGTGCTACCAACATAGGGACTTCGGACACGGATACGTGGTCCGGGTCCAGCAATACAGCAAATGCTTTTTTTCCTGAGGATCTTAGCGCCTGAAAGGTATCTAGAAGCGTGGTACGCATGGGCAGCTAACCCAACTACTGGGGTTCGTTTGGTTTGTGTCCTGCGAAATTAAGAAAATTTACCTCAGGAGTAGGTGCAATTCAAAAGGATTCTAACAATGCTGAACTAGCTCCGCTTGGGAGGGTTTCCCCCTTAAGGCAGGAGTTGAAAGGTATATTTGCTGATATTTTCCCCCATTTTGATCGCAATTTGGTACCGACCAGCCGGTAAGCCTTTCACACTCAGGGAGCGTACGTGTTCTCCGGCAGCCATCACCCCGGCGCCTTTTTTGACCACTTTTCCTCCCTGGGCTTTTACCAGGTAGCGGACTTCGGTCTTTTCAGGCAGGGCGTACCGAATGGATAATTTTCCTCCAACCTGCACCCGTTGATGCGTCAGGGTAACCGAAGCTACCGTGGGGAGGGCCTTGGGTTCGGGTTCCATGGCAACCTCCGCTGCTGGTGGTTTTTCTATATCTGTGGCTGGCTGGCTGACCTCCGGCTGAACCGCTTCTTTCTTTAATTGATTCTCAACAGGTTTTACTGCCTGAGCGATGCTTTGGTCCTTTTCTGAAATCGCAACTTCTTCAGACAAGCGGGCCTTACTGGCTGCCGTTTCAGAAGGAGGACTCGCTTTAGCTGCTATCTCATTCTTTTTCGGGGACAGGCTAGCTGAAGAGACAGGTTGAGCAGCAGGTTGAGCGCTAGCCGCCATCGCAGGACGGTTGCTCTCTGGAAGAGGCTTGGTCCCGACGGTCGAAGTGGTAGCAGGAGGGGGCGTAGTTGCTGTGGCTACTGGCTGAGCGACGATGGCTTTTCCCTTGACCGAGGCTTGATTTTTTTTATAGCCCGATGGCAAGGCCAACATGACGGGCGGTGGCGGGAGTTCCCTGGAAGAGGGGATGACCATGACCACCGGACGCTGGTCGCTCACCCGTTTGGGCAGGGCTTTGATCCCGGTCGAAAAGCGCATCTCAAAAGGCGCAAAAGCTCTGCCTTCCCGATCTTTCAGCTCAGCAGTGATGCCGAAAATGTATTCGGTATTTTCTTCCAATAATTCCTTCGGTTCCAGGGTAAGGTTGTTTAAGGCGGTATTGGCCATTAAAAACGCCTCCACCGTGTCCTCTGGATGGCTGGTAGGGAGGAGGTATACCGATTGAGGATGCAGGCTTTCCGGATCTATGCCGACTTCCCTTTCTACCCAGTCAATGCCGACTGCCACAAATGCATTGCGCATCAGGTCCGAACTTCCGTCTCGGGGAAAACTTCCTTTGACCTGAGGGCCCTGTGCCCATAGGACCGGTAGGCCCAGGCACATCATCCAAACACAGCACATTACTTTCCAGGCAGCAGGGTGAAAGGGAATAAGGGTACGCATCAGAAGCTAAAAGTACCCGAAGAATCTCCGGGTACCCATAGCTTTTGACGAGAGTTGTTACAGCCGTAAGAAATTTCAAAAAACCGGCTATTCGACACTTCTCAAAACAATCTGCTCGCCCTGTTTTTTCACCATTTGGTCAAATAGTTCCCGGATGTGGGCGTATTCGTGGGGCGCAAAAACCGGTTTTTTCAGGTGATATTTGGTAAGGATCTGTATCGAACTGCCGCCTTTTTGTACCAGATAGCTAAAAGTTCCACCATTTCCAGGAATGGACATTTTGACAGGTTCCGGGAGGGATTCTACCTCATAGCCTTCTGGAATCATTAAGGTAGCCCGATACTCTGATGAGAGCGCATGACCAAAATCCACGGGATAAGTCCTTTTTTCACTTTGAAAAGGATTTTTCTCCATCGCCAAGAATAGCATGGGTTGGACATAGAGAAAATCCCCCACATCATTCAGAAAATCGCTGGTCTCGAATTCAAACTTACAGGTCAGGTCGTGATTGACTTCCCGCATGTTTTTCACTTCAGGCTTACTGATTTCGCCCTCTGGCATTTTTTCTCCTACCCGGTCTTCCATGTAGGCATCCAGGTCTTCCTCCACCTGGACAAACCGTCCTCGTTCGTTGGCCGCACTGTATCCCTCGTCTGTCATGGTGATGGTGCCTTGCATCATCCCGTCTTTGATACTGAGCATGGCCATGGTGCGCTCGGTGGCCCCATATTCAGCCTTAATATTGGTCCAGATACCTCCATTTTTAGTCATGTAAAGGCCCTGACCATTGAGGTCCTGATAAGGGAGCATATCGTAGGCAAGGGCGTAGGAGGACATGTCCAGAAATTTGATTTCTTCTCCCTCCTTCAAGGCAATGATACAGTGGTTGAATTGGTCCAGGTAGGGATATATGCGTTGCGTACTGCCATTGGATCGGGTACTGATCAGGACTGGAAACGCTTTCACCCCTACCTGCCGAAAAAGGCCGATTGCCAGTAGATTCAAGGTAGCAGCATTGGCTTTTTTCTCTTTCTCCAACTGATTCAGGCTATGGCTGGGCCAGATGCCACGGCGCTTATTCCATTCGTAACTGCTCCGAATAAAACGGGTAATGGCTTCCAGGTCTGAATCCTCATCCTCCCGCATCAGGTTCAAGGCAGCAGCCATCCTTTTCACCCCATTTCCCTCCATGAGCCTTTGATATTCCTCGGATTCCAGCATCTCACTGGCGATCTTGTTCCAACTAGAGCCAAATTCCTGGTATAGCTGACCGGGAATATTGATTTGATTCAGGCGAAAGCTCACCCTCGGCATATAATTGAAAAAGCTGTTGGTAAAGGGTTCCTCCTTCATGGCTGGCACATTGCTCGCCATCATGATTTTGACATTTCCTCCCAATTCAGAGGTGGAACTCTCATTTTTCTGGGAAAAATTGATCGGTTCTCCCTGAAAATTGGCTTGTAGCATAAAATATTCCGGTTGCTCTACCGCATACTCTGCATACTTTACGGGATAGATATCCTGAAAGAAAAACGTCTCGATGGATACGATATCAGCGGTATTGCGGACATAGCTGTATTCGAAGACTGAACCAGGTTTGATATTGGGCAGGCTGAATCTTTTTACAGAATAGTTTTCATTGATTTCCTCTGTCAGGATGCTCTTCCGGTCCAGTTTAGATACTTCTACTTTGCCTTTTTCCGAAGCGTTGTAGGTAGCGCCTTTGATGGAGGAAATGGTTTCGTAGCGATTGGTCCGATAATAAGGAATGTCAATATTGGCCAGTTCCGAGGCCGAGTGCTTCAGCACTTTTACCCGCTTATGAACCCGGTATACCAGCTTCACGCCATCTGGCTGTATGGAATAGCTGGTTGAGGTCCGATTCATAAGGATGACCGCTGCCGCACTGGTATCCTGATCGTATTGCTGCATACTGATCAGGGCAGGCTCGATCTTACCGAATTTGACGGAGGCGGGTTTCTGGGCAAAAAGGTTGGAAGATTGGAAAAGGATCCCAAACAGGATTCCTCCCATCAGAAGGATGTAATGCTTCATGGTAGCGCTAAAAAGTGATACTTAAAATGTATTCTTGGTTTTCACAGGTAAAAGAGAAAAAAAATCTCTGCCTTCAAAATAACAGACTATATTTTTTCAATTTTTCACAAAAAAAGTATGCTTAATTGCTTCTGACCAACGCGTGCCGCAGGCTAAAGATGCCAATCGCGCCATAGCCAAATACCTGCATGAGGATAAAGGGGAGTACCGCAAAATCGTCAAAGCGGAAGGAGAGGTAAATGCCAATGCAGAAGTACAAGGCCATGAAAATTTCCCGATAGACCCCAGGTTTGATTTTTTTAGAGGCGTATTTCACGTGCTTCCAGCGGTCTTTTTTATCCTTGAGGTTGAATTTAGGGGTACGGATAAAAGGGGTTCTTTTCCCAGCCCATCCTTGCACCACCGCAATGGAGTTGTGGAGAGAAAGCCCCATGGTCAGGGATAGGAAAGGTATGTAGTTGAGCAAAATCCGCTTGGCGGCGCCCCAGGTACTTTTTTCCCGCCAGCTAAAGGTGACAAAATAAAGCAGGGCCAAAATCAGAAAACTGCAAAGAAGCGCGGTAACCGGAATGGTCAGGAAGTCGACCTTGCCATCGAGCAGGGCATGTTTGATATAGAGGAGCGGAATGCTGGTCACCCCGAGGGCCAGTACCAGCAGAAATACAGAACTACTAAGGAGGTGGATAGAACCGTGGATTTTTCGGATTAAAGGGGCCTCAGATTTCCAGACGTTCCAGAGCATCTTTCGGGCCACTTCAGCCCCGCCTTTCATCCAGCGATATTGCTGGGATTTGATGGCCCCCATTTCTGCCGGTAGCTCCGCAGGGGCACCGATCTCATCGACATAGCGAAACTTCCAGCCTTTGATTTGGGCCCGATAACTCAGATCGAGGTCTTCGGTCAGGGTGTCAGACTCCCAGCCTCCTGCATCCTGTATACATTCCTTCCGCCAGACTCCCGCTGTCCCATTAAAGTTCATGTAGAAACCGCCTTTGTCCCGGCTAAACTGCTCAATGGTAAAGTGGGCATCCAGGTGGAAAGCCTGAGCCTCCGTAAACATGGAATAGTTACGGTTGATATGCTCCCAGCGGGCTTGTACCACCCCAATGTTATCCTCGGTAAAATTGGACATGGTAGCTCGAAGGAAATTGGGGTTGGGCAAGAAGTCCGCATCGAAAATCGCGATGAAGTCCCCTTTGGCAAAATCCAGCCCATAAGCCAGGGCTCCGGCTTTGAAGCCTTTGCGATCCGGGCGGCGAACATGTTCGATCTGCAAGCCCTGAGCCTGTAGTTCAGCTACTTTTTTCGCTGCTACTTCTACGGTTTCATCATTGGAATCATCCAGCAACTGTACTTCAAAACTATCTCTGGGGTAATCCAGGGCAGCCATAGCATCCAGTAGCCGTTCGACCACGTAGAGTTCGTTGAAGATGGGTAATTGGATGGTTACAAAAGGGAGATTCTTATCTCCTTTCAGGGGAGGTTCTCCCTGAATATGTTTCCTATTCCGAAGGAAGGTCAGGATAAGATGAAGCTGTCCCAGACTATATAATACGGTCAGTGTCAGGGCAATACCATAAATGGTTAGAACCGTATATTCAAAAATTTGGCTTAGCACGATAGCGTTTCTCTTTAGGCCTAATTTATTTCAGGGGCGCTTTTATGTTTTTTTTAGTTCCTAATGTGCCGGGGCAAAGGTACGAAAATCCTTTTTTACAACAGTTTAAAGATGGTCCAAAGTATTTTGTAGCCTGCTAATATAGTTCCTTTGACGGTACCGGTTACCTTAGAGACACCGATACGCTGGCGATAGTTGACAGGTACTTCCGTACATCTCATTTTCTGCTTGGCTGCCTTTACCTGCATTTCTACTGTCCAGCCATAGGTAGTATCCTGCATATTTATGTCGAGCAACTTGTCATATCGGATCGCACGAAAAGGTCCTAAGTCAGTAAAGGTAACCCGATAAAATAGTTTGATCAGGTTGGTTGCCAACCAATTCCCAAAAATCTGCTGCGGCTGCATGGAACCCCGCTGCCGATCTCCCAAAGCTCTGGAACCGATCACCATGTCATACCCGTCCTCAATGATGGGTTTGACCACCTCCCGCATTTCCTGAGGATAATCTGAATAATCCCCATCCAGAAATACCACAATGTCTGGCTGCTCCTCCTTGGGCTTGGCGGCAATATGGGCCAGGCCTTTCAAACAAGCGTATCCATAGCCTTTTCGATTTTCTACCAGAACGGTCGCTCCCCCGGCAGCGGCCACTTCCTCCGTCTTATCCGTGGAACCATTGCTGGTTACAATTACCTCCGATACCATATCCCAGGGAATATCTGCCAGCACCTTGCCGATAGATTGTTCCTCGTTGAAGGCAGGAATCACCACTTGTATATTCTTGTCAGCCATTTCCTTCCAGCCGGTTTTTCTGGCTCGCAAGTAACAAAATTCTCTTCACATCCCTGTCAGCTATCAGACAATGATCGCCTCTGGCCTGAATAAGGGCAAGTTTCCCTTTGTGGGTAGGGACTTTTTTTTAATCTTGAGGAAAAGAAATCTCATGGCCCACCCTCTGTCAGTTGGAACCCGCGTGAAGCATCCGCAATACGGTTCCGGCATCATCCTTGACAACTCCCGAAGCTTTTATAATGTGGCTTTCCCCAACTTTGGAGAAAAAGCCATTGACAAAAATTATGAGGATTTGGAAATCATTGACCTTGCTCCCTTGCCAGAAGAACGTCTGAGCCTGGGAGATGTGGAAAGATTGATGACCCAAATTCTCCGCAAGTACACCGAAACCGGGGAAACGGTTCCCTTGGGGAACAAATGGGTGGGAGGTACCCTAACCTTGCAGCCGTCCAATCCGGACCTCAAGCCTAAGGAAATGCCCATTGAAACCTTTTTTCATAAAATCGTGATGATACGTGATCGGCTGCGGGTCCTGGAACAAAATATCAACAAGAGCAAAAACCTCAGTGATGAGGAGAAGGTCAATATGCAGCAGTATATCACCCGGGTATATGGCAGCCTGACCAGTTTCAATGTGCTTTTTGCCTCAGAAGCCGATTCTTTCAGAGGAGAAGGCAAAAAATAAGCCCGCCTACTTCAAACCGCTGAGCCTATGGACCCATTGCTAACCGGCAGCGTCATTGTCGGATACTTCCTGGTGTTGTTTGTGATTTCCTACCGCACCGGTCGCAACAACGATGATCAAACCTTTTTTGCTGCGAACAAAAGCTCTCCCTGGTACCTGGTAGCCTTTGGCATGATTGGCGCTACGCTTTCTGGGGTAACCTTCCTCTCGGTACCAGGTGCAGTGGGCGCCGCCAAATGGAACTATCTGCAATTTGTGATGGGCAACCTGGCTGGTTATGCGGTGATTGCCTTGGTATTGCTGCCGCTCTACTATCGGCTAAATCTCGTTTCCATTTACGAATACCTAAAGGACCGCTATGGTTTTTGGGCGTACAAAACCGGGGCCGTATTCTTCCTGCTTTCCAGGGTGATCGGGGCAAGTTTACGTCTCTATTTGGTAGCCTTGGTCCTTCAACTGGCCGTAGCGGAACCCCTGGGCATTCCCTTCGCGGCTACCGTAGCCTTATCCATTGCGCTGATTTACCTCTATACCTTCCGGGGCGGGATCAAAACGGTGGTCTGGACGGATACCCTGCAGACCGCCTGCATGCTGGTGGGAGCGGGCCTTACGGTCTACTTTATCGGAGATAAGCTAGGCTGGTCCCTGGGCGAAATGATTCAGCAGGTGCGCGCCAGCGAACTGTCCCAAACCTTCTTTTGGGATTGGGGCCCAGGCAATAATTTCTTCAAGCAATTTCTGAGCGGGGCCTTCATCGCCATTGCCATGACAGGGCTGGACCAGGATATGATGCAGAAGAACCTCACCTGTCCCAACCTGCAGGAAGCCCAGCGAAATGTATTTTGGTTTTCCGGCGCCTTCTTCCTGGCCAATATTCTCTTCCTGGGGCTAGGCGTGCTTTTGTTTTTGTTCGGACAGGAAAGTGGAATTTTGGCCATTGATCTAAAAGATGGCTTCCAGATCTTCATGCAGGAGGCCGGAACCGATCAATGGGTGGCGCGCAAGTCTGATGAAGTCTTTCCCATTCTCGCCTTGAATTACCTGGGCCCCGCAGCAGGCATCGTCTTTATCCTGGCGGTCATCGCGGCGGCATATTCCAGCGCAGATTCAGCCCTGACTGCCCTGACCACTTCTTTTTGTGTGGACCTCCTCAATTTTAACGAGCGGGAAGATGGGGCGGACAAAAGAAACACCCGTTATCGGGTCCATCTTGGTTTCGCAGGGGTGCTGTTCCTCGTCATTATGCTTTTCTGGCTGCTGAACGATGATGCGGTGGTCTGGACCATTTTCCGATTGGCCGGCTATACCTATGGTCCCTTACTGGGTATGTTTGCCTTTGGCATTCTCACCAAGAGAGAAGCCCGAGACAATCTCATTTTGCCCATCTGCCTGGCCGCTCCTGTCCTGACCTACGCAATAGGGGAGGTGAGTAAGGCCTACGATTTTGAAATCGGATTCATGATCCTCATCCTGAATGGTCTGCTGACCATGCTGGGCCTGTGGGCGGTGTCCCGCCCGGCCCCGTAACACCGGCTTCCAGCCGGTCACTACTCCTGAGGCTAACCCGTAGGGTAGCCTCGACCGAATGATGATTCTAGCTACCGGCGGGACGCCGCCCAGCCCAGTATCACCGGCTTCCAGCCGGTTTCCACCCCTGAGGCTAACCCGCAGGGTAGCCTCCACGGAATGATGGTTCTCGCTATCGGCGGGACGCCACCCAGCCCCGTAACACCGGCTTCCAGCCGGTCTCCACCCCTGAGGCTAACCCGCGGGTTAGCCTACACGGAAAGATGATTTTGGATACCGGCGGGACAGAACTTGACCGGCGAGACGCCGGTGGGATGGGAAGAGACCGGCTGGAAGCCAGTGTTACGGAGCTTGTCCGGTGGGTCGGAAATGACCGGCTTCCAGTCGGTGGGACGGAGCTCGGGCGGTACTCGACCGGCTGGAAGCCAGTGCTACAGAACGAATCAGGCCACCCCAAGGGGTGGCCTGCGTTAATACATCAGGTTGAGAACTAGGTTCTCAAAATGTTGCTTTCCTTTACGAACCAGTTGACGCTAAAGACAATCGCGATACCGGCCAAAAGGATCAGCGACGCATAAGTTACCATCAACAAGCCATAATCTACGGTTCCCGCCAAAATTTCTTTGGAAGCCAGGGCCACGTTCAGGATGGGGACCAGGGCGGTTACAAGATTGTATTCTATGCCGGGCATCAAGGCCGCAGCCGCTGGTAAAATTACCGCAATGCTCAAAGGAGAGAGGGTGCTTTGGGCTTCTTTAAAGCTCTTGGAGTAAGAGGCCAGGGCTGACTCTACCCCAGCAAAGAAGATACACAAAGGGATCAGCAAACTCAGCAGCAGCAATACCGGACCAGGTTCCAGGAAGGAGGACAGCGAGTCGCTAAACTGAGAAGGTAAGTCGATAAACTGCAGACTAATCGAGATACTGAGCAGCGCCAGGAGGGCGGTAATCAATCCGGTAGAGGCTACCACGATCATTTTTCCCATGAAAATCTGCAAGCGATTGACAGGGGTGGTCAAAATCGTCTCCAGGGTACTTCTTTCCTTTTCTCCGGTAAACAAATCAATGGCAGGATACATGGAGCCCATAAAGGCGAATATGACAAACAGGTAGGGAACTAACCCCCCGATAATGTTGCCCATGACTTCCTGTCCGGTAGCTACGTTGCTTTCTTTTACCCGAATCGGATCAATGGTCGCATTGGTAATTTGCAGAGAATCCATCCGGTCATCCAGCACATCCTTTTCATACCGCTCAATCGGTCGGAGGAGGCGATTTTTTATTTGGTTGTCATTGATGTCTTTCCCTTGATAGTAAAGGGTAAGACGCCCGGTACGGTATTCATTGAGGGCCTCATCGAATTTAGCAGGGATGTGCACCAAGGCGTCCAGGCTATCGGAGCGAATCAGCGAATGGGCGCTATCCGCCTCGACGCCAGTGATCATGGTAATACTGGTATCGGCCTCTTCATAGCGCTGGATCCAGTCATCCTGGTGTAAATCAGCTACGATCCCCACCTTAAGGGTTTTGGCTTTGGCCTTGGCTGCTGCATTCTTCTGGACGGTGGTCATCAGGAAGAAAATGGCAGGAAAAAGCAGGGTCGGCATGAGGACCATGATGATGACGGTCCTGCGATCCCGTAGGGTATCTATAAATTCTTTTCGGGCTATTTTAGTAATTACGGACATGAGTGTTTCAATTTGGTAGTGGCAAAAAATCAGGAAACGGGGGCTGCTTCAGCCTGTACCGTACGGATGAAGGCTTCCGTAAGGGTATACTGCTGGTTTTGGGCCCGGAAGGCCTCCATGGTATCCAGAAACCTGAGCTTGCCTTTGTGAATAATGGCCAGATCGTCACACAGAAGGTCCACTTCCGACATAATGTGGGAGGAAAAAATGACCGTTTTGCCCTGGTCTTTACAATCCCGAATCAGGCGAATGATGTTTTCTGAGGTAATCACATCCAGTCCGGAGGTAGGTTCATCGAAGACTACCACTTCTGGATCGTGAATCATGGTGCGAGCAATGGAGACTTTTTGCTTCATCCCGGTGGACAGCTGTCCGATCCGTTTGGAGGCAAATTCGTGAATGTCCAGCAAGGTAAAGAGCTCATCTTTGCGCCGCTCGAAAGCGTTTTTGTCCATGCCATGCAAATCAGCAAAATATTTTACCACCTCGTTGGCGTTGAGGCGCTGGTAGAGTCCGGTGCTACCGGTCAGGAAACCGATGCGGGCTCTGACGTCATTCGGGGCACTTACCACATCATGGCCGGCCACCTTGATGCTTCCGGTAGAAGGCTGGAGGATGGTCGCTATCATACGAAGGGTAGTGGTTTTACCGGCGCCATTGGGTCCCAGTAGAGAAAAAATCCGACCCGGTTTGCAGGTAAAACTCACCGAATCAACCGCTCGGACGGAAGGAGTATTAATCCCCATTTCCTGCCGTTGTTTTTTGTTGAGTTTAAAATCTTTGGAAAGGTTTTCTATTTGAATCATAGGAGCGATGTTGCGCAGTATTGGTGCTTAAGAGATATTCCTTTATTCCTATAAGTTGGAATGTCCAGGCTATTAGTACCGTATCGTCTGAGATTATTACAATAAGTTTATGATTTCTCTTGCTGCTTCTTCAGGAGGGCGATGATTTGCTTCACCTCCTTTTCAGGATTTTTCCACCAGTTCCGGCTCCAGACCCGGTATACCAGCCAGCCTCTTTCCTGCAGCAAATCCTGTCGGTAAATTTCACGCTCCTTGGCTGTAGCCCCGCTGAAATAGTTCGGTCCTTCACACTCTATGCCCAGTAAGTATTCATCTGAAGCGGGATCCGACTTGACAGCTATGTCCAGCTTATAAGCGGTATCGCCTACGTTTCTACTGACGATGTATCCCTGAGCTTGCAAAGCCTCGCTCACCTGGTCAGCCAGAAGATTTGGAGCCAGAGAGGTAATATCCGCCTCATGTTGGGCATTGAGCAGCTGCGTAGCTTCTGCCATAGAGCCATCACTGACTGCCTTTACGTATTGCAGGTAGGCTTTCAGGTAACGTGGACCAGGATTGGCCGCCCCTTCTACCTTGAGGTCGGAAGGTAAAAAACTACAAATGACGTAGTTTTTGAGGCGGGCGCGGGTAATGGCCACATTTAAGCGATTTTCGCCTCCAGCCTGATTGAGTAAGCCAAAACGGGCAACCAACTTACCCGCTTTATTTTTGGCGTAGCCAATGGAGAAAATGATGATATCGCGCTCATCCCCCTGCACATTCTCAATGTTTTTGACAAAGAGGCCCTGATATTCTTCATTTTCTGTCCGGTTGAGGGTAGCCACCAGCAACTGATATTGTTGGGTGTCTTCCTTGGCCAGATATTCCAATTCCTTGTCCAGCAAATCTTTGATGAGTTCTTGCTGGTGATAGTTAAAGGTCACGATGCCGATGGAGGGTTTATCTGGGCGGTTGATCAACTCCCGCACCAGGCGGATCACTGCCTGAGCTTCCTGTTGGTTACGGTTTTGGTCCCACAATCCGTCTACCCCGATCCAGGAGAGAGGGGGATGGTTTTCCGGCAAGTGCGTAGCCGAAGGGATTACCTGTAATTTTCCTTCATAAAAAGCCTGGTTGGAGAAATTGATCAACTCTTCCTCCCTTGAGCGGTAGTGCCAGGACAGATAGGTGCCTTCAAAAGCGGTTTTTGCCAGATCAAGGATGCTTTCCACTTCTAAGGCCAGCTCATTTTCCACAAAATCTTCCTCCGTTTCCTCATACTTAACCTTATATAGATCGAGCGGCTGAAGCTGCTTTTCATCCCCGGCAATGGCTACTTGTTTTCCTCTGAGCATCACAGGGATGGCGCGCTCGACAAAACACTGGGAGGCTTCATCGAAAATCACCAGATCAAAAAAGTCCCGTTGCATGGGGAAAATAGCGGCCACCGACTCAGGCGAAGCCAACCAACAAGGCACCAACAGATGCAGGCCCTGATTCCAGCTTTCACTGACCAGTTTTCGCACCGACCAAAGGCGCCTTTTTTTGCTCACCTGATGCAGAATATTCCGATAGGTAACGGGGTTATTCAGTCGGTTGTATTCAATGGAATCAAGAATCCCTTCCTTGATGCGTCGCTGAATTAGCTCCTTCAACTTATTTCGGCGCATGGCCCATTTTTCCCGATAGGTCCGACCTTTTCGGTTCCAGCCCCGTCCACTTACTTCCGTCAAAATGGGCGTACCCCGCTCCAGATACTCCACCCAGAAGAAATAGATGCTGTTTCGCACATCGCGAATCAGGGTATTTTCTCTGGTTTCCAGGCTCAGCTCAGGTTTTATCAGGTCCAGGGCCTTGATTTCGTGCGGACTAAACTGGGCCAGCAGGCTATCCAGATTTTTCAGATCAGCAAAATCTCTATGGAAACTTTCCTGTAATTTTTCCAGATAAGCCTGAACCTTATCCGGAGCTTTGATCCCTTCTAACAAACGCTCAATTTGGGTCGGGTGGAGATAGCGATTCCAATCCCGCTTTACCTTGCTCAAATGATCATTGAAAGCCTCCAGGGTTTCGATCAAGCGCATGCTTTTTTCCCAACGATTCCGATCAAATCCTTCTCTATCAAAACGAGGCCTGACCGAAGGGAAATAGGTGATGCTGCGACAATATGCATAGGATTCGCAATCCGCGATCCGCGCTTCCCACCAAGCCCATTTTTCCTGCTGAGACTCCAAAAGAGGGAAGTATTCGAAGACTGGATCGGCGTGATGATTGACATAAAAGCTATGCAGACGGGTAAAAGCCCGCACTTCGCTTTTCAGCCTCCGAAAAAGCGTAATATCTAACTTGAGATCAAAAGGCTGTAACACTCTCCGGAAAAACCAGCGAGCCCGTTGATAGTCCAGCGATACATAGCGTTGGAATTTTCTCGCATGCTTTTCGTAGGCCTTCACATGGCGGGGCAGGCTTTCATATAGCTTCCAGTAGCCATCATCCAAGTACTGACGCTTTTCCATTTTCTGGATTAAACCCTCCAGGTAAGAAAGGCTTTTTTTCAACTCCTCCACATCCTGTGGGCTCTGGTGAATCGCGTTCAGATCGCTCAGCTTTTCATGATCCGCCACAAACCCATCGACTTTCCGGAACTCCTTGATCCGCTTTTGGTTTAGCTGATCATCCAAGATTCGGGTGCTTAAGGCAGCCGATAAATCTGTGTACTCTCGATGCAGGGCTTCAATTTGGGCGGCCAGGCTCCCGAGGAATTCCCCCATCCGATCCTGGTCCTGGAGGGAATAATGACGGAAAGAAAGTCTTTGTTCCCAAGGATGGTCCTCTTGCAAGAGTTCCAAATAATCCCAAACACTTCTCAGCCGGTCCTCAAATTGGCCCAACTGACTGAGGTTCCATTTGGGCGCAATCTCCTCCAGTGGTAGGGGAGGTTTTTGTACATCTAGTGCTAAGTATAAGGTATGCAGGTCGATGCCAAAGCGTTCGGTATCAGTTAGCCCTTGAAAAAGGTCTTCAAACTGTCGGGTAAGCTGGTCAGTCTCTCTGGAAAGGAGCTTATAAGCATGTTCAGCCTGGGTAAGGCTCAAATCATGCATCTCCTTCTGAAAATCGGGAATTTGCTCAATTTGGCGACGGATCTTTTGGTAAATGCCCTTCCGATCATGGCGATAGTCATGCACCAAAACCGAGAATCGTCCCAGGCCCATGCCCGTGAGCCGTTTATACACCACATCAAGGGCCGCCCTTTTCTGCGACACGACCAATACCCGCTTTCCGTGGGCCATTGCATCAGCAATCATGTTGACGATGACCTGAGACTTGCCGGTACCGGGCGGGCCGTGGATGACCAGGGAATCGCCATGTTTGATTTTGAGGAGGGCGGCTTCCTGAGATTGATCCACCGGGGTAACAAAAAACCGCTCCTCTTCCCGGATATAAGGTTTCGCTTTTTCCGTAGGCAGAGGAAGTTGGTCTTCCTGGAACAAATGATCGATGGAGAAGGTCTCTGGATTTTTTTCCATCACCTGATAATCCTGTAAGAGGGCAGAATCGGATTGTGGAAAAATGCCCAGGACGGCCTGAGGCTTAAAGGTGAGTACCCCCGTACGGAAGCCTTCCATTTTCACCGCTTTGTAATCTACGAAGCGCTCCAGCTTGAGGTCGAACATGCGGGGATTGAAGTTGACCTCTAGTTCATAGGATTTGACCTTTTGGTACAAATTGTTCACCCAAGTCAACCAATCCTGATGAGATTCTATTTCTTCTTCCCAGAAAGCAGGCGGCAAGCGGAATTGCTGGAATTGTTCGAAGGCCAGAAAAAAGGTTTTATTGAAAACGACAGGCTCTTCCTTGATCGGCACCAACTTCCAGCGGGGACGAGAAAGCAGGTCGCGCACCAGTTTCACCGGGAAGAGCAAAACCGGACAGCGGGCAATGGTGCCATCGTTGAATTTCCCCTCTACGAAAGGATAGCCCAGAAAAAGGTCATAAGTCCCTGTTTCCTCGAAGAAATTTCGATTGGTTCGGAAAATGCGATTGAGGCGTACATCGGCCAGATTGGTGCGCTCAAAGCGGGCATCCAGCTTATTGATCAGGCGCACCTCTTTTCCAGCGATAATTTTTCTCAGGATATCCTCTGCTTCATCCTGCTCGATCAGGCCCAGGTCGTGTAGGTCAATATCCCGCCGGGAGCTCAGTCTGCCAAGTTTCAGGGAACGGTTACCCTGGCTGAGATTGGTGAGCCGTAATTTGTAATTGTGTATGATCTGCCGCATCTGGACCCCAAAGGTACAAAAAGCCGACAAAGACTGAGACTAATTTCCTCCGGGGCGGCCAGGGGTGATGGGTCTCGTACCAGGATTCGCGCCGGGAGGGCCTACTCCGGGAGGGGTTTCGCCAGGAGGTCCTGCTCCTTCTCCAGGTATGGCCGGAGGTTTGGGGGCCTGCGGCTTTACGATATGGTCTTCAAAATCCCAATTGGCGCGGATGTTTACCGGGGCGGAATCTTCCAGCACCTTCTCTGGTTTTTTCGGGGGAAAAATAACGCCAGGACTGAGCACCCCATTGCCATCGGTATCATAGATTACCTGAAAGCGATAATCACCAGGTTCCAGCAATGGAAAAGAAAAAATCGTATCGCGGCTGGTCCGGACGATGGCTCCTTTGCTGTCTAACAAATGCAGAACAATGGGACCTCCTTCGTAGGTAGAATCCAGTTCTACGCGCCCACTCAGGTTCCCATAGTCTTCTACTTTGAACCAGGGCAGGGCAAACCGATAAACGGTATCTGTAGCGGAAGAGTCCCGATCCAGGAAAAACTTCCCATCCACATGTAAAATGTACCGAGCTTCCGGGTCTAGTTGAGCAGTTGGTTTGATATTCAGGCGCAGGCCATTGGAAGTGATTCGCAAGGGAAAACGCTTTTGCAAGCTGTCAATCCGGCTGGTATCAGTAAGCCAAATCCAATCCCGGTGCAGGGCCGGCTGATAGGCTTCATACAGCAACATTTCCCATTGGGCTTTTTCTACCGATAAGGTGGGTTTCTCGAGAATAGGGCTTTCCATTTTACGATTCCCTCGGGGCGTCACTACCATCATGGTATCCAGGCGATTTCCCAGACTATCCCGCACGTTCGCAAATTGCAATTGAGAATACAATCCTTGCTTTCGGGGCATGGCGATGAGGATTTCGGCATCCCCTTTCGGGCCTTCAAAAAAGGAAAATTGGCGAATGGGCTGACTGGGTCCCGCTAAGGTATCCCGGATGGTGATCTGCAAGCCTGTCAGGTCCAGGTTCTCACTAAAGCGGGCGGTCAGGGTGCGCGAATTAAGCCAATTATAGCCCAATAATCTGGGAGGCTTTTGGTCCGGTAAAAAGGCGAATAATTCTACCGTGGAAAGGACCGAGGTGTCGTTTTCAAACTGAATCACGGAGTCCATCGCAATCGCAATGACTTCCGTATCCAGGTTGTAGGTATTGTCCTGGCCTCCGTCGATCAGGCCAAAGGCCCGGAAACTGGTATTCCGGAGGTATTTAAACTCAAAATTACCCTGAGCATCCGTCTTGGTGATATAAGCCGGTCTTTTGCCCCGAAACTGATTATTAATGGCACTGTCCGCATCGAAGAGCAGTACCTTCATATCTGCCTGCCCTTGTCCGCCTTTAGGAGAAAAAATCCGCCCTTTGATCTGCATGCTGTCCAGTTGATCTCCGGTACTAAAGGCCAGGGTATAAGCCTCCGCAATGCTGTTGTTTTCATTGAGGTCCTTGACCTCCGTCAGGGTGATCACATAAGTGGTACTGTCTCTCAAAGGTTCTTCAAAGCGGATCCGAATTCGCCGGGCATTATCACTGCGCAGAATCTTCGGTCTTTTGACCAGAGGGGAAATAAAAATTTCCTTATCAAAAGCTGGCGGTCTGATCGCCTCTGAAAAATAAATTTTTACTTCCTGCCCGTCGAAATCCAGGCTTTGATTTTCCGGTTGGCTTTTCACCACTTCTGGCGGAACCTGATCCCTGGGACCACCGGTAGGGGAGAGGGGTTGTGCACAATGCATCAACACCATCGCCATCATGGCCCAAACTAAGGCCCACCAGCCTACCCATATTTGCTTTTTGATCATCTGCTGCGAATATAAAACAAAGCCACCACACCCAGGATACTGGCCCCGATGGTGAGCAGCGGTTTCCCAAAGCGGTTGATCGGGCGTGGATCTTCTCCTCTCAGCGCTTTAGGGCTATTTTTTCTGACCAGGCGAATCTCTTTTACGCCTAGCGTATCCTGATGACTGAAGGTCTCTGATTGCATCAGGCTATCCTGGTACATGACATCAATGCTCACCTGGCGGAGATAGCGTTTGTCAGGCAGGCGCTCATAGGTAATGGCAGGCGGGCGAAGGGCCAGTTGACCAAGGGCCGCAGGGTCCAGGCTCCAATCGGGCCACCAACTTTCTGCCTGGGCGGGGGAAATCTCCGTAAAAGGCCCGGGGAAAGAGGCTTGTATCTCCTGACCTAAGTTTTGGCAAATCTCCTGGTTATTGGGTTGAGCCCATAGGGCAGTCGTACCGAGCAGCCAGCCAAAGATCACACTATTCCTGATGTTCCCCACGGAAAGATTGAGATTGAAATCGTTGAACAAACCCCCACACCCCGAGATAGCCCCAGCCAAAGACAGGCAGGCAAAGCAATCCCATTAACATATTACTGGCTCCCATCATCCAGGCCACCAGGGGTACCAGACATAAGAGGAAGAGAAATGCCAAATGAAGCATCAACATCTGTCGGAACCGATATAAACGCTGCATGACAGGGGCCCATTTTTCTTCTTCCTCTTTTAACCACCCCTCCAAAAAATCATGCTGCCTGGCGTAAGGTGTCAGTTCTGCCAATAAGGGTTGTATGGCCTGAAACTGTTGTAGCGCGCTGCGCTCAGCATCGCGGGTGATGGTTTCTACCTGCTCTACCAGGGGAAAAACCTTTTGTTGAAGCTGTAGATGCTCCCGATCACTCCTCATGTTGAGGCCACAATGCCGACATCTTTGCGCCTCGAAGGCGGGATTTTCCCCTTCACAATGCGGGCATATAAGGCTGAGAGAAGATCTTCCCATATCACTTTTTCCAGATTTTGTACATCCGCCTTCCCTGCTCAGTTTTCAGTTCCAGGCTATAAATACCGGCGGCCAAATGCTGTACCGAAAAACGGGCTTCATAAAAGCCAGAGGGGCTTTTCTCAATTTGCGAACGCAAGATGGCGCTTCCTTTCATATCCCACAAGCGGATTTCCAGGGGGCCGTTTCGTCGGGTTCCGATTTTCAGGTGTAAGGCATCCTCTACTGGATTCGGTCCTAAGACTACCTGCCAATCTTCCATTTCTTCGAGGTTGCTGATGGCGGTCGGTAAAAAGTCGATGATCCGAAATTGATCCAGATATATGCCATCTCCCTGAACCAGGGGATTGGATCGCAGGTGGAATCGAATCCGAAAATTAGGATGTCGAAAGGCATCCAAGTCAATGCGGATTTCTTTCCAGGCTTGATGCCCAGTAAAACTTTGCAAGGGGATCCAATGTCCCGTGGCATCCAGTCCTTCCAGCCGGACTGAGTCCTGGCCAGGTTCTAAAGACCATTGGGCTTGAAAACTGAGATATGGAGCAAAAGTCTGAGAGAGGTCGAGTCCTTGGGCGAGAAATAAGAAGAGCGATTTCTGGCTACCGTAATTCCCATATTTTGAGTCTGCCAGACAAAATGATCCTTGCACCGGGTCAATGACACTTTGGTCCCAGCGGATAGCATCCAGGGGATAAAGCCATTGATTCAGGTTTTGCTCAAAATCATCTGCAAAAAGGGTGTCCTGGGCCCCGGGATAGAGATAGGCTATTTTTTCATCCACCAACACCCCAGACTGATACAACTCAAGACGGAAAGCCAAAGCCTGAATCAATGGCTTTATCCCCTGGATGCTATCCGCTGGGACCAAAGTGTCATTGACCCGGTGCAAGG
>JBCBGC010000052.1:0-48958 GCA_038527215.1 Bacteroidota bacterium
CCAGGGTGACAAAAATGTAGTAGGGAGAGCCTTTCATCAAAAGGTATTAGAGAGACTCAACCACCCACCAATATGTCACCCCGGAAAGGCATTTGACCACTAGGGAAAATGACTTATCCGGGGTCTCCATGATAACAGAAAAATCTTGAGATCTCCGAAGATACAGCTGTCGGGGTCCTTGAGCCGTACCGCTCACCCCCTTACAGCCGGAGGAGCTTCCGGGGTGCCAAGTATATGGAAGGAAAAAGGCCCTTTCCTCTCCGTCTCAAAAAATCCTTCAAAAAAATGAGCCATCCCAAAATTTGAGATGACTCATGTTTGCATATAAGCACCTTTGATTGGAAAACTTATCGTTTGATCAGGCGGACGTATTGCTGGTAGCCCTCCTGTTGCATCTGGATGAGGTAAAACCCCGCGGGCAGATTGCCCAGACTTAGCTTAGTTTGCATATTGGCTCCCTGCTTGACCAGGCTTTGCTGATATAAGACCTGTCCTATTTGGTTGATGACACTTAGCTTAACCGCACCATACCAGGGACTCTCCCATGAGACCTGAACCTGATCATAGGTAGGATTCGGATGAGCAGCTAGCTTCAGGCTGCGCAGAATCTCCTCATCTATCGGGGTGGTGTTCGCTTCCACGGAGACAATGGCCTCACAGCTATTGCTGTTGCCGTTGACATCCACGACGGTCAGGATGACTGTATTGTCCCCCACGTTCGTGGTATCAAAAGTCTGCTGGCTGATGAAGACAGAGTCAATGCCGCAAGGGTCGCTTGAACCATCATCCAGCATCGTCGCATCGATGACCGCGAGGCCCGCGCTGTCTAGTTGCACCGCTATATTTTTACACTGGACCAGGGGAGCAATCGTATCCATGACCATGACGTTCTGAACGGCGGTACGCTGGTTGCCATTCCCGTCGTCAAACGTCCAGGTGATGCTGTAAGTGCCTTGTTGAGAAAAATTCACCGCATCGGTAGTGATCCCCAATACCGTTCCTGCACAAGCATCGGTGGTACTGGGAACCGGAGCACTGACACTACATTCTCCAAAAAGGTCCGGCAAGCTGACACTATCGGGCGCTCCAAAATCTCCTATTTCGATTTGCCGATTCTCAATCGTTTGACAAGCATCGTTCAGGCTGTAGGTAATGGTGTATACCACCCCCTGGGAAACGCTGCCCAGATCCAGTTCCCCTGTCGCGGCATTAATGGTGGCGGTAGGAGAGACACTGAATTGCCCACCGGTGGAGCCCGTAATGATCGCTACAGGATTCGGACCTCCGGGACAGACGGTATCCGGAAAAGCAAAGCCTGCATCTCCCAGAGGAGCTATATAGATGCTTTGGCTACTAATGCCAGCACAAGGGCCGGGGCTTTGGTAGGTCAGCGTATAAGTCGTGCCGGAAGCGGTGGTACTCAGCAGAAGCTCTCCGGTCAGGGCATCCACAGTTGCGCCCTGATCTACCGAAAAGGAACCCCCTGCCACACCTGTGATTGTTGGGATAGGATTAAAGCCTGAGAAGCAAACGGTATCAGCCAGGGTAAAGCCTGCATCCTCTGGAATCGTGATATAAATAGCCTGGGTAAAAGTATTGGGACAAGGTCCATTGGTCGCATAGGTGATGGTATAATTGGTTCCTGCTGAGACCGAGCTCAGATCCAGGGTTCCACTGTTCGAATCTATGGAGGCCCCCTGGTCTACGGTGAAGTTACCCCCAAGTAAACCAATCACATTGGCGACAGGGTTGGAACCGGAAATACAAGCTGTATCAGGAAACAAGAAAGTAGCATCATCAGGTCCGAGGACCTGGATGGACTGACTGGCAAAAGCCTGACAGGGAGAGCCTACCGCATAGGTAATGGTATAGGTAGTGCCAGGTATGGTGCTGCTCAGGTCTAGAACTCCAGTGGTGGTATCTATAGTAGCACCCTGGTCCACCGAAAAGGCTCCACCGACATCCCCGATGATGGTCGCCTGGGGATTACTGCCCGATTGACATACCGAAACGGGTAAATTAAAACTAGGGTCTGCGGTTGGGAAACAGGTAATGATGGTGGCTGAGCCCTGATTCACAATCGGTGGTTGTATGTTTCCCCCGTCTGTAAATCCCAGAGCAGTTATAGACCCATCCATCAGGACAGGGTAGGAACCCGGGTTGGCTGAGGCTTTTACTTCAAAGGTGAGGTTCAAAATATTAGAGCTATCTGGAACCGATACCCCGGCACCAGAAAAGTCCAGCCAGCTAAAGGTAGCTGCATCCAGTGGAATGATTCCCTGGCCTGGATTGCCCATAAAATGGTTTAAGCCTTGATAGCCATTGGTCATGGATATATAGGATAACTGAGCAGAATCCCAGCGAAATGTGCCTTGGTATCCGCTCATATTGGTGAAGCTGTCTACCAAAACTGCGATAACCAGTGTATCACCTGGACTGCCAGTTTCATTACTTAGGGAAAAGGTCAGGGTTTGAGCTTGGGTATAGGATCCCCATCCTATAAGCATATAGAAGAGGAGTAGGAATATCTTTCGGGTTTGCATAGCTAAGTCGAGAATTTAGGGGCTTGTGTGCTGTACAAGATGAGTTAGCAAAACATCGAGATGATGAATGAGAAAGTCTCGGGAGAGACGGGCGCCATGAGTCGGAGACAACCTGAGATATTGATGAATCTCTCAGGCTGGTTATTGGGAATAAATGGGGGAAGCAGGAGAGGAATTTCTCGTCATAGATCAGAAAGCATTTAGGAGTTGTTATATGAGTAAAAATTTAGACCGAGGATCCGCACAAAAAACAGCCTGCCTGAAGAGCGCTCAGGTGTCCACATCTTCACCATCCAGCCTGAAACTTGGGGAACCCTTTGGCTCAGGACAAATTTTTACCGGCTCAAGTTCTGAATGGTATCCTACGTGTTCTGAAAGGTAAATTGAAGAAAAATATCGGCCTGCACATTAGTTCAAATACCGGACTTTCCATATGGGTATTTCTACCTGCAAGGACGGGCAACTTTTGATCGGAACCCCAGCTGGACTTAGAGAAAAAATCCGGGCCTGCCTGCGCAGACCCGGAAATATGTTGAAAGTTGTTGCGCTGGTTAGGCGCGTTCTATACTAGCCTGATGGCGTTACTGTTTCTTGATCCGGATAGAAGAAACAAAGTCTCCCGCCTTGATCCGCACGAGGTAGATTCCCTCGCTCACAGTAGCTCCACCATTGGTTTCGCCATCCCACTCGATGGTGTGGTCGCCGGCACCGTAAGTACCTTCGAAGCGACGGATTTCCTGTCCAACGAGGTTGTAGATAACCATTTCTACGTCCTCACGCTGTCCGAGAGAGAACATCATCTTAGTAGACTCCTCGAATGGGTTAGGCACGTTCTGGAGGAAGCTGTATCCGTCCAACTGATCGTTGATGTTAGTGGCAGCCTCAACCTGGATAGTGTTGCCAGTGGCTCCAACGCCCATTTCGTTCATACCGGAGTCGAAAGACTTGCTTGGCGTCAGGTCAGAAGAGAAGCGCAGGGCAGTTTCATCACCCATTTCTCCTACTACTTTGAAGGTCAGTTCGAAAGCAACCTCTCCATTCTTGATGCTCACAGGCTGTCCGGACATATCCATCCATGCAGCGGTCAGACGACCGTTCTGGGTCTGGTGGGTACCGTATGAAGCATCCAGGGCTTTGGCCTGTACAGATTGGAATTCAAGGACACTGGCATCCCAGTTCAGGGTGAACTGATATCCGAGGATGTCTCTGAAGTTACGAGCAGTAACCGGGATGGTGATGACATCACCAGGACGAGCTACTACGTTTCCGAAAGCAAAAGTGATAGAGTCGCTGTAAGCACCGGTTCTTAGTACGGCTGGGTTCCAGTCTTCATCTACGTCTCCCAGTTTCACACCGGTGAAATCCTGTCCGGTCAGAGCCGAAGGACCCGTGTAGAAGCGACGGGTTGGGTATCCCCATGGAGAAGCCACATTCGGGAAAGTATAGTCGCTTGGGAAGAAGCTCCAGATAGCACCGGGGGCTCCAGTGTTAGGATCATTAAAGGAAGTATTAACGCCAATTACCTTTTTTACTACATCCAGGGCATCAAAGATGTTGATGGTCTGGGTAGCGTTTACGTCAGCCGCGATATACTGTACGGCTTTGGTGAAAGGAACAGAACCGATGAAGTGTCTTACGATACCTACGGCGTCAGCAATGTCTACACCATTGTTGGTCACGGCGTCGTCAGTTTTGTTGGCACCGATGTCGTTAGTAGGACCACACACGCTCATCAGGAAGTTGAAGCTAGAACCATTCTGGGTTTCAGGACCGTCATCACCAGCCATATCCCAATCTACACCAGGGATCAGATCACCAAGGTCAGTTCTGGCTTCACCCTGTACAGAAATAATAGGATTATCCTGAACGATCACGGTAGCAGGACCACTGGCCTGGTTTCCGTGGATATCCGTTACAGTCAGGGTTACGGTGTTAGAACCTACCTCAGCACAGGTGAAGGTAGTCGGAGATACACTCAGGGTAACTGCTCCACAAGCATCATTAGAACCTCCGTCTACATCAGAAGCTACGATGGTCGCATTTCCAGAAGCGTCCAGGGCTACCGTATGCGTTTGCGTAACGACGGTTGGCGCTTCATTATCGTTCACGGTTACCACAAAGCTACAGCTGTTTACGTTGCCTGCGGCGTCAGTTACCTCATAGGTAACGGTGGTGTTGCCTTCTGGGAAGAAAGAACCGGGAGTTGGTCCGGCAGTTTGGGCTACACTGAAGCCAGGCAGGTTATCGTTACCGGTAGGAGCGGTCCAGGTTACGTTTGCTCCACAGACGCCTGCATCGGTATCCTGAGAAATGGGTGCAGGACAGTTGACGGTAGGCAACTCGGTGTCTACGGTAACACTGCTGGCATCAGTCGTGGCAGTCGTGGTACTCTGGTTTCCATACTGGTCTTCTACAGTGATAGAGAAGGTTACGACACCGTCGTCGCCAGAAGCCACAGACTTGGTAGCGGTGTATACGGTTCCAGAACCCCCTACTACAGGCAGGGCAGCACCTCCTTTGTCAATGGAAACGACAGGTGTAACCGCAGGCGCTTCATCGGTAGTAAAGGACAGGATGATGTCATCACCCACGGTAGCCAGGGTGTTCGTATTGGCATTGTTACTGGCCAGGTTGGCAGTAAGCACAACTGGAGGATCAGCATCAATGGTTACCGTACCGGAAGTGGTATTGTAAGGTGCGAGGGTAGTAGAAGAGCCATTAGTAAAGCCTAATGGAACTACAGACCCGTCGAGGCTTACCGAAGAACTACCGGTGGAAGCACCGCTGGCTACGGTGAACTGAATCTCAAAGATGACGGTATTATCCGGCAGAGAGGTAGGCGTAACATTGGTTTCAAAGGCCGCGAAAGTAATCGCATTATTGGGTACGGAACCTACTCCGGGCTGTCCGAAAGACATGTTGAAACCAGCGTTGGTCAGGGCAGAAGTAGCCGTAACATTGGACACGCTCAGATCATTATCGTCAAAGCTAACCGTACCCTGGAAAGCCGCAACATTGTTAAAGTTGGCTACGGTAACTGGCAACGTAAAGGTATTATTAGGACCAGCTGTCAGGTTGCCTATTGTGACATCAAAGGTCGCAGGCACACCGGTGTACTGCAGCGATACTTCACCATTTGGGATGTCGTATTGAAGGTTCCAGTCTGTAGGCAGTGCAGGACTGATGGAAGAGAAAGTACCAGAAATGGCATTCGCGTCGATCAGCGTGATGACAGTACCGGTAGGAGGGGAGAAGGAACCAATGTTGGCTTCCAGGACTCCATTCAAGGTTACGGTTCCGGAAGAAGTAATCTGATCATATCCGCTACATGGCGTAGTGCCTGAAACGTCTACAGAGAAGGTAGAAGTATTTTGGGCAAAAACCGGCCCATTGGCGAAGGTCATACAGCCTGGAGACTGTCCAGGAGCCAAGGTGGCATTTGCTTCTACTGAGGGTGCGTTTCCAGTAAAAGAACCGGATCCGTTCAGCACATCAAAGATGCGGCAAAGTCCAGAGTTGTTTACCTGTCCATTGTTCTCAGAGTTTCCACTGAAGCTCAGGGAAGAGTTGGATGCGATGTTAATAACGCCGCCTACTTCGTTGGTCAGGTTAGACAGGGTCTGGTTCTGATTTGAGGAGCCTGTTTTAGAGATCACACCGCCATTTTGGTTGACATAGCTCATATCCGTAGTGGCTGCATTGATGACAGAAAGGTTTATCGTACCACCATTGGTAAACGTGGTTCCTCCTGCACTACCTATCATGGCTCCACCGGTCCAGGTATATGTACCATTGTTGGTGATGGCTGACTGAATCGTAAAGGTCTGAGAATGAAGGAAGGTTCCATCGATGATCATGCCATCGAAACCACCCATGGTGACAGAGCCACCAAGTATATCCATGGTACTCCCAGTTTCGACTACAAAGTTTTGACCAGCACTACCAGTCAGTGCAGCTCCGCCGAATATCCGGATACTATTAGAACCAATAGAGAGGTCTTCTCCCGAAGCAGTAGCTGCTCCCACTATTTCAAAAAGTCCGGTTCCGAAGATGGAGCTACCAGCAAGGATGGTTACGGCTGCGCCTTGAACCCGGAAAATTCCTCCAATGTTTATGGAACCCTCATTTGATAAAGCACCGTTTAGCCACAATGCGGAATTAGCAGCTACCTCAATAGAACCTCCGGCTTCGTTGGTCAGAGAGGAAAGCGTTTGCTGTTGGTTCAAGGTACCCTGCTTACGGATCAGGCCACCACTTTGGTTAACATGGCTGATATCAGTGAGTACTTGGTTAATGGCATTTATGAAGATACTTCCACTGTTAGTAATGGTCGTTCCCCCAACGGTACTGGTAATCGCACCTCCATTCCAGGTATAAGTACCGAGGATGTTGATATCTGATCCAAGGTTTATGGCTTGATTCTGGAGGAAAGATCCGTTGATGGTAATGGCATCAAAGCCAGTATATGTATTATTACCGCCAAAGGTCTCCAGGGTGCTTCCTGAAGGAATCTCGAAGGACTGTCCGGCGCTACCGGTCAGGGAAGAACCTCCGAATGCACGGGTAAGATTGGTCCCTAATACCAGATCGCTTCCACTAGTAGTAACGGCACCGACAATTTCAAAAATTCCAGATCCAATGATAGAACTGCCTGAAACGACGGTTAAGGCCGCATCTTGAGCCCGGAAGAATCCTCCTACATCGATTGAGCCAGCATTAGAGAGCGTACTCAGAATCCATAAGGCTGAATTAGCCGCGACCTCAATACTACCTCCGGCTTCGTTTACCACATCGGTCAGGGCTTGAGACTGATTCAGGGTCCCTTGCTTTCTTAGCAAAGCTCCATTTTTATTGACAACGGTGATATCCGTAGTCGCCTGGTTAATGGCGTTTATGAATATGGTACTGAAGTTAGTGATGGTAGTACCTCCTACCGTACTGATGATTCCTCCACCATTCCAGGTTTGAAATCCATTATTGGTGATGTCAGATCCTAAGTTGAGGGTCTGCGATTGAATAAAGCCTCCGTCAATGGTTATGCCATCGAATCCTTCCAGGGTGGTATTGCCTGTTCCCTGAGAAAGGGTAGCACCAGTGGCAACGATAAAGTCCTGACCGGCACTTCCGGTCAGCGAGGATAGACCAAACATACTTATACCATTGGTGCCAATCTCAAGATCCGCTCCACTGGTGGTATTGGCTCCAACAATCTCAAAAATACCTGATCCAGCAATAGAACTCCCTGCTACGACGGTGGTCGCTGCACCTTGAACCCGGAAGAAACCTCCTACGTCGATTGAACCTGCATTGGAAAGTGTACCCAGAATCTGTAAGGCTGAATTAGCCGCAACCTCAACAGTACCTCCGGCTTCGTTTACCAGATCAGTCAGGGCTTGCGCTTGATTCAAGGTCCCTTGCTTTCTAATCAGACCACCACTTTGGTTTACAAAGGTCATATCGGTTGTCCCTTGATTAATAGCATTGATAAAAATGGTACCCGTATTGGTAAGGGAGGTACCTCCTACGGTACTGAAGATGCCTCCGCCATTCCAGGTGTAGCTTCCGTTATTGGTCAGGTCTGAGCCCAGGTTTAAGGCTTGGGTCTGGAATAGGATACCATCGACGGTAATCCCATCGAAGCCGTCAAGGGTCGTAGCTCCTGTCGTGTTGAGTTGAGTACCAGCAGGAACCACCAGGTCCTGGCCTGCGCTACCTGTGAAGGAAGAACCCCCAAACATGGAAATGCTTCCGGTACCAACAGAAATATCTGCCCCACTGGCGGTATTCGCACCAGCTACCTCAAAGACGCCGGTACCGGAAATGGTATTACCAGCTACGGAGGCGAAAGAGCCATCTTGTAATCTAAAGAATCCCGATACTACCATATCACCAGCATGAGAGACTGGTCCTAATACTTGTAAGGCAGAATTAGGGGCTACCTCAACCGTACCGCCCGCCTCAACGGTCAAGGCGGCTAACGCCTGAGCTAGGTTTAAGGTACCCTGCTTTCTAAGCAAAGCACCATTTTTAACCACAATGACGATATCTGTTACATTTTGATTAATAGCGTTGACGAAGATGAGCCCGAAGTTGTCGAGGTTCTGGCTACCGCCTGATCCAAATAGGCCACCACCATTCCAGTTGATCTGTCCGTTGTTGGTCAGGGTACCGGAAAGTGTCATTGAGGCAGTGATATTTATGAGTCCGTCATTCGTAAAGCTGCCCGTTCCATTAAAGGCACCACCGTTATGGTTAAGGACACCATTGCCGCCACCATTAACGTCTCCACTGATCGTCAGGGTAAGAAAGTTCATAGATGGCGCAGATGAAATCGTATGACCTTCATCAATGATGACGTCATCAGCAGAAGTGGGGACTGTTCCAGAGTCCCAGGTAGCGGCAGTGTTCCAGTTACCGGAACTGACGCTCGTGATCGTCGCCGAGAAGCCCGGCAATGCGATCAATAGCCCGAGCAGGAAGAGGCTAAATCGCATCGTTCGTAAGGTTAAATGAGTCATTGTATAAAAAAAATTTAGGGGAAGATTATTAACAGTATTCTTTGAGAGCGTTTCTCATTAGCGCGGTAAACAACACACCAGGCAATAGCTTAAAGGGCCGGCCTGGAGAAGGTCGACAAGTAGGGTTCTAGCCTGAACTGTTTGTTAGGAAAGGTGATCCAATAAGAAGAACTATTCGGTATTCGTCAAATTTTTAGGCGTCCATGTGCTGAATGGTAGCTATTATGTTCTGAACGGTAAATTGCGAAAACCGAATATTTTAAACATTAGTTCAACTACTGAATATAGCTTTTAGGTATTTTTACCCACCTACCTGCGTATTTCCTGATAATCGGCCATTAGAGAGCGAGAAGGCTGATTTTGGAAAGAGAGAGGTCGGAGAAAAAAACAGAAATTGTAGTAATCACTCACGCTGTTTGCGGGTTAATTCCTGAATTTCAGGGAATTGGAGTGAGTGTTTACTTTAGAAGATTGGGAGGGATGAACTATTATTTGCGGAGAAATATCGGGCAAATCAGAAGCTGAAGTCGAATAATTGGGCGAAGTAAAAACGGAGTCTTTCCTTTACTTCTTCCATGTCGATGACTCTGCCCAATTCTTGTTGAAGAGAGGTGACACCCTTGTCTGCGATCCCACAAGGAACGATGTAGTCAAAATAAGAAAGGTCGGTATTGACATTGAGGGCGAAGCCATGCATGGTTACCCAGCGACTGGCCCTGACCCCAAAAGCACAGATTTTACGAGCGGTCGCCTGGTCCTCATCCAGCCAAACCCCGGTTGCGCCTTTGATTCGTCCGCCCTTTAGTCCATAATCAGCTAACACCCGAATCATCACCTCTTCCATCTGCCGGAGATACCAGCCGATGTCGCGACGGAATTTTTCTAAATCAAAAATGGGATAACCGGTAATCTGTCCGGGCCCATGATAGGTAATATCTCCCCCTCGGTTGATTTTGTAGAAGGAGATTCCTTTTTCTTCCAGGGCTGGTGGACTAAGCAGGAGGTGTTCAGGCTTACCGCTTTTGCCTAAAGTATAAACGGGGGGATGCTCACAAAAAAGCAAATGATGCTGAGTGGGAACTTTATGCGGAGGGCTGTTTTTGTCAGCCGCTAATTTCAACCCAATGTTGACCCGTAACAGGGACTCCTGGAGGTCCCAGGCTTCCTGATAGTCGATCTGTCCCAGATCCTGATAAGCAACGATATTTTGGGGCTTCACCTGCTTCATCCCTTTGCCTGATCTTATAAACTCGGATTGCCCGTGGCGGTTACCTGCCGGATTTCGGGAACCATGCCCATCATTACTTTCTCCACCCCTTGGCTCATGGTCTGGCCAGCGTAAGGGCAATAATGACAAGCGCCTTTCATAGATAGATTAAGGACCCCATCTTTATAAGAGTCAAAGACAATGTCTCCACCGTCCTCCTGAGCTGCCGGTCGAATATGTTCATCCAGCACCCGGGTAATGATTTCAATGATGGCTTCGTCTGATTCCTGGTGCTTTATCTCTTCTACCCCGAAGAAAATGATGGGTTTGTCATCTTCCAGGTGGGCTTGGATCAGCATTTTTACCTCAAACAACATATCGTCCCAGGAAGGGCTGTTCTCGATGTCTTTGACGACGGTTACGAAATTATGATTGAGGAGGACCCGGTCCACGTAGCGCAGCATAAGGAGCCTACGAGCCAGGGGAGAGTGTTCTGCCTGAACCAGGTTGGCAAACTCGTATGGGCGATCTACCAAAATCCCGTTTTCCAACACAAACTTCATGGCGTTGGGATTAGGGACGCCTTCCACATGCATGATGACCGTTCGCTTCATAGGCGGTTGATTCAATTGGAGGGCAAAGGTACGAATCCTCTTGCGGATTTACACCTCATCCTCATAATCTAACCCCAGGAGTCGGTTGAGGGCTCGCTGGAGTTCTCCGAAGGTGTGATAATCCCGTTTAGCCTGGCTTCGCTTCATGCCTTCTCTATAAACATTCTCGGCCTCCTTTTGGTTTTCTAATTGTTGATAGGTTTTCCCCAAATGATAGTAAAGTCCCAGGTAATCCGGATCCTGTTCCCGAAGGCGTAGAAAGAAGTTTTCAGCCTTTTGAACGTCTCCCCGGCTAAGGTACTCATAGGCAATAGAATAGATGGTAAAAGAATCTTTTGGAGCCTTTTCCAGAAATGCAAGTAATTGTGGGAGTCTGTCAGCCTTCATTGTTTCAAAAGTGGGAGATAGTTCGTAATTTTGCAGCCAAAAATTGATTAAGTGCTACCAATATTATGAAGATTTTAGTGTGTATCAGCCATGTTCCCGACACCACAACCAAAATACAGTTTGAGGCGGATGGGAGCAAGCTCAATAAGTCAGGGGTAACCTTCGTGATCAATCCATACTGCGAATATGGGCTTTCCCGCGCCATTGGATTTCAGGAAGAAGGAATATCTGTAGAGATTACTGCCCTTTGTGTAGGGGGACCAGAGGTAGAACCGACGCTCCGCAAGGCCCTGGCTATTGGTGCCAATGATGCGGTTAGAATAAACGCTCATCCTTCTGATTCTGCTTTTGTGGCTAAGCAAATAGCTTCCTACGCAGACGGAAAAGAATTTGATATCATCTTTACTGGAAAAGAATCCATCGATTATAATGGAGGCATGGTTCCTGGGATGGTAGCCGAACTGATGAAGTATTCCTTCGTTTCCTTTGCTACACATATGGAAATGCTGGAAGGGAACAACAAAGCCCTGGTAAAAAGAGAAATTGATGGAGGCACAGAAGTGCTGGAAGTCAATCTGCCTACTGTCATCAGCTGCCAGAAAGGTATTGCAGAGTGGCGGATCCCTAATATGCGGGGGATCATGGCTGCTCGTAAGAAGCCATTATCCGTGGTTAGTCCGGCCGATATTTCTGAATATGTTGCGACGGTAAAGTTCGACTATCCACCCCAAAAGGAAGATTGTCAGTACTATGAAACTGAAAATACTTCCGCCATGGTAGATGCCCTGGTCCAGAAAGGCATCATCTAATTTTTTCCCATCCTTATAACTATATCTTCAACTGAATCATATGTCCGTATTATTATTTGCAGAAAATGCTCAGGGCAAGATCAAAAAGCCCATCCTGGAAGCAGCTACTTACGCTTATGACCTGGCTCAAGCCTTAGGGACTTCGCTGGAAGCGGTTTCTGTCGGACCGGTAGAGGCAAGTGAGCTGGAGAAGCTGGCCCAGTATGGCGTGAGTAAGGTCTATACCGTGAGCGATAGCAGACTGGACGCTTTTATCAATACTGCTTATGGAGCGGCTGTATCGGCCATAGCCAAGCAAACTGAGGCCAAAGCCGTAGTCTTTGCTCAGACCTACAACAGCCGTGCCGTAGCTCCTCGGGTTGCCGTGAAACTGGACGCTGCTCCCTTTTCCGGCGTAACTACCCTGGTGGATCCGGCGAATGGGTTTGACACCAATCGTCCTTCATTCTCTGGAAAAGGCGTGCAGGAAATCAAGACTACCAAGGACAAACTGGTCATCTCCGTGAAATCCAATGGCTACAAAGTAGAAGAACATCCTACGAGCATGACCACCGAAGCATTCGAAGTCAAGCTGATGGAAAATCAACTCGACACCGTAGCCAGAGAAATTGTCAAAGCTTCCGAAGGTATTTCTCTGACTGAGGCTGAAAATGTCGTTTCTGCTGGTCGGGGTATGAAAGGACCGGAGAACTGGGGTATGATCGAAGAATTGGCTACCCTGCTTGGAGCTGCCACAGCCTGCTCTAAGCCTACCGCTGATATGGGTTGGAGGCCTCACCACGAGCACGTAGGCCAAACTGGCATTCAGATTGCCCCTAATCTCTATATCGCCATCGGTATTTCCGGAGCTATCCAGCACCTGGCCGGGGTAAGTTCTTCAAAAACCATTGTGGTGATCAACAAGGACCCAGAAGCGCCTTTCTTCAAAATCGCCGATTACGGCATCGTAGGCGACCTCTTTGAGGTGGTACCCAAAATGATCGAAGCAGTCAAAGCGGCAAAAGTTGCCAGCTGATTCGGTTTTGCGAATCGCTTTGACTTAGGTATATTAAAGGAAATCGCGAATTACTCAATCGCTTGAAGTAATCTGCGATTTTCTTTTACTTTGACAAACATAAATACACCCTCCATCCCATGATCATTGCGGCGATAGGACATATGTGAGGTTGAAATTAGTTTTGAGGTGAATAAAATTCTGTTAGAAATCATTGGTCTCTCATCCAGCCACTCCCAAATTGGGCATTATGCCTTGGTTCTGGGAGAGAGTGAAGGGAATCGGAGGTTGCCTATTATCATCGGTGGGGCCGAGGCACAGGCCATTGCCCTGGAATTGGAGAATATCAAGACCAATCGGCCGATGACCCATGATTTGATCTACAACCTGGCTCGCCACTTTGATATCAATCTCCAGGAAGTAGTCATCAATGATCTGCACGAAGGAATTTTTTACGCCCGCCTTATTTTGGAGGTAGATGGAGAAATTCATGAAATCGATTCACGCCCCAGTGATGCGGTAGCCATCGGGGTTCGGTTTAAAGTGCCTATCTACACCTATGAAAATGTCTTGGAGGAAGCGGGCATCGTGATTGATGAAGAGGAAGAAGGGAAAGAGACCTATTCCAGTCAGGAAGAAGAGTTTTCTCTGGCTGAGGTGGAAAAATCTGATCCCATCGAGGAAGACGAGCCACCCAAGCCTAAGAAGCGGGCTTCCGGAAAAAAGGCTTCTCTCAAGGAATTGCAGAAAGAATTGGATGAAGCCCTGGAAGGAGAAGACTATGAGGCTGCTGCCCGCATTCGTGATGAAATACAAAAACTGGGGGGAAGCTGATATACCCTTGGATAATGACATAAAAAGGCCCGGACATTTGTCCGGGCCTTTTGTTTTATAAGGTGGCTGAAGCTTATCCCTTCAGACGGAATTTCACTTTGATTCGAATCGGTCCCTGACGCTCAGGACCATTGGGCAGGGCAGAGAACTTCCACTGCTTGAGGGCGGCCACTGCCGCATTTCTCAGGGCAGGCTTATTGGTTGGCCGAGGTTTCACATAGACTACGTTTCCAGCCCGGTCAATCCAGAAGTCGAATTCCAATTCCCCTTCTTCCTGCGCATCATAGGCAGGCTGGACCTGCCGGATGATCTGACGGCCATTCAGGCCACCACCTGCTCCCGTCCCAAACGAAAACATGCCATTAGGGTCTAGTTTAGGCGCGGCAGGGGTACCGGTGTTCCCGGTTCCTGAGCTGGCATTTCCCTGATTAGCCCCAGAAGGCTTAAAGGCAGGGGTCGTACTCGGCTGCTTAGACGGTGGAGAAGTGGTCGGTGCTGGCTTAGGGGTTGGCTCAGCAGGTTTGGGGGTGGGCTTAGGCTTAGGCGTCGTCTCCTTGGGAGGCGCTGGCGTTGGCTTAGGCGTAGTGGTCTTAGGCGGCGTCGGTTGAGAGACCGGCGTCGGCTTCGGAGTCGTCACGGTTTTGGGTGGGGTAGGCGTCGGCTCTGGCTCGGGTTGAGCAGGCTGAGCCTCCGCAGGGGGCGGAGGAGTAGGCGCCGGGTCTGGAATAGACCGCTCAAAGGAGTTGACCTTCTTGCTACCATTTTTCAAGTCCCCAAAATCTATGGCCCCGAGGACCTCATATTTCTTTCCCGGAGGCGGAACGCGCTGTCGGTAAGCGACGAACAAAAAGCACAACAATGCCAGGATGACCATCAGTACCGTGGTACTGATAATGCTGATCCGCATGTGCCTGCGTTCCATGGCTTCAAATTCCGGTGCGAACATAATGCTGTTTTTACCTATAAGATCAATTTGGCGGGAAAATTCCACACCAGTAGAATAAATAGCAAAATTTACGCTAGATATTCAACTCAGACGGGTTTTCGCGCGTGATCTTCTTTTTCACCACAAGGACAAAGCTATTCTTCAGGTGTTGCTTCCGGGATAGCTTTTCTCCAGGGGATCAGGCCTGGAACCCGCTTTTTATACCTTACGTAGGCTGGACCGTAAAGGGTTTCCAGCTTTTTTTCTTCCCACAAGCTCCCCAGATAGATATAAGCGAGGTGGGTAAGCAAAAAAATCAGCATTTGCTGACTAGGCCAAAGCAGAAAAGCCCCACCTAACCCCAGTATGCTGCCAAAATAGAGCGGATGACGTACCCTGGCATTCCAGCCCCGCGTCTGTAAAGGGGGCAGAAAATCAGGGGCTGCAAGCTGCTTTTGTCCGACAAACTCCCCTAAATCGTAGCCGCGCATTGCTTCCCGCATGATCCAGGCCCCGGCTAAACCCAGCCCCAATCCCGGTAGTCTCACCAGCCAACCCGGTCTCCAGAGCCAGTCCTGAGGCTGATCAAACTGGTACCAGAGGATGAGGGCATAGCCCGCAATAGCGATGACATTGTAGGTCAGGCGGTAGAAGGGGAAAAAAGCCGGAAAAGATTGCTGGGCTAGCTGCTTGACCGAGTTAAGGGCCAGCAATGAATGGAGCAGGAAATACAACACCCAGCCAAGTAGTATCATCAGGAGGAAATTACGGAAAATGCGCGAATGGCTGGTAAGGGAAGATGCCTCCTGCTCCCTACCCCTCCCTTTTCAACGTATAAATATCTCCCATCAGCTGCTCTACCGAGCCTTTATTCAGCCCGTTATAAATGCCTCGGATATACCCTCTTTGATCGACCAGGACAAAATTCTCCGTGTGCAAAAACTCATCCGGGTCACGCTCCAGACCGAGGTCCTCCTCGATGAAGTAGACTTGTCGGCCTAAATGATAAATGTCTTGTCTCTCCCCAGTCAACAAGTGCCAGGTCCTGGCGGAAATCTCATTACGCTGCGCATAGGCCTGCAAAACCGGGACAGAATCCATTTCTGGCGTGACGGAATGGGAGACCAGCAGGACCCCCTCGTCCTCCAGGAATTCCTCCTGCAGGCGATGCATATTTTGGGTCATCTTGGGGCAGATCCCCGGGCAGATGGTAAAGAAGAAGTTGGCCACGTAGATTTTGCCCTGAAAATCAGCGCCCGTAATGGTTTGACCCTGTTGGTTGTACAATGCGAAATCAGCAATGCGGTGGAAAGTGTCCAGCGCCGCATCATCGGGCTCCAACCACTGCGGGGTAAAGGTCGCTTCCTGAAAAAAGGGCAGGGTCTCCACTCGGCTGTCTTTGCCCGCCTGAGGCTGACAGGCTCCGAGGAGCAGCAGGAGGCAGCAGCTCCAGTTAGCGATTGGCGTATTGAATTTCTTCTGCATCTAATTCAAAACAAAGGGAAGCACGTTTCAAACCGAAAATTCGGCCATTTTTCGCTTCGTAATTATTATAAATCTTTCCATTTTTTCGCCAGGCCCGCTGCATGCCTTCTTCTCTTCCTTGTACCAGGTTGATTTCCTTAAAGCGGGCTCCCGTGGGGTACCATTGTTCTTGCAAACCATGAGCTACTCCTCGCTCAAATCGGGAGATTGAGCGCAAAAAGCCAGAACTCCACCAGCTTTTGGCTTCCCCATGTAGTTTGCCAAGCACATAGGTGCTAGTATAGCTCAGGCTTCCATGTGGAAACCACTTTTGGCGGGTGCCGTGCTTTTTTCCGTTCACATAGGTGATCGCTTCAGCCAGGCTCCTATCGGGATAAAAGGCTTGAGACGTCCCCGTAAAGGGCTTGCCTTGATGAAAGATAAGGCCCTCTTGGGGACGAAGGGTCAAAGATTTAGCCTCGACCTTCTGCATCGGCCGGATAGTTTTTTCTGACTGGATCGCGAGATGGTGCCCGGCACCATCTCCGCAGCTGTAAACCAGCACCATGACCATCAAGGCCCCAAGCTTACTGAATCGCATTGGGAGTACCTTGATAGTCTTCTGGGAAAAGGATATAGTATGCGTTCAAGTACAGTTCGTTCTGAATGTGGTAGTGATATTCCCCGTCTGGATTGTGAGGCGTCGGGCCAAAATGTCCACCCGAGGCATCTAAGTCTGTCGGGTATTCTCCGGAAGGGTAATCTCTTCGACCATAGAGAAAGAAGCCATCGGAAATGATGCCGATCAGGGCGTCATCATCGTTAGACCAGGCTTTGGGCTCCAGATGGTAGTGGTAACTCTGCGGCCCGGTATGGGCTCCACTGTAATCAAGCGAGCTGACGGCATTATCCAACGGGACATTGGGGCCTTCCTCATCGTTGTAGATCACGGCCCCACTGATCGCCATACCGATCGGGCCTAAGCCGGTGGAGGAGGTGCTGGATGCTTTGGCGGGATTGGCGGGTACCCGTAAGGTGAAACTACCATTGAAATCGTCAATGTTGCCAGGGGCCATTTGATTAAAGGAGGTGAGGGTGGGCGCTACGAATAAGGGGTGATCAGTAGCTGCCGCAGGCGTTACATGTCCATTTATGCTTCTTTCGGTGGTGTTGGACCAGTAAGGGGAGGTGTGATTGGGCATGCCATTGGTCTCGATCACTACCTGGGAACCATCGAGGTAAATGGTAAAATTGGTGCTGTCAAATGCTGCGAAGGCAGCTGCCAGGGAAGGAGTACCTCCTGTGTCGTCCAAGTCATCTCTGTTTGCCACGTATCCGTCTGGCTGATCACAGGCAACTTCGCTTACGGAAGGATTTCCCAGCCCATCGCCATCCGCATCTTCATACCAGGTCGATTCCGTACAAGGGTTTTCAACCCCGCCATCGCAGGAGAAAACCAAGAAAGCAGATGCAGCGAGCATCAAGGGAAAAACCAATTTTTTCATGTTTGTAGGATTATTTTTCCCTTTAGACTGAGACCTATTTCTAATCCTTCGGTCGACGTGGATTTTTTTTCGGAGGCTTGGCGATAATTTTTTTGATAAAGGCCACAAAGTCAGCGAATCCGTCCTCTTGTCCCGGTTCCAGCATATCCTTAACCTCTTGTAGATGCTGATATACCAGGCGAAGTTTCTCTGCTTCCAGTTCCATCATTTCTTGCAGCACGCTATCAGGGTTTAGGGATACACCTGCATCCAGGAGCGGCTGAAAATAGGCATCAATGATAGGCTTTTGTTGGTCACTCACCCTTTCAATCCCCTTGGTATGTCGGTCTATCAGGACGCCGAAAGCCTCATGCTGGGCATCACTAAGACCCATGATGGTCTGTGCATTCCCACGGGGACCATGTCTCTCATGTACGGGAGGGGGGAAGGGACGGTCTCGAGAAATGATCCATCCCAATAGGCCCAAATTCAGGAGTAATAGTCCCAGGGTGGCATATTTATAAAGTTGTCCTCGTTCCATCATTCATAAATTTGGTAGTTGGGAAGATAGGAGGCCGTCTCGTCTGTACTTTGCTCCACGGCCAGGGGATCCTGGCTGGCGTTGGTGCCTACTACCGCCCAGCCGTTTAGGAGCAGCAGGCCTGCTACGGCGGCAGCTACCAGGAGGCGTTGTCGCAGGGATAGGGGTTGACGTCTGCCGATCTCTTTTTCTATCTCATCTAGTAAATGTGATGGCGGACTGAGGCGCTCCAGGCCCTCCAAACTGCTCATGGCTTCCTCTACCCACTTGTCCTTATCTTGTTCCATGTTTCTCTTGTTAGCTAGTTAGACTTTCCTTGGCGCGATTTCACGCGCTGATCGTACATATTCCCCAGTTTTTTTCTGAGATTCTGCTTAGCCCGTTGCAGCAGGGATTCTACTGCTTTGAGGGAAAGGTCCATGATATGGGCCACTTCCTGACGAGGCAAATCCTCTAAAAAACTAAGGATAAAGGCGGTTTTTTGGCTGTCTGGCAGGGTCTCGATGGCTTTGTACATAGCCCCTGCCATTTCTTTTTTCTCCAGCAAAACGCCCGGATGAACAAAGTCTGGTGTCTCTATTGCAGCCTGATTCCAGGCGCCAAAACTTCGCTTATTCCGCCGTTTGATGAAATCCAGGGAGGCATTGACGGTAATTCTATATACCCAGGTATTGAGGCTGGATTGCCCTTTAAAATTGCCGGCGTATTTGTGAATCCGCAAAAAGACCTCTTGAGAAATTTCCTCTGCGTCTTGCTGGTGTTGGGCGTAACTCAATGCTGTATTATAGACTTTTTCTGCAAATAATTGATAAAACTCCCGGAAGGCAGGTGTACTGCCCTCGCTGATCGCGGTCATGATGAGATGAGAGTTAGCCAATGAATCGCAGGTTGATGATCTACATAAGCGAGTGGATAAACGCTCGGGTTCATAGGATAGAGGGAAGCTAAGACTTCCCATTGGGCTAAGCAAAGCGGCTTTTGAACATTTTCCACCCCTATCCTGAAGGGTAAGTTCTATATCATAGGCTAAAGGGTTTTCTTTTTCGGTATCCCCAAATCAACAAGAGCAAACCCATGGGCACGGCCATGAGCAGACTGCCAATCCAGAGGGGAATTGCGGGTTGAATTACAAAGGTATCAGAGGTTTGCACCAGGGTAACGCTATATTGATTGGTTTGATTGAGAAAAAAATGACCAGGCATAAAGCCTTTTTTTAGGACCACCAACTTACCCTGATGATGAGGAATGTTGGTAAAGGCTCGATTCTCTACCCGAAGGCGCTTAAGCGCTTCTGCCTGAGCTGAAAGTTCAAATACGACCTGACATTCATGGTCCAGCTTCACCTCCCCACCTCTCAACTTAAGGCTATCTCCTTGATCCGACTGGAGGAGGATATGATCTTGTAAATGCTGGATCATCAGTTGGCGGAAACCCTTAGAAGAGGTATAGGCCTTCTCCCCATATCGAGTCAGAATTTCCTGCTCAAAATCACTAAACGAAGCCCTGACCTGGACCAACCACTTCCCTGAATCCCGCTCTACCATCAAAAGCTCTGATAAGTCAGAGGGGCGGGCAAGGAGCAGGCTAGGTAATCCAAGGAGCAAACTCAATATCAGAGATCGAATCATAGACTTAGGGTGGCATATGGCTTTCATCAGGTTCCTATTCCCAGGAGGAATGACGATCATTTGCTGAGTTAGACTGCCATTGAAAAAAAATCCTTCGGTATGGACCGGAATTTTTTTCGGGATAGATACCAAAAACGCCCTCCGGCAGCTGAGCAGGAAGACGTTCACCGCTTGAAAAGCTATAGCCTATTGGTTATTTCGACGGGGAGGATGCGGCGGATGTCCTCCCATGCCTGGAGGGGGGGGACGTCGACCATCCCGGCCCATATGCGGCGGACCTCCTGGCCGGCCCTGCTCCTTAAATTCGCCCATCAGGCAGCGCCCGACATAGGGAAATTCATCTGTTACCAGATACATATATTGGCCCGCTACTTCGATCCCGTTGCATTCATCCAACTCTCCCAGGCCCGCGATGAACTCATAATCTGACCCAAAGCTGCCATCTACCTTGGTCCCTTCAATGGCCACATCCCGGGAAGTATGAGGGTTAGAATAGGTACAGGCTGTACCATGGCGGGTGGTGTCGATCAACTGGTAGCTAGGTTTATACTGACCACTTTTAGCGTAGTAGATCGGAAAGCCGTCGTGGGCAAAACCAATATGCACCAGATCTTCTCCCTGATCAAAAGCCTGAACCACGCCTGTAGGCGTTCCGTGATAGTGATAAGCGCCAGTGGGCTGTACATGGGCATGGTTAACATCCAGTCCCAGGTCTACCAGCTCCTGGATCGCCTCCATGCGGAAATGCTCCCCGCTTTCACACACCACTACTTCCGCGGTCTGGGGCTCAAATTTGACCCCATTCAAGGCGACCCCTGGTTCCCGGGCCCAGCGGGCTTTACCGGTGTAGACCGGCTTCAACGGAAAGGTATAGGTTCGTTCCTGGGCTGAGATTCGGTTAGGGTTTCCCTGATTGGGGAAATTACCGGTTTGGTGATTCGGCAGAGAATTGGTCGTCATGATCCGCTGATCTCCTTTTACCTTGACTTCCGTGCGCGTCCCGTAGGTTTTGTCCTCCAGGGTATAGGCACCAAAATAATCGTTAACGGCTACTTGATGGGGGTGGGGGGCACCGTCTTCCTGCGCATGTACGTGGGCGCTTTGGTCTTTCTGGGGGCGGCAACTGCTCAGACAAAGCAGCAAGATCACCACCCCCCATACATGAGTCTTCATATGAAATGGGTTAATCTTTTTCTGTTAGACCTGAGATATCCCACATTCCTTCGCTTCTGGTTTTTTTACCCGCTACCAACTCCTACCCGGGTGAGAATTTTGGTCTTGGAAAAAATGCCATAACTGCCTTTGACTTCCAGGGTAGAGGGATTTACCATTTTGAGGGTTCCCGCGGCTGTTTTTTGATAGCGCGGAAGAAAAATCGTCCCACAGCAATATTGGTTTTCGTCCGTGGCCTGAAAATCCCGGAAGATCATGATGTTTTTGCCTGCTATTTTGGCCTGATCAGCGGGATCGAGCGCCCGCACCAACTTCCCATAGTACCGCCCATTTTTTTCATAAATCGAAATAATCCCGCCCGCTTCCTCATCCTTCCACTCTCCCTTGATATCCGAAGTCCCGGAAGGGGAGAAGCCACTAAGACTGACCCAGAGCAGTAGGGGCAGAACTACCTTGGGCCATTTGGCAGCCTGGGGCTTTTGCTCCCCGAAACGTTGCGCTTGAATGCGATCATAGGTCTGCACATACTGAGGATGCTCGGTCCCCATGACCCGATCCCAAAAGCGGAAGTAAAGACCATAATTGCCCTTGAACTTGCGGTGGTGGAGGTTATGATGAACGGAGGTATTGAAGATTTCGAACAAAAAGCTGTGTCGGAACCAGCGCGGGGCAATTTCATAGCCCAGATGTCCATAGACATTGAAGAGGAAGCCGATGAAAGCAAAAAGGGCTACGGCGCTGAGATGCATAGGGATGAGCAGGATAACGATAATGCCGATTAGCGCTTCGAAAAAGCCTTCAATCAGGTTAAAAGAATAGGCAGCGAGCGGGCTGGGATTGGTGGATTTATGATGAACGGCGTGGGCCCATCGGAAGAGCTTAGGGTGGTGTATGGTCCGGTGTAGCCAATAAAAATAAGCGTCATGCAAAATGAGCGCGAGCAGGGCACTGACGGGAATCCACCAAAGCGGATAGGTATCCACCTCCTGGTAGATCTGAGAGTACCCCCCCAAAGAGGAGTGAATGATTAGGTAGGCCACCCCAATGATGATTACCATATTTTTCAGGGAGTGCAGTAGCTCCCGGATAAAATCCTTGTGGCGGGCCAGCCGATGCTGAATTTTGTGCCGGGAGAATTTTTCCGGAAAGAGCACATAAAAAAACAGAAAGGGGATGCCCGCAAATATCGCGTAGCGAGCCAGGTTCATGATGATGGGCAATACTGTTACTGTGTCGTTTGTCATGAGGACCGTTTGTTAAAGATATACAAGAGGGCAAGCACCAGGAAAAAGCCGGGAAAAGGAGGGAACACGAAGACGCTAGCTATCCCTCACTTTTCACCGGGAAGGGGCAAAGTCTAGTCGAGTTGAAAGGGATAGGTTTCGCCGTTGATGGTGATGGTGCCTGTTTGGTTGCCGAGGAAGACGATAGAGCCTGCGTAGCTTTTGGTTTCCCCATCCTCTTCTATTTCCAGGCTAAAGGTGCCCGCCCCAGAACTGATTTCTTGACTCTGTTTGACCACAAGCAGGCTATTTAGGTCGATTTCCAGCTTGCTTAGGATGCTGCGTTCCTCCCGAAAGTCTAGGTCCTGGGCAGCGTCTTGGGTATAAGTTCCGCTCCAACTCGTAGAAGGAGAGGTCAGTTCTAGTCCGGTGATACTGCCGCTAAAAGAGCTGGAATCCTGGCTACTGATGCGCGGGGTGTCATATGTTCCTTCGGCTTGATAGGTGAGCAGGGCCGATTGAGGCACGGAAAGGCTATTGCAAATCAGGTCTGCACTCCAGGACATTTCGTAGGTAGAGGAGCGTAGGTTTCCAGGAGAGGTATAGCTACTGCTGTTGCTGTAGGTGCTATCGCAGAGGTCTTCCAGGCTTAGTTCTTCTAGTTGGGCGGTGATCTCGGCCACATGATCGGCCAGCCCACCGGTAACTTCTGCCACTGCGGCTTCCACAATTTCGGCTACGTCTTCTTCCAGTAAGGCGCTCAGGTCAATACGACCGCAGGCGGAGAGGGTAAGGGCCACGGCCAGCAGGCCCATCATCAGGAAATTTTTCATCTGTGTCATTGTTTTGTTGATTAAAAGTGATGACACAAATGTATAGGCCGAAGGGGCCTTCGGAGATTAACAAAAGATAATTTAGGGTAAGAGCTGCTTTAAATTTTGAGCTTTTGTGGGGAATAATTTTTAAACAGGCGCTAAGACTTTCCCATTTCTTTTTCGGCGATACGTTTCCGAATGCGGCTCAGGGAAACAGGGGTAATGCCGAGGATATTGGCGATATACTTGCCCGGAACGCGGTTGATGATGTCGGGACGATTTCGGACAAAACGCTGGTAGCGCTCTTCGGGGGTCAGCAGAATGAATGATTCGGATTGTTCCAGGGACTGTTTGAGAATGTCTAGTAGGATGTGTTTGCGGTTTTTTTCAAACTTAGGATTACGATCAATGATCAGCTGCAACTTATCATAGTCCATGGTGAAGGTCTTGGTCGGTTCCAAAGCTTGCACATAAAAGCGGGAAGGACGGTCAAATAAGACCACATCCGTATTGGTATAGACCTGATTTTGCCAACGGAGGGAGTTAGTGATTTCGTCCCCTTTATCATTGACAAAAAAAGTCCGGATCAGGCCCTCTCTGATCAGGTAGACCATCCGACTTTGACTGCCTTCCTCCATGAGATATTCCTGCGGTGCGAAAGCGCGCATGCCTGCTGCCCCGATCAAAACCTGCATGTCTTTAAAAGTCAGGTCAACGGAAAGCTGATAGAGCTTTTTGAGCTGCTGGAAAGTGGTCAGAAGATCGGGCATAGGATTCGGAGGTTGTGAGCAAAAAAAAATGCCAGTCGTTCTTTCAAAGGAACGACTGGCAGACCTGTAAGGCAAGAATAGATTCTAATTTTCCTTCATCAGACTGGTTACATAATGGATATCTGGTCCGACCAGCCGAAGGAAATACCGCCCCGTCGGCAGATGGTGAATGTCCATCTCTATCCGGTCTTGTCCTCCTGGCTTTTGTTCTGACCAAACTTTTCGTCCTTGTACATCCAGCAACTCCAGGTGAAAACTTGCCGCTTGCATAAACAAGCCGTTTAGCTCGACGGTGAATTTTCCGGTGGAGGGATTCGGATATAGGTTGATGCGTTGTAGCGGGAGGGGGTCTTCATCGTTGACAAAAAGCACCGTATCTATGCGCCCAAACACATCATCAAAATACCAGTAGCTGGAATCTGTGGAACCAAAATTGAAAAAGAGGGCAATGCGGTCAAATTCTCCCGAGGGATAGCCATTGAAGTCCCAGACCATGTTGACCCACTTGCCGGTGGTGTCCAGTTGTAGGTCTAATTCTACCGGGGCGGTCATATTGTTGTTTTGGTCTTCTAGCTTGAACTTGACGATGCCGGTGGTATCGCTCCAGACTTTCATGTGGAGGAAAGGACTGGCGTTCAGATCAATCTCCCCTCCCAGGTCGGTATAGATGCCGCCCCAACCTACAGCGCCTGCTCCTTTGCGGGTTTTACCCACAAAATTACTGGGATTGATGTCGCTCTGACCCGGATTGGCCACTTTTTCAAATTCTGCTCCGCCAAAGTCCCCAAATTCCCGGTCTACCTCGTCGAAGTTTACGAAGAGGGCCGCAGCACTAATGGTCACCGGTAGGTCATAGGTTTGGGTGCCACAGCTAGTGGAAACGGCTACGCTCACCAGGCCTGATGCTGAGCCAAAATCCACCACAATCGCTCCCGTACCTTGCCCACTGACAATGGTCGCATCCGCAGGCACGCTCCAGGTATAGGTGGCACCGGGAATATTGCCGAGCGTGTAGGTCTGTCCTTCGGAGCCTTCAGAAACCGTCCCAAAGCCCTCGATAGCATAGGTCGGAAAAGCCACCGCCTGGGTGTCCGCCAAAGCCGTCCCGCAATTACCATTGGCTGAAACGATGACCGGTCCTGGGGTACAACCCCAGTCTACCGTAATGGAGGCAGAACCCTGTCCGCTGGTGATGGTGGCATCAGCAGGCACGGTCCAGGTATAGGTGCCTCCTCCCACATCCGGGATAGAAAAGTTCAGCCCTGCCTGGCTTTCAGCGATCATGTCGGGCCCTGCAATGTCCAAGGCGGCAAAGGCTGGCACCGCGTACACCAGCGTTGAAGTATCGCAATCGGTGGTCAGGGTAAGGCTAAGGTCTCCTGGCGTACAGCCCCAGTCCACCCTAACAGTGGAGGTGCCTTGCCCGGAAACGATGCTGGCGCCAGCGGGAACATTCCAGTTGTAAGTCGCCCCCTGAATGTCAAAGGTCGAGTAGGTCTGCCCGGTTGCCCCCAAGACAGGATTCTTGCCCTGAATCCGCAAACGGCTGGGCTGATTGTACACCCGCACATAGTCAACTTCCATCACTTGCGGAAACACTGTGGTGGAGTCCGGATTACCCGGCCAGTTGCCGCCCACGGCAATATTCAGGATGAGATGGAAATCTTCCTGAAAAGGCTGCCAGGGAGAAAGAGAATCACTGGACACGGAATGATATAGGATGCCGTCTACAAACCAGCGCATGGTATCTGGGTCCCACTCCACCGCAAATTCATGGAAGGCGTTGGCAAAGGATTCCTGATTCCCCAGGCTGTAGGTATTTTGTTTAAAGGTCCAGGGCAGGCCTGTATGCACCGTGCCGTGGACTTCATAGGGTTTGTGGCCCAGCATTTCCATGACGTCGATTTCCCCGCTGCGGGGCCATTCTCCATAGCGGTTGTCCGTGGGAAGCAGCCAGAAAGCCGGCCACATACCCTGCGTTTCGGGGAGGCGGATGCTGGCTTCAAAGCGCCCATAGCGGAAGTCTCGTTTGTTCTTGGTGGTGATGCGAGCGGAGGTATACATCATGCCGCCGATGGTATCGGGTTTGGCGGTGATGGTGAGCAGGCCATTGGCGACGGAGACATTGTCGGTAGAGGAGGTATAGTATTGCAGCTCGGCATTGCCCCAGCCACATAAGTCTGGGCAGCCTGTGCCGATGTTGTAGTTCCAGTTGGTGGTGTCCAGGCTATTGCCGTCAAACTCGTCTGACCAGATCAATTTGACACAGTCCTGTCCCAGCAAGGAGGGGGGAAACATCCCTATAGCCAAGAGTAAGCTCAGCGAGTAGAGTAGCTTTTGCATGGTGGATTGGGTTAAGGTTGTTGTTCTCGAGTAAGGGGTTTGATATACAGAAATCAATATATCCAGCGGAGGGCGCGAAAGGAAGCGCAAGCCTGCCTTTGTGAGGTGGTGTGAACCTGATGCGTAGTGTTGTCGTAAGAAAAACAGCCCCTTATGCCAAATCAGGCAGACTGGGCCGGGTTTTTGCCGGTTATGATTTTGATCTGACCCGGAAAAAATTACCTTATCCCTCTCATACTCAGCCTGAGTATCCTATAGAATCAACCTCCAACATGGACAATAATATCAACCTGGCCGTTTTGATCGACGGCGACAATATACCTTCGGCTTATCTCAAAGAAATGATGGAAGAGATCGCCAAGTATGGCAATCCCACCATCAAACGTATTTATGGCGACTGGACCGAACCCGGTCTCAACAAGTGGAAAAAGCTCCTCCTGGACAACGCCATCACGCCCATGCAGCAGTACGCCTACACCACCGGCAAAAATGCTACCGACTCCGCCATGATCATTGATGCCATGGACATCCTGTACAGCGGCAAGGTGGAAGGCTTTTGTCTGGTTTCCAGCGACAGCGATTTTACCCGTTTGGCCACGCGCTTACGGGAAGCTGGCAAGCTAGTGATAGGCATCGGGGAGAAAAAAACGCCCAACCCTTTTATCGTGGCCTGCGACCGCTTCATTTATATCGAAATCCTCAAAGAACACGCGGAAGAAAAAGAAGCTGAGGCAACGGATAAACCCAAGCCCAAACGACAAGTAGATAAAATCACCAAGCGGGAAATTTCCCTCATTTCGTCCACCATCAACGACCTTTCCGACGACGATGGCTGGGCCTTCCTGGGCGACGTGGGCAGTTTGTTACAAAAGAAGCGGCCCAACTTTGACTCCCGTAACTACGGCTTCCAGAAACTCACCCCCCTGATCAACTCCATCGGCAAGTTCGAAATCGAGCAGCGCGAAAGTCCCGGCGGACGACATAAGCTGATCTACGTGCGGCGGAAGAAGTCCCGGGGGCGGTAGGAGACACGCTAAGCCCTGATTGCAAAGCACCAATGGCAACCTTAAATCTCTTGGTACTAAGAACTCCCCAACTGGAAATCCTCAAAGATTTTTATGCCCAGTTAGGGTTCGAGTTCATTGCCCATCAACATGGCAAAGGGCCTCGGCATTATGCGGCAGAAAGTGGAGGCCTGGTCCTGGAAATTTATCCCCTGGATGGGGGAAGATTTAAGAAAAAAACGAGCAATTGAAATATTGGAAGCCAATTAAATATGCGCATTAACCGAGGAACATTGGGAATTTGGATAAATTTAAAGAGAATAAAACAAGCTGGTTCGGGAAATCTAGCTGAAAATGGTGAGACCCTATAAGGTATTAATAGGATTAGAGTTTGTTAATTATTTCGTTGAAGTTTCGACTAATTTTCTCGATACTTACATTGATATCATGGTAATTGATTGATTCAGATGGAAGCTGCTGCATCTTCAATAATTGATGTATTGTAAGGTTTTTTAGTCTAGTAAGCTCAACTTTTAGTTCAGCTTTTATGGAAGGAATTTCTGGATAACCCATAAAAAATTCTAATTAATGGTTTGAACGTAGGCTGATTAAAGATTTCGTTTTTTTTATCACCCTCTCAATCCCTTTCCTACGCTTAGCTGTTTTTTGGTGCTTTTTTGAGAACGTTCTGTTCCCTCATAAATTTTGAGAGATAAGTAGGGACTAGACTAGGTTTAGTTGTTTTAGTTTTATTGTAGTATTTGGGTGTTTTGAGACAAAAAAAATTGGCTAATGCTTTTCGTCACCTCTGAAAAACTGGCTTTAAAACTAGACATGACGGCTTTTGAGTTCTGCTATATAATTTATATAGAGTAGAAGCTGTCTCAAAAGTTATTCTTTGCATAGCTTTTATGTAGGATATCGTGTTATATTTTCAATGGAAATCTATGAACTGATTTTTAGCCTGTCTTCGATATTTGTAGCCTTGATACATTTTTTGTTTAACTAATTATTGTTACCTCGAGTGTCGGTTCATTAGGTTAAGAAACACTATAAAGTTCGAGAGTTAGAATGAGTTTCTAAACGCTGTTAAATAATACATCACTTGCTCTCGTGCACCTGATGAAATGGGTAAGCCATCTTTATGATCAAGATTGCTAATATGTTCAATTAGGCTAGAAAACAATTGTTTATAAACTTCATTGTGCTCAGGATTAGCCTTGATTTTGCGCTCATTTAAATATGATTCAACCCTTTTTGGATTGACCCCTCCATCTCCTTTCATTGTAAAATAAATATATTTGATAAGTTGACGAAAATATTTGTCAGGATGCCCTTTTGACCTCTCGAAGAGATATTGATAATACTTTGATTTGACTTCATTTATTACCTCGATCTCCAAAGCCGGGCTCATGCTTTCTAACCAACTCCCACCTTCAATTCGAAAATTTCTTGATTTTAATATTTCGTCAATTGAAGATATTGTTGTGTTGGTATCTTTTAAATCTTTTTCAGTTTGAACACTTTTAGAGGAGTCCTTGGGGAAAATATTAAAATTCTCATTATGCATTTCTGTATCATCCGAAATTAACATTTTCCTCCCTTTCCTTCTTTTTATCTTTATTGAAATGGTTGGTCCACTTAGCAGAGAATAAGTAATGCTTTTTTCCCCATTCTTTTTTACGTAATTACTCACAACTCTACAGCCTTGATTAATCTGCTCGATTATACCCAGATGTTTTAGATAATATGCAATAGTTGGATTGATGATTTTCGAAGGTGTTTTACCGGTAATAAAGTCTTTCCAAATTATATCAATAGGGAATTTGCCGGGATTTTGTATTTCGAGGTAATCTTGAGTAATCTCGATTTTTATTGTTTCGTCTCTATTATAATCTCGATGAACATAGGCATTTACTAGAACTTCTCTTAACAGATCTTCATCAATTTCTGGTAATTCGATTCTTCGACCACTTTTAGAATAGTCTATATATGAATTTAAATTCTCTTTAATAATATCTAGTACTTTTTCTACTTGGTTAAAAACATTTCCTCCTATATATAACGGTTTTGGCCTCTGGCCAACTTTAACTAAGACTATGGCTGTCTCCATAAATTTTAAGAGTTTTTCGGGGGTTCTATGGAAACAAATAATTGCAGACTTCTGAAGTTCTTTTTCTTCACCAATTGATTCAGGATAAAAATTAAGTTGCTCTACTAAGTCTTCTTTGGGAATGCTATTTAAATCCCCTTTTAGTCCGTATGTCTTAATTACTTCAGGCCGGGAAGCATACTCCCTAATAACCTTCCAATCTAGCTCGTTTATATATCTTAGTACATGCGAATTTGGCTTTTTGTTATCTTCTCTAGTACTTTTATCATCTATTTCGCCTGACGAATTAATTGAAATCCATATTTCGAGAGCCTCGTCAGAAGTCTTACATAAGGGGGTTTGGGAATATTTCTTTACAGATTTTGATTCTTTTATATAATGGACCATCTGCTGGATATAAATCAATCCGTGCTGAGTTGGTCTATTATTTAGGCCCGTCTCAATTGCCGTACAAAAAGCATCAGTGAATATGCTGTATGATCCGTCTTCAAACTCATTACTTGGTTCTATTTTACTTGAAGAAGTGATGATAGCTGTACCCTTAGGGGGGGTTTCTAAAAGAATTTTTTTTTGTTTTTCTCCTTTCAATCCTGCGATTTTTCCACTATAACATGCGTCAATAATAAAAACTACTTTGTTAAGCCTATAGTTTGTTTGTGCCTGCTCAAGAAAATGTTCGAAAAAGAGCCGGTTTTTAGGCACATCATCATCCCCAAATAATAGGCAAAACTGTTCTTTAAAATTTGTAACGATGCCGTGACCGGAATAATAAAAAAATAATTGGTTTTCTGAGTCCCATTGTTCAATGAAATTTTCCCAAATGGAAAGGAATTCCTCTTTTGAACCTATTCCAGATTGAAGGTGGCTTGCAGAAGGATCGCAATTGCCTAATTGTTTGTTAGTTAACAGGCTATAAACGCGAGCAGTATCTTTACTTCCAGCCTTCAATTTTTTAGATTTAGTACTAATTACAAAGGCAATTCGTCTTGGCGTAATCATGCGTCTATGTTATGTCAACTTCTCTGGCGGCTCAATAGTTAAAGTGATTTCAGAAGAAATCTCTCCTTTATTTTTCAAATATAATTCTAGATCTCTCCTGGAGAGATTGCTAATCTCAATATGACCATCAGGTGTTCGGTGAACAATTTTGTATTCAGCATTTTTACCCTTGAAATACATCATAACGTTCAAAAAAGTATTAATCCCGGTAAACGCCAACCCCGTAACAGCGATTGCTAATGTAAGTCCTCCATCTTTTTGTCCAGGTAAAGGTCCCTGCTTTTCTGTTTTAATATTATATGTACTCTCTGCTACGAATAACTTCTGTAGTTCAACTAATCCACGAGAGGATTCCGTTTGATATATTTTATCTTCTGGCAATTCTATTCTAACTGTTTTAAGCATATATTGGTATTTTGGTATTGAATTAAAGGTTTAAAAGGCTTTTTGAAAGTACATAAACATATGCAATGTTTCAACTCGCCAGAATTTTCCCATTTCTGGTTTAATTTTAGTGAGCATTTTTAATTCGTATCAAACTGAAAACTATCCAAAAATGATAAGCGAACTCTGTCTTTTAATTTGTAAGGATAATACTGTGAGGGCTTTATTTTTGAACTTAATGGCAAAAGTATAGACCCTCTTGGCTATTTGTTTTGAATCTTTCTAAGAAAAATGAAGGACTATGAATCAACTTGCTGCATGATTTTATTTACTCACAATATTTCTCTAAGTCTACAAGCCCCCGATCCTTCCATACCAATCCAAAATCGCTTCCCCAATCTCATACGGAAAATCTCAAGCAGATAATCCTGTTAGATAAAATTTAGCCCTGCGCTCAGTTCTAGTGTATGTCCCCAAACCCATCATTTTATCTTTAGGAAGGTGGCTCCTTCATTTTTTATCCCAAGGTTTCGGACTAGCTTGAAGCCGTAAAGGCTCAGGGATAGAGAAATCATCCGAACGATAGCCAAACATACCCTACCGATCCTACATGCAATCTGTCATCAAACTGCTCCTGATCAATGTCGCACTCCTCCTTTTTCTGCTAGGATTGTTTTTTACCCTAGACGGAAATTTGCAAGCAGGGGCCATCCTCATGCTTGGCAGTGGGACGATCCTCCTAGGCAATTATCTGGTCCAACTCGTTCAACTGTTTCGGCGGTCAAAGCTGTGGACCTGGCAGACCTTGGCCTTTAGCGGTGCCGTCTTTGTCCTTGCCATCATCTTTATGCATGGGTTCAGCGCTTCGATGGGTATGATGATGGTATACAGCGTCAGGAGCTTCACCAGTCTGTACCTGGTTGCTGGTCTTCTCCTGCCTATCCTGCTCTTCTTTGTGAGCAGAAAAAGTGCGGATGAGCAAGACAAGCGGTGGATAACGGTGGGGGTAGCCATGGGCTCCTTATTGGGCTTGGCCGGGTTGCTGGGGTTTGCCGGCATCATTCCCTTTCCCGTTCAGACTATTCTGTATAGTTGGGTATTCCTGCTGTTCTTCTATGTGGTTTTTCTGGTCAAAAAATACCGTTCAAGCAACGAACAAGTAGAAAAGCAGGAAAGCCTCAGCCTGCTGCTCCTTTCCTTGCTATTTCTGGCTTTTTGGGTGATACGCTTCGTGCTCTCCCCGCCGCTGGAAGAGGGATTACTCAAGGCCGTCCTTCATGTAGGATTTATCCCGCTCCTGATTCTCCCGTTATCCATTCTTTCGGTCAAAAAGCTGTATCCCTATATCGTATTTCTGTTCTATTTTGTCCTGCTGGATTGCTACTTCATTCAATTTGATCCTACCTTCAATTATCTGGTGGAAACAGGCATAAATGGCTGCGAAGGCTATGATCAGGCTACGGATTATCCGGTCAATCCTGACCCAGGGATGCCCTTAAGCGAATTGATGAAAGAACCCTCCCAAGAGGAGTTGGACGAGATCCTGGCAGCATGGCAGGCAAAAGACTTTTCCCCTCAAAACATCCAGATCGTGCATCAGGCAGCAATGTTCAATGGGGATTCCCTTACCATTATTTCCCATGCGGTCAATGGACTCACCCACTATGGAGCCATTCGGATTCCCCAGGGGCTGGAGGTGGCCCAAGCACCCATTTTAATGGAATTGGAAGGGGGCGGAACCGGGGTAGATGTTTCCAAGCTCCGGCCGCTTAGCCATGGAAGTTGCCAGAAACAAAGCGCTCAATTCATCTCCATCCTGCCCGCCTACCGGGGATGCATCTTGAGGGGAGATGATTTTTGCTTCAGGTCGGAGGGATACGCGGGCGATCCCTGGCTAGGCCCTGCGGAAGATGCCGTGGCTTTTTTGGAGGCGGTAAAAGCCTTGTACCAAAAATCAGATACGACCAGGGTCCTGGCCAGGGGGATCAGCCGAGGCGCTACCGTGGCCTTGATTATGGGCAGCCTAACCGATAAACTGGATTATATCATCGCCACTTCTACCCATACCAAATTTTTAGATGCGCAGGTCGTCCAAAACGAAAGGGTTGGCCAATCCTTTGCGCGGGCTTTTTACACCCCTACGGCCCCGCCCGCTCACATTCGCAAACGCATCATCGCCAGTTCGCCTTATTTTTTTGCGGATAAGCTCCCGCCTTTTGAGCTACACCAGGGGGCAAGGGATGAGCAAACCACCATTTGGCATGCCAGGGTATTGGAAGACCGATTGAAGAAAATGGGGCGGGATAAAGGGACCTATCATGTGTACCAATACGAAGCCCATGGCCATGGCTATGCAGACCAGCGGACGGTGTGCCAGGCTTTAGCAGATTTTATCCAACAGAGATAGATATCTTGTGGGGTAATTCTAGCCAGGAAACATCCGCAACCGATCCATCCACATGCCGCAAAAAAGCATACAGGTCTGTTTCGTTTTAATCGCGTTAACGGCCACTTTCTATTTTTCGGGTTGTCATTCGGTCAAATCTCCTGACCCCTTTCGCGAACAGGCGGAGGCTCACCTGGCGCGTTTTGTCCAGCAACATCCGAACATTGATGCCGTATCCGCTGCCATTGTCACCCCTTCCGGAAACCTGACCCTGCATGCGGGAAGTTTACTCAACGGGCAGCCACCGCATGATGAAACCCTGTACGAGATTGCCTCTATTACCAAAACCTTTACCGGCCTGCTGCTCGCGCATGCCCTGGTGGAGGGCCGGATTGACCTGGATGATGATATTCGCGAACACCTGCCAGCAGCTTATGCCGCCTCGGTACCGGAGGGGATCACCTTTCGGCATTTGGCCACCCATCGCAGTGGGCTGCCCTTATTTTTCCCGCACAAAGAGGCGTTATTTGCGTCCCCGCCAAATTGGGATACCCTGCCCTTCGAAATCAATCGGTTACAGGCAGGCTTAACCAAAGCACAATTTTTTGCTTGTCTGGATGAATTCGAACTCCAAGTCAAGCCAGGCGAAAGTACCCTATACTCCAACGCCGGTACGAATCTGGCAGGTTACCTCCTGGAAAGCATCTACGATCAGTCATTTGAGCAACTCCTAACCAACAAGCTTCTGGAGCCTTTGCAGATGAGCCATACCACCATTAGCCTCGCCAAAGCAGATAAACGTTTGCTGGCCAAAGGATACAATGAAAACCGCATAAAAATGCCCTTTCGGGTCGAGAAGCAAATGAATGCAGAAGGCGGCATCATCTCCAACGTGGAAGATATGATGCAATACCTCATCTACCACCTGAACTCCGATGCTGCAGTCGTGCAACAAGCCCATGCAAGCTTACTCAACGAACCCTCCATTCCTTATCATCAAGGGCTGTTTTGGCACCACAAGAAGGGCAAAGATGGCCAGGAAATTCTCTATCAACTGGGTGGCGCCTATGGAGCCTCCAGTTGGATCTGCATCCTGCCTGCCTTGAAAAAAGGGGTTTTCCTCGTTACCAATACCTCCGGTGGTGCGGTGCATGATCAGTTGGAGGAGGTGGGCTGGCTGATGCTTGGGCTTGAACGCCAGGAGGCTGATGGAGATTGAAAACACCGACGAATTTGGTCGCTATAAGCCTTGGTTGGGGGAGGAGCCTAATAAGAAAAAAGCACTTACAACATTACGCTCTAAGTGCTTTTGAATTCTGTGGAGCATGGCGGAAACCCTTTGTTGATTCGTAAGTAATTGGCAGCCAGTCGTTTGTGGTTTTATTTCTATTGTCTCCATATAAAGAGACAGTCTTCAACGTTAAGTATTTGAAAATGAACAAGGTGGAATTATGTTTCCCTTAAGATTAAGCTCAAATCAAGGTGTCTCCGATTTTTGGAAGCACGCTGAATTGCTTCGAGATTGTATTCCCACAAGGCTAGAACTTACCCTATTCTTTTTTTACGATCATAAAGCCCGGCTCTCCATCTTCGAAGGTGTAAGGAACAACCTGATAAGCAGAAAGGATTGTTTTTTTCGATTCAGGGTCTATAAAAAGCTCTTCTAGCCAATTAATTTTGTCTACGGATACTTCCTGGAGATTCGCTTCCTGGAGATTAGCTCCTCGGAGATTAGCTCCTCGGAGATTCGCTTCCTGGAGATTAGCTCCTCGGAGATTAGCTCCTCGGAGATTAGCTTCCTTTAGATTCGCTCTCTGGAGGTCTGCCCGTTGGAGCATTGCTCCCCAGAGATCTGCTTCGTTGAGGTTTGCTCCCCGGAGATCTGCTTGTATAAGATTTGCTTCCTGGAAATATGCGCGATAGACCGTTACTTCCTTGAGCTTCGCTCCCTGGAGCTTCGTTCCTTTGAGGTTTGCACCCTGGAGGTCCGCTCCCTCGAGGTTTGCACCCTCGAGATATGCTCCCTGGAGGTCTGCTCTCAGGAAATCCGCACCACGGAGATTTGCTCCCTGGAAATTTGTTTTCTGGAGATTTGCGTCCTGGAGCATTGCACTCCGGAGCTTTGCTCCCTTGAGATCTGCTTCCTGGAGAATTGCTCCCTTGAGATTTGCTTCCTGGAGCTTTGCTCGCGCGAGATATGCTTTCTGGAGATTTGCTCCGCGGAGATCTGCTTTCTGGAGATTTGCTCCCTGGAGATATGCTTTCTGGAGATTAGCTTCCTGGAGATTTGCTCCCTGGAGTTTTGCTCCTTGGAGGATTGCTCCTTGGAGGATTGCTCCCTGGAGATCTGCTCGCTGGAGATTTGCTTGCGCGAGATCTGCTTCCTGAAGCATTGCTTCCTGGAGCATTGCTTTCTGGAGAATTGCTCCCTGGAGTTCTGCTCTCTGAATCATTGCTCTTCGGAGAATTGCTCCCTGGAGATCTGCATCCTGGAGAATTGCTTTCTGGAGAATTGCTCCCTGGAGATCTGCTTCCTGGAGATTTGCTCCCTGGAGAAATGTTTCCTTAAGCTTTGCATCCTGGAGATCTGCTCGATAGAGCATTGCTCCCCGGAGCTGTGCTTCCTGGAGATTTGCTTCAAAGAGCTTTGCTCCCTTGAGCTTTGCTCCCTTGAGATCTGCTTCCTGGAGATCTGCTCGATAGAGCTTTGCATCCTGGAGATTTGCTCCCTTGAGATCTGCTCCCTGGAGATCTGCTCCATGAAGACTTACTCCTTGGAGGTTTGCTCCTCGTAGATTTGCTCGGTAAAGACCCGCTAGCCGTAGATTTGCATCCTGGAGCTTTGCTCCCTTGAGATTTACTCTCTGGAGATATGCTCCATACAGACCTGCTCCCTGGAGCTTAGCTCCAGGGAGCTTTGCGTCCCGAAGATTTGCTCGTTGAAGCTTTGCTCGGTAGAGATCTGCTCCCTGGAGATCTGCTCCCTGGAGATCTGCTCCCTGGAGATCTGCTCCCTGGAGATTTGCATGTTTTAAAGACCAAGAATATGCGGAGCGGGGAGGGGGGGGGCACCGCAACAAATAGTGAAATTTGCTCGGGGGAATTTTTTCCCATCTTTCTTTTTCTAGGCTCCTAATGTGGCTAATCAAAAACCAGCATCCATAAAAAGTATGAAAAGATTCTTGAATGGGGGATTGATTTCCGACTCTTTTTTCTGAAAACTCCCCAAAATCTCGCTGGAGCATTTCAGGGAAGAACTCTAATAATCGTCCCTGTAATTGTTTTTTTTCTTTTCCAGTATCTTGCAGAATCATCTCTCTTAAATAACCCTGAACCTCTTCCGAGAGTTCTTTATGAGCAAATAGCTCTCGGAGGACTTTGAGCATGTCTTGCCAGGAGTTAATCAAGTATTTTTTGCTTATGCTATTTATTGCAAGGAATTCTGTCTTTGCTCTCTGCCATATATTTCTTGCTACCAGGTACTCTTGCAAAGATTTATGCAAAAACTCAATCGCATAGTTTCTGTCCTCTTCCTCTTGGTCGGATTTTTCCTTCCTGACCTCTTTCATATAAAAAGCGATCATCAGGTTTTTCAAGACATCATTTAAGTTGCGACCTCCCAACTTTTCTCGAAAATCACTTGTGGCATTCAGCTTTTCTAAATCTATCTTCCTGATATACTCATACTCACTTTTATAGATGGCCATAGCTATGTCAGAAAGAAAGGCTAGTACATCGGCTTTTTCGAGCCCTTCCAGGTTATCTAATTGTCCACCTTCTCCCCAATTCCGATCAATTAGAGCTTGGAAAAGCTCATCATAGATTTTAGTTCGAGTATCACTTTCTTGGAGATCATAATCGGCTGTGGCCACTAATTGCAGTAGGATTGGTTGGTTTATTAATTCTCTAATATGTGAAAAGGATTGATTACCCTTATCATTAATCTCATTAAGCTTTGCGGGATTCAATCCTGTATTTGGATGAAATTTGGTGTATTTTTCAAGCCACGCTAATTGTTGGTCTGGGGATAGTTTTTCGAGTTGAGCAATGAAAAATTCCTTCTTCCTAAGCTTGTTAAGAGTTATGTATCCATATCTGGAAGTCAAAATGATCTTTAGCTTTGGAGTGTCAACTGAGATTCTGCGTAACTCTTGGCAAAACTCATCAATATCATCATGAGAAAGCCCTTCTCTTTGGAAGATTTCATCCAATCCATCTAAGACTAGAATAGAGCCCTTTAGAAGTTGATGGGTTACCTTTCCAGGATACTGATCGGTAATATCATTGTTTAGGGCATCAAGGATAAGGTCGAGCGGAGTTGCTAACTTTTCTCGAACATTTCTAACCAGGCGTAGAGGTAGATAAAAGACGTTTTTTGAGGACCTCCCGGAGTCTAGTAAATCATGGATGAATCGTTTGCAAAAGGAGGTCTTTCCCTGGCCCGGATACCCAAGTAAAAGAAAGACCTTAGGTTTTGAACTGGCTAGCTCTAGCGGGTTTTTCTGCTTGATAAAATCAAACATGTATTCCTGAAGGGAATCCGGATATTCGACAGGAATAAAAGGGGCATGGCGTAGTTTTCGTTTGTGATTTTTATACCTCTCATCCCCTTCATCAAAACACCTTTCACTGACACGAAATTGGGGTTTGATGTATATATCTGCCAGGGTCATGCCTGCATCATCATCCATGACCAATTCGTGGTACATTTTTCGAAGGGAATCGTGATAAGCCTCCTGGGCGACTTGTGTTCGAAAGGCGTCCAGGTGCTCTTGAATATCTAGAAATTGATCCCCCTGAAATTGGCCCCAGATATCCTGATACTTTGCTTGCCTTTGATTCCAAGCTTGAATAACAAAATGATAGAACTTATCTGGGAAGGTCTGGGCAATTTCATTTGCCTTATTCGGTTCCTTTAGATATGCAGGAAGTTCATTCGCCAGTATCTCTGCGAAGATGGGAACCATAGAAAACTTATGGGGAGCCAAGAAAAAGTCAGGCATCAAGCCAGGTTGCTTCTTATCTAAAGCCTTGTCGAACATTTCTGCAAAAGCGGCCAGGTCATTAGGGTCATTACTCCGCTTGAAGGCAAGCCAGTTACTTTTCCAGATACTGGCCAGGCCTCCGGTATATCCTTCTGTGATGAGGAGGTAGGCTTTTTGTTCGACTGTAGTAGCGAGATTGAGGGATTTCACAAGGTCTACCAGGTCGAGGCCTAGTCCTACATAGTCCTGGGCAGCAACATTAGCTCCTATTTTGAAGAGGGATTTGAAAGCTCCTGCGAAATCAATGCTTAACGACTTCTTTTGAGAAGTTACCGTGATGGCGTGGGGGTTGTTCATGCAGTTGTACTATTTCTCTATCAGAAAGATAGGGAAAATTGGGGGAGGGTGGGGAAGGAGCGGGATTTTTGCCTTTAGGGAGAGGGGCAAAAAGCAAAAACCCTCCCGTCAAAGACGGAAGGGTTTTTCGTGGAGCATGGCGGAGTCGAACCGCCGACCTTTTGACTGCCAGTCAAACGCTCTAGCCAACTGAGCTAATGCCCCAATAAGAAAAGATCAAGTGCCCCTCTCGGAGCGGATACAAAGGTAGAACATTATCGGAATTTCCCCAAAATTTTTTGGGATGATTATCGTAGGGGCAGACCAGTGTGTCTGCCCCTAAGGAGGAATGTCCGGAAGGTTAGGATGCGTCAGGGAGCCATCCTGATCTCGGAGACCCCGGATAAGTCTTTTTCCCTGGTGGTCAAAAGTCTTTCCGGGGTGACAAGAAAAGAAAGAACTGAGACCGCTCCTGTGGGGGCTAAGAGAAGCGAGATGAGAGATGAGAGACCGCTTCCCTTAGGGACCGCCCCTGCGGGACTCTGAGAGGCGAGAAGTGAGACTAGCATAGCGGGTATGCTCACCCGTGCGACGGGGCATTGACGCTGCTGGGGTGAGGGGGCTGGCTAGTGTGCAGGCGCGGTTAGCAGCGTCTTGATTTTTTTGTATCCTTTTTTTATCAAGAAAAAAAGGATAAGGAGCTTTCACCAAGAAAAAAAGGACAAAGAGACTCCAAGAAAAAAAAGAAACCCACCGAAAGGTGCTACGAGCCAAACAAAAAAACCAGAAACCCCTATCTTTACCCCACAGACAAAACCACGCCTATGAGCCTGAGCCGGGTGATATTTTCCTTGTTGTTGCTGATCCTGATCTCCATGTTTGGGGTGATAGGATTCGCCATCATTGAAGGCAAGGGCCTGGTAGACGCCATCTACATGACGGTCATCACCATGAGCACCGTGGGCTTTGGCTGGACGGAGGAACCCAGCGAAGCGGGCAAAGTCTTCTCCGTCATCCTCATCATTTTTAGTGCCGGTACCTTTGTGTATGCCATCACCACTTTAACTACCTTTATTGTGGAAGGGGAGGTACGCAAACTGGTTACCACCTATCAGGTCAACAAAAAAGTGGCGAAACTAGATCAACATATCATCATCTGTGGCCTGGGCCGCAACGGACGGGAAGCAGCCATGGAGCTTTGGCGGCAGGGCAAACAATTCATCATCATTGAGTCCGATGAAGAAGTGATCGAGCGCTTCCGCAAAATTCAGCCCGATGCCCTCTTTATCCTGGGCGATGCCACCCGGGAAGAAATCCTCGCTCAGGCGCAAATCGGAAGAGCCAAAGGCCTCGTCTCTGCCCTTTCTTCCGATGCCGAAAACGTCTACATCACCCTCACCGCTCGTGGCCTCCATCCCCAACTCAAGATTATCGGCCGGGCCAGCAAAGCCGAAGCCATCTCCAAACTCAAAAGAGCCGGCGCCAATGAGGTCATCGTCCCTAATGCCATGGGGGGCCGCAAAATGGTCAACATGATTACCCGCCCGGCCCTGGTAGAATTTGTAGAAATGGTGAGCGGAGAAGGCAATCCGCACTGGCACCTTAAGCAGATCACCTGCCAGGAAGGAGACAAATTGGTAGGCAGCACCCTCAAGGAATTACAAATCCGCAGCAAAACCGGCGTCCTGGTCCTTGGCTATAAGCGCCCCAACTACCAAACCGAAATCAATCCCCCTGCCGACCGCAAAATCCAGGTAGGAGACGGCCTCTTCATGCTGGGCACCGACGCCCAACTCACCAAGTTTCACGAAGCCTATCAGGAATAAAGGGCTTATTTTTTCCGGCCCAGGGCTTTTTTCCGAATCTGATAAATATGCCCTAAGACCTGCTTAAGCTCCCCAATCAGGTGTTTGATCTCCGGCCTTTCCAGACTTTTACCCGCATAAATCACCTGGTCCCCTTGCTGAGAAGCGCGGATCAGCACCCCTCTTTGGCCTTGAGAAAAACCCGGGTCGCGCTCCAGATGATTGCGCAGTTCGGTAGTGGTCATAAAGCGGAAGCCCCGACGGTCCCTGGGGTCGAGGTAGCCTTTCCACAATTGGCTCAATTCCTTGAAGAGATATACCTGATCGGCTTCGTCTTCCAGTTTGCGGAGGCGACGACGCACCACCTGCCATTCCGTCTGGTTTTTTTGATAAGCCAGGTAGCGCTGTACCGGATGCCGGAGAAAATAGCCAATCACCAGCAAGAGCGCAGCCACGCCCAGGATGATGCTGATCCACAACAGATAATTGGGAGGATCCTGCAATTCCAGGAGCCCGGTCTGCAGGTTATACTGCATACTGGGATCCCACTCCGTCAGGCGCAGGTTCAGGCGGATGGTATCGCTAAAGGCATAAGCTCTAAAGGTATCCTGCCCACTGTAATAGGCGTAAGGCACAAAAAGGGCCTGGGCTTCTTCCAGCGAAAAAGAGCGGACCTGATAGGTAACCACATCCCAGGAAATGCCTTCCAGGGTTTGAGTAGGTTCAGGCTCACTGCCCACCCATTCAAAGGGCTCAAAATCCCTGGGCGTAGGAAACTCTACCATCACATCCTGCGGATGTTGGATGGCCAGTTTGAGCGATACGGGCATACCGATGGCCATGGTATCACTATCAAAACTCAGGATAGCTTGTACCTCCTGACCTTGTAATGAGGTCAGCAAGCCAAAGAGCAGCAGGCCGATGCTGAAAATTCGCCTCATATACCCGGAGTTTTGGCGCGATTACGCTGGCGGAAATATTTTTCCAGGACGGGGATGTAGTCCTCTTTGGTATTGATCGAAAGGTAGTCAATGCGGTTGCGCCGACAGATATCCAACAGATGCGTTTCTATGCTTTCGAAACTTTCGTTGAGTTGCTTGCGGTAGCCAACATCTCCGGCATTTAGCCAGCGCATGCGGCGGGATTCGATGTCGAAGACCGGAATGGTACCCGTCCCCATGCTAAAGACCTCATTCGGGTGAAATAAGCGAATCAGGATGACCTCGTGTTTGCGACTGAGTTGGACGAGCGAACGCTCATAGTCCCGATCCAGAAAGTCTGAGATAATCAGCAAGATGCTCCGCCGCTTTAGGGTATGCTGCATGAAGTCCAGCGCCAGTTGGATGTCCGTCCGGTCGCTTTTGTTTTCGTGGGTCAGCACGCCCTGCACGATTTTGAGAATGTGCTTGCGCCCTTTTTTCGGCTTATAATAGCTTTCGATCTGATCGGAAAAAGTGGCCAGGCCAAATTTATCCTGATTCTTCAAGGCGGAAAAAGCCAGGATAGAGGCGATTTCCATGCCGATCAGGCGTTTATTTTCTTCTGCTGGACCGAAGTCTCCTGAGCCACTGATATCGAAGAGGACAAAAAGCGTCTGCTCACGCTCTTCCTTAAACTGCTTGATAAAAACTTTGCCCGTCTTAGCCGTAACGTTCCAGTCGATGGTCCGAATATCATCCCCGTATTGATAAGGCCTTACCTCATCAAATTCGAGCCCTTGTCCTTTGAAAGCCGAGTGGTATTCCCCCGCAAAGGTGCTGTCCACCATTTTGCGGATTTTGATTTCCAGTCTTCGTACTTTCTTGAGGATATCTTTCATACGGAAAAAAACAGCGGCATGCTAGACCGCAATCGGGGCCTTGATGCGCGGGTGTGGATCGTAATTTTCCAGGCTAAAATCTTCGTACTGGAAGGAAAAAATGTCGTTGACTGCGGGATTGAGCTTCATCTGAGGCAGGGCGCGTGGCTCACGACTCAGTTGCAGCTTGACTTGCTCGAAGTGGTTGTGATAAATGTGGGCATCGCCGAAGGTATGGACAAAATCGCCCAGCCCCAACTCACATACCTGCGCGACCATCATGGTTAGCAGGGCGTAGGAAGCAATGTTGAAAGGCACCCCTAAAAAGAGGTCTGCGCTCCGCTGGTACAACTGACAAGACAGCTTCCCATCCGCCACATAAAACTGGAACATCGCATGACAGGGTGGTAAAGCCATGTTGTCGATTTCGGCTACGTTCCAGGCACTGATAATATGGCGGCGTGATGCCGGCTTATGCTTGAGATTGTGGATCAATTCAGAAATTTGATCTACCGTCTGACCATTGGCCCCTTGCCAGGAACGCCATTGCACCCCATAGACCGGACCTAATTCCCCATCTTCAGCGGCCCATTCATTCCAGATTTTCACCCCGTGCTCCTGCAGGTATTTGACATTGCTGCTGCCCTGCAAAAACCAGAGTAACTCATAAATGATAGACTTAAGATGAACCTTCTTGGTGGTAACCAAAGGAAAGCCCTCCGCCAGGTCATAGCGCAGCTGATACCCGAAGACCGAACGAGTACCGGTTCCGGTGCGGTCACCGCGATCTACGCCTTGGTCCATGACGTGTTGCAAAAGGTCTAGATAGGATTGCATAGCCTCGAAAATATTTTCTTTTCACGCTCGGACGAAATTACTAAATATTCCCGCAGATTCCTTTCCTTTTACCCGAGTGGCCAAACTACCTTCATGAAATGAGAACAGAGCCCCGTAACCCTGGCTTCCAGCCGGGCACATCCCCCTCCCCAGCTCCCATCTGGGGACAAGGCTTCTCCTACAACGAAGGGCCACCTTCTGCGCAATACCCAGAATGAATGTATCTTCGTGCCAAAAGCCAATCATTTCCCAATGAAATCCAAAACCGTTTCCGAGACCTTTACGGTCATGACCGAACTGGTCCTCCCCAATGAGTCCAACAACCTAGGCAACCTGATGGGGGGACAGTTGATGTACTGGATGGACGTAGTTTCAGCGATCTCCGCCCAGCGGGCTACCCATCGGACAGTGGTTACGGTAGCGGTCGACTTTGTGGAATTCAAGGCTTCCATCCCCAAAGGCGCGGTCGTCATTTTGGAAGCCAAGGTGACCCGTTGCTTCAATACCTCTCTGGAGGTGAAAATCGACGTCTTTTATGAAATTCTGTCGACGGGAGAAAAAAAGCCCAGCAACTCTGCCTACTTTACCTTTGTGGCGGTAGACCAGGGAGGCAGACCCATTCCGGTAACCGAGGTCTTGCCCGAAACAGCGGCCGAAAAGGAGCTTTACGAAGGCGCGTTGCGCAGGCGGGAGTTGCGCATGTTGTTGGCTGGACGTATCAAGCCCGAAGATGCCAGGGGCTTACAGGAATTGCTCCAAGGAGCAGGAAAAAAAACGAAACCGGAGGCCGATTAATTGGAAAAGTGGGCCTGAGTCTATATGTTTCGGAAAGCCGAAGCAAAAACCCTACACACACACGCAACACATGGCCATTAAGAAATACCTCACTGAATTTATCGGGACCTTTTTCCTGGTGTTGAGCATTGGGATGTCCTTAGGCGCTGGCACTGACCTGGCGCCCTTTGCCATGGGATTTACCCTGGCGGCCATGATGTACATGGGCTATCACATTTCCGGCGCCCATTTCAATCCTGCCTTTACCCTGGCCGTTTGGATTCGAGGCGGCATCAGCCCACAGGATGGAGGCCTTTATTGGCTGTCGCAAATTTTGGGCGGATTTGCCGGAGGCGCTTTAGCCGGCTTACTGGTCCGGGCGGATAACTTCGTTTTCGAATTGAAGCCTGCTGCCGGAGATATTTTGGTGGAAGCCTTTCTGGTAGAATGCCTCTTTACCTTTGCCCTGGCTTTATTATTCCTGCATGCGACCACCAGTAACCATACCCAGGGCAACTCCTTCTATGGGATGGCCATGGGAACCGGCTTGATTGCCGCGGTATTAGCCGGACAAACCATTTCCGGAGCGGTCTTTAATCCCGCAGTGGGTCTGGGGCCGAATATCATCGTGGCTTCTTTCTCTTACCTCTGGCTGTATGCCGTAGCGCCTTTGGTAGGAGGAGCGTTGGCAGGCTTGGTTTTCCGTTTTCAAGTGGCCAAAGGCAAGCCCTAAACCAGCATAGAGGTGGTTTGTGTGTCCAGGGAGCGAACCATGTCTACCAGTTTGTCCGGACATTCCCAGGGAAGCATATTTCCGTATTTTTCGTCCAGCCAGATCAATTCAGCATGGGCAATCCGGGCTGCCAGGGCTTCCGTGTGCACGCGGGGTATCCGGTCATCCTTTTCTGCCGCCGTAATGATGGTCGGGACCTCCAACCGGTGCAGCTGTGAATACAGATTTTTTCGCAAGACTTCTGCATAAATAGGCGCCAGGCGTTTCATCGGTTTGGCATTGAGAATTTGCAAAAAAGCCCGCAAGCGGGAGGAGGTCATTTCTGCTCCAAAGGCCGTCGCCGCAAACACATAAGAGAAGATCCGGTTCCGCAAGAGCGGAGATAGCCATTTATGCCGCCATAGTTGCCGGGTAAAGCGATACACCGGGGTGCCTTTTAACAAATTACCTCCGAAACCTGCCACAGAAAGAAAGCCTCGAATGCGCTTTTCTCCTCTACTTTGGGCATCTAGCAGGTAGCTTTGGCAGACAAAAGAACCTAAGGCATGTCCCACCAAAATCCCGTTTTCTACTTCATGGTAGGCCAGCACTGCTTCCAGGTCTTTCACCATCTCACGGATCGATAAACCCTGTGTTCCCACGGTAGAAGCCCCATGCCCTCTATGGTCATAGGTAATGACCTGGAAACCATACCCGGCCAGAGATTTCCACATCCGGTTCATGGTAACACTGGACAAACCTGCATCATGGACCAGGACTACTGCAGGGCCAGAGCCTTTGTGCCAGGAACGAATGCTAGCTCCATCAGCCATAGAAAGGTATTTTTCAACCCCATCAGGATCAATCGATAAATCATGAAGGCTTTCCAACTCTTCTTGCTGGTAGGTCATGAAAATGCGGGCCAGTAAGCCGAGGAGCGCCATGAGCATCAAAATGCCAAGGGCACAAACCAAACCAAGAACCAAACTCAGGAGCGACATATAAGCGAAAAATTTGGGTAACTGGAAGGTACGGATATTCCAGAACAATTCCCGCCAAAGATCAACTGAGCAGGCACGGACATCATTCCACGGAAGCTCGATTTTGTTTAAACATCCCGTTTTTTTGTCAAACCCTAACAATCATTCGCTCGTGTGGGGCTTGAGTATTTCAATTTTTCCATCTAATGATCTTATTTTTTAATAAATCATCAAAACAATGGTTTATTTTTGCTACATTTTTAATTTTTCCGTTTTTTTTATATCTTTACTCCACAGATTTGAAATATCACGGCCCCACCTTTCTCAGTGAATGGGCCATTTTCCTCACCATGACGAGTTCGTGCCCCTGAATAGTTCCGAACAGGTTACCCCTGCTTGATGAGCCAGGACCATGGTACCCGTCCGGTACTTGCAATATGACTTCTATGGACGCTGACCAACGTTCCCGCGATCGAAACGCCTCTTCCCGTTCCATGTATGTGCCCAGCCTAGAGCACGATGCTTGTGGCATTGGTTTTATTGCTGAGTTAAAACGCCCAGCCAGTCATGCCGTGGTACGCGATGCCCTGGAAATGCTGGAGAACATGGAGCATCGGGGTGCCTGTGGGTATGACCCGGATGCTGGGGATGGAGCCGGCATCCTCTTGCAACTGCCTGATCGCTTTTTTCGGGATTATTGGCAGGCAAAAGGGGTATCCTTACCAGCTTTCGGGGCCTATGGGGTAGGCATGGTGTTTTTTCCAGCCCAGCCAGAACAGCGACAGGCTGCCCGTCAGATCCTGGAGGCAAAAGCTCGTGAACTCGGATTTGCGCATCTGGGGTGGCGTGAAGTGCCCGTTTCTCCCCAGGGCATAGGAAAAGATGTCTTAAAAGCAGCGCCTCAAATCGAACAGTGGTTCGTAAAACCCCTGGATGAGCGCTCAGAAGAGGGACTGGAAAGAAGACTGTTTCTCTTGAGAAGAGCGGCCTCTCATTATATCAATCGAAATATTGCGGACATAGGGGACGATTTCTACATCGCCACCCTTTCAGCCCGAACCATCATCTATAAAGGACAATTCAGGACTGACCAGGTATCCAGCTACTATCCAGACCTGTCTGACCGGCGGGTGATGTCTCGAATCGCCTTGGTCCATTCCCGTTTCTCCACCAACACTACGCCCAAATGGCGCCTTGCTCAGCCTTTTCGCTGCATCGCTCACAATGGAGAGATCAACACCATCAAAGGCAATGTGAACTGGATGCGGGCCAAAGAAGCCATCATGGAGTCCCCGCATTTCACCCAGGAAGAATTGGCCATGCTCATGCCCATCTGTGATGGGAAACATTCTGATTCCCGCAACCTGGACAGCATGGTGGAACTCCTCCTGATGGCGGGCCGAAGTCTGCCGCATGTGATGATGATGTTGATTCCGGAAGCCTGGCAAAATGACCCAGGCATGGACCCGGAAAGGAGAGCCTTTTATGAATACCACGCTACCTTGATGGAACCTTGGGATGGTCCCGCTTCTATTTGTTTTACAGATGGGAAGCTGGTGGGGGCTACCCTGGACCGGAATGGCCTGAGGCCCTCTCGTTTTGCGCTCCTGAAGAATGGTCGCCTGGTCATGGCCTCAGAAGCAGGCGCACTGGCCTTGCGTCCGGAGGAAGTAGTCCAACGGGGTAGGCTTCAACCGGGAAAAATCTTTGTGGCGGACCTGGAAGAAGGCAAAATCTGGACCGACCAGGAAGTAAAGCATAAACTAGCGACTGAGAATCCCTATCAGGAATGGCTGGACGAGCATAAACGATCCATTAAAGACCTTCCTTTACCATCGGAAAATGCAGCCTCCCTCATGCCTTTTGACGGAGAGCTCCTGCAACGCCAGCAACTCTTCGGCATCACGGCGGAAGAATTACAGGTGATCTTGGGTCCTATGGGACAGGCCGGCAAAGAGCCGATCGGTTCCATGGGTACCGATACCCCGCTGGCGGTTTTGTCCGACCAAAGCCAACATATCGCGAACTACTTCAAACAGCTTTTTGCCCAGGTCAGTAACCCGCCGATCGATCCCATCCGAGAAGCGCTCGTCATGTCTTTACAAACCTGGATTGGTGGCTCGAAAAATGTGCTCACGGCCACCCCAGAGCACTGTAAACACATCGCGATCCCGCATCCCATTTTGACCAACGAAGATTTGGCTCGTCTACGAAATTTGGATGAAAAAGACTATCGGGCTGCTACCCTTCATGCGGTGTTTGGCTTGGAGGAAGACCTGGAAAGGGCGATTGAACGGATCTGCGTCGAAGCCAGGTCCGCGCTGGAAAAAGGGGCCACCATGCTGATCGTCAGCGACCGGAAAGCCGGTAAAGAGTGGGCGCCGATTCCTATGCTCATGGCGGTAGGGGCTATCCATCATCACCTCATCCAGCATGACATGCGTTCCGCTACGGCCTTGATTGCTGAAACCGGAGACGCCAGAGAAACCCATCATTTTGCTACCCTCATCGGCTATGGGGCCATTGCCATCAATCCTTATCTGGCTTTTGATAGCCTGGAAGCCCTACCTCATACCCGGGTGGAGTATGCAGAGGCGCATCCTGAGCAGCTCAAACAACATTATATCAATGGCCTGAAGAAAGGCTTATTAAAGGTATTCTCCAAGATGGGGATTTCTACCCACCAGTCTTACCATGGCTCCCAGATTTTTGAAATCCTGGGATTAGGGGAAGCGGTGGTGGAAAAATGCTTTCGGGGCAGTATTTCCCGGATTGGGGGGATGCGTTTTGTCGACCTGGCCAAAGAAGTCCTGGTGCGGCATCAGTTGGCTTATCCGGAAGTACCGCTTTCCCCTCGGCGAATGGCTGTGGGCGGGGTGTATCAATGGAAACGGCAGGGAGAAAAACACATGTTTAATCCTACCACCATCCACCTCCTGCAACAGGCGTCCAAGCGGAATGACCAGGGTATCTATCGGAAATACGCCGAGGCTATTCAGGATCAGGAAAAAGAAGCGATTACCCTGAGGGCCTTGCTGGATTTTAAGGACAAAAATCCCATTCCCCTGGAAGAAGTTGAGCCCGTAGAAGAAATATTCAAGCGCTTTGCTACCGGAGCCATGTCCTTCGGCTCCATTTCTTTTGAAGCGCATACCACCCTTGCCATTGCGATGAACCGCATCGGCGGGAAAAGTAATAGTGGAGAAGGGGGCGAAGATCCCTCTCGTTTTGAGAAAAAATCCAATGGTGATTGGGAACGCTCCGCCATCAAGCAGGTGGCTTCCGGCCGCTTTGGCGTTACCAGTTACTATCTGACCAATGCCGACGAGCTACAGATCAAAATGGCGCAGGGTGCCAAACCTGGAGAGGGCGGTCAACTGCCCGGTCATAAGGTGGATGCCTGGATTGGGCGGGTACGACACTCTACGCCGGGCGTAGGCTTGATTTCGCCACCCCCTCATCACGATATCTATTCCATTGAAGACCTGGCCCAGCTGATTTTTGACTTGAAAAATGCCAACCGTAAGGCAAGGATCAGTGTAAAACTGGTTTCCGAAGCTGGGGTAGGAACCA
>JBCBGC010000053.1:0-47960 GCA_038527215.1 Bacteroidota bacterium
GGCTTAGACTTAGCAATTCAGGGACTTTATTTCCCTATCTGAAATTTTTAGACCACTTACTAATTAGAATATACGAAGTTGTCTGAGCAATAAAAAATCATTTGATTCGGATCAGTTTCTACGATAAAAACATAAGTAATGTTCTATGCATGTGTTCAAATTACTTAGGGCAGGCTAGCTATCTTAGACCAACTTTACCTTGAAAAATTTATTCGGATCACCCATTTTGACTCTCTCAACCAAATCACTTCCTATATCAATTTTACTTAGGTTGAGGATTCGAATAATCTTGTTCTCCATTCCTCGGAATTCTCGTATCTTGCGCCCGAATTTTTAACCACCTCTGCATGTCTAGTCTGCAACAACAGATTGAAGCTGCCTGGGAAAACCGGGAGCTGTTAAAAGAAGCGGGAACCCGTTCTGCAATTGAAGAAGTAATCGAAGCCCTGGATAAAGGCAAACTACGCTGTGCCGAGCCGACTGATGCGGGTTGGCAGGTCAATGACTGGGTGAAAAAAGCGGTCATCCTTTACTTCCCCATTCGTCAGATGAAAACCATTGAGCTCAGCCCATTTGAGTATCATGATAAAATGGCCCTTAAGTCAGATTATGAAGGACAAGGGGTCCGCGTAGTCCCTCCAGCCACCGCTCGTTACGGTGCCTATCTGGCTCCTGGGGTAGTCATGATGCCTTCATATGTCAACCTGGGCGCTCACGTGGAGACGGGGACCATGGTGGATACCTGGGCTACCGTAGGTTCTTGTGCACAGATTGGCAAAAATGTCCACCTGAGTGGGGGGGTCGGCATTGGCGGCGTGTTAGAACCGGTACAGGCGGCGCCCGTCATCATTGAAGACAATGCCTTTATTGGCAGCCGATCCATCGTTGTCGAAGGGGTGCGGGTCGGCAAAGAAGCTGTCCTGGGGGCCAACGTGGTCCTGACTGCCTCCTCCAAAATTATTGATGTCTCGGGTCCAGAGCCCATCGAATACCGCGGCTATGTCCCGGAAAGAAGTGTGGTCATTCCCGGCACCTTCCCCAAGGAGTTTCCAGCCGGCACCTATCAAGTAAGCTGTGCCCTGATTATCGGAAAAAGAAAAGCCTCTACGGATAAAAAAGTCTCTTTGAACGAAGCCTTGCGCGAATACGGCGTAAGCGTTTAAATCGGTTACCAATGCCTAACCACCTGATCCACGAAAGCAGTCCTTACTTGCTCCAACACGCCCAGAATCCCGTAAACTGGTATCCCTGGGGGGAGGAAGCCTTGGAAAAAGCCCGGACGGAAAACAAACTCATCGTGGTCAGCATTGGCTATGCGGCCTGCCACTGGTGCCATGTGATGGAAGAGCAGTCTTTCGAAGATGAAGAGGTGGCCCGCTGGATGAACGAGCATTTTATCAGCATCAAAATCGATCGGGAAGAAAGGCCGGATATTGATAAAATTTACATGGATGCGGTGCAGCTGATGACCCAACAGGGTGGCTGGCCCCTCAATGTGGTTACCCTGCCTGATGGACGACCGATCTTCGGCGGCACCTATTTCCCCAAAGAACACTGGATCAATGTGCTGGAACAGCTTTCCACCCTCTACCGGGTAAATCCCCAGGAAGCCAAGGACTATGCCGATCGCCTGACCCAGGCGCTGCAAGGTTTAAACCCCATCGTCAAGATGGACTTTCCCAAGCCCCTTAGTCCGCAGCTTTTTCAGCAAATCGGACAGGCCTGGCTGGATGATCTGGATCTGGAATGGGGTGGCAGAAAAAGTACCGCCAGTAAGTTTCCCTTGCCCGCCCTGCACCATTATCTGCTGCGGATGGCTTTTTTCCTGGAAGACGAAACCCTTCAGGAGGCTGCCCACAATAGCTTGCGCAAAATGGCCCTGGGGGGTATTTATGATCATCTTGGCGGAGGCTTTGCCCGTTATTCGGTAGATCCCTACTGGAAAGTGCCGCATTTTGAAAAAATGCTCTATGACAATGCCCAACTGATCAGCCTTTATGCCGAAGCCTACCAGTTCGATCCCCAGCCCCTGTATCAACAGGTTGTGGCGCGCAGCATGGCTTTTATCGCCCGGGAGATGACTTCTCCGGAAGGAGGATTTTATGCTTCCCTGGATGCGGATACTGAGGGTCAGGAAGGAAAATATTATACCTGGGAGCTGCCCGAAATTGAGACCATCCTGGGAGCGGACAGCAAGCTATTTGCCGATTATTATAATGCCCATGCCCAGGGCAACTGGGAACGCACCAATGTCCTTTTTGCCCTGGAAACCGAGGAAATGTTCGCCCTGAAATGGGGGTTGGATGCAGCGGCAGTGCCCGCCAAACTGGCGGCGGCCAGGGCACAACTCCTGGCCGTTAGAAACCAACGGACCCGCCCGGCCCTGGATGACAAAATCCTGGCTTCCTGGAATGGCATGATGCTGAAAGCCTGCGTGGATGCCTATCGGGTTTTTGGAGAAAAAGCCTACCTGGATATGGCGCTGAAAAATGCGGCTTTTATCCGCGATCATCTCTGGCAGGAAGGTATTCTTTACCGGAATTTCAAAGCGGGAAAGGCCACCATTCCGGGCTTCCTGGACGATTACGCTTTTGTCATACATGGCCTGACTGCCCTGTACCAACTTGGGTTTGATGAAAGCTGGCTAACCTTGGCCCAGCAAATGTTCCAGCAGGTGTTGACCCATTTCTCTGATCCGGCTACGGAGATGTTTTTCTACACTTCTGACCAGCAGGATGTCCTCATCAAGCGAAAAACGGAGCGGCAAGATGATGTGATCCCGTCCTCCAATGCGGTCATGGCGCATATCCTGCATCAGCATGGCTTGCTTTATGGAAATCAGGACTGGGTAAAGCGTGCTGAACAAATGCTGCAAAATGTGCTGCAGGACGTGACCGAAAATCCGACCTGGATGGCCCATTGGGGACAACTGGGCTTGAAATGGGCCTATCCTCACTACGAAGTCGTGGTGACAGGGCCTGAAGCCCTGAAATTTCGGAAAGCGCTGGAGGAGCCCTTTTATCCGCAGGTTTTATTTGCAGGCGGAACCCAAGCTTCAGCCCTGCCGATTCTGGCTGATCGGGTTTCGGATACCACTTATATTTTCGTCTGTGAAGGCCAAAGCTGTCAGCTCCCGGTAAAAGACCCCGAAGCAGCCCGGAGCCATCTCCACCGATAGCATTATTCTTGAGAAATTGTCGGCTCGCGTCAATGGTCATTTTTCCTGTTTAAATGACCAAAATCTAGATACCGAATATTTCCGCCCCAAAAAACAATTCCCTATTTTTATAATCTGAAATGATGTAACATGAAGAGGAGGGGCCTAGTTCCTATCTTGTTGGTTTTACTGACAACCAGCCTCCCTGCTTACTTAAATGCCCAGGATTCCCTCTTTCACTTCTTGGATTCGCTTGCGAATTCAGATGACCGTATTCAAACCCTGAGTAGCGCTGCTGAGTCCTACCAGGAAACCCGGCCGGAACATGCTATGATTCTGGCAGACGAGTTACTGCGAAGGGTCAAAGCGCATGACTTACCTGCTACCCGATGGGTAGCCAGCGCCCATCAAACCAAAGGATTGGTTTACCAGTCCCAGGGGAAATATGGACCCGCGCTGGAGCACCTGTATCAGGCCTTGGCCATACATGAGGAAATCCAGGATAGCCTGGGATTGGGCAGCGTACACCACCACCTTGGTCAGTTACTGGCCCAGCACGGTAATGATAGCCTGGCTTTATTACACCTGAGTACGGCCTTGAATTATCAACTCATGACGGGCGATAAGGAAGGGATGACGGCGACCTATCTACGGATGGGGATCCGCTATAATGATCAGGGCAAGGAAAAACAAGCCTATCAGTTTTTTGGGCGGGCCTTGGACCTGGCTATCATCACCGATAATATTCCTGATAAAGCCGCTAGTTTTACGCAATTGGGAAAAATCTACCTTCAACGGAGAGACACCGTTAAGGCTAAACAGGTTTTTACCCACGCTATTTCTTTATACCAACAGCAAAAGATGAAAAAGGAGGAGTTGGATAGCCGCAACTATCTGGCTCAGTGCTATATCATGTCCAAGCAGTGGGAAGCGGCCATTACCGAGTTGGAGACCTGCCTGATCCTTGAAGAAGAATTACAGGAGCCGGAAAGCTTATTGGATACCTATCTGGCCTTCGCCCAGGTGTACGAATATCTGGATGATTTTGCCCAGGCCCTCACCTATCAAAGATTGCATCAGGAAATCAAGGATACCATGCTGGCCCAATCCCAGTCCCAGTCTGTAGCCGCTATTGAAAAAATTCACGAATTGGAGGATCAGAAAAAAGAAATGGTGCTGGTTCAAAAAAATGAGTCTATTCAGAACCTCAAACGTCTGGGTTGGCTATCTACCTGCAGCTTAATTTTGCTGGTTTTATTCATCATCCTCCTGGTCAAAAGGACCCGCGCCCAAGCCTTCACTAACCAGCTTTTGGTAGAAAAGTCCCGGGAAATCGAGGTTACCAACCAGGAACTCAGTCAATCTAACCGGGAATTAAAAGAATTCACTCACGCCGTATCCCACGACCTGAAGCAGCCGCTGCGCACCATTGGCAGTTTTGCTTCTCTTATGGTCCAGCGCTATCACCGTCAACTGGATGAGGAGGGGGATCATTACCTGAACTTCATTACCCAGGGGGTACAGCACATGCATTTACTCCTCTCGGACCTCCAGACCTACGCGTATATTGGGCGGGCCAATGTGGAGCCTGCTCCTGTCAACCTAAATCACATCCTCGAAGAGGTAAAAGCCAATTTGCATCAACAAATCGAGGAGCGTGGAGCGGTGATCAAAGCCAATCCCCTTCCCAGCCTCATGGGGCATCAAACCAGCCTGTATCAATTGTTCCAAAACCTGATCAGCAATGCGATCAAGTTTCAGATCCAGGGCGTCACCCCCAAGATTTCTATTCGGGTCATGGATGAGGAAAACTACCTCCGGGTGGAAGTAGTAGATAACGGCATTGGCATCCCGGATGCCTTCAAAGCCCGTATTTTCCGCGCCTTCCAGCGGCTCCACAATCAAAGTGATTATCCAGGGACTGGCATTGGTCTTGCCATCTGCCACAAGGTCATGCTCCAACTTGGGGGCAAGATTGATGTGCAATCTGAATTGGGGAAAGGGTCAAAATTTCGACTTTGGTTTCCCAAAGAGGTGCTGGTGGCTCACCCTAAGGAACAACGCCCCATTAAGAAGGAAAAGAATAACCTGGGCATCCTGCCTATTTTTCCTCAGAAAGCCAATCTTGAGGCAGAGCGATAGCCAGACGAGGCTGCCCCCTTAATTTCCAGGTTCCTACGACCTCCCGGCGGTTAAATTCTATGTGCTCCCAGCAAATCTTATTCTCCTTTATCTGCAGGTTAAGGCCTTCGGTTAAGGGCAAGTCCGCCAGGCGCTCCTGAAGGAATGTTTGCCAGTAATCCCATTCCTTCTGCAGGGCATGATTGATTTTATCCTCTACCCTATGCCGAAGCCTTTCTGGTTTTCCCATCATTCTTTTCTGCCACCAATTTCCTTTGCCGATTTGCAGGCTTTTCAGCTGCAGCTGCGGATAAGGGTCTGCGGATATGAGACGGGAGTCGAAGGTAAAGGGCCGCCCAACCGTCGTAGAGAAACGCCCTCTTTGTAGGAAGAGACGAAATTTTCCCTGCCCCGTGAGCAGTCCGTCTTTTTCTGCCAGCCGCAGCTCCAATACATGCAAGCTGCTGCCTTTGTTCCCTAGTGGGACCTGAATTTCACTCAGAAAGGCCCCCAGTGTATGGTAATCAATTCGAAATCCTCCCGTCACATCCTCTTCCTCTGGCGAGATCTCTCCGCCCTGCGGCATACTCCAGGAGGTTGTCCGCTCCACCAGGGGTCCCAGGCGAAGCAGCGGCTGTAATGCCAGACTCAGGTAGGTTTCTACATGCGTTTCGGTAGCCTGAATAGGGGCCAGTTTCAGCATCGTCGGATGGGGCCTTAACAGGAGATAGCAAGGAATGGAGGCAGGAAGCACGATGGCTTGTTGTCCGGTCTTCCAGGCATCTTTGATCCAGCGGGAAAGCGGAATCAGTCGCTGGATCGCCTCATCCACTTCGGCAGCCAGGACGGTAAGCGCCCGGTCGATAAAGGGAGAGAGTAAGCTGGTCACATTGAGCTTCAGCAAGGAAAAGCCCAACTGGGCTTTTTTTCGCCAATCATAGCGCGGCATGCTCGCCGTTTTCAACCCCCAGTGTTCGTCCAACCAAACCCGGGTATGCAAGAATATTTCCAGCTCAAAGTCCAGGGTTTCTACCCCCATGCTCTGGCCAAGGTTCCTCAGCACCGAAGGAACCTCTCCCATCAGGCGGGTCTCAAAGCGCACCAACAAGCGGGTTTTCAGATGGTCTCCTTTGCCCTCTATGCGCAAGTCTCTCCAATCCCGGGCCCGCATAAAGGATTGCTCTTGCCGCGCCAGGAGTTGACGTTTATGCGTGTCCAGATACTGTCCGGTAACCGCAGCAATCTCATCGATAGGCAGTTGAATATGAAGCCGGGTAATATTCATAAGGAGGCTGAAGCCATGGACTCCCTAGTTAGTCAAATTTCATGGTAAAAGCAGATTAGCCCGGCATTCCTGGCAGAAAAATGTATTTTCCCTTTTTTATCCCTCGACCTTCTCCCCTATCCTATGGCCCGCCAACCCTACGATACCATCATCTTCGATTTAGGAGGCGTTCTGATCGACTGGAACCCCCGCCACCTTTACCAGAAAATATTTTCTACCGAAACAGAGATAGACCACTTTCTAACTGAAATCTGTCCTTACTCGTGGAACCTTGAGCAGGACGCAGGAAAAAGCCTGGCCCAGGCCACCGAAGAACGGGTAGCCTTATTTCCAGAATGGGAAGTGCCCATCAGGGCGTATTATGGGCGCTGGGAGGAAATGCTGGGCGGCGCCATCATGGGTACGGTAGATCTCCTGGAAAGTCTCCTGGCTGCTAAGCGGTATAAAATCCTGGCATTGACCAATTGGTCATTAGAAACCTACCCCATTCCGCTGGCCCGTCATGAATTTCTCAGTTGGTTTGAAGGCGTGGTGATTTCCGGAGAGGAAAAATGTGCCAAGCCTGATCCTCGGATTTATCAGATTCTCTTTGATCGGTATCAGGTAGACCCCCAAAAGGCCATTTTCATTGATGATAACGCTCATAATGTCGAGGCCGGCAAAAAAGCCGGCCTGACCAGTATTCAATTTCTTTCTCCCATGCAGTTGCGGGAAGATTTGTCTGATTTGTTGTAAGAGAGTCTCTAGCGTGGTTGGAAACGATCCGCCAGGCCTTTTTCCTCTTCTGTCATCTGCTTATAAATCTCAGGATAGTAAGCCTCATTGATAAAGTACTGCAGCACTTTCGGCTCACCTATGTTGATTTTCCGGGCCCTGAGGATGCCCAGCATCATAGGAATCCAGGAATCTTCAGCATACAGCGGGGCTACGCTGGGTTTAGCAGCTTTACTGGATTTTTCCTGTTGGACCGCGGACACGGCCAGGGCTGCTTTTACAATCGGCTTGGGCTGTTTTCCAACCTGATTTTTCGGCTGGGCTTTAGCTCTGGGTGCTTCAAAAGCCACCATCACCGCTTCTTTTTCTTCTGACACTTCCGGATTACTATGTAGGGCTTTGATCCGATCCGTTTCTTTCTGCACCACGTACTGGACGGATTGCACAAAGAGATGTTGGAGAAAAACCTTAAAGGCCGTAATGTTAGGCCCATATTTTTCGCCCGAAGCATATTTTACCGAGCGATCCACATCCTCCACGAAGACCGTACCCCCTGCGTCGATATAATATCCTCGCATGACCGAATTATCCAGCCGAATCTTGAGTTTTTGATTAGAGCTCTTCACCAAATGAGCGGGCATGTTTTCGGTCGGCTGCGCCTTGGGAAGGTCTAATTGTTGCGTAGCAAATTCTACCGTCTGGGTCGCCGCATCATAGGTACCGTATCGGACCAAAAGATGGCGAATGAACAATTTGTCAAAAGGTTCGATGTTCTTTTTGGCTAAATGCTCATCCACAAACTGGATCATTTCAGGACTCGCTTCATAATTGCCCAGGAGCGGAATTTCTTCAAAGATCCGATCCAATTCCTCGTCCATAAACCCAATGAGCGAAGGATTGGCTTCCTCCTGATTCAGGGAAAAGACCCGTTGGGTGGATGTCCGCAATAAGCAGGAGCGATCATAAAAGGAAAGGCTTCCTAACGCACTGAAATTCAGGCTTAAAGACTGGTAAGAGGCCGCGTATCTTCCTTTGAGTTCTGCATAAGCCGATAGCCGAAATAAATTGTCTGCCCGGAGGGGGTAAGACAAAATTCGCTCATTGATCAGGGTTTCCCAATGCAAGTCTCCCTGAGGAGATTGGGAAAAGGCAACAGGCGGCATCATGGCAGCCAGGAAACAACAAAGAATAAATCGACGCATCTAGGTATTACACAATAATTTGAATTATTATCCCATTGGATAGTACAAATAAAAACACAGCCCCTGGCAGAGCCAAGGCGCTTTCTTCCTAAACATTACGCAGTTATTTCTTTGGGATCATCGAAATATAAGCAAGAGGCATGCCATTAGTCTCAAAAACAAGATTTTTCATCCCCACTGAATTTATCTATTTTTGCGTCCCATTCGTATAAAACAACTATGCTGTATTTAGTATTATTTGGCCCTCCCGGCGCAGGGAAAGGCACACAGTCCCAAATGTTGATAGAAGAACGCGGACTGGTTCATCTTTCTACCGGAGACATGCTCCGAGCGGAAAAAGCCTCTGGTTCTGAACTTGGCCAGCGGGTCACAGCCATCATGAACGAAGGCAAGCTGGTCAGTGATGAAATTGTCATCGAAATGATTGATAAGCGCCTGGAAGCTAATGCTGATGCTCAAGGTTTTATTTTCGATGGTTTCCCACGGACGGTTGCCCAAGCCGAAGCCCTGGATCAACTCCTGGCCAAGCGTGGGGCGCAAATCAACGTCATGTTGAGTCTGCAAGTTCCGGAAGAGGAGTTGACGGTTCGCCTGGTCAAGCGCGGCCAGGATAGCGGGCGGGCCGATGACAATGAAGAAACTATCCGGAAGCGAATTACTGAATACAATGAAAAGACCCTGCCAGTAGCCAATTTTTACCAGGAACAGGGCAAGTTAAAAGAAATAGAAGGAGTAGGTTCGGTGGAAGAAATCGCCGCCCGAATCGCTCAGGCCCTTGCTACCCCACAGGCCTAAGCTTAGTTATCTTTTATGAAGCATTCCTTTGTCGATCACGTTCGGATCTACTTTACCAGCGGCAAAGGAGGCAATGGAGCTGTCTCCTGGCGGCGGGAGGCCCTGGTACCCCGGGGTGGCCCCGACGGTGGCAATGGAGGCCGAGGCGGCCATATTATCCTCAGGGGAAACCAACAACTCTGGACCTTGCTCGACTTGCGGTATAGAAAATATATCAAAGCTGAGCCTGGCGTCAACGGCAGTGGCAGCAAGAAAACCGGCCGCAACGGCAAGGATATGATCCTGGATGTGCCGCTGGGAACCACCGTTCGGAATGCCGAAACTGGTGAGTTGGTAGGCGAAGTCATCGAAGAAGGTCAGGAACTCATGGTGTTGAAAGGTGGCTGGGGTGGCAAAGGCAACTGGAGTTTCAAATCTGCTACCAACCAAACCCCCGATTATGCGACGCCCGGTGGGCCTGCCCAGGAAATGACGGCCATATTGGAACTGAAGGTCCTGGCCGATGTAGGTCTGGTGGGCTTTCCCAATGCAGGAAAATCAACCTTGCTTTCGGTGATCAGTGCCGCCAAACCCAAAATTGGAGATTATGCCTTCACTACCCTGGTCCCTAATCTGGGCATCGTGAGCTACCGCGATGCGCGCTCTTTTGTCATGGCAGATATTCCGGGGATCATTGAAGGCGCCCATGCAGGCAAAGGCCTTGGCACCCAGTTTCTTCGCCATATCGAACGGAACAGCGTTTTGCTGTTCATGGTCCCGGTGGACGCGGACGATATTCGCTCCGAGTACGAGATTTTGCTTAAAGAGGTGGGGACCTTTAATCCCGAATTGCTCCACAAAAACCGGCTCCTCGCCCTGACCAAATCGGACATGATCGATGGTGAGTTGGAAGCGGAAATCTCCGAAAGCCTGGGCGACCTTCCACATTTATTCTTTTCCAGTGTCACAAATCAAGGACTCACGGAGTTAAAAGACGCATTGTGGAATTTGTTACAGGAGGAAAAACCAGCCTATTGAGGCTTGGATAAACCGCCTTCCGCACCTATTTTTAGCCATCGCAGCTTATCTGCTAAGCTAGTTTATGGGATTCGAAGAATTTTTACAGGAAAAAAGAATAGACACCCAGGCATACCGAAAAGCATGTCCGGAAGAGTGGGCCACTTACGAGCGGCTTTACACCCTGATGGGTCCCATTTCATTTGACCAACAAAAAAAATTCCTCTTTAATCCGATTCGGCTCCGGTTTCAACTGCCCGGTCCTCCCCCTGAAAAGAAAGCCACCGCCAAGTCCGATCCGCTCAAAAAACCTATTCCCAAAGGAGGACTTGCAAAAAAAGAGGAGGCTGTCAGGAAGGCACCGGCGATGAAACTGAAAACGCCTTTGAAACAAAAGCCAGTAGGAGAAAGCCCTCCTCCGGCCAAGAAGGCGCCGCCCATGAAGTTGAAAACGCCTTTGAAGCAAAAGCCAGCAGGAGAAAGCCCTCCTCCCGCTAAGAAGGCACCACCTATGAAGCTGAAAACGCCTTTGAAGCAGAAGCCAGCAGGAGAAAGCCCTCCTCCCGCTAAGAAGGCACCGCCCATGAAGCTGAAAACGCCTTTGAAGCAGAAGCCAGTAGGAGAAACTCCTCCTCCCGCTAAGAAGGCACCGCCCATGAAATTGAAAACACCTTTGAAGCAGAAGTCTGAAGGAGAAACTCCTCCTCCAGCCAAGAAGGCACCGCCCATGAAGCTCAAAGGACCTTTGAAAAAAAAATCTCCTGAAGCCCCCTCCCCTTCCTCTCCGGAAGAAAGCGCTCAGGATTAACAACATTACCTGTATGCTGCACCTTTCTTATCAGACCTTTACGCTCGAAAACGGCCTGAAAGTAATTGTCCATGAAGACCATAGTATTCCCAAAGCGGTAGTCAATATCCTTTACCGTGTAGGCAGTAAAGATGAAGAAGCACATCGGACAGGCTTTGCCCATTTATTTGAGCATTTGATGTTTGAAGGCAGTAAAAACATCCCCAATTATGACCGACCCTTGCAAAGGGTTGGTGGACAAAACAATGCCTTTACCACGGCAGATATCACCAATTATTACCTATCGGTCCCTTCCAATCAGTTGGAGACGGGCTTTTGGTTGGAATCAGACCGCATGCTGGAACTAGGCTTTTCGCAGAAAAAACTAGACATCCAGAAAAGTGTGGTCATTGAGGAATACAAGCAACGCTACCTCAACCAACCTTATGGGGACGCTCATATTCGGTTGCGGTCTTTGGCCTACCATACCCATCCCTATCACTGGCCCACCATCGGCAAGGAGATATCCCATATTGAGGATGCGACCCTGGAAGAAGTCAAGGATTTCTTCTATGGCTATTATGCCCCCAACAACGCTACCATGGTCGTGGCCGGGGATGTACAGGTGGATCAGGTAAAACATCTGGCTGAAAAATGGTTCGGAGCAATTCCCCGTCGGGAGTTAAAAAAGCATGCGCTACCGGAAGAGCCGGCCCAGACTGAAGCCCGCCAAATGGAGCTGACCGGCAAGGTGCCTTTTCCTGCGGTATATAAAATGTACCGCATTCCGGCGCACAAGGAAGAGACCTATTATGTCATGGACCTGATTACGGATTTGCTTTCGAATGGAAAATCCGGTCTCCTCTTTCAGGAAATGGTGAAAAAACATCAGGTCAGTCCTGGGGTCAGTGCTTTTTCCTGGGGGCTTCATGATCCAGGCGTGATCTCAGTAAATGGAAAAATCGCCGAAGGCAAAAGTATCAGCGAATTCGAAGCGGCCCTGGAAGAAAGTCTGGGCTTGTTGCAGGAATTGACGGAGGAAGATCTCGAACGGATCAAAGGCAAGTTGGAAGCTACTTTTGTCATGCAAAAAACCACCATTCTGAACAAAGCCATCGGCATGGCCATGTCGGATTCCCTGGGAGATGTCAACCTGATCAACCGCACCCCGGAAATCTATCAGCAGATTACCTTGGATCAGGTTAAATCCGCAGCCCGGGAGTTTTTATCTCCTTCCAATAGCTCTACCCTCCATTATTTACCGGCCTCCGCCTAAGTTAGAAATGTATGCCAGTTTTAGATAGATCTCAGGCTCCTGCAGCCGCCCCTTTTCACCATATTCCCCTGCCAGCCTATCGACAAAGAACGCTGAGTAATGGCATGCGGGTGTTTCTCTTGCCTTTCGGCAGTGTAGAGGTCGTACAGGTGCAAGCGCTCTTCCGTACGGGGGTAGCTTACCAGACCAAAACCGGCCTGGCCCGGTTTACCACCCGCAATATGTTGGAAGGCACCACTTCGTATACCAGCCTGGAATTTGCCCAGACCCTGGACCGCTACGGTGCCTGGATCAATCCCGAGGTCGGAAACGAAAGCCTGGCTTTTTCCCTGGCCACGATCACCGATAACCTGCCTCATACCCTGCCCCTGTTGCGGGAAGTCCTGACCCAGCCTACTTTCCCAGCGGAGGAATATGAGCAATTGAAAGACCGTTCCGCTCAGAAGATGCAAGTGAGCGAGCAAAAGACTTCCTACCAGGCCAAAAGGCGTTTCCGACGGGCGATGTTTGGCAAAGCCCATCCCTACGGCAACCAATTTGGGAGAGAGGAACTGGCCTTGCTTAGCCGGGAGGATCTACAAGCATTTTACCAGGAGGAGCTGCATCCTCAACACATGCTGCTCAGTGTGGTTGGGAAATTTGAGGAGGAAAGCCTCATGGCTCAGCTGGAGGCTCACTTTGGGGATATATCCCATGCGGGCGAACTAGACCGGACTTCCCGAGCCGCTACGGCTAAAGGCCAGTGGGAAACCGGACGTATTTATGTGGAGCGGGAAGGCCTGCAGGCTTCCCTGCAGCTCGGCCATAGGGGCGTGAATCGCTTCCATCCGGATTATTATCACATTTCCATCATGAATACCTTGTTAGGCGGATATTTTGGTTCCCGTCTGATGAAGAATATTCGGGAAGAAAAAGGCTATACCTACGGCATTTACTCTCGCAATGTCTCTCAACGCTATGAAGGTTACTTTGTGGTGGGTGCAGATGTGGGCAATGAATACATCGAGCCTACCATCTCTGAGATCAAAAAAGAGATGAAATTGCTGATGGACAAAGGCGTGGAATCCCAAGAATTAGAAGTGGTGAAAAATTACCTACTGGGCCAAAGCATCAGCCACCGGGAAACGCCCTTTGATCTGGGCGATCTGCTACGCTTCTCCTGGGCGATGGATATCACTTTTGCTGAAATAGATAAAAAGTTCCAGATCATCACCGACATCCAGCCTGCCGATATTCAGGAAATGGCGCAGAAGTATCTGCGACCGGATGATATGCTGGAAGTGGTAGCCGGGCAGTATCCCGCTGGCTAAATATCAACCAAAACTTTTTTGGTTTAACAAGATGGCGTAATTTGTTCGGAACCCGGAAAAGACCCGGATTCAGGGGGTTGGAAGTAGTTCCTTCTTCCTGATGCGCACACAAAACGAGCATTGATGCTGCCCCTTTTATCTGACCCTATTTCTCATGCTGACGTAAGTACCTGGGTTACCCTGATTCATTTGGCCATCCTGGCTTTAATGATCCTGGCCCTGGCCTTGGAAGAAAAACTGCATGCCGATAAATCTCTGATCACTGGAATCGCCGCTATTGTCGCCTTGATCGTAGGAGAGCTTACGGGGGTCCTCAGCTTATTTTCCGGACAGGGAGGGCATGTGCCTTTTTATATCACCTTTATTGATTGGGGGGTGATCGCCATCATCTTGGGTTCCTCCCTGTTTGTCGAGGTAACTACCCAAAGTGGCATCTTTTCCTGGTTGGCCATCCGGCTTACCAAACTCACCAAGGGCGACCCTTTTCGCTTACTGGTGGCTTATGGGAGCATGACTGTATTGTTCTCAGCCTTTCTGAACAATGTAACGGCCATGATCATCATTGGCTCGCTTACCGTAGTTTCGCTGGAAAAACTCAATCGGCGCGACCTCCTCTTGGGCTTCCTGCTTACCGAAGGTCTCCTCACCAACATCGGCGGCTTACTAACCCTGATCAGTTCGGTGCCCAATATTATCATTGGCAACGCTGCCGGCATCTCCTTCATCGATTTTGTCTATATCTCTGCTCCCTATGTTCTGATCGCCACCACGGCTACCATTTATGCCGCCAAATACATTTTTGGCATTCACGGGATCAAGGAAGCGGAAGAGAAGGCCAAGGCAGCCCGCTTAATCTCCGCCTTTGATGAAAATGATGGGATACAATCCCGACCGTTTTTTGTCCTCAGCTGGGTGGTTTTTGGGCTCTTCATTGTGGCGCTGGCCACGACGGACATCATCCCCTATATCAGAGATCTGGGCATTGGCTTCGTAGCCATGGCCTTTGGGGTGCTGATGCTGCTGCGGCTCAAGTCCAATACCCAGAGTATTTACAGTCGGACAGACTGGGACCTGATATTTTTCTTCGCTTTTCTCTTCATCGTCATCGGGGTAATGGAATATGCCGAGGTTCTGGCCATGATTGGTGGCCTGGTGACCGATTTGATGGCCCTGGGAGAGACCGGAGGTCCCTTGGCCCTGCTCTGGTCCAGCGCCATCGCCAGTTCTGTAACCGATAATATTCCCCTAGCCGCGATGCTGGCCAAGACCATGGCCCCCATCAGTCAGGAACCCGGGTTCCAGGAGAATTTCTGGTGGGCCATTATTTACGGGGCCAACCTGGGCGGCAACATTACCCCCATCGGCTCTGCGTCCACGGTCGTCGCCGTTACTGTGATCAATCGCCAAAAACTGGGACTGGGCTTCCTGGGATTTATCGTCAAAGCCGTTCCTTTTGCTTTGATCCATCTGGTGATCGCCAGTGTCTATGTCTGGACGCTCGGCAAACTTCTGGTGTGAACAGAACTTTCCTGCAACACTGGCTTCCAGCCGGTCGGATTCTAAAGCATCGGCTTTTAGCCGATGCCAGGGCTTTGATCGGCTGGAAGCCAGTGTTACGGGGGGACGGGATCGTCGCTTGGGGGCCGCAGCTTGTAGCTGCGGGATGGGATCGTTGCTCGGTGGCCGCAGCTTGTAGCTGCGGCACAGGATCTGACCGGCTGGAAGCCAGTGTTACGGGGTGGTTGGGATCGTCTCGGTAGCCGCAGCTTGCAGCTGCGGCACGGAATCCGACCGGCTGGAAGCCAGTGTTACGGGGTGGTTGTATCCGCTGACCGGCTGGAAGCCGGCCAAACGAAAATAGCCACCTCTTTCGAGGCGGCTATTACCATCAATTTTTCTTATTCCTGCTAGGGCTTGGGATAGCTAATGACGGCCGCGGGTGCTTCCTTCGCGGTGGTCACGCCATAGACGGCTTTGATTACTTCCTGTCCCAGACCGATCATGTTCTTATTGGTAGACTTTAGTTTGGCAATCACTTCCAGCTGTACAAAACTGCCTGTCCCCGGAACCTCCAGTAAGACCTTGGCGCCCTTGGGAAGCGTTTTGTGGTAGGCGTAATAAATGGAAGGGGGGTTCTTAGCCTTGACGGGCTGAATCGACCCACGCTCCGTTACCCGTAGGTAGCTGGCACCGGTCTGCATATCCACTACTTCCCTTTCTGAATAGTTGGGGTTATAGGGTGTATTATTTCCCGGGTTGTTGTAAGCCGGGGGATAGTTCGGGTTATAATTTGGGTTGGTATTTCCTCTGGGTGGGACGTAACCAGGATTATATCCGGGCTGAGGATTATTGGACGGAGGCCCGACGTTGGGGTCATATTCGCTAAAGGTATCTTCTCCATCCGGTGAGAAAAAGGGATCGTCATCAGGGAAGGAAACATTGCCTCCACCGGAAGCGAAACTATCTCCCCGATAGGTATCCTGAATGGCCCGATCTACGATATCCCGCATCTCAGGGCTGAGGTAGCTCCGGCCATCCCGAATGGATTGTAGGCGGCTCCGGCGACGATCCATGTCAACAATATCCAGCGCCTCGGTGAATAAGGAAGCAGCTTCGAGGTCTACTTCTTCCACACTTAATGCGTCATATCCCTGAATCCAGCCTTCTTTTAATCCGCCTTTCCCGGTAAGCTTTACCCAGTTGTCACGGAAATCAGACAGAATAGCAATTTCACCAGCCCGGAAAATCTTCCCGGTTACGGATTGAGGCGTGTTCAATTTGAAATAGACTGGGGCATCAGCCAACAGGACGACAGACCCCCCTCCTTTGATCAGCGCGGTTTCTTTGATCCACCCTTCTGCATTGTCAGAAGTTCTGACCCAAAGGTAGTTTTGGTTTTCTCTGCGGACAAAAGCCGCTCTTCCCAGATGACTAACCTGTTCGGTAAAATAAACCCGAGCCAGGCTCCGGGCCTGTTCTCCGGGCCATTCCCTCAACATAACGTTGTCTTCCACACACATGGAAGTGAGGTTAGGTTCGGTGTCTTCGTAGTAAACTCCACTTTGGGCAATGGCCCCCGGGAGGCAAAAAAGGAGCAAGCAGGCGAATAAGAAAGGATGTTTATTTGAGACCATGATTGATAGCATTGACATACCCAGACAAAAATAAAATAATCTCGGTATAAAAGAAAAAAAATTTCAGCTCATATCCTATTGATATTGTAGGACTTACAAAGTTTAGGTTAAAGTCATACTTTCACCCTACCCTGAATCAGTCCTTTCTGGAGCGAAAATTTTTCCGTGCAGGACCATGGTTTTCCCGTTTTTGACCAACCCTTAGAAATTCTCCTGCGTATAGACAAAGAGAAAACGATTATTGGACAGAATTGCGCTTTCTGCTTATTTATGAAAAGTGTGTCAGAGACATGTAAAGCTTTTTGCCTTTTCGTCTAATTTTTCGTATCATTGAATTAAGAGGAACAAAGTGCTAACGCTTCAACAAGCTGGATTTCTCAATCAGAAATGGTGCTGGCAATGCCAATTGCTCAGGCCGTTAATGGGATAATCTCTTCGCGACGAAAGCGTCTATTTCTATCGCTATAGATTTATCCCATCTGACTTACCTCAGATGGGTTTTTTAATGTTCTTAACCTCAAAGTCTATGAAGTCACACGGTAAGCTGCTACTCTCGCGAGTACACCGGAGCGAATTAGTGCGGCTGTGCAATGAAACGCTGATTTGCGCAGCCCGGGATTTGGCGGAGTTTACGAAAAATGGGTTAAATGCCAGTTTTATTGTAGCCCTGGCCCATAAATGCGAGCACTATGAAACTTTAATGGATCAGCAAACCACACCTATTCAGACTCAAAAAGAATCTTCTCTCGTTGAAGAGGAAATCAGACAGAGCCTGGACAGAATCTGTGAACTAGGTAGGCGTATTTGGTCGAAACACCCTTCCAAATACAAGGACTATGTTCTTGCTCAAAAATCTACCAATTCATTTGGAGAACCCGGCGCTCCTCGAGTAGCCTGAGTACTCCGGTAATGAAACGCATAAGAGAGGACAAGCTACTTGTCCTCTCTTTTTTTATGCCCTTTACTTTCTTTGCTTCTCCCTCCTAAAGCTTACATGAGCTTTCTTGAGGATTCTGTATATTTTTTGCAGGAATAACGGGTGCTATATGGATAAGAAAAAAGTTTGGGTGCTGGTCAAGCTCCTTTCAAAGAAGGAGCGTGCCCATTGTCTTCGCTGGCTGGAAGCGGAGTTGAATGGGAGCCAGCAATATGTGCAGCGACTGGCTACCTATCTGCTTACCCAGTCGAGTCCTCCCTCCAGGACCGAGGTGTGGGAACATCTTTACGGTACGGATACTCCCTATGATGACAGCCGGTTAAGAAAATTGAGTGGCGACTTGAGCAGCAGGCTTGAAGAGTACATTGCCATTGAGGCTTTTCGCAAGGAAGGCCTGGAAAAACAACTCGCTTTGATCAAAGCGCTCAACCATAAAAAGGCTGCCAAACTCTTTGGCAAGGCTGCCCGGAAAATGGATCAACAACTGGCCGCCATTCCGGTAAAGGGGTCCAGCTATTACTACCAGCAACTGAGCCTAACCGTAGAACGCCAGCGGGCCGCCCAGTTCCTGCCCGGAGGCCAGGCCTCGGACGCTCAGCAAACCCTGGAACAACTTTCTGAACTGGCAGACGGTTGGTGGCTGTCCGCCAGGATGGAACTCGCCATCTATCAGGCCAGCATGCAGCAGAAATTTGGTCTGAGTCGGCCCACCCATATTGAAGAAATGCTGGACTATTTTCAGGTCCAACATCATTTTCAGCATGACCCTCGTCTGCAAATCCTCCATCAGTTATACCGCTTGCTCAAGGGAGAAAAAACGGTAGACCCGGAAGCCCTATTGATTCAGATCCTCCGCAATAAAGATCAGTTCATCACCAATGATAGGCGAAACTTTTATGTTTCCCTGCTGAATTTCTACATCAGAAAGCTCAACCAGGAACCTGACGCAGCCATTGCCCAACAGATTTATTCCCTGATCAATTGGGCTATCGAAGACGAACTGGTCCTGGTTTCGGGGCAGCTTCCGCCAGCCCAATACAAAAATTTCGTAGCGATTTGTATTCGTCTCAAGGACTACGAAAAGGCCCAATTCTATCTGGAAACCTATCGCACCCTCCTGCCTGAGGCTTTACAGGAAGATGCCTATTACCTGAACCTGGCTTACCTATATTTTTCTCAAGAAAACTTTCGGGAAGTAATCTCCTTGCTCTCCGATCGCCGCTTCAGACAATCCATGAACGAGATTGATGCCCGCGCCTATCTGCTCCAGGCGCATTATGAGCTAGCAGCGCTGGACAAGGAATGGCTCACGGACCAAATTGAGAACCTCATTCGTTTTATCCGCGCCAGAAAAGACGTCTCTTCGCATCACAAAACCTCCTATCTGAATCGTATGCGCCTGTTGAGAAGGATCGTTTGGGCCACGACCCAGAAAGAATTGGACCAGGTCGAACAGGAACTGAATAATACCAGGCCTATCGACAAACCCGCCTGGCTCAAGCAAAAAATTAAAGCTAAGCGAGCCAATCCCGGCGGATAAAAAAAAGCCGGATGCTGGGGAGCATCCGGCTTTTTGTCGTTAAGTCAGAATTTTATTGGAGCATCACCTTTTTTACGAGGACTCCTTGTTCGGTTTGAATTCTCAGCAGGTAAATCTGTGCAGGCAGGTCTCCTACTTCGAGGCTTTGCGCGCCAGCGCCTATGTGGCGAATGACCTGGCCCTGCAGATTGAGCAGGCTACCTCCTTCGGTATGCTGACCAGCCGGCACATTCCAGTGCAACTTCGTAGCGCTTCCTTCTAAGGTCAGGTAAGGCTGCAATCCTGCGGGAGCCAGAATGGGGGTGGCCTTTAGTTGACTCAGGGTCAAAGGCGCCTTTCCATGTATTTCGTCCATCACGATGATGATCCCAATGGATCGTACGGCAAAACCATGCCCACTTACGGCTGTCCCATCCGTGCGAAATAGGTCGATGATCAGCAGGTTATTTTCTGCGCTGTTCTGGATGTCGCCTACCCAATTACCGTCGCCTCCGAACCATGAACTTGCATCACAGTCCAGCCCTAATTCACTTTCTTCGTCAATGCTGAAACCTTCGTACTCCAGTTCGATGTGTAAGCCCAGCACTTCTTCGGCTGGCTGATCTTCGTTTCCTACGGCAATGTCAATGGCGATTTCGTCCCCGTTTCCGAACTCGCCTGGGTCATAAGTGGCTGAAACAGGAAGCGACTGAGCATTCAGGCCTGAGTGCAACAACAGAAGGGCCATAAATGTCCAGGAGAAAGCCTGCGTCAGGGAGGTTCGGAATGATTTCCTAAAGAGCAAAAGGAGATCTGTCAAGGTGTTTGTCATAGAGATATTGAAAACTTGATTTTCGATTTATGACAAACATACCATTATCCGTATTTTTTAAAATTTTGTTTTTACGTTTATTTAAACATTATTTTTTATAAAATACATTCCCCCACTCAGATAAAGGGCGAACCGCTTCTCTCAGGGCAGTATTTTATTCGGGTAAAAAATTAGATCGATGGGCAGGATACTTCCTGAAGGGGAAAAAATCGCCATCCTGTAGCGGTCCAATCTTGACCATTGAAACAGAAAATATTTCCGGTCACGCTATTTCCCCTAGTATAGAATATGAAATTTGAGCGATAATGCGTTGAAACTTACATGAGATCACAACCTTACCCCCTTTTTAGCGTCTAAGTCTAGACAGATGCAAGCTTTTGTGTAATTCTTGAATGATTTTTACTTCTCCTTATCCCCAAATTTGCTCTGTAGAACTTCCAATTTATGCCTTTGCGTAATATTCTCCTGTTCACCTTGCTGAGTCTTTCCGCCGTCCTTGGCTTTTCCCAATCCGAGCCGGAAAATCAAGCCATCAGTAGATGGTTTCTTGAGGAAAGGTTTATCATTGCCGACCAAAATGAAGACGCGCTTCTGAGCCGTCAGGAAATGCAGGCCTATTCGAATGAGTTTGTTTATTTCCTCTCCTCCCGGGTGTACAACCTGACTGATTTGAACCAAGACGGGTATTTGAGTTTCAACGAGATGTTTTCCCGAAGAAAATCTGAGAACCTGTACCGCTATAATATGGAGCGTCGCCAGTTGCGGAGTATCGCCAGAGATTATCCATTTTTACCCCAGGCCGATGTACGTTATCTTAAAAAGCAGCCTGAACTGGTGAGTATGTTGTTTGGGAATGTGATCTGGATGTATGAGCACGTCACCCTGGCCGAAGCTGTATTCAAAGACAAAGGCTGGATGGACCGTCATCCACAGGTGAAGTTAGCCTTACACCAGAACCTGCGCTGGATGGCTGCCAATCCGATGGAGGCCAGAACCCTCTACCGCGATCGTCAGATTACGAATCAGCTTCCACATTTGCTGAGTTGGCGCGCCGACCATAAAACTTTCCTTCGGCAGTATCCCAAGCTCAACCGCTTTTATGAGTTGGATTACATCCCGGCCAATGCCCGCCGGGCCCGAAACTAAGAGAAAAAAGAAATAGACCATAAAGGGTCCTTGTAGCCAGGCTGCAAGGACCTTATTTTTCTCCCCCCCTGGCTTGTAAGGTGCGGATGAAAAATGATAACTTGCCGCTCAGATTCGTCTAACGCTATGTCTCTTTCACAACACACTTCCCTGGATGTCCGGACTGAGCAGCAAATCGCCAATGCGGAGAACTACCTCCTGCCCTTTTTAGATACGGCAGGTGGGATTCAGGCCGGCCACTATGTCATGGAAATTGGTTGCGGAGAAGGAGGCGTTTTGCATCCGGTGATCGCCAAAGGAGCCCGCGTTCTGGGGGTAGACCTGAATGATCGCAGGATTCAATATGCCCGGGAACGCTTTGCCGATCATATCGCCACAGGTAAGGCGGATTTTGTCACCCAAAACGTATACGACGAATCCTTCCTCGAAACCTACCGGGGACAGTTCGATTGGATCATGCTCAAAGACACCATCGAACATATCCCGGAACAGGAAAAATTTATCCCCTACATCCTGCAGTTGTTGAAACCGGGAGGCAAAATATTTTTTGGCTTTCCCCCATGGCGCATGCCTTTTGGTGGGCACCAGCAAATATGCCAGCATAAGCTGCTCTCCAAGCTCCCTTACGTTCATCTCCTTCCCAGACCGATTTATCGGGGCATCATTTCTGCCTTTGGAGAGCGGGAGGCTGTAAAGAAGGAGTTATTGGAGCTAAAGGATTCCGGCATTTCCATCGGAAGATTTGAGCGCATCGCCCGCCAAACCGGGCTCGAAATCCTGGCCAGAAACCTCTACCTTTTCAACCCGATTTATAAATATAAATTTGGCCTGGAAGCCAGAAAACAAGCGGCCTGGTTAGTAGGCTTACCCTGGGTTCGGGACTTTTTTACCACTTGCGCCTGGTATGTAGTCGGAAAATCCCGTCCAAAGCAAGGGTGAAAAACCTTTTAATTATCAGAACATTTCCTATTTTAGCTGCATGGACACCGCATTCTTGACCTACTCATTGATTCTCATCGGTCTGGCCCTCTTTGTCCTGCTTACTGCAGCAGCCTACTCCGTATACCTCGAACGTAAAGTTTCCGCCTGGATTCAACAGCGTTCCGGTCCTAACCGCGTGGGTCCATTTGGCCTTCTTCAACCGCTAGCGGATGTCATCAAACTCCTGCTTAAGGAGGATATCATCCCTGTGGCAGCGGATAAACTTGTCCACTTTATTGCCCCGATCATTTCAGTAACCGTGGCCTTGATCACCTTTGCGGTGATCCCTTTTGCCAAGGCCGACGTAGCCATGACTGAAGGAACCAGCGGATGGCTGGTCATTGCGGACGTCAACATCGGTATTTTGTATGTTCTGGCCATCGCCTCGGTCGCTGTATATGGGGTAACCCTGGCTGGATGGGCTTCTAATAGTAAATATGCCCTTCTGGGTGGACTGCGTGCCTCCGCCCAGATGATCTCATATGAACTGGCCATGGGCCTTTCCGTGGTCTCTGTCATTCTACTCACCAACACCGTGTACGAAGGATCGGAATTCCTGAAACCAGGGGCCATCGTGGAAGCACAAAGAGGGGTGTGGAACATCGTCCGCAACCCCTTGGGATTCCTGCTTTTTACGGTCTGTGCCTTTGCGGAAGCTAACCGTGCCCCCTTCGACCTCGTAGAAGCAGAACAAGAATTGGTAGGCGGCTTTCATACCGAGTACAGCTCCATGAAATTTGCCCTCTTCTTCGTAGCCGAGTATATCCACGTGATTGTAGCTTCTATGCTGATCACCACACTCTTCCTGGGTGGATACCTCGGCCCATTTGAATCACTGATCGGCGTGGCAGATTGGGCCCCATTAGCCCAGTTAGGTTGGGGCTTAAGCTGGTTTTTGATGAAAACGACTTTTTTCGTTTTTGTATTTGTGTGGGTTCGCTGGACTTTACCCCGTTTCAAATACAATCAGCTCATGGATATCGGCTGGAAAAAGTTTCTTCCACTTGCGCTAATTAACCTGATTGTCATTGCTGCTGGGTGCGCAGCTTATGTACTTTGGTCATAAGTTTTCCGGCATCGAAACTATCGGGTCCGGGATTCGTTTTATCTATAGCATCCTGCCAGTTTGGCAGGATTACCATGATTGGCACGAATCCGGCAGGACCATATGAAAGTAGCTGGCTTTTTTCCAGTAAAAGACGAATCGACCTTATGGAATCAAATTTTTCGGAACGAGTCAAGGATGTTATATCCTTTAGCAGAGAGGAGGCCATTCGACTGGGACACGACTATATCGGTCCAGAACACCTCCTATTAGGTCTGATCAGAGAAGGAGAAGGATTAGCCATTAAAATATTGATTGATCTAACTGTAGACCTTTCTCAACTCAAAAGATCTATTGAAAATGCCGTGCGCGGCACCGTCAATAACATTAACCTTACCAACCTACCGCTTACCCGCCAGGCGGAAAAAGTCCTGAAGATTACCCGGCTGGAGGCAAAGCTCTTAAAGAGCGGAGAAATCGGTACTGAACACCTGCTGCTTTCCATCCTTCGGGAGGAAAACAATGTTGCAGCCCAAATCCTATCCCGCTTTGGCGTGACCTACGACGTAGTGCGTGCAGAATTAGAGAATACCGAAGACTCCCAAAATCCCCGTATGTCAGTATCAAGTGATCCCCCAGAATCATCGGAAATGAGTAACCCAGGAGATAGACCTAGCCGTAGAACTACCAAGTCCAAAACCCCAGTTCTTGACAACTTCGGACGGGACCTGACCAAAGCGGCAGAAGAAAACAAACTTGACCCCATCGTAGGTCGAGAGAATGAAATTGAGCGCGTGGCCCAGATTCTGAGCCGCAGAAAGAAAAACAACCCGGTCCTCATTGGAGAACCTGGTGTGGGTAAAACAGCGATCGCTGAAGGACTGGCCCTGCGCATCATACAGCGTAAGGTAAGCCGGGTACTGTATAATAAACGGGTCGTTACCCTGGATATCGCTTCCCTCGTAGCCGGTACCAAGTATCGTGGTCAGTTCGAGGAGCGAATGAAAGCGGTGATGGCAGAATTGGAAAAATCCCCGGATGTTATCCTCTTCATTGATGAGTTGCATACCATTGTCGGTGCAGGAGGTGCTTCTGGTTCTCTGGATGCATCTAATATCTTCAAACCGGCGCTAGCCCGGGGAGAGATTCAGTGTATCGGCGCTACTACGCTGGACGAGTATCGCCAGTACATTGAGAAGGACGGCGCCCTGGAACGTCGTTTCCAAAAGGTAACCGTGGATCCTACTTCCGTAGAGGAAACCCTCATCATCCTGGAAAACATCAAAGGGAAGTATGAGGACCACCACAATGTAAACTATACCCCTGATGCTATCGCAGCCTGTGTGAAGTTGAGCGACCGCTACATCTCTGACCGCTACTTCCCCGACAAGGCCATCGATGTATTAGATGAAGCAGGTAGCCGGGTACATATCACAAATATTCACGTTCCACAGAGCATTCTGGATCTGGAAGGGAAAATCGAAGAGGTAAAAGAGCTGAAAAACAAAGTCGTTAAAAGTCAGAAGTACGAAGAAGCGGCTCAGCTCAGAGATCAGGAAAAACGCCTCCTTGAAGAACTCGATCAGGCCAAAATCGAGTGGGAAGAAGAAACAAAAAATAAACGATACACCGTATCGGAAGAAGATGTAGCCTCTGTAGTTTCCATGATGACTGGCGTACCGGTAACCAAAGTTGCCGCCGGTGAGATTGAGAAACTCAAGCATATGGAGGGCGATCTCAAAAACCATATCATCGGCCAGGACATGGCTGTAGCCAAATTGGTGAAAGCCATCCGCCGTTCTCGTCTGGGGCTGAAAGATCCCAGCAAGCCGATCGGTACCTTCATGTTCGGTGGTCCTACCGGGGTCGGTAAAACCGAATTGGCTAAGGCGCTGGCGATTTCAGTCTTTGATTCTGAGGAAGCCCTGATTCGGATTGATATGAGTGAGTACATGGAGAAATTCACCGTATCTCGCTTAATCGGAGCCCCTCCCGGATACGTCGGATACGAAGAAGGGGGTCAGCTCACCGAGCGCGTAAGACGTAAGCCTTACTCTGTCGTCCTGCTGGATGAGATGGAAAAAGCTCACCGGGATGTCCACAACATTCTGCTTCAGGTGCTGGATGATGGTCTGTTGACGGATGGTCTGGGTCGTAAAATCGACTTCAAGAATACCATCATTATCATGACCACCAACCTGGGTGGCAAAGACATCTTTGAAGCTCTTTCTGGTGGCCTTGGTTTCCAGACCAAAAAGAACAAGAACCTGGATTCTGATCCGGCTGAGAAAGCTAAGTTTGTGGAAGCGAGCCTTTCCAAAGGACTGGCTAAGACCTTCCCACCAGAATTCATCAACCGTCTGGACGATGTGATTGCCTTTGTGCCACTGAGCCGGGAAAATATCCTGGAGATCATCGACCTTCGTCTCGAAGACGTTTTTGCCCGTATCGAGGAGAAAGGATACAAAATCAAGTTGACCGCCAACGCCAAGGAGTTCATCGCGGACAAAGGCTATGATCGTCAGTTTGGGGCACGTCCTTTGGCCCGGGCCCTTCAAAAATACCTGGAGGATCCTATTGCCGATACTATCCTTGAAGGCAAGGTGAAAGAAGGAGACACCTTGAATGTTGATTACGATCTGGAATCAGACGAAATCAAGGTGACCGCCTCTAAAACCAAAAAGCGGAAAGAAAAAGAGGCTGAAGCCTCTGAAGATTCTGAGGAATAATCAATGGATAATAAACCCACGTTAATCGTTGGGGCCTCTACCAAGAGGCATAGATATTCAAACGAAGCTGTTCATCGTCTCGTCGCCCAAAATCAGCCTGTGTATGCTTTTGGGCGGCGGGAAGGTGACATAGCCGGAATTCCCATCTGGACCAAAGAGGAAGAAGTGCAAATCCCTGATTTACACACCATCAGCCTCTACATCGGTCCGGCCCACCAACCGCCCATGTATGACTGGCTGATCAGCCTGGCTCCCAAAAGGGTCATCTTTAACCCGGGAACCGAAAACCCAGCATTATATCAGAAACTCACTGAGGCTGGAATCGAAGCCAACATGGCCTGCACCCTCGTTATGCTGAGTACTGCACAGTATTAAGCCAGGGTACATCTCAAATTGGATTTTCCAGCGCCTAGGTTTTGTTAGGGAATTTCTCTAAATTTCCTTATCACCTAATTCCTGTATCATGCCCACCAACTTATCTTCACAAGTTACCGAAGGGATAAGGGTAAATGTGCGTACTGCCTATATCCAGGATGAATCCTCCCCCAAGCACCGCTATTATGTGTTTGCTTATCAGGTGGAGATTATCAATGAATCTCAATATTCCGTCCAGCTCCTGAGACGAGAATGGCGGATCACCGATGGCGTGGGCAAAAAACGTAAAGTAGAAGGAGAAGGCGTAGTGGGAAAACAACCCCATATAGCCCCAGGTGAGACCTACCGCTATGTAAGTGGCTCCCAATTCAATACCCCGGTGGGCAAGATGTCGGGCTACTATTTTATGCAAAGGACAGCCGATCAGGTAGAAGTGGCAGTAGAGATTCCTCCCTTCACCATGGTGGCCCCTGCCTTGAACAATTAATTGAAATGAAATCAGCCTTTATTGAGTCCCAGGGCGGGTATCGGACCCGGGTAACCCATACGTCTTCCGGAGAAACCTGTCTTACTGACGCCCCCAAGGACCATCATGGCAAAGGAGAGAGTTTTTCCCCCACAGATTTGATAGCGGCTGCGGCCGGAAGTTGCATGATCACCACCATGGATATAGCGGCCGAGGAGCACGATATTCATTTGGGAAAGGTCAGCTGCGAGGTAGAAAAAATCATGGCGGACGGCCCCAGAAGAATCATCTCCCTGAATATCATCATCACCTTTGAGGATCCCAATCTCAATGAAGCGGACAAAACCATCCTGGAACAAAAGGCCCTCAATTGCCCTGTTCTGATGAGTCTCCATCCGGAAATCATCGTCAACCTCCGGTTCAACTATGCATAAGAATCCTACTTCTGTGGTTGACAGAAGACAGGCAGCAGTCAATCTATGGTCATCGTTAGCCTACGGGAGCCGACAGCATAGAAAGGATCTTGGCCGGCTGAATGGCAAAGTGGCTGTCAGCATAAGCGACCTCTCCATTTTTCAGGATGATCACCTGGGGAGATTGGTGGACCACGCCCAAGGTGCTAGCCACTGCATTAGAAACCGCTCGGTATCTGAGCAAATCCAGATAATGTAAATCCGCTTGTTCAGCCATTTTGGCAGCTGCCTCGCCCAGCATATGTTGCACATGGGCGGAAATGCCGCAGGTGACGCTGTGCTTAAAAATAAGTTGAGGCCGCTGGAAGGAAGCTTCCTGAATAGCGGCTATCTTCGCTTCATCTTGAAGCGGTTCCCAGACATTCATAAAAAATGTGGAATATTAGCGGTGGTTACCGACTTTCGTAGCCTGGCAATACTTTCCTGAAGTACAAGCACTGGTAACGGTGGCCAGGGCAAATAAAAGAAGAAATGCTACAGCGAATTGCTTTGCGCGCTTCATAAGTGTTCGCTTTTGAATTTAAAACTCTAGAAAAATAGTACAGAAGTACTTAAATGTAAAATTTCTTTTTCCCAAATGACTAAAGAAGGACTGGCGATTCTAACACGTGATACAATTCAACACTTTATCGAAGCAAATCTGGACAGGGATCCGGCCCAGTTGGCGTTGTCCACAAAAATAAACGACTTTCCGTTGCATTTAGTTTCAACACAGATCAAATACCTGCAAAAAGCAAAGAGAAAACTCCCTGCCTATTATACAGCCAGATGCATCATTCCCCCCCTCGCCTATGAGCAAAGCAGCAGCACCACCACCGCTCAGATGAAGAATTATCAGGGAAAAAGATGCCTGGATTTGACCTGTGGGTTGGGCGCCGACACCACCCATTTTGCCCGTCATTTCGAGGAAGTAATTGCCCTGGAGCCCCAGGAAGGCCTTTTTCACGTCAACCAATACAACTTTGCCCGGCTGGGACTCGACAATATTCAGTTGCATAAGCAAACCGCAGAATCCTTCCTAGCTACCTATCAGGGGCCAGCCTTTGACCTGATCTACCTGGACCCCTCTCGCCGTACGGAAGCTGGTAAAAGGGCCTTTGCCTTTGAAGACTTATCCCCTAACCTCACGGCCCTTTTGCCTCGTCTGTTTGAACTAGGGAAAAAAATTCTGGTCAAGACCACGCCCCTCTATGATGTGGCCGAAGCCTGGAAAAAATTCCCAAAGCTGAGCAAGACTTTTTTATTTTCTGTAAAAAACGAATGTCGAGAATTCCTCCTTGAGTGGAATCCCCTTTCTAACGAACCCCATAAGTTGTCCCCTGCCCAGGTGGTGAAACTTTCGGACCATAGCCAAACCCAAAGATTTTCCTTTCGCCCTGCTGAACCAGTACGTGCCCTTCCCCCTTCTCTCCCCTATCCAAGGCAGGGCTTTCTTACCGAACCGGATGTGGCTTTCTATCAGCAAAGGCTCACCCTGGCCCTGGCGGATCAATATTATGCGGCCTGGGAAGGGCAATGGAATCATCCGCAAGGGTATTTTTTCAGTGAGGAAAAGCCCCCGGCAGACTTTCCGGGACGACACTTTGCCATCCAGGAGATATGGCCCTACAAGCCCAAACACCTCAAAAAAGATCTCAAAGCGCTAGGGATCAGCCAAGCCCACGTCAGCCGGCGATTTTTTCCCTTTACCGTATCCCACATCCGAAAAAGCCTGAACCTTAGAGAGGGCGGCAACAGCTATCTCATGTTCACGCAGTGGGCCGAGGAAAAAATAGCCATCCTGGCGCGAAGGATTTAGGCGACCGCGCCATCTCTGCGGGCATCCGCCATTCCGCTCAGCATCCCGTCCGCTTCTCTCAACACGGCATGGACCCCTCCGAAAAACATATTCTTCGAGGGCCATCGAACCAGTTCATTTTTGCCGAGGACATAATCATCCGACAGCCCCAAACCAGGTTCCAGGTTTAACACAAAATCCTCCCAATGAAGGCGCGGGTGACTGACCGCCTCTTCCAGGCTCATGCCATGGTCTACCATGTGAAGAATGACCTGTAGAATCGCACTCCTGATCCGGCTGGAGCCTCCGGTACCCAAGACCAACCAGGGATGTTGGTCATGCAGGAGAATGGAAGGGGACATCATAGAGGTTACCCGGGTATTCTCCCGCCAGCTATGCAGACCTCCGGGAAATAAATCTACTTCTCCCAGCATATTATTGGTCGGAATGCCAGTTCCAAGAATAGCCCGTCCGGAAGCCCCTCCCAAGGTCGAAGTAAGGCTGGCCGCATTGCCCTCCCGATCCATCACACTGATATGGCTGGTATTGCCCAACCAGTTAATCGGTTGTTGATAGGCCATCAGGTTCTTTTGATGGAGGAGTTCGGCAATCGGAGGAGAAGTAGCCTCCTGCAGATGATCCCGTCTAAAGCGGTCCATCTGATGCATGGCCGCCGCCAGGCACTCCACGTAGGCGGGTCCCTGATGGCCAATTTTTGCTAAGTCCTGCTGGGCCAACCAGGAAAGGCCAAAGCTGATCATGCTGCCTCCTGCGCTGGGGCGGGTATTGGTGAGGAGTTCATATCCCCGATAAGGAACCCGGAGGGGTTGCTTAGTGTGTACCTGATAAGCCTTTAGATCAGCCCGGCTTAAGCTACCACCTTCTTCGCGGTGTGCCCGCAGCCAGGCTTCGGTCAATTCTCCTTCGTAAAAGGCCTCCCGGCCCCCCTTGACCAGGGCTTCCAGGGCGTCGGTAAAACGGGGACGAGGGCCCTTTTCGCCAGTCTGCCACAAGCGATCTCCGGGCCCATAGATCTCCCGGGATTCTTGATGGGCCAGGAGAATGGGCTCCAAAATTTCCATGCCGTAAACCTGATAAGGCGTGTAGACCACCCCTGCCCGGGCTAGTTGGATCGCAGGCGCGGCTACCTCCGCCAGGGGAATGCGTCCCAGTTTTTCATGTACCTCGAACAGCCCGGCAGGGCAGCCCGGTACGGCCACCGCTCCTCTACCTGAGTATTGCAATTGGTCAGCGTTCCCAAATCGAATGGCAGATTCTTCCCAGTCCAGATCCTTGAGTTCTTGTTTACGGAGGGGGGTTTGGACAAAAAAATCGAATAGCCAGGCCTGACCGGATGCGGTGTAGGCCGTCAAAAATCCCCCTCCGCCCAAAGAAGTCAGAGAAGGTTCAGCTACGAATGAGGTAAGCATGGCTCCCAGAGCTGCGTCGAAGGCATTGCCACCAGCCGCCAGGATTTCTGCTCCGGCTCTTGCTGTCTCATGGTGCCCGGCGGCGATCACGCCATTATTTTTGTCCATAATTTTCCGCTATGGACGCAATAAAGGGAAAATGATGCTTTTGGAAAAAGACTGCCTATTTTTCTTCGCCAATAGGGGCTGCCATGACCTGCACAGGCGGAAAAATCGCGATCTGCGTATCTTCGCTTTCGTTATGCATGCGGTCGACAGCCGCGATGAGATACGTATAGCCTTCGCTCAGCTTTACCTCCTGATCCAGCAAATATCTTTCGCGTTGGATGCGAAAAATATGACGAGGGTTGCTGCGGTCCAGGTTTTCCTCCGGCCCGAAACGGTACACGATATAATAGGTGGCAGATTCTCCATCCTCCGCGACTTCCGGGGCATCCCATTTGAGGCCGATCTGCGTGGCCTTCCGTTGGGCCAGGAGATTTCTGGGAGCCTGAGGCGGAATGCTGTCCTTCCAGTTCATAGGAGGGATCAGGGCCGGTAGTTTGTGGTAATTTTTCTGGAATTGGTCCGAGACGCGATAGGGATTGTCCTGAAAGGAATTTTCACTGTAAAAAATTCCGCCCTGGATGAGATTCATTTGCTGGCGCAATTCCAGTTGGCGGTGTAGTTCCATCGGATTTTTCCAGTGGCGCGCCTGGTCTTTTTTTACCTTAAACATGGCATGCCCGATGTATACATGGCGATTGAAGCCATTTTCATTCCACCAGTAAATCAGCTCACGATAGTTGGCGGAAGGGTGCGTAGTGCTCCAGTACAGTTGGGGCGCCACATAATCAATCCATCCCAGCTCCAACCATTTTCTTACGTCAGCATAGAGCATGTCGTAGGAGGTGTGAGAAACAGAGGTGTTGGAGCCACGGGGATCCCGGGATTTGTTTCGCCAGATCCCGATGGGAGAAATGCCAAATTTAACATGTGGCTTCTTCGCCTTGATCCCATCCGCCACCGATTTCACAAAGCTATCTACATTGTGTCGCCGCCAGGCATGTACATCTTTGAAGGAAGTGCCAAATCGCTCAAAAGCGGCCTGATCATTCCAGTATTTGCCTGATTCCTGATACGGATAAAAATAGTCATCAAAGTGAATCCCATCTACATCATACTGCTGGATTACCTCCATGACCACATCCGTCAGATATTGTTGCACCGCTGGCAAACCAGGGTTAAAATACAAGCGTTCCCCATGCTTGACGGTCCATTCTGGCTTGACCCGGGCAGGATTATAATCCGCGACACTGCTAAATCGCAGGTGAGAAATGGCCCGAAAAGGATTCATCCAGGCGTGAAACTCCATATTATTCTCATGGCAGGCCCGGACCATAAAAGCCAGTGGATCAAAGTTATTTTCAGGGGGTACCCCCTGGGTACCGCTCAGGTATTCGGACCATGGAGCGAGTTTGCTTCGATAGAAAGCATCTCCACAAGGCCGGATTTGCACCACCAGGGCATTCATGCCATTGCGTTTCTGGCGTTGGATCAGTTCCAGAAATTCTCTTTTTTGCTGCGCTACCGGCAAGCCCTTAGCTGAAGGCCAGTCAATGTTGTGAAAAGTAGCTACCCAAACCGCCCTGAACTCATGTTTAGGAGGATGGGAGGGGTTGGCCAGCGACCAAAAGGGCAGGCAGAGCAGCAAGCAGAAAAAAATGGGCAGTCTCGGTGTATCCAATGGTTAACTCTATTCGTCTATAAATTACCGGAATGGATGAGAATATTTGGAGCTATATATCTAAACGGTCATTTTTACGTTTATACAGGCGAATATTCCTCCTTCAATGAATCTCGTAAATAATAACTCATGAGTTTTTTAAAAAGTATAAGTCTGCTGGCCCTTTGGGTTGGATTAAGCTGTTTTCCCCTATTGGTGCAGGCGCAGGTTCCCTACTTCACCTTCCCTGACCTGGATGGCAAGACTTTTACCCATACCCAGCTAGATCCCAACAAGTCCACCATGATCATGATGTTCGATCCTTATTGCGATCATTGTGAGACGCAAGCGGGCTGGATTGCGGAAGCTGCCACCAAATTCCAACATGTGCAATTTGTTTTTGTCACTATAGAAACCGAGAAGGAACCTATCAAGGCTTTTCGGGATAAGTATTTTGGCAAAACTTCCCTCAAAGAGCAAGTCAAATTTCTACAGGATCCTGACTTCATGTTCGAGGAATATTTCGGGTACACAGATGATTCGGTGAATATTTATTTGTTCAAGGCCGGAAAAAAACAGCGGAAATATTTCGGAAAAGAAACAGAAGCAGAAACTTTGCTGAAATTTTTGTAAGTTTGTCAAGTAATACTTTAGGAATGAGCCTAAAAGAGACTATTGATCAGGACATTAAGACGGCTATGAGAGCCAAGGACCAGGGAGCACTTCGAGCCCTCCGAGCGGTCAAATCTGCTATTTTGTTAGCTGAAACGGCGGAAGGCAATAAGGGAGAAGCCCTGGATGAAGCCAGCGAAATGAAAATCTTGACCAAACAAGCTAAACAACGGAAAGACTCCATCGACCAGTTTCGTCAGAACGGCCGGGAAGACCTGGCCGAAAAAGAAGAAGAGGAATTGGTGGTGATCGAAAAATACCTGCCCAAAGCCCTTTCACCGGAAGAGATCAAAGCTGCCGTAGAGCAAATCATCGCTCAGGTTGGGGCCTCTTCCATGAAAGACATGGGTAAAGTCATGGGGATAGCTTCCAAACAACTCGCCGGTAAGGCAGATGGCAAGGCTATTTCTCAAGTGGTCAAATCCATCCTAAGCTAGAGATCGCATGCAAGGCGAACAGTTTGTACTCAATCCATTGGACCTGATCATCGCGGGCGTGATCGTCTTCGGCATGGTCAGGGGTGCCAAAAAAGGCGTGGTGACCCGCGCCAATAGCTTGCTCACTATCGGGTTATCTATCCTGCTGGGTTTCCGATTGAGAAGGATTGCAGAAAGTCTGTTTCTGGACTATCTGAATCTTCAACTCAGTGGAGAGATGGCGGCTATACTGGGATTTTGTACGGCTTTCGTCATTGTCTACCTGGTCATTTCTACCTTATTGGGATACCTGACCACCGGATTAAAGCGGATCAACATCAAGATTGACAATGCGCTGGGAGCCTTGTTTGGAGGCTTGGTCGCCACCATGGTCCTCAGTGTAGGGCTGATCATTCTCAGCTATGTCAACTTTCCCTCCAATAGCAATGCTCAAGGGTCTATTTTGTATCCGCATGTGAGGGACTTTTCAAAATATGCAGTCGGCATGGGAGCTGAAGCCTTGAAAGAAGCCAATCGTCAGATCAATAAATATGGTCTGGGCGGGCCTCCTACCGGTACCAATCCCAGACCTCCTGAACCTCCACCACCAGATAAGCGGCCGGATGTGATTCGCTGATCGCCGGTCCAGTTTCACCGCCTTTGATCCTCGTCATCGACAATTTCGATTCCTTTACCTACAACCTGGTCGACCTCCTGGCCAGGCACACCGAGGTATGGGTACGTCGGAATAATGAAATCAGTCTGGAGGAAATAGACAGCCTCCAACCCCAGGGAATCGTGATTTCCCCTGGCCCCGGCCGTCCCATGGAAAGCGGGATTTGTCCGGCGGTCATTCAAACCTTCAAGGAAAGCATGCCGATCCTGGGCGTATGCCTGGGCCACCAACTTATCGCAGAATTGTTCGGCGCAAAAGTAGGCAAGGCCGAACAGCCCATGCATGGGAAGACTTCCTGGGTATATCATCACCAACAATCCATCTTTGAAGGGCTTCCCTCTCCGCTCAAAGTAATGCGCTACCATTCCCTGCTGGTAGACCATCGGGCCTTTCCAGATGAACTGAGCCCTATAGCCTTTACTGGCAAAGGGGAAATAATGGGAATTCAGCATAAATTGTATAATTTGGCGGGCATACAATTTCATCCTGAATCCGTTTTATCAGAGGGAGGTGAGCAGTTAGTCAGGAATTGGCTGCAAAGGGTTTGGTCCCGATAAGGCTTGCTCCTATATTCAGGTAACAAAATGTAGTATGGACCTGCGCATTCGATCCGAGCAAGGATATCAATATGTTGAAGAAGGAAGTGGCCCGAATTTGGTGTTGCTACATGGGTTATTTGGCGCCTTGAGTAATTTTCAGCATGTATTTGAAGCATTTGGAAAAGACTACCGGGTGATCATTCCCCTGCTACCCATTTTCGAAAAGAGTCATGCGGATGCTACCGTGGCTGGGCTGACCGATTACCTGGAAGGATTTTTCGAAGCAAAAAAGCTGGGTTCAAGCATTCTGATGGGTAATTCACTGGGAGGGCATATTGCGCTGGTTTTTGCGCTCCGTAAACCCGAACTGGCTTCCTGTCTCATCCTGACCGGTAGTTCTGGCTTGTTTGAGTCCGGTATGGGCTCAGGTTTTCCCCGCAGAAGTAGTTATGAATTTATCAAGGAACGCGTAGGCTTTACCTTCTATGATCCGAACATCGCCTCCAAAGAAATGGTAGACGAAATTTTCGAGGCGATGGCCGATAATTTCAAAACCCTACGCGTTATCAAAACGGCCCGTTCTGCCCAGCGGCACAATCTCCGATACGACCTGCCCAACATTCAGGCTCCTACGCTGTTAGTATGGGGGTTGAATGATAATATTACGCCGCCACACGTAGCCCATGAATTCGAGAAATTGATCCCGAAAGCCGAGTTGGCATTCATTGATAAATGCGGCCATGCTCCGATGATGGAACAGCCCGCTGAATTTAACCGTATTGTACATAAGTTCCTCCAAAAACACATGCAAGTTATAGCCTAATGATCGTACGTGAACTCATCTCAGATATCCTGCCATCTGTCCTATCTTCAGACACCGCTAGCCGGGCGCTAAGCTGGATGGGAGAGTTCAAACTTTCGCAACTGCCCATCGTGGACGAAGGCAAGTACGTAGGCTTAATCACCGAAGACGATATCCTCGACGCCGCCGCCCCGGACTTGGAAGTGGGGGAGATGAAGTTTTCCGGATGGGACAGCGCCTATATTTACGAAGAGAATCACATCTACGACGGCATCGACCTGATGAGCAAACTCGGGTTGGAAATCTTGCCGGTCTTGGATGAAGAAAATACCTACCTGGGAGTGATCACCTTCCGGGACATTTCCCGTCACCTGGGGACTTTATTTGCCCTGCAGGACCCTGGCGGAATACTCGTATTACAAGTTCGCCGCGACAGTTACGTGCTGTCTGAGATCGGGCGAATCGTAGAATCAGAGGATGCAGCGGTACTCAGTCTTTATCTCAGTGCTTCGCCTATATCCAACGATCTCCTGGTCACCATGAAGCTCAATGTCGAAGACCTTTCCCGGGTTGTCTCCAGCTTTGAACGATTTGATTATCAAGTCGTGCGGGTATACCACCGGGGAGAAGCCGTGGATGACTACCGCCGCAATCTGGATGCCCTGATCAAGTATCTGGAGATGTAAGTTACTATTTGGCATGCTGAAAAGGCAGCGCTATGTTTTCCTTGTTTTAACCTACTCACTCGGGCTTCTGGCCCCGCATAAGCTGCTGGTTGCGCAAGCAGACAGCGCACGGGTTCTCCAACAGATCATTATTCTGGGGGCGGACAAAACCAAGGATTGGGTAATTCTGCGGGAATTGACTTTTGCCAAAGGCAAGGCATACACCCTGAAAAACCTGGAAGCAGAAATCCCGCAGAGCGAGCAAAACATCTATAACCTCAAACTCTTCAATGAAGCGGCCATAGAAATCCAGGTGACCAATGTTGGGCTAGCCGCTATCATTCGGGTGAAAGAACGCTGGTATCTGATAGGCTACCCTACCCTACGGCTGGAAGAACGAAATACCTATGATCTGGTCAATGCTTTGCTGGACTTGAATTTCCGACGCATTACCTACGGACTGAATGCCCAGTGGCGCAATATCACCGGGCGGAATGAAACCCTTACCTTTTCAGGCAAGCTGGGCTTTTCCCAAAGCCTGGTGGTAGACTATCATCGACCTGGGGTCTGGGGAAGTCGCAGCCTTGATTTTACCATAGGCGGTTCCATCAGAAGGGAAAAAGAAATCATTCTGGGGACAGAAAGGGGGGTGGTTCAATGGAGGCGCATAGACCTGCAGCCTTTTCAGCGGTCGCAGGAAGCCTACGTCGTCCTGAATAAGCGGTGGCGACTCTACCACAATTTCACGGTGAGACTCGGCTACAAACGCTTTGTCTTTGCGGATAGCCTCCGAACTTTCTTCTTGAATGGTGAAGTTGCCCAACCGATTCCTCTTTCCAGCCTGGAAGGCCGCCTGCCCTCCCTTACGGCAGCCTATGCCTATGATACCCGCGATCTTCGAGCCTTTCCCTTGCGAGGCATAAAGGCGCAAGCCTTCGGACGACTGGTAGGTCCCAAAGGCCTGGGCAGCACCCAATTTGCTAAGTTGGGAGGAACCTGGGCGCATCACTTACCTTTAGGAGATAAGTGGAACTTTGCCTACGGGACCCATCATATCTTTAGCTGGGGAGATTCCTTGCCTTTTAGCGAGAAAAATTTTCACGGACGGAGCAATGGGGAATTTAATGGGATCAGCACCAATATTCGGGGATATGAGCCGTACATGATAGACGGGACCTATATCAACATGAACAAAGCAGAACTTAAATATGCCCTGGTTCCCAGGCAGTTGGTAGAATTACCGGATATGCCTTTGGCCCAGTTCCGGACGGTCCCCTTTGGTTGCTACCTAAGCCTGTTTGTAGATACCGGCTATATCATAGACCAAAACTTTAACAACCAAGATCAGTTTTTAAAAGACCAGTGGTTGTTGGGGTACGGAGCAGGGGTTAATTTGATTGGCGTCTATGACCTGCTGCTTCGGGTAGAGTACACGCGTAATCATTTAGGGCAAGGTGGCCTATATATTCATACTACAGTTCCTATCAAATGAACATTGCCATATTTGGGAGAATCACGGATAACACTGACCTCAACGTCCTGGTAACCTTTTTCCAGTATCTGCGGACAGAGGAAATATCCTTTAGCATCTATGCCCCTTACGCCCGCAAGCTATTCGAACGGGTGCCCCAGGAACTCAATCCCGATAATACGCCCGTATTCTACGAACAATCGGAACTAGCGGACTGCAAATTTTTGTACTGCTTTGGCGGAGATGGAACCGTCCTGGAAGCGGTTCGCTTTGCCGGCAAGCTGGGTATCCCGATTCTGGGCGTCAATTTTGGTCGCCTGGGTTATCTCACCAGCATTACCCAACACGACCTTATCCAGGCTACGGCTTCCTTGTTGCAAGATGTATATCGAATTGACCGGCGTTCCCTGCTTACCGTGGTTTCCGATCCTCCTGGGTTGTTTGGGGAGAACCCCCATGGCATCAATGACCTGACCATCCATAAGAGCAATAGCAACGAGATGATCACGGTTCATACCTATATCAATGGGGAGTTTCTTAATTCCTATTGGGGGGATGGATTGATCGTGGCTACGCCGACGGGCTCGACGGCGTATAGCCTTTCTTGCGGGGGGCCGATTATTTTTCCCAGCTCTGCCACCTTTGCCATCACCCCGGTCGCGCCGCACTCTCTGACCGTAAGACCGGTCATCATTCCAGACGATTGGGTGGTTTCCTTTGAGATAGATTCTCGCTCTGGGGGCGCCATGGTAGCCCTGGACACCCGGACAGAATTGGTTCAGGCCAAAACCGCGATCGCAGTAAGAAGGGCAGATTTCAAGGTAAAACTACTCAGACTGAGCCACACCAAACACGTAGATAATCTCAGAAGAAGCCTGATGTGGGGGATCGACAATCGGAATTGAGCAACTTTTTTATACATTTACGGTCCCTAGGCAAATAATAAGTAGGGAATTTGGGGCCTTCTTACATCCATCTATAGCAAACCTTTACCTTTTTTTCATTGACATAATCTGTTATCTATGTAAGGGGAGCCAAAACAATGGTTCTGAAGGAAGATATATATCTCCCATATTTGGATTCAAAGATCGCATTTTACACCAAAGAAACTTTTCATCTTCCCGTTTAATGCTCTGGTTCATAACTTTGAAATCCTTTCGCTTATAATTAACTTTGACGCCCCTTCGTTAGTACTGCATGATTGTCTTTCGTCCACCTCTAAAAGTTATCAATAGCATGAGGGAATTGAGGATTTTCTCTGTTTTATTTCTCACCTGTCTGCTCTGGCAGGATTTGAGCGCGCAAACGTACCGACACAGTTATTTTCGGGTAGGGGTTTCAACCGGAACCACCCATTACCTCGGAGACCTGGACGACGATTTTGCCGTAAAATTTACCCGACCTGGTGTAGGTATTCAGGGCTCTTACCGTTTCAATCCTTTTATGATGGCCCGTCTGGGCTTCTTTCAGGGATGGATTAGCGGAAATGATGCCGTGTCAAACAATGTTCCCCGGAACAGAAGGAACCTGAGCTTCCGCTCTCCTATTCAGGAGGTGAGCCTGACCTTTTCGTTTGACTTTCTCCCTACCGATCGTCAATATAATTATCGTCCCACCTACACGCCTTATGTGTTTGGGGGCATCGCCATTTTTAATTTCAATCCCCAGGCTGAATTAGGGGGTCGATATTATGACCTTCAGCCCCTGGGCACCGAAGGGCAGTTCCTGTCTGATCCCAATGGACAGCTACCGGAGCCTTATGCGCTCACCCAGTTTGCCGTGCCTTTGGGCGTAGGGGTACGCTTTTCCCTCTCCAAGCGCTTTGACCTGGAACTAGAAACAGGGTTTAGGAAAACCTTTACCGATTATCTTGATGACGTAAGTGGTCGGTATCCGGACCTGGAAGAGCTGGAAGCGCAGAATCCCGTAGCGGCCCTGCTTTCCGATCGTATCAACACCGACCTATTTCCAGATGGAGCAGCCTCCGTCAACGGGATACGGGGCGACCGGACCCAGCAAGACTGGTACATTTACTCCAACGTCAGGATCAGCTTTATCCTCGACTGGGTAAAATGTCCTCAATTTTAATCAAACACCTTGAATAATAAGACAGGCCATCCTGAGGATGGCCTGTTTTTTTTGTCCCGAGGCTGACGATTTTGAGAAAAATTACGTCTTAGCTTTAGAAGGGAAAAAATTCCAGGGACATGCAACCTTTGGGCGGATTCTTACCTCTACCCAGAAGGATCAAGAAAAAGCGCTTTTTACAGAGAAGGCTATTTATTACTTTTGTGGCGCTCGTGGCAGGGCAACCGATCGTACTTGACCACGTTATTCAACTACACTTGAACACCCGCCCCGGAAGGAATTGATGGACCTGAAAGAGAAGATACATCCCGATAAGCTGCCTCGTCATGTTGCTATCATCATGGATGGCAACGGTCGCTGGGCCAGAAAAAAAGGCAACATGCGGGTTTTTGGCCACAGAAATGCCATTAAAGCCGTTAGGGATACCACCGAGGGAGCTGCTGAACTGGGTGTTGAATATGTGACTCTCTACGCTTTTTCTACAGAAAACTGGAACCGACCCAAAGCTGAAGTAGACGCACTGATGACTTTGCTGGTAGAGACCATACATAAAGAAACTGCTACGCTGATGGATAACGACATCCGCCTGCATACGATTGGTCAGACCTCCCGTCTGCCCAAAGGATGCCAGCGGCAGTTGGCAGAGGCGATGGAGAAAACCCGCAACAACCAGCGCATGACCCTTACCCTGGCGCTGAGTTATGGTTCCCGGGCCGATCTCATGGAAGCGACCCGCACCCTGGCCCAACAATGCAAAGAGGGCCTGCTTCAACCAGAGCAAATCGACGAATCGCATATTAGGGCAGCCCTCAGTACCCGGGACTTGCCCGACCCTGAATTGCTTATCCGGACATCAGGGGAATACCGCATCAGCAACTTCCTGCTTTGGGAGATCGCTTATGCGGAAATCTTTTTTACCGAGAAACTGTGGCCCGATTTCCGGCGCCAGGACTTGTACGAAGCCCTTATCGACTTCCAGCAGCGGGAGCGTAGGTTTGGCAAAATCAGTGAACAAATTCACAAATAGTGATGAAAAAATACGGCATACTTTTCCTATTACTTTGTTTCGCCTGGACACTGCCGCTTCAGGCTCAGCAGTTCTCTTACAAAAATCCCAAGACTTATATCCTGTCCGGACTGAAGGTAGAAGGAGCTGCTTTCAGCAACCGGGATGCGGTGATCAGCCTGAGTGGACTCGCCGTGGGAGAACCGGTTACCATACCGGGCCTGCAGATCTCTGAGGTCATTAAGCGTCTGTGGAACGAAAACATCTTTTCCGACGTCAATGTGCGGGTGGAAAAAATTGAAGGGGAAAAAGCCTTTCTGATCATTGAGGTAAAAGAAAGACCGAGAATTTCTCAGTTTTCTTTTCAGGGAATCAGCAAAAGCCACGCAGAGGACCTTCGGGAAAAAATCAATTTCATCCGCGGGACCATCCTCACTGAATCAAAAGAACAGTCTGCCAAACGGATCATCCGAAACTTCTATGTGGAGAAAGGTTTCTACAACCTGGAAGTCGACATTGAATCTGAGCAGGATAAAATCCTCAAAAACGGGGTAACGGTTAATATCAAGGTCAAAAAAGGATCGCGGATCAAAATCAAAGAACTCCGGATCAATGGAAATGAGGCCTACACTGATAAAAAAGTGCGGACCAAAATGAAGAAGGTTCACCAGAAAACCTGGTGGCGCTTTTGGGCTCGTTCTAAATATTTCCCTAAAGAATTCAGAGATGCCAAAGATGGGTTGATCACCTTCTACAATGACAATGGTTACCGGGATGCCCTGGTTGAGCGGGATACCGTATACAGAATAGATGACAAGCACGTCATTGTAGAAATGAACCTTTACGAAGGTACCCAGTACTTTCATCGTAACATCGATTGGTCGGGTAACTTCAAGTACAACGCAGCCCTGCTGGACCGGGCCCTGGCCATTGAAAAAGGAGACATTTACTCCAAATCCAAAATCGACCAAAAACTCTTCGGAGACCCTAACGGGACTGACCTGAGTTCCCTTTACCTGGATGAGGGGTACCTCTTTTTCAACCTGACGCCTGTTGAGGTAGCCATCGTGGGCGACTCCATCGACCTGGAGATGCGCATCATGGAGGGACCTCAGGCGAACATTCGCTCCGTCCCCATCAATGGCAATACCAAGACTTCCGACAATGTGATCCGTCGGGAACTCTTTACTCACCCAGGTGATAAATTCAGTCGTTCTGGCATCATCCGTAGCCAGCGTCAGATTCTGGCCCTGAACTACTTTGACCAGGAAAAACTGGGCGTGAATCCTGTACCCGATCAGAATACCGGTACGGTAGACATTGAATATACGGTCGAAGAAAGACCTTCTGATCAGCTGCAGTTGCAAGGCGGTTGGGGTGGACAGCTCCGGGACCCTTCTACCGGGCGAGTGATCGCCGGTGGATTCGTAGGAACCGTGCAGCTGGCCTTTAACAACTTCTCCAGCAAGCGCATGTGGGACGTTTCGCAGTGGCGTCCGGTCCCCTCTGGAGACGGTCAGCGCCTGAGCCTTTCCTTCCAGATGAACGGGGTTGGCTATAAGAACTTCTCCCTTTCCTTCGTAGAACCCTGGTTAGGAGGGAAAAAGCCCAACTCTTTAGGAGCCAGTGCTTCTTACCTCGTATTCCAAAACGTGGCTACCAATTACCGGAATGGCATCTTTAACGCTTCCATCGACTACGGTAAGCGCCTGAAGTTCCCAGATGACTTTTTCAACAGCCGCTTTTCGCTAGGCTACAAATACTTCGACATTACCCAGCCAGAGAGTGTTTTCCGGGCCTTTGCCGGAGAGGATTTTGCTTTTGTCAACCTCATCACCCTGCGCTATTCACTAGATCGAAGCAGTGTAGACGCCCCGATCTATCCGCGTAGTGGCTCGCTGATGTCTCTCTCCGTTGAAGCTACGCCTCCTTATTCCGCCTTCAATCGGAACAAAGATTATTCTGACCTTTCCCCACAGGAAAAATATAACTTCCTGGAGTTCCACAAATGGCGCTTCAACAGCAACTGGTTCTTCCGCATCGTAGGTGATATGGTCCTGAGTACCAAAATCGAGGCTGGATTCCTCGGTACCTACAACCAGGGCCTCGGGATCTCTCCTTTCGAGCGCTTCTTCCTGGGAGGTTCTGGGATGATCAACAACGGATTCTGGGGACTGGATGGACGTGATATCGTACCCCTCAGAGGATACGAAGATGCTTCTTTGGATAATAACCAGGATGGATATCCGATCTATAACCGCTTCCTCGTTGAGCTGAGATACCCCATCTCCCTCAACCAGTCTGCTCCTATCTGGGTACAAGGCTTCCTGGAAGCTGGAAACGGCTATCAAACCTTTAGAGAATATAATCCATTTGACCTGAGAAGAGCAGCCGGTGCTGGTCTGCGGGTCATGCTCCCCATGGTCGGTTTGCTCGGTCTGGACTGGGCCTGGGGATTCGATATTTCAGAAGAAACCGGCCAAAAAAGTGGTGGCCACTTCCACTTTATTATCGGTCAGCAATTCTAAATGTGGCCTTTTTGTCCCCGGGTTGGAATATTTTTTCCATTCCAGCTCGGGGATGCTTACCTTTGCCTGTCAAAAGCGGGACCGTGTAGGAACTCACCATAAGCGTGTGGCTTGAGTTTTCCTCGTTACCGGCCTCCTTAAAGAGTTTGCGTATATATGGGTAGATAGGATCAAGCCTGTGTCGTGTGCACAGGCGATACGTTTACTAATTTTACCTTATGAAAAAACTTACTTCACTCCTCGGCCTCATCGTGCTGTCGGCCACCTTTGCGATGGCTCAACGTGTGGCCTATGTAGACACGGACTACATCATGAGCAAAATTGAGGCTTATGGAGCTGCCCAGCAGGAAGTAGAAAACATCTCCCAGCAGTGGCAAAAAGAGCTTGAGGCTAAGTACCAGGCTATCGAGCAGATGTACGCGGACTATCAGGCCCAGGAAGTTCTGCTGCCCGAAGACGTTAAGCGTCAGGAGCAGGAAAAAATCTTCCAGGCCGAAAGAGAAGCCAAAGAGTACCGGGAGAAAAAATTCGGGTACAACGGTGAGTTGTTCAGCTTGCAGGAAAGTCGGATCAAACCGATTCAGGAAAAGGTTTTCCGCGCGACTGAAACCATCGCTAAGAGAAAGAAATTCAGTCTGGTTTTCGATAAAGCGGGAGAAGTGACCTGGCTTTACACCGATGCAACCTATGACCTCAGCAACGATGTGCTGGAAGAGTTGGGCGTAGAACTGGACAACAACTAACCCCCAAATCCTATTTGGGGTATTTTTGTATGACTAAACTTTGACCACCATGAGACGAAATGTCTTTTTACTAGCCATATTCCTATGTGCGGGCTGGATGAATCTCCACGCGCAGACCAAGGTAGCCTACCTCAATCTTGAGGCAGTGATTGCCCTGATGCCCGAGACCCAGACCATCAATAAGGAATTAGGCGCACTAGAGCAGAGGCTGGCAGAAAAACTGCAAATCACCCAGCAGTATGCTCAATCGAAAGTAACAGAAGCCCAGGAACTGGCCGCGCTGCCTGAACCTCCTCAAGACCGCCTGCAGCAATTACAGCAGGAAATCCAGAAGCTACAGCAAGAACTCTACGCAGGGCAACAAAAAGCCCAGCAGGAACTTGGCATGGCCAGAAACCAGAAAATGGGGCCGGTATTGGACAAAATTCAGAAAGCATTGGATGAAATGGCCGACGAGAAAGGCTATACCTATGTCCTGAATGCCAGCTCAAATGGTACCAGCCTTGTCCTCAAAGGAATCCCCGGAGATGACCTGACCGAGCCACTTTTGACTAAACTAGGAGTAGAAATTCCTGACGGATTAAAATCCTCTGAATAACGATCATTTATTTGTCTAATCTTCCCTGGTGGAAATCAGCGGCTCAGGCTTAGCGAAAGCACCAGGTGATTTATACTCAATATCATGAACTTGAAAGCAATTGTATGTACGTTACTGGTAGTGTTGGGACTCAGTGGGGTTCAGGCCCAGGACGTAAAAATTGGCTACGCCAATATTCAGGCCATTCTGCTACGTATGCCCGAAACGCAAACGATGGAGACCAGCCTCGCTACTTACGAGAAAAAACTCGCTGAAGATCTACAGATTCGCCAGCGCCGCCTCCAGAGTCTTTATGCAGACTATCAGGAGTTCGCCAAGACTACCCAGGACGAAGCCCAACTGAAACCTCGTCAGGACGAAATCCTCAACCTGGAAAAAGAGATTCAGACCAAGAGCGTCGAGTCTCAGCAGAAGCTGATGGAAAGAAGGGAAAAACAACTTTCTCCCATCCTGGAAAAACTCCAGAACGCCATTACCGAAATTTCAGATGCAAGAGGCTATACCCTGATCCTGAATCAAATGGATGGCAGCGGTATGTCAGTGGTCTTGAAAGGACCTGAAGAAGACGATATTACCATCGCGCTGATGGAAAAACTGGGTATCAAGACTGAATAAACTCTGTTTTTGACCTCATATCGCCCTTCCTGAATCAGGAAGGGCTTTTTTTATCATAAAAAACTTACAAACCTCCTCTGCTTTTTCCGCTAAGCGAAAGAGATGTGTAATTTTATTCCCGGACCAACCTCAACATTCCCTATCCTATGAGAGCGCCTTTGCTGTGGCTTTGTCTATCCTTGCTCCCTGTTACCCTCCCGGCTCAATACTATGGCGTCAGTGAAGGCGGCGGCCGCGATTGGGCGGTCGGCCTGAATCTTGGGCTCAATACCGTCCAGGGAGATGTAGACCCTGATGGGCCAGGCTATCAGGCGGGCCTTACCCTCACCCGCCGCATGAGTCCAGCCTTTGACATACAATTCATGTTACAGGGAGGAAGGAGCCAGGGGCTCAACCTTCAGCGGCGGACAGGGATTCTGAATAACTCCGCCTATTTTAATTTTGAGGATTCCACCTTTATCTATCCTTTAGACAGTGGGGTGTACCACAATTTTCGGATGCAGTTTTATGATGGGTCCGTCTTTGCCAAGATCAACCTCAATCGACTGGGGGGCAGTGGCAGTGAGAACTGGGACGCCTTTGTAGGACTGGGATTAGGCCTTTTCTTTTACCGGACCTTTGTCAATGTTTACAATGAAGCGGAAGATGCAACCTATGCCTACGACTCCATCACCGGGACTTCTTCTCTGGATATCAAAGCGCAGTTGCAGGCGATCATGGATAATACCTATGAGACCCCTGGGCAGCGGGATTTTGTCAACGGAAATCAGTTAGGTCAATATGCCTTTACGACCTCCGTCAGCCTGATTGGCGGCTTCCGTATCAAACTCTCTGATCGTCTCCACCTCGGCCTCAATGGCCGCATGATCTTCGTCGGGGATGACCTTTTGGACGGGCAACAATGGACCGAAGAAAATGGTCTCAGTGCTACCCGGGACAAATTAGGCAGTGCCTTTTTGACCCTGGATTTTGGCCTTTAATCCTCCTCAAAAATAATCTCTACGTCATCACTGAGGGGATGAGCCTGACAGGTGAGAATATAACCCTGGTCGATTTCCTCCTGGCTCAAGCCTGAACTTTCGTCCATGGCTACCGCTCCCGTGTCCATCATTGCGCGGCAGGATGTACAGATTCCAGCCAGACAGGTATAAGGCGGGTCAAGTCTCGCATAAATCGCTGCATCCAGGATGCTGTTTTCAGGTTCTACCGTAAGTTCATGCCGCTTGCCGCGGATGGTTAGCCCTATCTTTTGCGTACTTACTTCAAAACTTTCCGTCTCTGTTTCGTAGGACAGATCTCCCTCTTCCGACACTGTAAGCGCTGAAAGGTCTGGTAAGGGCGCAGAGAAAAACTCCCGGTGAATGTGCCCCGGATGCACCGCCTGCCTCTCCAGGGCCCGCTCAGCCGCATCCATCAGCCCCTGAGGGCCACAAAGGAAATACCGCTTACGCAGTTCTCCTTCCATAAATAGGTCAGATAGCAACGAGAAGACTTTCTCTTCGGTGAGGCGGCCTTTCGCACCAGTCCAGTCCGGACCCGGCTGTGACAGCACATGTACCACTTCTAAGCGGCTTCCATAGGTTTCCTGGAGGGCTTGGAGCGCTTCATAAAAAATAATGCTCTCCTCGTTCCGGTTACCGTACCACAAGCTAACGCGACTTCCGTATTCCGTTGATAAGATGGCTTTAGTCATGGACAAAAGCGGCGTAATGCCACTCCCTCCACCAATCATCACATAATGCAACTGCTGGGATACCTCTGGCTGAACCAGAAAACTGCCCATGGGCGGCATCACCTCCACCCTATCTCCAACCTTTAGCCTATCCCGTAGATAATTAGATACCTTTCCTCCCTCCACCCGCTTGATGGTGATTCTTACATCATCGGGCTCCTGCGGGGAACTACAAAGCGAATAGGCCCTTCGGTATTCTTCTCCATCAATCTCTACCTTCAAGGTGAGATATTGTCCTGCCTCAAAAGAAGTGAAAGCCTCGTCCTCACGCGGAAACACCAGGGTATAAGCCTGGTCAGTTTCATCAATGATCTCCAGGAGGGGTAGCGAATAAAATTGGTATTTTGTCCCCAAGATGCTCTGTGTTAGGGTAATGATAAATCGACGAATCCTGTAGGTTGGAAATAGTGGGCACACGAAAGTACAGATTTCCTTGCGGAGGGAAAAATCGGTCCTTTTTCACTAACAATGCAGCATTCTACACGTATATTATACAGGGCTACACGCGAAATCAATCATGCTTGAATTTATAGATTTATGAAAGTTAAACTGCCCAAAACTAATCTCCCTCGTGTGGTCATCATCGGGGGGGGGTTCGGTGGCATCAATCTGGCTCGTTCCCTCAAAGATGCAGCCTTTCAGGTGGTGTTGCTAGACCGCAACAACTACCACACCTTCCAACCGCTATTGTACCAGGTAGCAACCGGAGGCCTGGAGCCTGACTCCATCGCCTTCCCCCTGCGAAAGGTATTTTCCAAACAGGAAAACCTGATCTTTCGGGTGGCCAATGTCGAACATGTAGACACTGAGGCCAAGGTCCTGCAGACCAGCCTCGGGGAACTCGATTATGATTACCTGGTGCTGGCTACCGGAAGCACCACCAGCTTCTTTGGCATGGACCATATCGAAGCCCACGCCATGGGCATGAAGACCATCCCGGAATCCCTGGACCTGCGCTCCATGATCCTGCAGAACTTCGAATCTGCCTTGCAGGAGGACACCGGAGAGGAAAAGGATGAGCTGATGAAATACGTGGTAGTTGGAGGTGGCCCTACGGGAGTAGAAACCGCCGGAGCCCTGGCCGAACTCAAACGCCACGTCCTCCCCAACGACTATCCTGAGTTGGACCTGCGCCAGATGGAAATCCATCTGATCGAAGCAGGTCCTGGCCTCCTGGCCGGTATGTCCGACAAATCCAGTGAGGACGCCTTGCAGGT
>JBCBGC010000054.1:0-47460 GCA_038527215.1 Bacteroidota bacterium
GTTAGCGGGGAGCTGTCTATAAATCTATACAGGTGTGCGGATTTAGGGAGGATTCGGGTAGGATGTTGCTGGGTCCGTAGGGATTCTTCTTTCTAAAAAAATCGACAAAACCTGCCTTTTGGCCCTCTGCCCCCTCTATTCCCGGATTCCATGGGAGGTACTTACCAAAAAAGCCCTTATGCCGACCGCAGAGGGCCTTTATTTGACCATTGAGGTAAATATCCAGCATATAAACTAATGAGGGTTGTATACTTGTATCACAACAGGACGGTAATCCTGGAATTACAAGAGCAAGGGCTAGGGTTGATTCTCCCCAAGGGATGAGTCCCCTAGTTTTTTTTTGCCGATATTTCCCATCTTCGATTTCTTTTTCAAAAATAAATTTCGGCTTCACGAAACCATCCGAGGTAAGAAATGAAGCTAGGGTGTGAGATGAGTTATTTTTTAACTCGTTGATTGCTAGTTTTTTATGAAAAAATCCAGCGGCTGGCCTTTAAAGATTGACCAACCAGATAGTGTAAATATTTGACCAAAAATGCATTGGTAACTCCCTCATCCTGCCCTACTTTTGAATTGCAACAGGACGGTAATCCTGGAATTACAAGAGCAAGGGCTAGGGTTGATTCTCCCCATGGGATGAGTCCCCTAGTTTTTCTTTTAGGGCTATTCGTTAAGGAATTTTGATGCGCACCTGCAACTTCACTTCCGTCCTGTTTTCCCCCTGAATCTGCGACAGTCCCGATCCTACAAAACATCTTTCTTCACTGAGTCCCCCACTCAAGGGATAGAACCCACATACATTCTGGAACCGGGTCTGGGCGACCCGCGCCCAAAACTCAATTTGTTTGGAGGCCTTCCAATTAAGGATGAGGTAGAAGCGACTCCCTTTGCCCTGATAAGGAGGAATGGAGAAAAATCCCAGGATGTCATTTTCATAGGCATATATCCGGGCATCGAAATCCTGGGCATCAAAGACCGCATAGCGAGCCGTTACCTTCCAATCGTAGCCCGCTTTCCAGATGACATCTTGATATAACAGGATTCCCCGGGATACCTCTGCCTGGTCCGGGCGATCAAACCAGGAAAATTCTAAGCGGGTTTTGAAAGTAAAAGTTCTGGGAATCTGGGTCTGGAAATGCAATCGAAACTGATCTCTGCGGGTGGGGACCAGGAATGAAAGCTGCTGGCCGCCGGCCAGGATGTCCGCTCCGTTTAACTCCTTGCGGTCCGTTCGAAACCGGAGATAAGCCAGGGTGCCTCTTTTAGGTTTATATTCTAGTTGTGCCATGTATTCCCAACCTTGGGAGGGATAGTAGGCCCTGAATTTATTCCAGGAGAAATAGTACTGGTCGAAGTAGGTATTAAAAGTCCAGTGATAATTAGGGGTAATTCTTAAACCAAGGTACAAGCCGGTCTCGTTTTGGGCCGCAATGGGTCGCTCCGCAAAGACATAGGCTTTATCACTATGAAAGTCTTTGTCAAAATGTCTTCCCACCAGGGAAAGATCTACCGTAGGCGCCAGACTGCTCATAAATCCCCCGGTAAAGCCCATACCTCCGGAAGCAGAGCGCGCGGCTTCTCCAAAGAAATTGAAGTTGCGGTATACAAAATCTATGTCCAGGCTGGAGAGCATATTCTGGTCTCCGCGAAAATCAAATTGGTTATAGGGGTTCAGGGCTTTGTTTAAAGGAGCCCCGAACTGCTGCCAGTATTGGGTTAGGCCAATGTTGAGGCTGCGGCTTTTGTATTCGATCCGGCCTCCATACAAGGTTTCCAGGATGGCCCGTCGATTGGCCAATTCGGAAGCCGTTCGGTGCAGGCCCGAAGTCTGGATGCTGCCTGCATTGAGGGCTTCATTGGTCAGGGTATCCCGATCCCCTACGCTGGCATCCAGCCTCAATCGGGAATAGAAACCGGTGAAATAGAGGTCACCAATGGCATAAGTGGCGGCCGCTCCCCGCATCAGCTGGTTTTCATTGACCGATTTATAGGGGCGAATGCCGTGGTTCGGCATCTTGACGCTATTGATTACCTGAGCCCCTTTTCCAAAACCCAGGCCCCGGGAAAGCACCATGCCTTGCCCGGCCTGTATGGAGTAATCCCCAATGACCAGCCGCTTTAACCGACCAAAATCCTTGAGAGAAATAAAGGCTGCAAGAAAGTCGTAGCCGTATTGGGCTCTATCCGGATTCCAGAGAAATTGCTCTCCTGGGTCTTTTTCGCCAATGATGCCCATGCTGAAATTCGGTCCGGCAGATAAAAGGAGGCGGCTGTAATGTCGATAACGATCTCCTGCATACCGGCTGCTTAAACTGGTATCCTGGCCGATTTGATTGCCTTCCGCATCTAAGAGGGGGCGAAAAGTCGTATCCGGGTCGGTATAACCTCTTTGTACCTCATTGATCCAAACGACGCGTTGTAACCACTCAAACTTGAGCGCTTCCCCCATTTGCTGGAGGGTTTGAGCCTTTGGATGTTTGGCTCCCGGGCTGATGTCTTTTGCGCCTACCTCTCTGACGATGATAAACGGCATGATGGAGCGAATGAAGCTAGGCGAATATCCATCAATGGCCTGGAGTTCATATAGGGTAGTCAGGGGGCCAAATCGATCACAATGGGCAAACAACTGCTCAATCAGAATGTCCGTCATGCCAGGAATCCGCTGGAGATCCGTTTTGCTGGCGGTATTGAGGTTGATGGGGTCCTCCATTAGCGCCATTAGATCGTCCGTAAACTCAGAAAAATCCACCTGGCTTTCGGTCTCGGTCCCCAGGATGATATCTTCTATCGATTGGTCGAGGTCTGGAAGGCTAGTGCTGTCGGTTTGGGCAAAAAGCCAGCCCGGCAGTCCCAATATTCCCCAAAACAGAAGGCTAAGGCTAAATTTATTCATCGCGGGATTTGCCAAAAGCGTAGGACAAAGAAAAGTGTGGGGTATAGCCCAGGAATTCGGTGAATCGCACGGCCATATCCATGTTCAGGCCTTGCCAAAGCACCCCAAATCCGCCTGACCAGGCCAAGGGCGCGGTACTGACGCCCAAGCGGGCCTGAAAGTGTTTATGCAAGGCATATTGCAAGCCACCACGATAGGAAGCTTCGAATCCGGGACTTTTCTGTACATCAACATTTAACCAAAGCTCCTCGGTAGGGGTGTAAGTAATTCCCGCAGAAATGCCAGAAGGCAGTTCTGTGGTGCCTATGTCTGTGGTAATCTCCGGCTGGCCTACGTTGAAGGCCGTAACCCCCAGAGAAAAGGTGGAACTAAGCCGAGCCTGTACCCCTGTGGTGAGGAGGAGCGCCTGTTGTTGACCAAAATCCTGGATACTGAGCATGAAGAAATCTGCGGCTACGCCTATGCTGATGAGGTCCCAAAGGTGAATCCCATAGGTCAGGCCTGCCTGACTTTCTCTATAGGCAGAAAAACCCAGAGAGCTAGCTTGTATTCCGATGCCTTGGGAGGTGCCAAAAGGGAAGGCTACCCCTACAGAAGCGGCATTCATTTCAGACAATAAGAACCTGCGTTCCAGTCCAATACCCACGGTCGCCTGAGAAAGGGTAGCGATGCCTGCTGGATTATGATACAAGCTCCAGAAATTTCCTTGCACGCCCTGGAAGGCAGAACCTACGCCAATGGAAACGGCCCCTGTGCCCGTGAGTTGGTCCTGAGCCTGGGATATTACAGGCCCTGTGATGAGTAGCAAAAAATACAACAGAAATCGTAAAGGTCTCTTCATTTGAATTCCAGGAAAGGTTAGTAAAGGCTTGCTGGTGGAAAATAGAAAATACCGAACAGGAAGTGAAAAGAAATTTTTTGCCTCCCTCGCGAGAAGGACAAATCAATAACGGGTCTGACCATGTAAAAATTGGTAGGATTGCGTTTGTGATTTAAAAAAGTGGTGCTGTTTTTTGCACCATAACACCAAAGCCTTCCTATGGTAGACAGTACCTTCGCCCAAACCCTTGACTACCTTTACCGGCTCTTACCTATGTACCAGCGCGATGGCGCTGTGGCCTTTAAAAAAGACCTTGACAACATCAAGGAACTTTGTTGGCAATTGGGCCTGCCCCAATGGCATTTTAACAGCGTCCATATTGCCGGCACCAATGGCAAAGGTTCCGTATCCTCCATGCTTCAGGCCGTTTTACGGGCCGCTGGATATCGAACCGGTTTATATACTTCCCCGCATTTGGTTTCTTTCACCGAAAGAATCCGGGTGAATGGCAAAGAAATGCGCCCGGAGAAAGTGGTCGCCTTTGTGGAGGAGAACCGCGGCCTGATCGAGCGGGCCAGTCCCAGTTTCTTTGAACTGACAGTGGCCATGGCATTCGACCATTTTGCCAAATCCCAGGTAGAAATCGGGGTCATCGAAACCGGCCTGGGGGGCAGGTTGGATTCTACCAATATTATCAAGCCTGAGTTGAGCGTCATTACCAATATTTCCATGGACCATCAGGCTATGCTCGGCAATAGCCTGGCCGAAATCGCCGGAGAAAAGGCGGGCATCATCAAGACCTATACCCCGGTAGTGATTGGAAGAAAGCAGGCAGAGACGCTGCCAGTTTTCCATTTACGGGCCTCTGAAAATAAAGCGCCCCTCTTCCTGGCCGAGGACCGCTTCCGTCTGAAGCGACTTTCCCAGACTTGGGAAGGACAGGAATGGCAGGTAGAAGACCTGGAGGAAGAAACCTCTTTTACCCTCCGGCTGGACCTGGCTGGAGACTATCAGGAAGAAAACCTGAGAACTACCCTCATGGCCGTGGAGGTTATGCGGGAAGATGGATGGAAAATTTCGGATAGAGCCTTGAAAAAAGGCCTGGCCAATGTTCGCTCCTTTTCCGGACTTAGGGGACGCATGGAAAAAATAGGGGATCAGCCGCTGACGCTGACTGACACCGGGCACAACGAGGATGGGGTCAAAGAAGTCTTAAATCAACTATCTGGCCTTACCGATAGGCCTTTGCACATTGTCTGGGGCATGGTTTCGGACAAAAATCATGAGGAGATTCTCTGCTTGTTACCCAAAGACGCGCATTATTACTGGGTAAAGCCTGAAGTCCCCAGAGGCCTGGATGCCCTTACCCTGTCCATGAAGGCCGAAAGCGTAGGCTTGAAAGGGGAAATCTGTAATGCCGTACAACATGGCCTCGACCGGGCAAAAAGCCAGGCCGAGGCCTCAGAGGTTATTTTCGTAGGCGGCAGTACCTTTGTGGTCGCCGAAGTCCTTACTTAAAAGGCAGCTGATTTTGGGGCGCGTGGGAACATGATCACATCGCGAATGTTCCCCATACCTGTTACAAACTGGATGATGCGCTCAAAGCCCAGGCCAAATCCACTGTGAGGGGCAGTACCAAATTCCCTTAGTTCCAGGTACCACCAGAGTTCCTCTTCGGGTATGCCCATTTCTTCCATCCGCTGTTTCAGAACATCCAGGCGCTCCTCCCGCTGAGAACCGCCTACCACTTCACCGATGCCGGGGAAAAGGATATCCATGGCAGCCACGGTTTTGCCGTCCTCGTTTTGGCGCATGTAAAAGGCCTTGATATCCCTGGGATAATCTGTAACGATGACCGGAGACTGGAATTTTTTCTCTACCAGATAGCGCTCGTGTTCCGCCTGTAAGTCTTTGCCCCATTCCACGGGATACTCAAATCTCCCTTTTTTGTAGGGTTTAGAATTGCGGAGGATATTGACAGCTTCGGTATAGGTAATGCGGACAAAATCGTTTTCTACGACGAATTTGAGCGTATCCAACAGACTCATGGGACGACGCTCTTCCTTTTTCATGTTTTTCTCCATGGCCTCTATGCGGTCGTGAAGAAATTGCAGATCGTCGGCGTTGTTTTCCAGGACAAAAGAAATGATCGATCGGAGGAAGGATTCCGCCAGGTTCATATCATCTTCCAGGTCGTAAAAAGCCACTTCCGGCTCAATCATCCAGAATTCCGCCAGGTGTCTGGCTGTATTGGAGTTTTCGGCGCGGAAAGTCGGCCCAAAGGTGTAAACTTTGCCTAAGGAAAGGGCTCCGACTTCAGCCTCCAGCTGTCCTGAGACGGTGAGGTTGGTTTCTTTACCGAAAAAATCTTCCTTCCAGTCGATCTTGCCTTCCTCGGTTACAGGGGCCTGGTTAGGCGGCAGGGTAGAGACGCGAAACATTTCTCCCGCCCCCTCAGCATCACTGCCCGTAATGATGGGGGTGTGCATATAATAGAAGCCTTCCTGATGGAAATATTGGTGGATGGCAAAAGCCAGGGCATGTCTGATCCGAAAGACCGCAGAGAAGGTCTGGGTCCGCATGCGCAGGTGGGCTTTTTCCCGTAAAAACTCAAGGCTATGCTTTTTGGGCTGGATGGGATAGACACCGGGATCAGCATCTCCGAGGATTTCCACCTCGGTAGCAATGACTTCCACAGCCTGTCCGGAGCCCTGAGAGGCTACCAGTTGACCTTTCACGGCGATACAAGCACTGGTAGTGATCCGCTTGAGGAGGGCTTCCTCCATATGTTCAAAATCGACCACTACCTGAAGATTATTAAGGCTAGAACCATCATTCAGGGCAATGAATCGCTTGGCCCGAAAAGTTTTAACCCAGCCTTTCACCAGCACTTCCTGGCCTTCGGCCGGCGTGCTCAGCAGTTTGTTGATTTCTGTTCGCTTCATGTTTGGTGATCGAAAATTGAGAGACCGTAGAGGTCCAAAACAAAATAGGACGCAAAATTGCGTCCTATTGTTATTTATGTCAAGCCGGAAAGCTAGTTCACGACAAAAACCTCTTCATTTGCACGCTTCATGTGATATTTTTCCCGGGCAATGCGCTCCACTTCCTCTGCTTCGGTCATGCCTCGTTTTTGAGACTCCAGATTGATGAGGGCTTGCTCGTAATGTGCCTTGTCCGCTTTTAGGGTTTCAATCTGGTCCGCAACTTTTTGCCGGGAAATCAAGTTATATCGATCGAAAAACACCATCCACACCACCGCCAGCGCCAATACCAGGAAGTATTTGGTGAAACTGGCATTTCGCAAGGTCTGACCGTATTTTTTTAATAAATTGAGTACCTGTTGCATGAATGTAGGCCGTGTTTGATTGTCTTTTTAACTGGTTGACTATCTGATAAATATAGCCTTCCATCGAAGGCTATGCTTCAAATATAACAGCTATTGAGGAGAGAAACAAATTCCTCAGAGAGATGACAAAAGTGATGGCGAAAATGCATGTTTCTTGCCCTTGAAATAGCAGTTTTTTTCCCCTTCTTCGTTAGGAGGTTACAGATAAATGGTATCTTTAAATGCCGAAACCACGCAATAAACACAGATTTATGATGCAAAGATCATTGGTGCTCTCCTTATTGATCATTTGCCTTGCTATTCCCATACAAGCCCAGAAAAAAGATAAATCCTCTCGCAAAAGGACTGAAAGAGGTCAGACCGCAGGCGAGGTTGACACCATCAAGTACAGCAACGGTGTACGATATATAGGCGAAGTATTGGACGGCAGGCCCCACGGTGAGGGATTGCTCGTCAGCCCTGACGGAGATACCTTATATCTTGGCGGTTACCAGAATGGCAAGCGTCATGGCAAGGGAACCTACCATTTTAAGAATGGCAATATGTATGCAGGGGATTGGAAGCAGAACATCATGGAGGGTTCCGGAAGCATGTATTTTGCCAAAACCGGAGATATGTATACCGGCTCCTGGATCAACGACCGCCGGCAGGGAACTGGCAAATATACCTATGCAGATGGCTCCATTTATGAAGGAGAGTTCAAAGATGGGGTAAAGCATGGACAGGGCTCTTTGACCCGCACCAACCAATCCTATGTAGGAGGTTGGGTAGAAGGACAGAAAACCGGGACCGGCTATCAGGTCATGATGGGAGGAGACCACATGGAAGAATACCGGGGAGAATTTTACCTGGGCCGCTACCACGGACAGGGCTCCTGGCGATATGAAAAAGATACGGTTATCACCGAATATATTGGGAACTGGGTAGAAGGCAAGCGGGTCGGAAGGGGGACTTACGTGATTAGCGGAAGAACCTTTGAGGGCGTATGGCGAGAAAATGAAGCGACCGGCAAAGGCGTCTGCCAGATTGAAGAGGGCTTATATGAGGGAGAATTTCGCAGAGGCTTTTTTCATGGGGAAGGGGTATTCACCTTTACCAATGGAGACCGATACGAGGGCGAATGGGTGAGAGGGCGTCGGCAGGGATACGGCGTACTTTCTTATTATGACGGTTCCAAATACGATGGGAATTGGTACATGGATATGAAAAACGGTTCAGGTACCATCATTAAGGCGAATGGTGAGCGCGTCACGGCCCAATTTCGAGATAATAAACGGCTAGATTGAGCCGATCCGCATAAAAAACAAAAGCCCGGAACAACATCCTGTTTGTTCCGGGCTTTTGCTTATTTAGCTACTACCAGGCAAATTTCTTGCGAATCCCCGGACCATTTTTCTGTCGCAGGTCCAGCCAGTATAAACCTTTGGCCAGGCCAGGCATCCTCACGGATATTTCTTGCCCTGCCACCACCTTAGCTCGTCCCAGTAGCTGACCGTTTAAGCCATAAACACTGATCGTTTCAAATTCAGCGTCAGTCTTAGTTTCCAGGCTTAATACCAGGCTGCTGCCTACTCTTCGGGTATGGATTTGGGTGGGCAGCAATCGCTTTTCATAGCGCGCTCGTTGGCTACTGGGGAGGGGAGGGATGGGATTGGGTAAACCAACGGCACAGGTATAGCTGCTCCAACTGAGATCATCCTGTTGGTAACCAAAGGAGGCCCAGGCTCCGCCGAAGCTACCGGTTCCCACGGGATTGGCTTGCAGGATATCCTGGGTCACCAAGGCCGTGAGTCCTGCATCGCAGGCCGGACCTTCATAAATCAGCCCATCAGTTATAGCTGCCCGGACCAGGTGGATTTCTTTCGAAACCGTTCGTTGCCCATATTCAGACCAGGTAAGTTCGCCTGCCGCAAAAAAGGTCTCAAGTTCAGGCTGAACCACGATGGTTTTCAGCCGGGAAGTATAAGCCATATCTGAGGGCTGATATTCTGTATATCCTCTGATCCAGCGGATATCTCCCAAGGGATTCAGGTGAGCCACAAATCCCCGCATCCGGTCGCTCCCACTGGGTTGATATTGCCCGGCGATCATCGCCCCTTGTATGCCCTCGTAATCATAAAGGGCCACGCCCAGGCCAAGGGCGTTTTGTTGTTGGACATCAATTTTTTGAAAACTTTGCAGATTTCCCTGTCCATCCAGGCTGATATAAATGGGCTGCTTTTGCAGATTACTGGCACTCCTCGTGTAGCCGGTTAGGCCGATCCTTCCTCCTACCTGGGCTGCGTCCTCGACCCAAACAGAGTCAATGCCTTGATAGGCATAGGCCCATTGCACGCTCAGATTGGCCGCCACTTTCAACACCATGGGCTGTGGTTTGCCCAGCAAGTCTGCATTTGCTATTACGATATATCCTCCTGCGGCTTGAGGCAGGATTTTTACTGCCTGGTCTTTGGTGTTGGTTAATAAGGTCATGCCCCGCTGATAGGTCCCTTTAGCATTCACAGCACTGATCATGATGTCCGTGGCCACTTTAGAACTGCCAATCTGCCCGGAGGCAGCGATCAGGCTGAGGGCACTTTCGTCCCAATAGAGGGCGTCAAAGCTGTGATTCGCCTGGAAGCGACTCCACACTTGATTGCCCTGTCCGTTTAACATGGTAATGGTTCGCTCACTGCCCCCACCTGGACTGAAAATATCCTGCACACTGGCCCCGCCGGCATAGATATTTCCCTGACGATCCAGGGCAAGCGAGGACACCTTTACGCCATTATTTGCGTTAGGAAGAGTAGTATACAGGCTTTTTGTCCAAGTGCTTCTTCCCCAGCGGTCAAGCTCCATGATAAAAGCCTTCGCGGTAAGAGAAGGCAGCGCTGCTTTATAATGCCCGGCCAATAAATATCCCTCCGAGCCGGGCGTCTCAATCACCTCTTCTACTTGTAACAGAGCAGGGACGGGTTCGCCGTCTATTTGACTGAATCTGCTGAATTTCTGTGCCTGAAGCACAAAAGGTAGCATCAGAAGCAAGATCAACAACCCCTGTTGGGTTGAGCGGATCATGTGAAGGTTTACACGCATATTCGCATTAGATTCCAAAGGTGGATAATAATCTAAAAATCGAGAATAATTTTTTTATAGAAAATATGTAAATTCGAAATGTTTAACACGTGTAATGGGTTTTTTTAGGAATTCGACTATTCAGGGAATACATTTTATCCCGGCTTTGTCTAACTTGTCACTACACGTACCACCTCTCTTCTTATGAAAAACTGGCAAAACTACTTACTGCTACTCCTGATGGGGGTTTCCAACCTCTATGGCCAATCCACGGAGGGGCAAGATTTCTGGATGGGCTTTATGGAGCACCGTGATGTTGGGAACAACACCAAGGTCCTGATGCTGACCGGAAGAGAAAATACTACGGGGGAAATCAGCATTCCCCGTCTCAACTGGAACCGCTCCTTTACCGTCCAGGCCAATGATATCACCCTGGTAGAATTACCCAGTTCCGCGGAAACCACCGGGAGCGAATCTATACGCAGTACGGGCATTCACATTACCTCCAACGCAGATATATCGGTCTATGCCCATCAGTATTTTGGATACCGGTCTGAGGCGGCTACTATTCTGCCGACTGGCTCAATCGGAACGGAATATTACATCATGAGTTATGATGGATATAGTTCAGGGGGCGAGGATTTTCCTTCGGAATTTCTGATCGTGGCTACGGAGGACGAAACCACCATTTCTTTTCAGGTAGCTGATAATACGATTGGAGGCATGGCCCCTGGCGGAGCTAAAACGATCATGTTAGATCAGGGACAAACCTACCAGGTGCAGTCCAATGAAGGGCCCAGCGGTGATTTGACAGGGAGCTATGTGGTCGCGGACAAAGCCATTTCCGTGTATGGCGGAAATAAGTGGACCCAGGTGCCGACGGGCTGTGCTACCATGGACAATCTCTATGAGCAAATGTATCCTGTGAATACCTGGGGCAAAAAGTTTGTCATGGCTCCTTCCCGGGATGCTTCTTTCGATGTGGTGCGTATTCTGGCTTCCGAAGACAATACCGATGTCTTTCAGGACGGGTCCCTGGTGGCCAATCTCAACGCAGGAAATTTCTACGAAGCGCAGGTCTCTGGCAACGCGATTTATTTTGAAGGCTCCAAGCCTTTGCTGATCGCTCAGTACAACATCGGGCGGAACTGTAACAGCCAAAGTTCGGTGGGCGATCCTTCCATGGTCTTGCTCAATTCTGTAGAGCAAACCCGGGATACTTTCAGTGTTTATTCCTCTTCGTTTGAAAATATCACGGTTCAGTACATCAACATCGTGGCCAAAACCGACGATGTAAGTACCATCTCTCTGGATGGGAACGGCGTGGCCTCTAATTTCCAGGTGGTGGCTGGAAATCCGGATTATTCCTACGCCCAGATTGTGGTCAATGTGGGAACCCATACCCTGACCTCTTCCGGCTGTGGCATGATTGCCACCGCCTACGGTTATGGGGATGCAGAGTCCTATTCTTATGCCGGAGGAGCCAGCTTCCGAAATATCAATGCCAACCCTATTCCCGTAGGGGCCTGCTTAAATGACACAGTGCTGTTCAGCACGGGCTTACCCGAAGATCGCTACGCGGTTACCTGGGACCTGGGGGATGGCACCATCACCACCGAGATGGAGCCCACTACCATTTACACTCAGTTAGGGACCTATCCGGTAGAACTGATCGTGGTGGACTTCTGCGAAAACAAAATTGATACCTTCTACCAGGACCTGCTGGTAACCTTACGGCAGGCCGTGGAGGCGGGCAACGACACCACGGTGTGTGAAGGACAGGAGGTGCAGCTATTTGCTACCGACCTCGCCGGGGCATCCTATGAGTGGACCGGCCCGAATGATTATTTTTCAGAAGAACAATTTCCCGTCTTAAGTGCGACCGATCCCTCTATGTCCGGTACCTATTCCGTGATTGGCATCATTTCCGGCTGTGCCACTTATCCCAAGGTGCAGGAGATTACCTTCAATGCCTTCCCGGAAATAGACCTGGGCGAGGATACGGTGATCTGTGATGGCAAGGGATTCTACCTGAATGCCGGTACCCACACCACCTACCGCTGGCAGGATGGGAGCGGAGAATCACAATTATTTGTAGGACGGCCGGGAGACTATACGGTGGTGGTAACCGACGATATCGGCTGTGCTTCCGGGGATGAGATCAATGTAAAAGAGCAATGCCCGCCGCGGCTTTTTGTCCCAACCGCTTTTACCCCCAATGAAGACGGCAGAAATGATGTGCTGGCGGTGAGTGCGACGGACATGGTGAGCTATCGCTTACAGATCTTTAATCGGTGGGGCAAAATGGTCTTTGACACCTCTAATCCCACAGAATATTGGGACGGTTCTCTCCCCAATGGACAAAAGGCTCCAGAAGGGGTGTACATGTATTTGGCTACCTATGACCACGAAAATAGAGATCGAACCTTCTTTGAGCGTCAGGTGAAGGGATTTGTGACTTTGTTGCGCTAAAGGTTCCGCTACAACATAGAGAAAATCCCAGGAGGGCTTATCGCCAACAGCCTTCCTGGGATTTTTGCTTGCACGTAATGCTTTATCCGCCGAGCAAAAGGACGCCTAAACCCGTCCGCGCCAGCACCACCGTTACCACCAGCAGGCCGATATACCAGGTCCAGCAAAGCTGAGTAGCTCGGTGGACTTTCCCCAACCGTCGCCGATCATGAATCGTCAGGATGGTAAAAATCAACAAAGGCCCGAGGACCGAAAACAAGCTGCCTGCTTGGCCTGGATCAAGATCAAGGAGGCCCGCCGTCATTTTTCCTACTCTTACCAAAGCCTGTTGCACGATGAGGACTGAAGCCAGCAAAATCCATCGCTGATGCCAAAGGCGGCGATTTCGGTCGCGATAGGCCAGATATACCAGGGCCAGAAAGGAAAGCAGGATGAGGATTTCTCCCCAGATGATCATGCTCTGAAAAGCCGGGGATTCCGGTCCCTCCATCGGGAGACCATCTCCCGAGCCTTGAAAGCGCTGGATTTTATGCCGCATAATCCACAAACCAGAACCCGTAATGAGGGGCGCTAACAAGCTGAAATATCTACCCCAAAGCCGATGCTGGACCAGCTTTTTATTCCGAATAAACACTGCTTGCCCACACACTGCTACAAACCAGGCCGTACAGGCAATCCCATGCAAGATGAAATCTCCGGACAAGGCCGGTGACTCTCCGAAGGGACGCAGAAAGAAACTCGGCGCAAATCCCAGTAACACTATCATGAGCAGGAGCAGATGCAGGATGAAAAAGAGGGAATACTTCCGGTAGGAGGTGGACATAGGGCGTCTGATCAATGGCAGCGGAAAACTAGATAAAAGAACTGTCTCAAGGAAGGGGAGGGGCGAGTTTTTTGGAGGGGGGAGGGACAGGGTGGACGGTTGTAATAATATATTTCGATGTTTTTTAATATCAAGATTAAAAATAAAAAATGTTAATTGATATTTTTAGTAGTTGATATTTTTTTTGTAAGATTGAATGTCTGTAAAAAGATCCCCTCCAGATAAATCCCTCCATTCATGCTGGTAATGACAATCCTGGTTCTGCCGGGTGTTGGGCTTTTTGTGCTTTAGGCATTCAATCCATTTCATCTGCAACATCTACAGGCAGCTCAGGTACCAGTTTTCGGGGCAAATCCCTTGGGTATCCCTGGCATGAATATCATCCTTTTTTTTACTTAAGCTTGACAAAAGATGAAGACACAACATTTTGCCTGGACATGTTTAATGGTTTTTTTATGCTTTAGCGGTTGTTTCCAATCTGGAAACATTGAAAGTAAGGACCTGCTATATGACGAGGTCACCCAAAGCGAGAATTTCCAGGCGTTTTTCAAGGATTTTTTGGTGAGAGGGGAATTGCTCAACCAGCGTAATCCCTTAAAAACGATCGACTCCCTCCCCACCGAAGCGCAAGAAAAGGTCGTGGAAGCACACGTGGAATTTGCATTGGAGACCAGTGAATTGTTTCAAAAGATCGCGGACTTTCACCAAACGGAGGCTCATCAGTCCTCAGATCCGAAAGATGCGCTCGCAGAAATAAGGAATTTTGTAGCGCTACAAGATGCCCCACCTGCCGTAAAGGAACAGGTCATGGCATTGATTAATCATGATGCCCAATCTGATTTAAAGAATCTGACTGAAAACGTCCTGAACGAATTTCCTGACCTTACGGAGGTGAAACTACTGGAATTTGTCTATCTGTATCAGGGAGGGGAGCGATGAGCCGGTAGCCTGTACCCTTGCCTTCGCTTACCAGGGGCAAAAACCCATGAGGATAGGGTTGAAGATAAGCCTTTAGCCCAACATCATTTTCAGGTTATCTTCGTATATTTAATCATAGAACCTCCGGTATCTCTTTAAAACATGAGTACAAAAGAAATTATCCAACATATTTTCAGTCTACCCAAAAAACAGCAGTGGGAGGTAGTCAAGGAGGTTTTGGAACAACTGCAAGCTGAAACTTCGGAAACAAATCTGGCTGGTTCAGGGGAGGCTATGTCCATGGAGGCCTTCAAAGAACGGATAAAAAAGGCAGAGTCGGATTTGGATTTACTGAGTACCGAAGAAGTTAGGCAGCGGTTGGCTTCATGGAAATAAGTTGGACCCAACAGGCTTTATCCTCCCTCGAAGATGTTTTTCAATATGGTACCCGTTTCAGTCGCGAAATGGCTATAGACTATGTTGATGAATTAATTTCCTTCTGCGAGTCCCTGAAAGAATTTCCTCTTCGTTTCCCCACTTGCCCTGAATTACCTCATCCTGAAGGGATTTATCGTCATGCTATTTTTGAGAGGCAATACCGGGTTATCTATAAAATTGACAAAAATAGTAGGCGCTTGATTGTGCTTGACATTTTTCATACTTCCCGTAGTCCGGATCGAATAAAGAGATTAACTGATGAATAGCTAGGAAAATTCATAGGTGGTGGATCTACACAGTTTAGGCCTTAAACAATGATCTTTCTTTGCCGAAACTTCGTAAGTAGACCATGAAAAATCCCCCTACGTCCGGTCGGACATAGGGGGAAATATATTGCGGTGATCCTTACCACAAAGGGCTCGGGTAGACCGCCTCTTCGGCCAGTCCGGCCAGGGCGCCCATCACCTGATCTTTATCTTCTTTGTAGGTAACGCCAAACCAGGAAGCGTCGGAAGAAAGCACCTTTACTTTGCCCTGACCATTGTCGATGATGTTGCTCACCGCGGTTGGGATGTAAAACTCTGCTTTCAGCTGGTCGAAGTTTTCCTTGATGAAGGCTTCGAAATAAGCGCCGGTCTGCGTGAAGTAATGTGGCGTAAAGCCCCAGAAGTTCATAGACACCAGCGTATCATCCGGCAAGGAAACAGATTCCCCGCTCTCATCTTCGAAATAAATGGTTTCGTCTTCTCCGCGAGCGATTTTGGTGCGCTCAGTTACGGTTTCGAGGTAGGAATCTGCATCGGTTACACACACCCCGCGAGAGACGTGGCCGTTTTCAGAAAGCGTATTAGATACCCGATAGCCAACCATGGCGTATTCTGTGTCGGTATTTTCGAGGCTTACCAAATGGTCGTGCATGACCTGAAATGCAGCCCGTCCATAAAAGTCGTCCGCATTGATGACGGCGAAGGGTTCATTAATGGCTTCAGCGGCTACCAGTACAGCATGGCCGGTACCCAGGGGCTTGACCCGCTCAGGATTGACCGTAACCCCTTCAGGGACATTGTCTAATTCCTGAAAAACGTAAGCTACTTCAATCAGGTCTTTGAAACGATCGCCAAAGTGAGCTTTGAAGTCTTCCTCGATGGATTCGCGGATGACAAACACCACTTTACCGAATCCTGCTTCGATGGCGTCGTAAATGGAATATTCCAGAATGGTCTCGTTACTGGGGCCCACTCCGTCAATTTGTTTTAGACCGCCATAACGACTGCCCATACCTGCAGCAAGAATTAATAGGCTTGGTTTCATGTATGGAAAAAAAATTAATAAGGTTGTCGTTTTTATTCGCGCGTGAAGGTCGTCCCTTTTTCCTTTCAGGTCAAGTTACTTTCATGCAATGGTTTAACGTACTGAAATACCGGTAAGTTTTCCCGCGCGAAAGGATTTTCCGTGCCGCTGGCTTCTAGCTGGTTGAGTTCCACCCACCGGCTTTCAGCCGGTCAAGTTCCGTGGCACCGGCTTTCAGCCGGTCAAGTTCCGTGGCACCGGCTTTCAGCCGGTCAACACTCACACACCGGCATTTAGCCGGTCAAGGTCCACCCGCCTGTCGCGGTCCGTAACACTGGCTTCCAGCCGGTCAAGGCCTACCCACCGGCTTCAAGCCGGCAGGACTCGGGGGCTAACAAATAGATTAGCCCCTGTTCTGTGACCGGCTGGAAGCCAGTGATACGGCCTTTGGCAGAATCTGGACCGGCTGGAAGCCAGTGTTGCGGGGTTTCTGGGCTGGAAGCCAGCATTGCCGCGGGCAAAAAAAAAGAGGTTGCCCCAGGGCAACCTCATACTTAAACGCTTATCGAATCGATTACTCACCAGAGGGAGAATCGATGCTAAATGGATTTTTTTTCGAAGCCTGTAATTTCTCCTGCATAGAGCCTGCACTTTTCAGCTCTTCGCCCATCAGGCTGGCCGCGCTAAATGACGTAATCATTTGATTCATCATGTCGCTAGCGTTGGAAGGAGAGTTCGGCAGCAAGATCAGGTTGGACTTATTGGTAGAGCCCATGGCCTGCAAGGTGTCATAGTGCTGCGTTACCACAATCAGGGCAGATGCTTCCTGAGAGTTAATGCCCACTTTATTCAAGGCTTCTACACTATCTTCCAGACCTTTGGCGATCTCACGACGCTGGTCGGCGATCCCTTGTCCTTGCAGCTTTTTACTTTCGGCTTCCGCCTGGGCGATGGCTACAATTTTGATCCGCTCTGCGTCGGCTTCGTACTGAGCCGCTACTTTTTCCCGCTCTGCCGCATTGATTCGGTTCATGGAGCGTTTTACTTGCTCATCCGGGTCGATATCTGTAACCAGGGCTTTGACGATGCCATAGCCGTAATTGTCCATGGCTTCGGCCAGTTCGCCTTTGATGGCGATGGCGATATCATCTTTTCTGGCAAAAACTTCGTCCAGCTTCATTTTGGGTACCTCGGCCCGAACTACATCAAATACATAAGAAGTGATCTGGGTAGTGGGATCTTCCAGTTCATAGAAAGCCGCGTAAACATTGCTTTTGATCACCTGATACTGTACCGATACTTTTAGATGCACAAATACATCATCCAGGGTTTTGGTTTCCACATTTACATCCAGCTGCTGAACCTTCAGGCTGATGCGGCCAGCCACCTGATCAACAAAGGGAATTTTTACGTGAAAACCAGCGGGGGATACGACTTGGAATTTGCCAAAGCGCTGAATAACAGCGGCTTGTTTTTGTCTGACGGTATACCATCCGCTACGAAAGAATGCGAGTCCGCCTAGTGCTGCGCCTACCATGGCGATGGTCCCAGTGATTGGATCCATAATCTATTGAGGGTTAAAAGTTATTTCTAAGAGGTAATGTAAACAAAAGACCTGATTTCCGTAAGATAGGTCCAAAAGAACCCTTTAAAAATTACAAAAAATGCGGTAAAAATTATACTATCTTTGCCGCCTAAAGCAGAAAAACATGGCCCAGAAACCAAGTTTACCCAAAGGAACCAGAGATTTTCTCCCGGAGGTGACCCTGCGCCGAACCTTTATTTTTGATACCATTAAAACGGTCTTTCAGAAGTATGGGTATGCGCCGATTGAAACGCCTTCCATGGAGAATTTATCGGTTCTCACGGGGAAGTATGGGGAAGAAGGAGACCGCCTGATTTTTAAAATTCTCAACTCAGGTGATTTTCTCCGCAAAGCTACCGAACTAGAAGACAGCCGGAAGCTCACTCCCCAGATCGCTGAAAAAGCCTTGCGTTACGATTTAACGGTGCCTTTTGCCCGTTTTGTGGTCATGAACCAGCATGCGCTCACTTTTCCGTTCAAGCGCTACCAGATTCAGTCCGTCTTCCGGGCCGATAAACCCCAGAAGGGTCGTTATCGGGAGTTTGTGCAGTGTGACGCTGACGTGGTGGGCTCTGATTCCCTGCTGTTCGAAGCAGAATTCCTCTGCATTTACGATGAGGCCTTGTCAAAACTTGGCTTGGATGATTTTACCATTCAGATCAACAACCGTAAAATCCTGGAAGGCTTTGCGGAGGTCGTCAACCAGTCGGATAAATTCACCGACATTTGCGTGGCCATTGATAAGCTGGACAAAATCGGGCAGGAAAAAGTGATGGCCGAAATGGAGGCTCGGGACATTCCGGCAGCGGCTGCTCAGGAGATTTTTCGCCTGATTACCTTTGAAGGCACAGCCGAGGAGAAGCTGGATTTTCTGGAAAAAGCCTTCGCCAATAGCCCTGCTGGTACCTTGGGAGTCCAGGAAATGCGGGAAATCTTTGAGACCTATGCCGCTTTCCCTCGTTTTGCGGGGACCGTCGATTTTAACCTGAAGCTCGCCCGCGGGCTCAACTACTACACCGGAGCGATCTACGAAGTCAAAGCAAATAATGTCAAAATCGGCAGCATTTGTGGAGGCGGGCGTTATGCAGACCTTACAGGGGTATTCGGTCGGCCTGGATTATCAGGCGTGGGCATCTCTTTCGGCGCCGATCGCATTTATGATGTGATGGAAGAACTCGACCTCTTTGGAGAAATTCCCAGCACCAGTACGAAGGTATTGGTGGTGAACTTTGGCAATGAGGTGCGTCTTCAGGCCTTGGCGGCTCTCAACCAGCTACGCAGTGCAGGCATAGGCGCAGAATATTATGCTGAAGCGGCCAAGATGAAAAAGCAGTTTGGGTACGCGGACAAAAAGGGCATTCCCTTTACCCTTATCATAGGGGCTGATGAAGCAGCCAGCGGACAGTACCAGCTTAAAAACATGAAAGAAGGCAGCCAACAGGCCCTGAACATGGAGGCCATTATCCAGCATCTATCCTAGCACCCATTCATTCGGCTTTAATTCGATAATTTGTGGCTTTTTTTATTGAGCCACGAATGCACGAATTAGGGACGAATCAAAAGCTATTCGTCTTCCATTCGATAATTCGTGGCTCTATCCATTACGGGCAATCCTGCACACAACGCCCCTGCAGATTGATATAAAACTCATCGTCTCCTAATCGGACTTTAGCTTTTTCCTGGAAAAAAGGCCAGGCCTCATCATAGGTCAACGGAATTTTCAGTTGCCCTTTGGTGTTGTAGTATCCCCGTTTCCGGTTCTTGGTAACCAGGATCATGCCTTCGGCAGGTTGCTGAGCCGCATCATACATCAAGGGAATGATTTCCAGCCCTTCATGGTTGATAAACCCAAACTGATTGTCCACCACCACCATGGCCAGGCTATCTGAAAAAGACCAGGCGCGGTCATAAATAGCCGGCACCTGCAGGGAGCCCACCCGATTGATGAAGCCATATTTACCCCCGACTTTAACCGGAGCTTTGCCTTCCTTAAAATCTCCGGCCTTTTCAAAAATGGGCTCAATGATCATTTGCCCTTCGGTGTTCACAAAGCCAATTTTTCCATCCTTTTTTACTCTGGACATCCCATCGGAAAGGGGATAGACCCGCTCAAATGCATCAGGGTCAATGCCTTTGGGGTATTTTTTCGCTACTGGTTGTGCATAGAGAGGAAAGACCAGGAGCATCACGAGCAAAAGGGTCCAAAATCGTTGCATAGGTACGAATATAGCGGTTATGCGTGGCGTGAATATGGGGGATAGTAAAGTTGCTGTAAAAATAACGAATTTGCCTGCTAAATCGCATTTGTCGGTTCAATGACATAGATTGCGCCCATTCCCGCTTAGGATTGTAAGCAGAAAATTGCGTGAACTCATGGGCCCCGCCTCTACTACGGCTATATTACTTTTTACCCGGACAGCTCAGGAAGAAGCTGCGGTAAAGGCCTTTGTTCCGCATCGAACGGGGCGGCACAATCTCCGCATTGCCCGCAGGCTGATTCGCCATAGCATCAAGACCGCACGCCAAACCAACCTCCCCTTACACATTGTTTATTCCTCCCAGCAACGGGGCGATTCTTTCGGTGAAAGACTGGCTGGAGCCGTAGAAGATACCCTGGCCTTGGGCTACGAGCGGGTGCTGGTCATCGGCAATGACTGTCCGCGGATCAACCGAAAGTTGTTGCGAAGAGCTGCTCGGCAGTTAGGAGAGCAGGACTGGGTGCTGGGCCCTTCTAAAGAAGGAGGTCTTTACCTGATTGGGATCAACCGGCGTTGTTATCAGCGCGAGGCTTTTATCTCCCTGCATTGGCAACAAGCTGATCTGTATCATGACCTTTGTGATCAACTAGCTCAAAAGGGCCAGCAACTTCTCAGCCTGCCCGTTTTTCAGGATATCAATGATGATAAGGCCTTACAGGCAGTGCTGCCTTTTTTGCCTATGGCCATATTACGGATGTTGCTGGAGCCAAAAACCATTCGCCAGTTTCCGTCATTGCACCGACCCATCCGTCCGGGTTGGGAAACTTTTTCTCTCCAACGAGCCTTACGCGCTCCTCCTACCTTCCCGGTTCATCTCTCCTAATTTTTGGGACCTCAAACATTGAGGACCCTTTTTCCAAATTTTTCACATTCACATTACGCGAGTCCTTGTAGGCTGCGTATGCAATGCTGTACATATGAAATCCTTATTACTGAGCTTAGGCTTATGCCTGGGCATACTTTCTGCCTTTGGGCAGGAGCTACTGGTGACAGGCACCATTCAGGATGCTGAAACCGGAGAAGCGATGATTGGGGTGCAAGTGGTCGAAAAAGGCACGGCTAATGGAACCCTTTCCCAGCAGGATGGGACCTTTTCCTTAAGGGTAAAAAGGGAATCCGGGAACCTGGTTCTGAGTTTTGTAGGCTATCTACGGCAGGAAGTCCCTTTTCAGGTGGGGAATCCCCTCGATCTGAAGATGCAGGTTCAAGTGTTGGATGATTACCGAGAGGTGGTTATCACGGCTTTGGGCATCAACCGCGCTCGTCGAGAACTCGGCTATGCCGTCCAAAAACTGGATAATGAGGACCTGAGCCGGGTGCGGGAAACCAATCTGGTCAATGCTCTGGCCGGCAAAATTGCCGGGGTTCAAACCACCAATGGCTCTTCTGGTGTAGGCTCCTCCGCCCGCATAGTCATTCGAGGAGAGAATTCCTTGTCCGGCACCAATCAACCCCTCTTCGTGGTGGATGGCGTGCCCATCTACAACGAACTCTACGCCAACAATACAGAGAACCTGGAAGCAGAATTTCAGGAAGTAGACTATGGCAATGGCGCGGCTGAAATCAGTCCAGATGATATTGCTTCCATTTCTGTTCTCAAAGGCGCAGGAGCCGCCGCCCTCTACGGCTCCCGTGCAGCCAATGGGGTAGTGGTGATTCAAACCAAAGAAGGCCGACCTGGACCGGGAGTGGGCATTTCGCTCCACAGTAGCCTGACGGTGGAGAGCCTCTTGACCTTCCCCGAGTTCCAGAATGGCTACGGCCAGGGAGCAGGCGGGGTGTTTTCCTATGAAGATGGCTTTGGAGCAGGCGAAAATGATGGGGGCATCACCAGTTTTGGTCCCGCCCTCAATGGACAACTCATCAAGCAGTTTGATAGCCCCTCGACTGATGCCGAAGGCAATCCCGTCCGGGCCGGAGATATTTTCGCGCGCAATGGCAATGAGATTACCCCCACGCCCTGGGTCGCTAACCCGGACAATGTGCGGAATTTTTTCCAGACCGGCCTTACCTTCAATAATCACATCGCCCTCACCGCAGGCAGTGAGAAATCCCGGGTACGCATGGCCTATACCCGACTGGATAACAAAGGGGTGATTCCCAATACCGACCTGACCCGCAACAGCCTTTCCCTAAACCTCTCCCAAAGCCTCAACAGCCGTCTCAGTACCCGGGCTTTCGTCAATTATATCCAATCCTCTTCCACCCATCGTCCCGCCCTGGGCTATGGCAGTGAGAACCCCATGTATCTTTTTACCTGGATGGGTAGACAAGCCAACACCGCTTCTCTGGAAGATTACTGGCAGGCCGGGCAGCAAGGATTTGAGCAATTCAACTACAACTATCGCTGGATGGACAATCCCTATTTTTCCGTCTTCGAAAACACCAATGGTTTTGTGAAAGATCGGGTCTTGGGGAACATCAGCGTCAATTATGCCTTGGCGGAAGGCCTGAATCTCCGCTTGCGTTCAGGCATGGATTACTATCATGATCTCCGCGCTTCCAAAAGGGCCTTTAGTTCGCAGCGATTCCAACAAGGCGGCTATCGGGAGGATGAAATCACTGCGCGGGAAATCAATACCGATGTACTACTTTCTTATCAGAGAGCCCTTGGCAATGACTGGAACCTTAACCTTGGCTTAGGCGGGAATGCGATGGAGCAGCGGTTGGACTACAAAAGCACCGAAGCTGGCGAATTGTCTCTGCCAGGTATTTATAATTTTGAAAACTCCCGCATTCCCCTGGTCATTACCCAGGAAAAGCTCGCTAAGCGAATCAACAGCGCCTATGCCCTGGCGGGACTGGCCTATGACAAGGCTATTTATCTTGACCTCACCTTTCGCAATGACTGGTCCAGTACCTTGCCTGCCGGCCAGAATTCATTTGGTTACTATTCCGCAGCTACCAGCCTGGTTTTGTCAGAGCTACTGGAAATGCCTGAGGTGATCAATTATGCCAAGCTTCGACTCAGTGGAGCCAGCGTGGGCAATGATACCGAGCCCTTTCAATTGACCAATACATTTGCTTTCAATCAAAATTATGGCGCTTTCCCGCTGGTAACCAAAACCGCGGGCTTATTGAATGCCAACTTGCGCCCTGAACGCATGCAAGCGGTAGAACTCGGAGGGGAAATCTGGTTGTGGCAGGATAAACTGGGGCTGGATGTGAGTGTGTACCAAAATGTCTCTACGGATCAGATTATACAGCTACCCACTTCGGCGGCCAGTGGCTATGTGGAGCGGGTCATCAATGGCGGGAGAATCCGGAGCCGGGGGTTGGAAGCGAGTTTGTCCGTTGGCCTCTACCAGGGGGCGGACTTTTACTGGCGGGCCACAGCTAATTTTGCTGCCAATCGCAGCTTTGTGATGGAATTGCCCGAAGGTGTAGAGAACTATGTAACAGGTTTTTCTTCGGTCTATAACAGCACCCAAAACGCGGTCTTTTTTGTCGCCAATCCCAACCTGGGGAGAGTAGGGGATATGTATGGCACCGGCATTCTGCAACATGAAGGGCAAGATGTTTACGATGCCAACGGGATTCCCGTTCGTGATCCCAACCTCCGTTTGCTAGGCAATTATAATCCAGACTTCATCATGGGGCTCAACAATGAATTTGGATATAAAAACTTCAAGTTCTCCTTCCTTTTTGACTGGCGTCAGGGGGGCATCATTTTGTCCCGACTCTTTTCTATCGGAAGTACTTCAGGGGTGCTAGCCAGTACCTTGCCTGGCCGGGAAGAAGGCGTAATCGGCGAAGGAGTAACCAATATCGGCACGACTGCCGAACCCCAATATGTAGAAAATACCAGTCGGATTGCCGCCAGCGATTTCTACGGACAGTATTATAACCGGGCCAACGAAGCCACGGCGACTTTTGATGCCTCCTATGTCAAACTGCGGAACATCAGCCTGTCCTACGACCTGCCAACCGGACTTACTCAGAAATGGGGACTGGGTCAGGCCAGCCTGGCCTTGATCGCCAATAATGTGCTGCTCTTTACCGAAAATCCCAACGTAGACCCGGAGCTCAGTACCATGCAAGGCCGTCGCTTCGCCTATGGCGTAGAGGACATGGCCTACCCTTCCAGCCGTAGTCTGGGGGTGAGTTTACGGATCAAATTATAGTCGGGCTAAAAAAAACAGAACAATGAAATCAATGAATTATATCCTCAGCCTGATACTCCTGCTCCTGGCAGCCACGGGCTGTAAAGAATCTTTTCAGGAAGTCAATCAAAATCCAAACGCGCCTGAGCAGGTAGACGCCCAGTTTTTGCTGTCCAATGTGCTCTGGCAAGCCGCCAACAACCAAATGATGCAAGGCTGGTTAGGTGGAAATTTCCTGGCTCAACAAGCCAGTAACCTGGAGTTTTTACCCATAGATCGCTATGACCTGGGGAGCAATACGGAACTATGGAATGCTACATATCGCTTGCTCAATGACCTGCAAGCTATGCAGGAAGTAGCTCCGGATAACGATGCTTATCAAGCGGTCGGCATGATCATGAAAGCCTATCTGGGCGCCATGCTCACCGACTTGTGGAATGACGTCCCGTTTTCGCAGGCCATTCAGGCGAAAGACGGAAATTTTACCCCGGTTTACGATACCCAAGAGGAAATTTATACGGGCGAAAATGGGGTGCTGGATTTACTGGAAAAAGCCGTTCCCTTGCTGAAATCCACGGCAGATAGGTTGGAAGGAGACATCATGTATGGCGGCGACCTCAGCGCCTGGGTCCGCTTTGCTAACAGCCTGCGCCTGCGCTATCTGATTCGTATCAGTGGACAGGTTGAGGTAAGCTCGGAGGTAAGTGCCCTGCTCGCCAGTGGCGAATTGATTGAGGCTGCGGATGAAAATGCAGCTGTGCCTTATTTATCCTCAGCCCCCAACCAATGGTTCATTTTCAACGAACGCGACGGCCGTTATTCTGATGTGCGCATGAGTGCCCGGATTCAAACGGTCTTTGACCAGTTAGATGATCCTCGTGCTGCCGCTTATTTTAAGCCTACCCTCACCAGCGTAGCCAATGGCAACCCTGCTTACAGGGGACTCCCCAATGGACTGAGTCGGGAAAGCCAAAATGCCTATAACCTCAGCGATATTTCGCTGCTGGGTGCCCGCTTTAGAGATATGCCCGATGGATTGGATGCGATCTTTATCGGATATCCTGAGGTGCAATTTCTTTTAGCGGAAGCCACTCAAAAAGGGTTGATCTCCGGCGATACAAAAGCCTTTTATGAGGCAGGGATTAGCGCAGCCTTTGCCCAGTATGCAGTGGCCTTGCCAGTAGGTTACTTTAGTCGGGGAGAAGTCTCTTTGGATAGTGGAGTTGCGTTAGAAAAAATCCTCACCCAAAAGTGGCTGGCCCTCTTTATGCAGGGCTACGAAGCTTGGATCGAGGTTCGGCGTACGGGTTATCCAGTACTGGAAGTACCTAAGGACAACTTGAACAATGATGTCTTTCCGGTGCGCTTTCGCTACCCGGAGAGCGAGCAAGCCGCCAATGGCGCCAATTATGCCCAGGCGGTGAGCCGTATCGGAGGGGATAGCCACAATAGCAAAGGGTGGTGGGAACAATAGGCCCACAGCAAAGCTGATATGCTCAAAGAAATCTTATACTGGCAATGGGCTTTGGTGATTGGACTGGGGCTGCTGATGTGGTTCCTGGCTCCCCGAGCCCGGGAACTGACAGCCTTCTTTTCAGCTACCCAAAAAGACGGTCAACAGCCCGGCTTTTGGATGTTGGCCAGTAGCCTGGTCATCTCCTGGATTTTTGCCAAATCTATCACCAATGCCGCCAATCTGGGCCTGTCTTTCGGCTTGGTAGGTGGCGTAGCCTATGCCGGTTATTATTTGTCTTTCGTGGTGGCGGGCTGGGTGATCTACCAACTGAGAACGCGGGGAGGCTTTCACAGCATTCATCATTTTCTGCAAAGTCGCTTTGGTAGAGGGGCGGTCTGGGTATTTAGCCTGTTGATTGCTTTTCGCCTGTTCAATGAAGTCTGGTCGAATACCATGGTGATTGGGAGTTATTTTGGAGCGGCGGGAAGTGGCGGTTACTATGCCGCGGTATTGGTTTTCACGGCTTTGACGCTGGCATACACCCTCAAAGGAGGACTCAGCTCTTCGCTCTTAACCGATGCCATTCAAATGCTGCTTTTTGGCGTATTGCTGGCCATCATTTTAGGGGTGATCATCCCCCGCTCTGGCGGGCAGGTGAGTGCTTTCCTAGGCAGTGGAGAATGGACCCTGGCCACAGGCGTCAACCTGCTTTGGGTGGCGGTTTTGCAATCCTTGAGCTATCCTTTCCACGATCCTGTCCTCACCGACCGGGGCTTTATCAGCCCCCCCAAACTTACCCTAAAGGCCTATCTCTGGGCAGCGGTAGTAGGGGCGGTGTGTATTATGCTGTTTAGCTTTGTGGGAATATTTGGGCAAATGGAAGGGCTTAGCGGACAGGCTCCGGTGGAGGTAAGCAAATTGCTGGGGGTGGGCATCATGCTGGTCATGAATGTGATCATGATTACTTCTGCCGCCTCGACCTTAGATTCCACCTTTTCCTCTTCCGCTAAGTTATGGGTGGTGGATTTGGGCAAAAGTGGCGAAGCCACGGTTTCTAAAGGGAGGTGGGCCATGGCGGTGGTAGCCCTCTTGGGTACGTTGCCTGTTTTTGCCGGGCCGGAAATTTTATCCGCTACTACGATTAGTGGCACCATGGTCATCGGGCTGGCTCCCATCTTCCTGGGCTGGTGGCTCAAGGCTCCCCCGCTTTCCTTTTATCTGGCGGTGGGGGCAGGCGTCGCCACAGGCGTGGTTCTGGCCATGGGCTACTGGCCTGACGCCTGGACTTGGTTTCCCGGTAAGTATGGCGACCTGCTCTCCGCCAATCTGGTAGGAACCGGATGTTGTGTGTTTTTTTATTTCATTCCTTATGGTTGGTCAATCTATGGCAAGAGAAAAAATTACCCAGTCGCTGGGCGAGCTTAACGGACCCCTGCTGATCTTTGGTGGGGTTTACAGCAACTTGCAAGCCCTGCAGGCCATGCAGGAAGTAGCATCCCAACAGGGCTTTTTACCCGAACAAATCATCTGTACCGGGGATGTGGTTGGTTATTGTGCCCAGCCAGAAGAGACCGTGCAGGCGATCCGGGACTGGGGCATTTCTGTCATTCTGGGTAATGTGGAAATCCAGCTTGGGGAAGGCGCGGAAGATTGTGGCTGCGATTTTAGCCCGGGCGGTCGCTGCGACCTTTTTTCTCGTCAGTGGTATCCCTATGCTCAAAGTCAGCTGAGCCAAGCCTCGATTGACTGGATGCAAGGGCTGCCGGATTTTCTGGAATTTTCTTTTTCGGGAAAAAAAGCCCTGGTCGTGCATGGGTCCTATTTTGAGGAAGCGGATTATGTGTTTGCTTCCACGCCCTGGTCAACCAAACAAGCGAACTTTGAGGCTACACAAGCAGACGTTATCCTGGCGGGCCACTGTGGCTTGCCTTTTCATAGCATGCAGGATGGAAAAGCCTGGCTCAATCCAGGGGTGATCGGCATGCCCGCCAATGATGGCGAGCCCCATGTCTGGTACATGATCCTCCAGGAAACGGTTTTTGGTTGGACCTTTATGCACCACAAACTCACTTATGATCACCAGACCGCCGCGAAGCTGATGCGGGAAAAACAACTCCCCCTTTCCTATGCACAAACCCTGGAAACGGGCCTTTGGGACAATTGTGAGATCTTACCCGAAGCGGAGACGCAGGCACAGGGAAAGCCCTTGGGCTTGGCGCGGTGATGGGTTTTTTGTTGGTGGGAAAGACTTATCCGGGGTCTCCTGGGGTTGGGTAAGACCTGATCTGAGTATCAGTAAGTCAGATACTATTTCAGGATGACGTATGTGTGAAAGGATGACTTTATTCTCCCAACTCTACGATGGTCCAACCTGCTCCTCCTAGCTCCACCGGCGCATCTTCAAGGGAAGCGGGAGCGTGATGTTTTTGCAGGTGATGGCGAATGGCTTGCCTCAGGGTACCATTGCCTTTACCGTGGAGGATTCTCAGGTGGGTCAAGCCAGACAGTCGGGCTTCATCCACCAGACGATCCACTTCAACCAGGGCCTCTTCCACCCTTTTGCCCATCAAGTCCAATTGTGAGCGAGCCTGAACCGGACTGATACCACCAATCACGCGGATGGCGGAGGCTTCTTTTTCAGGCTTAGGGCTCTTAATCTTAACCAGCTGATCCAGCTTGACATTGATGCGTAGGCCGCCGCTTTCGACCACGCCTTTTTTGCCCTGGATGTCGGTCAAAATTCCGGTGGTAGAAGACTGCTTGAGTTTCACCCAGTCCCCTTCAACGGGTTTTTGATCCGCCAGAATCTCAATGCTTGGCTTCTTGGGGCGGGAGGCACCGGCTTTGCGATTGCGCTTTTTCCCGCTTGTTTGTTCAAGCCCTTCGGAGATTTCTTCCTGCGCTTCGGGCACTTCCGGGGCAGAAGCAGCTAATTTCCGACGAGCCTCCTGGGTGGCTTTTTTCTCCGCATTGGTTTCCTTGATCTCACGGATGGTATTCTCAATACGCTTATTAGCTCCTTCGATCAATCCTTTGGCCTCTGCCTTGGCCTTGCGGATTATTTCCTTTTTATCCCGCTTGAGGGCTTCACTTTTTTTCTCATACTCATCGACCAGACGCTCCAACTTGGCTTCCTGTTTGGCATTTTCATTCACTTTGCGGCTGAGCTTCAGGTTTTTGCGTTCCAGCTCTTTGATGAGTTTTTCGGTATTCAACTCATCCTGTCCTACTTTACTTTCGGCCTGACGGATGATGGAATGATGTACGCCCACGCGTTTGGCCATCTCAAAGGCATAAGACCGACCGGGCATGCCTTCAATCAGGGCATAGGTAGGTTTGAGTCCTCTTTGATCAAATTGCATGGCGGCGTTGGCTACTCCTTTGGTGATTTCGGCGAAATCCTTGAGGTTGCCATAGTGGGTGGTAATCACCCCGGTAGCCCCCTGACGGACAAAGCGTTCCAAAAAAGCTTCTGCAATGGCGCCTCCTTGTTTGGGATCGGTACCCGACCCAAATTCGTCCACCAGAAAAAGCGATTGGGAATTCATCTGGTCGCCCATTTTCCGGTATTGAAAGAGGCGGGAAGTATAGGTCGAAAGGTCGTTGTCTACGGATTGCTCGTCTCCTATATCCAGAAACAGGCTGGAAAAAATCGCCATACTGCTTTCCTCACTGACGGGCACGAGCATGCCAGACTGCAACATGAGTTGTAGCAGGCCGATCGTTTTCAAGGCGACGGATTTACCGCCGGCATTGGGGCCGGAAATGATCAGGATGCGCCGATTTCGGGTGAGGTGAACCTGTAGCGGAATGACCTCGATTTGCTCTTCTTTAGCCTTCAGCAGCAGAGGCGGATAATAGGCTTCGAGCAAATGCATCTCCTGGTTCTCCTGCTGAACTTTGGGCAAGACCGCATCCAAATCCTGCGCCAGTCGGGCTTTGGCCTGAATCCATTCCAGCCGGGCCATGACCGCTTTGAAACGGCTGAGGCTTTCGACCTCTTCGCTCAACAGGGCACTGGCTTGCTGCAGAATCCGAATGATTTCGTTGTGTTCCCTGATTTTGAGTTCCTTGACCTCATTGTTGAGGGGCAGGACTTCGGTGGGTTCTACATAGACGGTTCCGCCAGATTGGGAAATATCCTGTACAAAACCGGGCACTCGTCCTTTAAAGTCTGCCTTTACGGGGATCACCAGTCGGTCATTTCGGATGGTAATTTCCTTTTCCAGGGACCAGTTATTTTGGTTGGCCTTGCGCAGAATCCGATACAGGGTATTTCGCAGCTTTCCGGCAGCCGTAGTACTGGCTTTGCGGATACCCGCCAAGGCAGGCGAGGCATTGTCCCGAATGTTGCCCCTTTCATCCAGAATGCTTTCCAGATGGGTCATGAGCTTCGGACTAAAACTACCCTGCATCACCCATTTATGAAGGTGAGGATAGGCTTCTTCCCGGCTTTTGAAATAGCTTCGCGCTTCCGCGATATTTTTCATCCACCCCAGAACCCGCCAAAGCTCTTCTCTAGTCAGCCAATTACCTTTGACTGTGAGCTTGTCCAAGACACCTCCTATGCCGACATAAGATCGGAGTGGAAAGGGATCATCCAGTTGGGTCATTTCCACAAACTCCGCCACTCTTTTGAGTTCGGGTAGTAGAGCCTCGACTTTACTGGTCGGTTTCAGGTCTGTCAGAAGCTGCCGGGCCTCCTCACTGTAGAGGTAGCCGGATAGGACTTTTAGGACCGCATCAAACCCTAGTTTTTCGTTCGTATGTGGATGTGCGCAGCGCATGATGTTCTCCAGGAGGGCGACTTAGCGGAGCCGCTCAGGGTTGGAGTTTTAGTTTCTCTTCGTTGATGTTATCAGGCAAGCGCTGGAATTTTGGAGAAGTAGTCCTGGGGATATTGGGTCTTCCCTTTCCGTCTTGCATGTCTTTGTACTTGTCAGCGATTTTGTCGTCCAATTCCTGAATCAATCTTTCGTAGATCGTATCCAGGAGAGCAGGCCGTTGCAAATAATACTGATAGTCCTCGTAAAAGGTTGTGCGATTGTGGCCAAAATTTGCCAAAATAGTATCGTACACCTCGGCGCGGGCTCGGTTTCTGACACCGACAGAGCCGGAACGGAGTTCAACCCAGGCATCCGCCAGGTGAAGTTCACGCAGAATTTCCTGCATACGCTGCATGTCTGCAGGAGGGCGTTCTTCTTCTTGACAGGACGAATTGCTGATTCCCAATAGCAGGATCAGCCCAAAGACCATGATGAGAGATGTACCGAGGTTTTTCATCGCTACAAAGATACAGGAAAGCTGTAAAGCGTTGTATGGATTTCTTATGAATCCCAAAAACTTATAATTTCGCCAGCAATTCTGTTCCTTCTTCAAGCATGGACCCTATGTCACAAATCATTTCCGCCATATATGCTGTCTCTGAAAATGGGGTCATCGGTAAGGATGGGGATCTCCCCTGGCACCTGCCTGATGACTTTAAGTTCTTTAAGGCAAAAACGATTGGCAAACCCATCATCATGGGGCGAAAGTCTTTCGAAGCTTTGGGTAAGCCGTTACCTAAACGGAGAAACATTGTGATCACCCGCAACCCGGACTTTTCCGCTCCGGGGATCGACATCGTGCATTCGCTGGAAGCAGCCCTGGAACTGGTCAAGGATGAGCCGGAGGTTTGCGTTACGGGTGGAGCCGGTGTGTATAAAGAATCTATTGAGAAGGGCTTTGTAAACCTGATTTACGAAACGGTCGTGCATGCCGAAGTGGATGGAGATACTTTTTTCACGCTGCCTAATCCGGAAGCCTGGGAAATCAAGGAAGTCGATGCTAGGCAAGCCGATGACCGACACGAATACGCCTTTACCTTCCGCACCCTGGTACGTGAAAATTAAGTGGGAATAGTTGGGGGAACGTACCGCCCAATTCGAGATGAATTCGTAAGTTGCGGTCTATTTTGGAATGAATATGACTACTTATCAACCCGCAACAAGTTCTCAGGATGCCATTCGTCTGGAAGACCGCTATGGTGCCCACAATTATCATCCCTTACCCGTGGTCCTTTCCCGGGGAGAAGGGGTTCATCTTTGGAGTCCTGAGGGTAAAAAATACTATGACTTTCTTTCTGCTTATTCTGCCGTTAATCAGGGGCATTGTCATCCTAAAATTCTCAAGGCGCTGACAGACCAGGCACAGCAGCTTACGCTGACCTCACGGGCTTTTTACAACAATGTCCTGGGGCCTTATGAGAAATACATCACGGAACTGTTGGGGTATGATAAAATCCTGCCCATGAATACGGGGGTAGAAGGTGGTGAAACTGCGTTGAAACTTTGCCGAAAGTGGGCTTATACGGTCAAAGGCATTCCTAAGGATCAGGCGAAAATCATTTTCGTAGAAGGGAATTTCTGGGGCCGGACCCTGGCTGCCATTTCTTCCTCTACAGACCCCAGTAGCTATGCGGGGTTTGGACCCTATATGCCTGGTTACCAAATTATTCCCTACAACGACCTGGAGGCTCTCGAAAATGCTCTGCAAGACCCCAATGTGGCGGGTTTTATGGTAGAACCTATTCAGGGAGAAGCAGGGGTAGTGGTGCCGGATGAGGGCTACTTGAAAAAGGCCTATGACCTCTGCCAAAAACACCGGGTTCTCTTCATCGCTGATGAAGTGCAAACGGGACTAGCTCGTACCGGAAAAATGTTGGCCTGTGATCACGAAGGGGTGAAGCCGGACATTCTGATCTTAGGGAAGGCCCTCTCAGGAGGCGTGCTGCCGGTGTCCGCGATCCTCGCCAATGATGAAATCATGCTGAGCATTAAGCCCGGCGAACACGGTTCTACCTATGGAGGAAATCCTTTGGCTTGTGCCGTAGCCGTCGCAGCCTTGGAAGTCTTGGTAGAAGAAGACTTGTCAGAGCGTGCCGAGAAACTGGGTCAGGTCTTCAGAGATCGGATGCAACAACTGGTAGAAAAGCGGCCTGATCTAGTGGTCAAGGTACGGGGCAAAGGTCTTCTGAATGCGGTGGTGATCAATGATACCGAGGAAAGCGAAACGGCTTGGAACATCTGCCTGGAATTGGCCGAAAATGGCTTGCTCGCCAAGCCCACCCACGGCAACATCATTCGCTTTGCGCCTCCTTTGATCATCACTGATGAGCAAATGGACACCTGCTGCAACATCATTGAAGAAACCCTGTTGAACTTCGGAGAATAAATAGCAATTTTTCTCGTTACTTAAGTAGGCAACACTAAGGTGCCTGGGGTATCTCTGCTCCGGGTAAAGGGATTTTAATTATGTTGCGACTACTCATTTTTACTACATCTTTTCTTTTTTTTCCGGTGGTGGCCTGGAGTCAACCCGGTAATTTCCTCAACATAGAAGATCTGCAGCGTGGCATCGTAGAAGTGCAGGAAACTAACCATCTGGTGTGGGAGGTTAGCGGACCCGAGATGGAAAAGCCTACTTATATCTATGGCATCCTGAAGCGCGTACCGGGCGCACATTTTTTCCTGCCTACGGAACTCAATGCCTGTGTACAGGCTTGCGATAAATGGCTGATGGAGATTAATCCTTACAGCCTGGAATTGGATCATTTGTATCGGGGCAGCACCCCGCATGATTCCACTTTGTCCACCTTCTACAAAAAGAAAACCCTCCGCCGCTTCGAGCAGTACCTCACCGATAGCACCACCATCCTCACCCAGTACCAATATCAGTTGCGGTATCCTCACGCGCTCCTGGCTCAGCAGGTTTTAGCGGATTATTGTCTGCGGAGAAAAACCAGCTACGAGCCTCGGGATTATGAGGTTTATTTGTATGAAAATATCCAAAAGCCTTTCCAATCTCTGGAAGCAGAATGGTCGCGTACCTACAGCGTAGAGGGGCTTTCTGCCTTGGAGCAAGCAGATAGCCTGATGAGTCATTGGGAAAAAAGAGGGGAACTCGACCAAAGATTTCAGGCCTTGCTGGACGCCTATCGAGCAGGTGATCTGGATGCGGTTGAATGGCTGGCCATGGATGCCCCCAATCTGGGAGATAACCTTTCCTATATGAAAGCCAGTCGGGTTGAAAACTGGTTAAAGGCGCTCAAATGGAGCCTGGGCAAAGATTGTATGTTGTTAGCCATTAATGCCTGCTTGCTGCCAGGAGAATATGGCCTGCTCCATCGGCTAAGAAAGGCTGGCCTGACCGTCCGTCCGGTTTTGGCTGAATAATGGCAGGATTACCCTCGTCTCTTTCCTCCGATTTGTTTTACATCTCCCGCTCCCTGCGTATCTTTAAGTGCCCTTGAAGCCTTACGTCTGGAAGCATCGCGCGTTGGCCTGAGGAGGGTAGGACCGTAATGTTATGTCAACCATGGGTATTCAATTTCGCAGCAGTATTTCCCCCTTGATCCGTTTTATGCTTAGCGCATGCCTCATCGGAGGAACCGCCTTATGGAGTTGGGCTCAACCCAACCCGCCTCAGGAAAATGCGCTTCTATGGGAAATCAAAGGAAAAGGCATTAAAAAATCATATCTGTATGGAACCATCCACATGATCCCACGGGACGATTTTTTTATCCTGGAAGCGGTGGAGGCAGCTATGAAAAAGTCTGATCATCTGGTCATGGAATTGTCCATGAATATGGGCCTTTCATCTATCTTCAGCACCTTCCGTGGTGTGATGTTACCCAAGGGGCAGTCCTTGAAGGATGTGCTCTCTGAAGCGCAATATGACCGCTTGGATCAAATGATGAAGGAAAATATGGGGATGGACCTGGGCAACCCCATGATGGGGCGGATCAAGCCCTTTTTTCTGGCGCAGATGCTTTCTGGTCAGGATTGCCAAACCGGCTCCCAGCAGTCCTACGAAATGTATTTCAAAAGACGATTCAAGCGGATGGATAAACCCGTTTCCGGTCTGGAAACAGTAAAGGAACAATTAGCGGCTCTGGATCAAATTCCCATGGATGTGCAGATTGAATCTCTCATGGAGGCGGTAGATAATCCTGGACAAGGCTGTGAGGTCTTCCAGCAGATGGTGGAGATCTACCGGAATCAGGATCTCACCTCCATGATGGAACTCATGGAAGGGGACCAGCAATTAGGAGGTAGCCTGGATTTCTTGTTAAAAAAACGGAATGAGAATTGGATTCCCTTGATCAAGGAAATGGGCAAAAAAGAAAAACTGTTTATCGCCGTTGGTGCCGGTCATCTGGGCGGGGAATATGGGGTGGTTAATTTGCTCAGACAGCAAGGATTCAAGCTGCGTCCCGTCCTTGAACCAACGCCTCAATAGCCATCCCCGGCTAAAAACGGGCATTTGGTACAATTCGCTTTCTACCTCAGAAATTTCCGGGGCTTTTCTTACCTTGTAGGCGGAGCTTTTTCCGGTCAAAGGCTCCTGACATTTTATGGAAGAAAAGCACAGTTCCCTTAGTTCCCACTTTTTTCTAACCAGCGACCCGCGCATTCTGCGATGGATGCTGATGTTAGGGGGTGCGCTAGGAATTGGGCTGGGTTGGATTCTCAATCAATGGTTTCCTACGATTTACTGTCCGCCCATTCTGTATTTTTCTGCCGGAGCTTTGTCCATTTGGCTCGGCATCCTCTCCTTTATCTTCAAGCATGTACGTAACCGTCTGGCTGACTATGCCTTTCTGGTCTATTTATTTGCTTATCTCGCCCTGATCGTCCTGGCTTATCTCAATCAGTTGAGATCCAGCTTTGTAACGTTGTTGATTGCGGGCCAAATACTCTTTGCGGTTTCCTTCCGGAACTTCCTCGAATACCTGGTTTTTGCGATATCCACCTTGATATTTTTCACGGTCTCCTCCTTATCGGTTGACCAATTACATATCCCTCCTTATTTATTCCTGGCCCTCATTACGGTCGTTACCATCTTTGCGGGAGTGTACGTTTGGCTGCGAGAATCCTCTTTTCAACGCATTCGGACCAGCGGGAAAATGCTGGGGGACCTTCTGGACAGTTCTATTTATGCCATTTTTCTTCTAGACCAGGAATGTAAGGATATCCGTTACCAAAATAGTCTGGCTAAACTTTCCCTGGAAAACTGGATTGGTAAACCGACCATTGAGACTGCTGAGCTATTCCAACTGCTGGGAACTGCCCCCACTTTTGTCATTCAACGTTTCCAACAAGGCGGCGAAGACCTGCAGGAAAAGAGTTACTTCAGCCTCCGGGACCAGAAAGGAGATGATCGGGAAATTGAATTGATTTTTAGCAAAATCAATACCTTGGGAGAAGACAATATTCTGATAAAAATTCGGGACATCACGGAGCAACGCCAACAAGACCGCACCCTCAAGCGCAGTCTGGCCTTTAATAGCTCCTTGATCAATGCCATTCCGGACCTCATATTGACGATCAGTCAAAAAGGGGTTATACAAACCGTAAAAACCGGTCAAAACTTCCCTTCTGGCTTACCCCTGAGGGAATTTGTAGGTACGCATTTTTCCCAGTTGGCCCGGCAGGTAATGTCGGCCACTAAGCAGAAAGAAGCGGAGGAAAATCTCGCCGGGGTATTTGAAGAAGGACAAAGCTCAGAAATGGAATTTCTGAGTATCTGGCAGGAAAACCATCACTATTACGATTTGAGGATGGTACCCTTGGAGGATGCCCAGGAAGCCATGGTCATTATCCGGGATATCTCTGAAACCAAAGCGGTGGAAATGGCCCTGAAGATGTCGGAGCAAAACTATCGGGAAATCTTTAATTCCGGTACCGATGGCATCATCATCCTACACGCCGAAACCCGGGAAATCCTGGATATCAATCAACTGGCCCTTGCCTTTCTGCATTGGGAGGACAAGCCCCTGAAGGATTTGGATTTATCTCAGGTATGGTTGGACCGGAGCCCGCCTACCTGGAAACGCTTCATAGATGATGCCGTAGCGGGGAAATTATACAGCTTTGAAGGAACCAGTCAGGGCGAAGACGAGCAGGAATACTGGCTGGAAGTAACCGCCAAGCTGGCCATTTTAGGCGGAGAATTCAGGTTGGTCCTCGTGATGCGGAATCGCGAAGAGCGCAAAGAATTTTTGCAACGCCTCCAATCCCAAGCCATGCTGGTGGAGAATGTGTCCGAAGCAATTATTTCAACTTCAGTACATTTTCAGGTTACCAACTGGAACCCAGGTGCCGAGACGCTTTATGGCTGGAAACGGGAGGAAGTAATCGGTAAAGATTTATTCGAGCTGATGAACTTCAACGGCGGTCAACCTTCCCGGGAAGAGTTGGTCAGCCTCTTAGATAGCAAAGGCTTTTGGCGGGGGGAAATGGTGCACGAGGACCGGGAGGGCGTGAAAGTAAAAGTGCAAACTTCTGCCTCGGTCATCAAGCAAAAAGGCCAGATCCAAACCATCATTTTCCTCAACCGGGATACCACGGCTGAGGAACTGCGGGTAGCTCAACTCCGCAAAAGCGAACACAAGTTTAAAAACTTGTTCAACGGTGCCCCGGAATCCATCATCGTGCTGGACCTGGAAGGAAATATTCTCGATGCCAATGTAGCCGCCCTGGAATTATTGGGGCAATCGGATGAAGGACTCAAGCAGGCCAAGCTAACCTCCCTGGCCCCTCCTCTACAACGGGAAGCCCTGGCAGGCGCCTATGCGGCCATGACCATGAACCAACTCCACTACCTGGAAAGCTTTTTTCAGCATCAGTCTGGGGAGGCTATTCCGGTAGAGATTCGCGCCAATCGCTTTGAAGTGGCTGGAAAACCGGCCATTATCCTGCATATTTCCGATATCAGTGAACGTCGGAAATCAGCCGCCCGCCTGAAGTTTTTCCGAAAGATGATCAACCAAAGCCGGGACGCCATTTTCGTATTGGATGCAACTACGGGTAAGGTCGTAGACGAAAATGAGCAAATGCTGATCAGTCTGGGTTATTCCGCCGACGAACTGGCGGAGCTCCATATGATGGATTTTTCCTTAGAAATGGATCACCAGCCCATCAAGCCGGAAAAACTCTTTGAACTACAGGACCTTGGTTCCAGCATTTATGTAGGGCGGCATCAGCGGAAAGACGGGAAGACCTTCCCGGTAGAGGTAAACATGAGCTATGTGGAGGTCAATCAGAAGCAGTACCTCATCGGCGTAGCCCGAGATATTAATGAAAGAATCCGGCAAGAGGAAGCCTTACGTCAGAGCGAAATGCGGTACCGGACGCTCATCGAAAAGATGAACGAAGGCCTGGTGCTGACAGATAATGAGGAAAGAATCCTCTTTGTCAATTCCCGCCTCTGCGAAATTCTCGGCATGGATAAGGAGAGCCTGATCGGTCAGTATTCCTACGATATCCTGATCACCAAGGAGCACCGGGATACGCTCAAGGAAAAAACGGCCCTGAGACAACAGGGAATCTCTGACCAGTACGAGTTAAGACTAAAGCGGAAAAGCGGAGATAACCTTTGGGTGATGGTGGCCGGAGCCCCTTATGTGGATTCTCACGGAGATATCATTGGTACCATAGCCATCATTACCGATATCACCGACCGCAAGGCCACAGAAATCAAGCTGCAGGAAAAAAATAACGAGTTAGATGCCTTTGTGTATAAGGCCTCTCATGACTTGAAAGGTCCTTTGGCTTCTATCATTGGGGTGAGCAATATCGCTCGGGATGAGGTACATGATCCACAGGCCATTCGCTATTTTGACCTCATCAATAAGAGTACCGAGCGGCTGGACAATATCCTTACCGACTTGCTGGATGTGACCCGGATCAACAAAGCCAAATTGAACATTGAGCCAGTGGACCTGAAAGGGCTGGTGGAGGATGTCATCAATAGCCTCCGTCATCAGCCTCAAAGCCGGGAAGTAGATTTTAGAACGGAATTCCAATTGGAAAATGGGTTCCAGTCGGATAAGAAACTCCTCACATCTATTCTACAGAACCTGATCGGCAACAGCATCAATTACCAAAATCCTCAGGCCAATCCGCCTTTTGTGAAAGTGGATATTCGCGAAGAAGAAGACAGGGTACATTTTGAAATTTCAGACAATGGTCAGGGTATCCCGGAACGCCTACAGAAAAGGGTATTTGAGATGTTTTACCGAGGCAATACCGACTCCAAGGGCTCTGGATTGGGCTTATACATTGTAAAAAATAGCATCGAAAAATTACAAGGCTTTTGCACCCTTGAATCTGAAGCAGGCACCGGAACCCGGGTGCATTTTAGCTTACCAACCGAACCTACCATTAACGCTCAGGACGCCTGACAGTGGTCCGGGAAGGGCAATTTTTTTTCTCCCTTTCCTGTCACGTAGCAGACCAAACAGGCTTGAGATTTGTAGTACCTTTATTCAGGAAAAAAACAGTGTTCCACCGGGCTCGATTTTGTAGCCCAAAATTCGGGACCAGCTTTTATTTTCATACCATCATATTTTGCATATGAAGCGATCTTTGTTGATCACCCTGGCTTTGCTCATGTTGGTGGGAGGCGGATTGAACGCCCAGGTCCATCTATTCCCCGAAAATGGCGGAGATGGCATTCCGGGCGCGGCCCCTCATTCCTATGTGATCGGCTGGGGCAGAATCCAGGAGGCCTTTGCTTACGAATACGTCGTGAGTGATAATCCTTTCTGCTTTGCGGGTTGTGCCGGAGATACTCGGCAGTTTACGGTCTTCGATACCGCTGCGGTAGAATACAACCTCGTCCCTGAGACCTGGTACTACTGGATTACCCGGGCCTATCTGGACAACGGTGATACCACCCACTGGAGCTTGATTTCTTCCTTTTTGACGGCCAAACCTTCAGATGGTAGCCGCTTGTTAAAGGTGGGCCAAAATCCAGTCTTGGATGGCCAGATTCGGGTGATCGTGGATTGGTCCATCGATCCGGAGGCTCCAGATATTCGGTTAAGATTAATCAATATGCAAGGAGTTACCCTCACTACCCACACCCACCGTAGAGGCGGAAGTTTATTGCGCTTTGAGGAAGTAAGCCTGCCTACGCCTCCGCTGATCAGCGGCACCTATCTGCTTCAGGTAGAAATCGGGGATAATTTCAACCTTCTCAACAATTTTTATGCGGAGAAAATTGTGGTGCAGTAGGGCCCTGTTGTTGAGCTTCTGCTGGCTTTTTTTTCCGAAATATAGCAGTGCCCAGTGTTGCTCTCCAGGAAATCCTATAGGGGGAAGTACGGCTCTGGGGGTGAATGAAGCCCAGCAGTGGCAGTTTTTCCTCAACTATCGTTTTGGATTTTCTGGACAGTATTTCGAGGGAAATGCGCCGGCCAGCACCTTGTTTATTGAAGAAGGCTTTTATCAGCATGTTGGCCTGATTGCCGCCCTGGGCCTGACAGAGCGGTTGACCGTAGAGGCTGAAACCGGATATTTTCTCAATAAAACCCAGGATTATGTAGAGGGCGTCTTACCCAGTCGTTTGGTGGGGCGAGGTTTGACGGATCTATATCTGAGTACCAAAGTCAACCTGTGGCGAAACCCCCTGAAGGAGACAGAACTCACCTTGATGGGCGGCTTCAAATTACCCTTGGGCTCCTACCAGCAACAATACCAGGGAGCCCTGCTCACCAGAGATTTACAACCCACCACCGGGGCCTACGATTTGCTGGGAGGCTTTTTTCTGTACAAAGGATTTTTACCGCAAAAAACCCGGCTGTTCCTGGCAGGCAGATATGAGTATAAGGGCCAAAATCCGGATCGCTATCGCTATGGACAATTTGCTACCCTTTCTGCCTTTGGGTCCTACAGTCCGGGAGCGGCCTGGACGTTTTTGTTGCAACTCAGGGGAGAATGGCGGGATCGGGATACCCGACCCCTCTCAGGGAACGGCCTTGAAATCGGCAATGGCCGGGAACAGGTGATCCCCACGGGTTCCCATAAATTATTTCTGGTGCCACAAGTGAATGTTGCCCTTAGTCCTGATCTGGATCTATCCCTGATGGCTGACTGGCCTTTATACCAGTTTTATTTCGATAAGCAATTGGCTACCACGACGGCGGTTACCTTGAGTCTCAGGTACCAATTAAGGGCCAACGGAGGGCTGTTGCCTGCTGTACCTTAAAAAAGCGGATAGACAAAAGGAGCCAGGAAAGAAGCCGAAGAAATCAGGCCCAACACCAGCGCAATCAGGAGCAACACCAGCATCAGCGGCAAGAGCGCCCCCTGATTCAGGGCCAGAAGCAGCCGAAGCACTTCGCCCAGGATGCCAAAGCGATGGCCCCATCGCGAAAGGCTATATCTAAACTTCTTCCACCACATGCGTAAAGGTTTTTTCCAGAATGGTGTTGTGCAAAACGAGTACGTCCATATCGGTGCGGGCAAACATCAACAAGGCTTCCAAAGAAGTATTGATCATGGGATAGCCACTTTCATTAAAGGAAGTATTGAGCAGGGCGCCCAGCCCCGTCAGCTTACCCCAGTGTTGCAGCAGCGCATGGTAAAGCGGATTATCCTCCGGCAAACAAACCTGCGGCCGGGTGGTCCCATCGATGTGCAGGGCAGCCTGCACCTTAGCTTGTGCTTGTTCTTTGACCGGCTCGACCATTTGCATATAGCGGGCCGTAAGCGGAATCCGACCGTCAGGAAAATCAAATAACTGGCCGGCTGCTTCCTCGGTAAGCGAGATGGCATAAGGCCGCCAAGCTGCCCGGGATTTAACGAGCTTACTCAACCGTAGTGCCGTTTCCAGATTGCCGGGATCAGCCAGAATGGAGCGATTGCCCAGGGCACGGGGACCGGCTTCCCCACGACCCTGATACCAGCCTACGATTTTACCTGCCTGAAGGGCCTGACCTATCCGTTCCAGTAATTCAGCCTCCGATGGTTCTTCATGAACCTGGAGCTCGCCCCCTTGCCAGGACCGGACGCCTGCCCGCTGAAAGGAGGTCCATGTTTGAGGCTCCAATTCCCCCAGAAAAGCCTTGACCACCAGATGTTTTTCTTCAAATCCCGGATAGGTTTGCTGGCGAGAAGTAGGGGGATGAACAGCCTGAGAAAGCTGGTGTTGATAAAAGGCCGCCCCAACTGCCGCACCTGCATCTCCGGGATCGGGCGCAATGAAAATGTTCTCGAAAGGACTTTCTCGTACCAGCCTGCCCATAGCCACAGCATTGAGGGCAATGCCTCCGGCCAGACATAAGTTAGGGACCTGGGTTCGTTCATGAAGTCGCCGGGCCAGGTCGAGGAGAATCTCTTCTAGCACCAGTTGTAGACTGGCAGCTATATCAGCATGACGCTTTAAATCTCCGCTTAGATTTGCCACGCTTCCCGGATCCAGGCTATCCAGCGGAATCGGATCATCTTTGGCTCTGGGCATCCCGAAAGTCTCCAGAAACTTTGTGGTAAACACCTTGTCAGCCTGGGCTTCCAGCCTCAAATAACCTGGACTCAGCTGTATTTTCCCGTCTTCCACCTTCAGTAAGGCTTCCATTTGGGCTTTATAAGTCGGTTCTCCAAATGCGGCCAGAGCCATGGTGTTGCACTCCTGACTGTTGGGTTTCCAGCCCAAAAAAGCTGTGAAAGCGGCATAGACCAGGCCCATGGAATGCGGATAGATGGATTGTTCTACCTGAGAAAGGCGCATCTGAGGCATGCGCACAGCCAGGCCCGTGGCTAATGAAGTCCATTCGCCTATGCCATCCAGGGTCATAAAGGCGGCCTGTTCAAAAGGAGAGGGCAAGAAGGCTTGAGCAATATGGCTCAGGTGATGAGGAATTTTTTTGATTTTTCGGGGGTGAATTCCCAATTCCCTACTGATGGTGACTGACATCCAGAGCTTATCGGTGAGCCAGCTTTGCATAGCTGCGACGAAGGCCCGAAAGCTGCCAGGAAAACCTGACAAGAGGGTGGCGGTGATACGGGTGAATTTCAGCGAAGGATTTTCATAAAAAACCACTTCATCGACCTCATCTGCGCTAATGCCCGCTTTTTTTAGACAAAAAGCAATGGCCTCCCGGGGATAAACCGCATGATGCTTGACCCGGGTAAACCGCTCTTCTTTGCTAAAGGCTACCAGGTGGCCATCTTTGACCAGAGCCGCCGCCGCATCATGAAAATGTGCAGATATGCCGAGGGTAATCATAGAGCATGGTTCTTATCCGTGGGCAATTCTTCCATCAGCCGGTCCTGCAAATCTTCTTCCAGCTCCTCGCTGCGCAGATTTTTCAGAAGATAGCGTTTCAGAGCCAGGCCCCCGATGCCATAGATCAAGCCCAACATCAGGGTCATGGTTACGGTCCCCATGTTTTTGCCCAACTTGATCCAGCCATCATAGGCCCGATTGAGGGCTATGGCGATCCGTTGTTTGCTTCGGGCAAAAGGCGTGGTCCAGCGCTGTTTCCATTCCGCCTCCATAGCATTCAAATGGATGAGTTCGGCTTGCTGCAGCGGGCTGAGCGCATCCGGGACAGAGGAGGAGGGAGCTAGTCTTTTGAGCTTCCTTTCCATCCGGCGATGGTGCTGATAGGCTTCCAGAAAAAAAGCATGCGGGTCATCCGCCTGTTGCCAGAAAGTTCTTTCCTGCGTGGCATCCTGAAAATAGCCAGGGGCAAGTTGTCGGGCTGGAGATTCCAGTTCCCAGGAGGCCTGTAAGGCTTCCATCACCTGGGTGAAGGCAGCAGCCTGGGCCTCAGGATCAGCTAAAGTAGGAATGCGTGAAAGTTCCTGCCAGGCTAGTTCTGCTTTGGCCAGAGAAAGCGCATGGAGGCGCGTAGCGAGTTGTTGGTTTTTTTCCAGCGGAGCTGCTCCCATATTTATTCTGCTGATGCGGGGAAAGATTCGGGAAATTTGTTTTCGAGAAAAGCCTGCACCTGATTGGCCATGATTTGATGGCCAAATTCATTCCAGTGCCAACCATCTCCCGCATAGTTTTGGAACAAGTCTCCCGGAGGATGCATGACAGGGTCTGGAAAGCGCAGAAAGGGAATGGCTAAAGTCTGGCAGACTGAATCCAGATCGGGTTCCTGTGGGCGAAATAAATCTGCACTGAAAACCGCCAGCGGGACTGGGTCCAATTTGGCTTGAAGATCCTGAAGAATTCTGCGGGTATTATCCACGGAAGTAGCATAGGCAGGATAGGCCGTTCCTTCCGTGGTGATGCGTGCCTGAGCAGAGACCTTGAGCCGGCTTTCTATCGAGCGAAAAGAGGCAAACCAATCATAGATCCCGCTGATCAGCCAGGTCCGCTGGACAAAATATCGCCAGCCCGGAAGCGGGTTGGCATAGTAGATAGAACCATCCCCAGCCAAATACGGGCGGCGAGTCCCTTCCGGAGAGAAGGCATCCCGCATCACCTGCAGTTCATTGCCCAGATAGTCATTGGAGCAGAACTGTATCAATACTACGTCCGGTTGAATGCGATCAACATAGGCTTCAACCAGCATGGCTTCCTGCAAGGTGGCATAGCCTGCCATGCCGTAAGCAAATACCTCTCCGCTCAACTGTTCCGCAAGTCGGTTGACATAGTTTTGCTCACTGGAAACATCCAGCGCCTGTGTAAAGGAATCTCCCACGATCAACAAACGGGCGGTACTATCCTTTTTCCCTTCGGGATACAGCCGGAAGCCATGTTTGGCCGACTCAAAGCGGATGGTGGATTTCCGCTTTTTTTTGTCCACCACTTCCCGCTCGAACTGATAGCCTTCCCTGTGTTTCCAGCCCAACTTCTCATCCATCGCAAAGGAACGATCCAGCGGTGGCGGGTCGGCAGAAAAGCCCAGCAAGACCAGGACTACGTCTACCAGGAGGGCAAATACGAAGAAGGTGAGCAAGGAACGCAACCAGCGTTTCCAGTAAGCTCTATTCCTTTTTTTGTTCATGTGAAAGATTTTTAGGCATAGGGAAACGCCAAAATCTTGTTTACATCAGCACTCCCCGGACGGCTTCTACCGGTCCTGGAATTTCTTGCTCGGTCAGCATTTCTTTCAGGTCAATTTCTATCACCCGACACAGTGAGTACATCGGAATATCATTGCCCATACCTTCAAAAGGATTTTCTGAATAATCCCCCACCAGTTCCATGACCAGATAGACCCAGGAAACAATGATGGAAAAAGGAATGGAAAGATAAGGGCTCCAGGCAGTAGCCTCTCCAAACTGTGCGGCAATGCCGAAGGGAACCAGGAAAATAAAAATAGCCACAAAAATGAAACTCATTCCGCCGTATTGACGCGGCAAGGGAAATTTTTTGATCCGCTCACATTTGCCCTGATGCACGTAAAAGTCATACAGGATTTTCTGTAATTCCATGTGGCGAAAATCATCAATCAGGTTTTGTCGCCGCAGTTCTGCCAGGTCCTGAGCTTGTTGGTCGATGATCTGCGTAGCGGTGTTTTTATAGTTGATCAGCCGGTCGTGTTCTGCTGCGGGCAAAAACTCCTTTAAGGCTTTTTCGGTGATATCATCATCTAGTAGCCCTACCCCAAATTTTTTGATCCGGTCCCTGGCAACCCTGGCCACCATGCGATTTTGGTTGATATGTTCCCACGCGGTAGGGATCAATAATTGGGATCGTAAGCTGTATAACCATGCGATATGACGGAAAATGAGCCGTCGGTGAATGTCATGGGCAGATTCGGGCGCAAATCCTGTCAATGCGGCTTGCTGGCCTACGAACCCGCGGACCGCACTGGCCCAGGCCCGGCTGCTATTGACGATGGCTCCCCAGATTTTACGGGCTTCCCACAGGCGATCGTAAGCCTGGTTGTTCTTGAAACCAATATAAAAGGCGACTGCGGTACCCACCAAAGAAAGCGGAAGCACGGGAATGACAAATAAATCCATGGCGAACTCTACATAGAGCGCAGTCGCGATGGAGACCCAGGTGGTAATCCATATCAAATGCCCTCCAGTGAAGTTCATGAGTCCACGGAAAGAAAGATTTTTGTTTACAAACATAGGAACAGTGTAGTAGAGAGTGGGTAAAAAAGGCCGTACCTTGACTACCCATGTTTTATAAAGTAGAAAGATAAGTTTTTCCTACACTTCTTGCAGCACAGATTTCCCTTTTGCCTGATCCCCACTGGTCCACTGCCAGGATTCATGCAGCAAGAGTTTATCTCCCTTCAATTCTATCTGGGTTTCACAGCTTCCCGTCATAAACTTGCCTGCCTGATTACGGTGCTGATACGTAAAAAAAAGCCGGGAGCCTTCCATATAGCCACTGAGGGTGCCAAAAATGATGGCCCCGCCTTCATAGGTAGCCCAGATGATTTCGCCTTTTTGTCGGTAGTGGAAACGGGTTTCGTCATCTACTTCTCCGTGGTCGGCTTGTTGCAAAGGCTTGAATATTTTTCCCTCGAGCGTAAAGGATAGATTGGGGCTCTGCATATTTTCTGTTATTATGGGCCAGTAGAATCAAGGTAAAGCGGGATAAAATAAAGCGGAGGACGGAGACAAAAAAATAAAGCTGTAACCCAGCATCTGTCATGGCAGACACGGTTCCCATTCGCGTATTCCTGGTGGATGACCATCAAATCATCCTGGATGGATTGCAGGCCTTACTCTCCTCAATAGCGGATATCGAGGTGGTAGGGGAAGCAAATTCTGGCAGGGAATTGCTGCAACGGCTGCCGCTTACGAAGGTGGAGGTAATCCTCATGGACGTTGATATGCCGCATATGGATGGCCGAGAGGCTACCCAACAAGTAAAACGCCACTTTCCCGATCTGAAAGTCATTATCCTCAGTATGCACCATAGCCAGGAAATGGTGCGGAAACTTATGCAGGCTGGGGCCAATGGATATGTCTTGAAAAATGCTGATCAAGCCGAAGTGGTTCAGGCTATCCGACAAGTCAAGGCCGGTAAGTCCTATTTCAGTGGACAAATTACCGAAACATTATTGCAGCCTCAGCTGGAGGAGGCCAGCACCGCTACCTTAACCAGCCGCGAACGAGAAATTCTGATTCTGGTGGCAGAAGGTTTCACCAATATTGAAATTGGGAATCAACTTCACATTAGTCCGCGTACCGTGGATTCCCATCGGACCAACCTGATGAAAAAACTAAGCGTGAATAATGTAGCTGGATTGATCCGCTACGCTTTTCGAAAGGGGATGATCGAGTAGGGAATTACGTAGATTCCCGTATAGTAGTAACGGACAGGGGTCGCTAGTTTTGGCTAAAAATATGGTTGACCTACTCATCCAATTCCTTGGGCAACAAACGCATGATATTTTTCTGCCCTTTTGCGGCTTGTTGGCAGGCAGCTTATGGGGAGGAATCGAATCCTTGAAAACAGAAATCCTGCAGCAGGAGAAAAATTTATCCCGAATCCAAGCTGATGAGCATTCCTTTTCTGCCTGAATCCCCTTAATTTATACCATAAAGACCTAAGGGCCATGAACCTTTATTTGTTCCTCTTGCGTGGGCTAATGAGCCTCTCTCTGCTGTTTGGCTGCTACCTCGCTCATGCCCAACTCCCTTCTGTAGACTCCTTACAGACGCTTTTGTCCGAAACCAAAGCAGACTCCAGCCGGGCACGCATCCTGGTAGATCTTGCCCATCAAATGGTTCGAACGGATTGGAGCCGATCTGAAGAGGCTTCCCGGTATATGAAGGAAGCTGAAGGGATACTGGCCGGATATGATTACCTGCCGACCCACAGTATTTTTTTCTTGGTAAAAGGCAAAATTGAACGTCGGGCCTATCGTCCCCAGATTGGGAAATCCTATTTGCGGAAGGGGCTGTTCCTGGCCCGGGAACACCAGGATGAAGTCCGCGAAGGTATTTTAGCTTCCGAACTCGCGAATCTGTATTACCGGAATCTTCAGGCCTTTGATTCAGCCGCTTTTTGGTTCCGTCAAGCCCTGGCCCTTGACCTGGCCCGGGGGGATTCGCTCAACATTGGCCGCGACTATGGCGACCTCGCCAATTTAATGGCAGATACAGACAGCCTCGATCAATCCGAAATCTATCACCGCTTATGCCTGGCTTACCTGCCCGCCAGCGCAACTCATGAGCGCGCCAATAGCTTCTCCAACCTGGGCATCCATTTGCCCTTTTTGATAAAAATAGATGCCCAGGTTGGAGAAG
>JBCBGC010000055.1:0-47279 GCA_038527215.1 Bacteroidota bacterium
CGCCTGCTCTAACTCTCTCGGGCGACGAATCTCCCGCTGAGGATTAGTTTGTCTGGCTGGGGTCTCTACCCGACCGCTACTGCTTCTCGCTGGCTGCGCCTGACGACTTCCTGTAGGAGCCAACACTCTGGATGATCCTGTACGAGGGGTCGGGCTGCTTACCGAACGCTGGGAGTTAGTTCTGACTTCTCCACCGGCCTGGCGGGTAGGCTTTCCTACCAACTGACGGCTGGTATTGATCTGGCTTCCTGCTCTCAGGCGAGGATTGGCGCTGATACGATCTTCTCCAAGCTGACGACGCGAAGGCGCGGGGATACGCTGGGCGTATTCTCTCTGCGCGGGCTGGCGTACCGCACCGGCAAATCCGCCACCGCCATTGTTCCAACCACCATAGTATCCGTTGTTCCATCCTCCACCGCGGTAGGTGCATACCTCATCGATGATGTTGAGGCGGCTTCTCCATCTGGTCCGGAGGTAGGCTTCTCTTTCAAAAAACGTCATGCCACGCATGTAGCCGGGGAAGTATCCGATGGGCATGGTGCGGATATCTACGTATCCATAAGCCCAGGCTGAAACGAGGTCCCATTCGACACAGCTGTAAGGGTTCCGGGTCTTAACGATGATGCGGCTTACCCATGGGCCAGAACCGTATCCTCTGATCCAGCGATCCTGAGCGTACATCTGATCCAGGTATACACTTCCGTTAGGACCGTAAGGGATATAAGTATCATTCCAGGTATCATTCAAGCTGATGACGCGATCGTCGTACTGCGTAGGACGGTAAGATCTTACAGAAGGATCTTCCAAAGCGGTGTAGGTACCGTTCCCTTTCTTGGAGGCTTTTCTCCAACCTTTTCTCACGCCTTCACCATAGGTACCGCAGAATACGGTATGCACTTCGATATCCTGGCGTTTGGCAGATTTAACCGCGCTTACAAAATCCGTTCTTCCTTTGCGGATAGACTGGTTACCGATCACATAGATAAGTTTGATATCATCGCGATCCCGGCTCCATCTCAATTCATCCATAGCCAATTCAATGGCCTCTCCGGTAAATTCACGGCTGCCTCTGGGGCGAACTCTATATAAAGCTTCAGAAACCCGGTCAAGGTTGGGCGTAAAAGGCACGCTTACATTCATGAAGCGATTTTTCCGACGCCATTTTTTCTGACCGTACTCGATCATGGCTACTTCCAGGATCGGCTGAGCGGCATAATCATTGGCATTTTCATATGGCATCAACAGGCCATCCACCATATACCAGAATTCAGCTTTGGCTGCTTCTAACCATTCATCCATGCTTTTGCTGCCATCGATGATCAGGGCAACCTGTATCTTTTGGGGGGCACGTTGGGGTTTAGCTTCCACCATCTGCAAGGCGCCAAAAACCAATAAAGTGAGGCTTAATGCTGCGCGCCTGAACAACTTATGTATGGGGTGTTTCATAGCGAAATGATTTTATGTCAGTGATTCATTTACCTCTAGTTACGGGAAAAAAAGGGCCTTTGCCGTCCCTAATGTGCGTATAGGATGCCTCAGGTATCTGGCGTGTGGCTTGGCCGGGAAAGCGTGTAGGCTGGGAAATGGAGCTGAGAGCTTGATTCGAGGGAATACCGGTTCTTCAGGTTAATTCTGCCCTTTCAAGATTTTTTTTGCAATCATTAATAAAAAAACAATCTTGTGAATATTCAAATAAAAAAACTATTACGAATCATGAAATACTTTGCTATTTCCTTTGTGTGCGTTATTGCCATTTCCCTTATGGCTTGTCAATCCATGACACCCTCAGAACAGCCTGGTGTCGTCGAGAAAGAAAAGGCGTCAGATTTATACATTCAAAGAGATCATAGCCCAGTAAGTCTGGAAGATTTCCAGTAGATGCCTGGTGGAAGCCTCCTCTCTAATCCTCCTAATTACACCTTCGCGCATCCTCAATATCTTGGCCAGCCTGGGATTGAAGTTTATTTACTTACCCTAGAAGGAGACCCGAGAAAATATGAGATATATGCTTACCAGGCAGGCGTTAATCCCGCGACCCAATTACAAGAGGTCAAAAATAAATGCAACAAGCAGTATATTAAAACACCTTATACCGTTGCCTGCTACAGCCCAGGCGAAGAGTGCTACGCCACCGGCTCTTTAGATGAGGCCGTCATCATTATTTGTCCCTGCAAAAAGAATCAATAATCTACCCTCATATTCCTAATGACGAAGCATTCTTTTTGGCTCTGGGCAACCTTGATGGCCATTTTCAGCTGCCGTTGTCAATCGCCCCCCCCTCTGCTGGAAGCTACTCCCATTGCGAAACTTTCCCTTCCCCTCTTACCCACACAGAACTGGTGGTGTTTTTGGCCGACCTATGAAAAAACGCGCGCCGGCGCGGAACTGATCTGGATGTATGACTACGTCGCTAGGGCGTTGATTATATATGATTATCGGAAGCCTGGAGAAATTACTCAGGTCCCGGTTTTGCTCCATGGCAATCAAAGAGATCAGGCCATGTCGATCCACTGGCACAATGAGGATTCCATTTTTGTGATGCTAAATGCTGCTTATCACCCTCAGTATTGGCACGACAGCACCCTGTTTCTCATGGATATCAAAGGAGAGGTCAAGCAAGTATATGATGTTTCTTCCTTACCCGTTTGGACGGCAAAACGACCGAACACTCATCCAGACTCAGTTTATTTTACCTTTGGGTTTGGCATTGGGATATCTTATCACCAGGGCAAAGTCCTCCTGCCCTTAGCACGGTACAATGCCGAGATCGGAGATAGCCTGTTTAATAATCCCCCGACCAAGATTGGTGGGCTGCTGGATATTTCTTTAGAAAGCCCCACTTACGAATATCTGGCGCTAACGATACCTTCGACGGATGGAAAAGCGGTTCCGGGACACACTAAATATCCTCAGGGAGTCAGAAATTCCGACAGCACTGTACTGGTGGGCTTTAGCTTCCAGGGGAAAATCTGGGAAGAAAACCTGGTCTCGCATCAGCTGACTGCCTTTCCTTCCTCCTCTGCTTTGTATGATGCAACGGCTACTATCCCTGTTCCCCAATCCGCACTCATTTCCGAAAGCCCTTATTTTTTCCTGGATGACAACTTGGGCTCTTACTATTTTATGGAGTATGATCCTATTAGGGAACAATACCTCAGGCATGTACAATATCCCTTAAAAGGGGAGGCCGCTCATGCTCGTATGGTTTCTTCCCGCATGGGCGTCTTGCTGTATGACAAGCAGCTGAAATGTAAAGGAGAGGCCTTGCTACCTGAGGGGCATGTGGGCGTGTGTATCTTTTTACCGGAAGGAGTGGCATTTTGGCACAAAGAAAAGACGGATATAGGTTCGGATAGTCTGAGCTTTACCTTATTGGATTTTGGAACGCCCCGCTATGATCTGGACATATACAGTCAGGAAGCCATTTTCCAAGCCCCTTGGAAAAAACCAGGCGGATGGGGCGCCTACTTTTCAGAAAATCACGGATTTAGCAGTGAAAAATACGCCGTACTCTTTGCTCCGGCCGGCCTGGGATGCGAAGGTTGCCTCGATTATATGATTGATTTTTTCCTCCAACAATCTATAGACACTGCTTCTGCCTATGGTTCCTCACTCCGCTGTATCATTGCGGGGGAAAATACCCAGAGTATCCAAAAAAAACTTTCCAGTCATAAGCTCGACCTGACCTTTCCCAATCTCTACGTTGATGAAAATGGAGCCTTTAAGGAATATGTTAGTGCTGACTTTAAACAGGGACAATTAATCTTAATGGATAGAGGAGAAGCCGCCGGAATCGTTCACATCATTCCCAGACAGCTTCCAGCTATTCCTCAGGTTATTGCTGACTTTTTAGCAGATGAATAACCGTGAGGATCGATACTTGGCTAAATAGTCAAGGCTTTACCAGGGAAATAGGCACCGATCCTATTCAGCTAAAAAGGAAATTCCTTATTTTGCCGAAATGGACAAGCAATTAGCCTTGATTACGGGTGCCTCCCAGGGGTTGGGATGGGAATTCTGCCGGCAATTGGTAGCGGCAGGACATATGGTATTGCTTACTGCCCGCAATCTGGAAAAAGCCGAGCAGGCGATCGCTGACCTGCCTGAAGAAGACCGGGGGCGGGTACGCATTTATCAACTGGATGTAACGGATGAGGGGCAAATAAAATCCCTGGCCGCTGAAGTAAAAGAGACTTTCGGCCAGCTAGATCTCTTGATCAATAATGCCGGGATCAATTCCCGCAGCAATAGCACTCACGAACAATTTCTGGCCAGTGTCAAGCTTGAGGGACTAGATGGGGATACGCTCATGCGCATGATCCGGATCAATGCCCTGAGTAGTGTGCTCATGGTCAAACACTTTTTGCCATTATTGGCGGAGAGTTCTCAGGCCAAAGTGGCCAACATCTCTTCCTGGATTGGCTCTATTTCGCAGAAAAATCAGGGCGGAAACTATGGCTATGCTGGCAGTAAGGCCCTGCTGAATATGTTTACCCGCACCATGGCCCATGACCTGAAAGCGCATGGGGTGAATTGCATTGCCCTCAATCCAGGCTGGGTCCGCACCGCCATGGGTGGCCAACGGGCCAATCTCAGTCCGGAAGAGTCGGTGGCTGGCATGCTGAGCGTTCTGGATCAGTTGGATGAAGAAAGTCGCGGAAAATTCCTCCAATGGGATGGCAGTGAGCATCCCTGGTAATCAATTCAGGCCTTTCCCCTGATAATTCCCATAAAAACTTTGCCCGACTTCTTCCCATTGCTCCGGGGAAGCCATCCGCCTGGTACGGACCTTTTTCCCATTTTCTTTAGCCTCCATCACAAATTCCACGGGAAAGACTTGCTGAGGGAATTCCCCACAATAGGTGGCGACTAAGGCATCAGGTAGGACTTCTAATCGAAAACAGCCTGGGCTATCATGCGGATTTCTAAGCCGCAAATCTTTATAGCCATAGGCTACCGCAGCATCTGCCCCCAAGGGCGCATAGCGACTCTCTTCCGTATACAAATCCAATGAATGCGGAAAGCGTTCCACGATTTCCCAACCTGCTTGTAAAGCCAGATAGTGTAGGATGCCTGCGAGTTGACATAAGCCGCCGCCCACTTCTGCACTGAGGCTGCCGCCCTGAATAGCCCGACCCGCCTGATAGCCTCTTTTTTCGGTAGGCGGACCCACCAGCTCCCAAAACGAAAAGATTTCTCCGGGTTGTACCACCTGATTCTGAAGGGTGGCAATGGCGAGGCGCAGGTTGTGCTTTTTATTCTCAGAAAAAGCGTTTTGGCGAATCGGCTGCCTAAGCGAGAATCTGGCCGGTAAGGACGCTCCCAGCTTTTGACCCGCTAAGGAGGGACGCATCAACAGGCGGGCTTGTCCCGTCCTGCGATCTCGCCAGGCTCTCAGCCACAATTTTAGCTGGCGTTTCCAGTTGGAGGGAATGTATTGTTTCCAGTGTTTCATGCTTTGCGCAGCTTAATCGCATAATAGGAAGCCCATTTTTTCAGGGGGCCTTTCCCGAAAGCCTGATCTGCTCTTCTCAAGGTCTTTCGCATGGCGGGCGGAAAACGGTGAATGGGCATCCAAAGTAAGCCTCGGTAGCCTTCCCACTGCCATTGATCTTTGGTGAGGGACTTTAAGCTGGGAATATCCATAGAAAAAGCACCGTGCCAGTTCCTGGCCTGATACCCGAGCAGTTTCCGCCTGGGCAAGGCAGGGATATCAAAGATAAACTGCCCCCCAGATTTCAGCGTACGGTGCACCTCGGTTAGAATTTTTTGCAGGTGTTCAATCTCCAGATGCATCACCACATGAAAGCAAAAAACCTGCTCCAGGCTTTGGTCAGCCAGGGGTATCTCCCAGGCATTGGCTTGATGGAAAGCCTTTTGCGGCCACTTCCTCCGAGCCTCTGCCAGCATAGCCGGGCTGATGTCCAGGCCCGCTCGGGCGAAAGGCATCAATCGCCCCGTACCGCAACCCAGATCCAGATCCGCCATCCCTTCCAGCCAATCCTCCAACACCTTTTTTTCCAACAGATGAATATAGTGGCCGTAGGTATTTTCAAAACGGTTTTCGTCGTAGGTAGGGGCCAGTTGCTCGTAATACTGAAAAACCTGATCTTCGTGGGAATCTGGAGACGTCATGGGCTTGAACATTGAGTCAAAGTATGATAATCAGAAAAAATGGACTTTGGGACAGGGCTGAATGATTATTCGCGGGTGGTGAGCGAAAATCTGCAGAAAAATTATCCCCGACCTTTTACCTAATCCAGATTCTTCATATCTTTGCTCTCCCGATTTTTAGTACAATGAAAAGAACATATCAACCAAGTAATAGAAAGCGTCGCAACAAACATGGCTTCCGTTCTCGTATGGCCAGCGTAGGTGGACGCAAGATTTTGGCTAACCGTCGCGCCAAAGGACGGCACAAGCTTTCTGTGAGCGACGAAGGCCGCCACAAGCAGAAATAAGTAGGTGCTTGTGGCCCAGCCACCTTCTGAACGAAGGTTCTTCTTTCCCAAAGAAGAACGGCTCTGTGCCAAAGGTACCTTCTCCTATTTATTTAAGCATGGCTTATCCTTTAGGGTAGGTCGGCTTTCTTTTTATTACCTACTCGATCTCCCTCCTTCCCACAAGGTCGACTCCCTCAAGTGGGCTGTGTCGGTCCCCAAACGCCAGTTCAAACGAGCCGTCGATCGCCACTTCCTCAAAAGGCGCATCCGGGAAGCTTATCGACTGAATAAGCATCTTTTAACCGAACCGCTGCAACGAAATGATCGCAATCTCGTCTTTTTGATTACTTATAAGAGTCGGGAAAAAGTCTCTTATGCGCAGATTGAAAAAGATGTGATTCGCGGATTTCGCAAACTTTCCCACCAAATAAATCGGAAAGAACCTCAAAATCCCTCCTCACATTCTCAGGAAAAACCTTAACTTGGGGTTAATCACTTTCGCGCTTTTTTACTTCGCCCCTACGGCTCTTTTTTTCCACCAAACATTACATCCGGAAATTCCCGCTTGAAAATGTACTGGAAGGAAAACGAGCTTTTTTTAATTTCATGGGTACTGGGACAACTCAAAGGGAAAGTATGACGAGATACAAAAAGATTTTCACCTGGTTTACAGCCATTTTGCTCGCCTTCAGCGTCGGGTTCATCACCGATGTTAACGACAATTATTTCGAGATCTCTAAGAACCTCGATATTTTCGGAAAGTTGTACCGGGAGATTAATTCTTTGTATGTAGACGAAACGGACCCTTCAAAACTCATGCGGACGGGCATCGACGCTATGCTCAATTCCCTTGATCCCTACACCAATTATATCAGCGAAGAAGAAGTAGATGACCTCCGCTTTATGACCACCGGTCAGTATGGAGGCATTGGTGCCCTCGTTGGCAAGCGCAACGGGAAAATGATTGTCATGGAACCCTATGAAGATTATCCGGCTGATGAGGCGGGTATCAAAGCAGGAGACCAGTTGATCCGCATCGACGGGAAGGCCATCACTGAAGAAATGGAAGTGATCGACGTCCGGAATATTCTGCGAGGGCAAAAAGGTAGCCAGGTAATCGTAGAGGTTTCCCGCTCCGGCAAACTCCAGAAACTGCAACTACGTCGGGATCGCATCAAAGTAGATAACGTGCCTTACTATGGCATGGTCAATAAAGAAGTAGGCTACATCTCCTTGACAGGCTTTACCCAGGACGCAGGCAAGGAAGTACAGATGGCTACCGAAAGCCTGAAGAAAAAACATCCTCGTCTAAAAGGCATCATCCTCGACCTGAGAGGAAATCCCGGAGGTCGCCTGGATGAAGCGGTCAACGTGGCCAACGTTTTTGTCCCTCAAAAAGAAGTCATCGTTGAAACGCGGGGCCGCATGAATGGCACCCGCAAATCCCATGCTGCCCGACGGACTGCTACGGACACGGAAATTCCTTTGGTCGTACTGGTCAACCATCGTTCAGCCAGTGCTTCTGAAATTGTGGCAGGTTCTATTCAGGATCTTGATCGAGGCGTGATTGTAGGGAGAAGAAGTTTTGGCAAAGGGCTGGTTCAGAATATTCGTCCCCTGAGCTATAACACCCAGGTTAAAGTTACCACCGCTAAATACTACACCCCTAGCGGCCGTTGTATTCAGGCCATTAACTATGCAGAACGGGCCAAAGATGGCAACGTGGTGCGTATACCTGACAGCTTGAAAAACAGCTTTCAGACCCGCAATGGTCGCACGGTGTATGACGGTGGGGGCATTGAGCCAGATGTGGTCGTAGCCCTGCCGGAAGAAAAAGCTGTTACCAAGGCCTTGATTGCTCAGGGACTAATTTTTGACTTCGCTACGCAGTTTGCCGTTGAAACCGTGAACCTGAAAAGTCCCAGAGACTTCGAGGTATCAAATGAATTGTACCGTGAGTTTATGACCTACGTGAATGAGCGGGAATTCAGCTACGATACCGAAGCTGACCGCCAGCTCGACAAACTGACTGAAACCCTGCAGGAGGAAGCCTACGGTACAGAGCTCAAGCCTCAGATCGACCGTATTGAAGCCAAACTAAAAGCAGCCAAAGATCAGGAATTACAAAAAGAACAGGCTAGAATCAGCCAGTTGTTGAAGGAAGAAATCATCAAGCGCTACTATTATAAAGACGGAGTGATAGAGTCCCGTCTGGTCGACGATCAGGACGTATCCCAAGCCGTAAACATCCTGACGGACGAAACCCGTTACCAGGCTTATCTGGCCGGATCGAAAAAATAGAGCTGATAAAGATTTGTCTACAGCGCCCTCGTGGAATTCCACGAGGGCGCTTTTTTTCTTTTCGTGGGCTTGTCCTAGTTTTGTATCCGACTTAACTTTTCTACAGGTAGCAAGTTGCTTAGATATGATCCGTATTTTTTTCATTCTCATTGGTTTTTCCCTGTGGCTACCCATGCCACATGCCCTCGGACAAACTGCTTTAGACTGTAGCTGTCAATCTGATGAGCCGCTCCCTTCCCAGGGAAAAGAACCGAACATCATTTTTAAAGGGAAAGTATTGGATGTAACCACCAACTGGATTTCCGGAGGCATGAAGTACTCCTTCGCCGTGGAAGAACAATGGGGAAAATCTACGGACCGCTTCCTGATTCTCACCTCCCCTTTTGCCCAGAAATGTGGCTTCCCCTTTGAAGAAGGAGAGACCTATCTGGTATATGCCTATAAGGGATTCAGCATCAAAACCGACATCTGTTCCGCCACCAAACCATGGGCAGAGGCGGCAGAAGAAGTTGCCCTGCTAGGACCCTCTACCCAACCGAAACCTGGCAGCATGGTCAACATCATGTACTGGACCATCGGCCTGATTGGCTTTTTATCCATCGGCCTCCTCGGAGCCTTCCTCCTCTTCAAAAAGCGGCAAGGTAAGCAGGTGTGAATAACTTAGATTGACCATCCTGCTATTGCCCCTTAATTTTATCCTTGCAAAATTTAACCCTAGCCCCACATGTCGCATCCCGCTGAATCCGTCAAAATTGAGGAAGGTTGGAAAAAGGCTCTTTATGAAGAATTTGCCCAACCCTATTTCCAACAGTTAAAAGCCTTTCTGATTCAAGAGCGGGAATCCCGGCAAACGGTCTATCCTCCGGGTAAACTCATATTTAACGCCTTCAATAAAACGCCTTTTGAGGCGGTCAAAGTGGTGATTCTGGGGCAGGACCCTTACCACGGACCCGGACAAGCGCACGGTTTGTGCTTCTCTGTCCCGCGGGAAATTAAACCTCCCCCCAGTTTGATCAATGTCTATAAAGAACTACAGACCGATGTAGGCATGACCATTCCCAACCACGGCAACCTTGAGGTCTGGGCAGACCAGGGGGTATTCCTGCTCAACTCTATGCTGACGGTGAGGGCCCATCAGGCCGGTTCTCACCAGAAGAAGGGCTGGGAAGAATTTACCACTGCGGCGATCCAGCAACTCAATGACCAGCGGGAAGGTCTGGTCTTTCTCCTATGGGGACGCTATGCCCAGGTCAAGGGCGCTGTAATTGATCAAACGCGCCATCTGGTTTTGCAGGCCGCTCACCCCTCCCCTTTCGCCGCGCATAAAGGCTTCTTTGGTTGCCGCCATTTCTCACAGGCCAATGCCTATCTGCAGCAACAGGGCAAGACTCCGATCAATTGGCAGGTGTAGCCTTTAGGCCATTTTTCGTATTTCTTCGGACAAAAAACCAGCTGCAAGCGGAAACTCGAAGGCAAGCAAAATACCTCCTCCAACGGGCCCATGAGCTTCGAAAGCTGCTCAGCTGGTGGTTATCTGAGGCTATCTGATAGCACAGAACGCCTGCCCCAGTTGGAGCAGGCGCAACGTACCAAATGAAGGATCTTCATCAGGCAGCGTAAACGGCTCGTGGCTCCTGCCCAGCCTGGGCATAAACCCGACACCACTCGAGCACATCGTAGTCCAGTCCCAGCACTTGATGTGCTTCCGTCAGTCTGGGTCGCTCAGCTTGCCGAAAGTATTCCGCTCCGCGATGGAGGGCCTTGCTTTCCACCTGCTTCTCGATCCAATTTTTGAGATCCAGCTCACCAGCTCGGGCCAGGTTCCGTAAATATTCAGACACAGTATTCGGTTGCAAATTTCTGCGTTGGGCGATCTCCTGCAGTTCAAAGCCCGACTCAAACAATTCTTTGACTTTGCGGTGCGAAGGCGAAAAGGCCCGGGTGTAAATGCCCGTTCGGTCGTCCAGGGCAATCTTCTCATTCAGGGTGGTGATCTCCGTTAGTAAAATGAGGCGCTGGGGTGCTGGCAGGTTTTCCAAACCGGGAATCCGCAGCAAAGCCTCCTCAGAATCTGGACGCTTTTCCAGAATTTGCTGGATGGCAAAATTGGTAAAAACAGTGTAGGGAGGCTTGCCTTCCTGCTCAGCGATCTCTTTGCGCAGCTTGCGCAGGGTATTCAGAAGCTGGTAATCGTACCAGCTTTTCCGCAGTTCCTTCCGGCTGACCGCTATGGGTTCAGGCTGGTCCAGGAAGCTCCGACCACTTTCACCGATTTCGATGGTCCCATAGAGGGTGTTTTTGATCTGCAAAAAGCCGCGTCGCAGCAGGTATTGCACCAGGTCCTCCACAAAGCCAAAGGTTTTGTCTTCCAGGCTGCTGTAAGTCTCAAGCTCACGGTGAGCCACATCTTTCAGGGGGAACCTTTCATCTCCCAATAATACCCTTACGGTATAGCTGGCAGAATAGGCACGGGGCAAGAGCAGCACCGTTTTTAACACCTGGGTGGTTTCATGTTCGATCTGTAGGGGTTGAGCGGGGGTATATCCTTGTTGGTTTTCCATGTTGATTTAGGTAAAAGGTGAGAAAAGGGGCCGGAGGGCTCTCCTCCGGCCATCGACATTTAAGAAGCCATTTTGAGTTGAACCTCCTGGCTGCTAGCGTGGCTCACATAGAGCTTGCAGTAGCGCAAGGTCTCATAATCCAGCCCCAGGGCCTCAAAAGCGTCTTTGAGACGGGCATCAGGGCTGGCTTCAAAAAAGGCTTTGCCTTTTTCAAAATCTTCTGGGGCGAGCTGATCTTCGATCCAAGGGCTCAGGTCCACTTCACCCGCCTGATGCAGGGTGTACAGATTGCTGCGAATGGTCCCGATTTTCACTTGTCGTTTTTCAGCCATATCCTCCAGGCTTTCTCCTGCTTCGAACATGCTTTTCACGGCCTGATGGCTGGGGGTCAGAGCCCGTTTACGGGTCCGGGCAATCCGGTCTTGTCGCTTTTGCTCCTGGATTTCCGCCACCGCGTTCAGCAGCGCTGGGCCATAGCGATTGACTTTGTAGTCTCCCAGGCCTGGGACCATCTTCAGCTCAGGCAGGTCTACGGGCTTTTCGATCACGATACGGGCCAGGGTGTAGTCAGTGAAAATGGTATAAGGGGGCTTAGCCTCTTCTCTGGCCCAGATGCTTCGGAGCTCTCGCAGCCGCTCTCGCAAAAACTGGTCGAAGGTGTCTTCCTGCCAGACCCGGGGTCGAAGGATCAAATCTTCCGGCTCGGCCAGAAACTGCTCTCCCTTGGCGGTCAGTCCGAGGCTGCCGAACTGAGCGTTGGTTACGCGCAGGTAGCCTTGCTCCAAAAAATATCGGATCAGGCCTGCGAGCTTTTCACTGTAAAAGTCGGCCAGCGCCCCAAAAGTGGGGAGGTTCTGATGGGCTTCTTTTCTCAGCCCGAATACCTGCCGGCCGCGCAGCAGTTGGATGCAGTAGTTACTGGCAAATTTGCCTTCCAGGGCCCCTACCGTTTGAAAAATGGCCGTGGCAGCGGTTTTCAGGTTTTCCCCCTGGGGGGTCTTTTTTTGAATCAGCTTTTCCATTGCTTAGTGGGTTAAATGGGTGTTGCTTAACGTTTACAGCATCCAAATACCGACTACGCATCAGGTTTTTTATGGAAAAAAGTTCCTAAACAAAACGTAAAACCGCTGCTTAACCGCATTTTTTTTCACGCCTTTTTCTCTACAATCTCCTAATTATCAACAACCTAGCCTAGCAGGAAAAAAGCAAGAGATAGTAACCGAAAAGGGCATGAAAACTCTCTGAAAAAAGCGGTTAATCGGAAAAACTCGTATTTTAACCGGAAGAACCAAGAATCAGACATGGCGCATCATAGCTTTACGTTTCAACACGCTTCGCAAGAATTTTTCGCTCAGAGCTGGCTGCCTGAGCATCCGAAAGCCCTTATTGTCCTGGTCCACGGACATGGAGAACACAGTGGCAGGTATGCCCATGTGGCAGATTTTTTCAACCAACAAGGCTATGCACTGATCGGCATGGACTTACACGGGCATGGGCAGACCGCAGGCAAAAGGGGGCACGCCCCTTCTTATGATGCGATGCTGGACAGTGTGGCCCAATTGGTCCAGGAGGCCGCCCAGAAGGTACCTGGAGTCCCCGTTTTTATGTACGGCCATAGCATGGGAGGCAATATTGCCTTGAATTACGTGATGCGGCGGGAGCATCAGCTGGCAGGTCTCATTTTGAGTTCACCCTGGCTCAGGTTGGCCTTTACTCCTTCCTCAGTGGATGTGTTTCTGGCCAAAATGATGATCAACCTGTATCCTTCTTTTACCCAGTCGACCAAGCTGGACGCCTCAGCAATTTCCCAAATTCCGGAGGAGGTAAAAAAATATCAGGACGATCCCCTGATCCATGATATGGTGAGTCCAGTGATGTACCTGGGAACGCATCAGGCCGGTTTATGGGCCCTGGAACATGCAAACTCCCTCAAGACACCTACCCTGATCGTCCACGGAACCGGAGACAGACTGACTTCCTGGGAGGCTTCTCAGGAGTTTTCAAAGCAAGCTCCCCAAAACCTGATGACTTTCAAGACCTGGGAGGGCTTATTCCATGAAATGCACTACGAGGCCAAAAGAGATGAAGTGTTTTCCACCTATGCGGAGTGGCTCAACCGTCATTTAGTTCCTGCATCGTAAGCCAGGCCATCAGGCCGGTGGAATGATTCAATGCTGATTCATCAATATTGAAGCGTGGTGTATGCAAGCCATGCACGATGCCCTGCGCTTCATTGCGGGTCCCGAGCCGGTAGAAGCAGCCGGGTACTTCATGGGTATAATAGGCAAAATCCTCGGCAGCCATCCACAGTTCCATATCTATGATATTCTCTTCGCCCATATAGTCGGCGATGTAGCCCCTGGCTTTCTCGGTGAGCTGTTCGTCATTGAATAATACGGGATAGCCTTTCCGCAGGTCAATGTCAATATCGCCGCCCAGCCCCCGGGCAATCGACGAAGCGATAGATTTGATTTTGTCATGTGCTTCTGCCCGCCATTGCTCATTCATGGTACGAAAGGTGCCAGCCACGGAGACTTTTTCGGGGATAATGTTGGTGGCTCCTTCGGCAATCACCCGCCCAAAGGAAAGAATGCTGGGCGTACGCGGATCTGACCGGCTGACGACTTGCTGCAAGGCGACCAGAATCTGCGAAGTAATCATCACTGGGTCAATGAAGGTATGCGGATGGGCGGCATGGCCTCCTTTGCCTTTTACCTCGAAAAAAATCTCATCAGCGGAGGCCATATACATGCCCGAGCGGACGCCAATTTTCCCACAATCAAAATAAGGCTGGACATGCTGGCCAAAGATGGCATCTACCTGAGGGTTTTGTAAGGCCCCATCCTTGATCATCAGAGACGCGCCGCCTGGCAGTCTTTCCTCGGCAGGTTGGAAGAGGAGCTTGACGGTTCCGGAAAAATGGGCCTTCATCTGAGAAAGAATCCGGGCTGTCCCCAGCAGAGAAGCAGTATGCACATCATGTCCGCAGGCATGCATCACGCCCTCGTTTTGAGAGCGATAGGGTACCTCATTGGTTTCGATGATGGGCAAGGCATCCATATCTGCTCGCAGGGCTACCACCTTATCCGAACCGGGCTTTTCTCCTTGAATCAAAGCGGTCAAGCCATGTCCGGCAATATCGGTTTGAGGAGAGAGGCCCAGGTCCCGGAGGAAATCAGCTACATAAGCCGCCGTTTTTTCCTCATGAAAAGAAAGCTCAGGGTGGGCATGGATGTGGCGACGCTTTTCAACTACTTCCGCCTGGATATCAGCGGCCAGGTTTTTTATCTGATGGAGAATTTGACTCATTTTCCCGAATTTTAAGGGTCCTCGCAGCTGCAAAGATGCGACGGTTTCGGGAATTCTTCTATATTTGTGCAAAGCCTTATTCTACAATGAAATTCCCACGTACTTCTATATTGGCGGTTTGTGTGGCAGCGCTCGGTCTGATGATGGGTTCCTGCACCAATTATCCTAATGGCCCTGCGGTAAGTCTGCAGTCTGCTATTTCCAAAATTTCGAACGTAGTCTGGACCGTAAGAGAAGCAGCGAACGGTAACACTGACCTGACTGCTAGCTTTGCTGGAGACACCTTTGAATTCGCGGATGATGGCACCTATCGTCGGGAAGACGCCGCTCGCCTGATCTCTCTGCCTCCTTTCACTGCTGACCAAATCGTCCCGGTTACCGGTCGTGGGGAATGGGAATTTGTCAATGGCAGTACCCAAATAGAGCTGTTTTATACCTATGAGTTTACCGATCCCTACAACTCTAATGTCTCCTATCGGGAAGACTTGAATGAGGCCTGGGATGTATACCGACTCACTACCACAGAACTGTGGCTGCAAAACGGCACCATCTTCCTGAAGCTGATTCCTCAGGACGACTAGTCCTTAAGCAAGATTTTTAACCTAACGTCCCCTTTTTTTTGGGTAGCCTTCCGTATCATTGTGCGGAACGTCTACGTTATGTTAGTATGCAGATAAAAACCTATTCCCTTTCCTTTATTATCGGGCTGCTGGGATTTGCCCTGCTGAGCCAGAGCTGTGAATACCAGCCAAACTACGAAGAGGGGCCTTTTCTCAGTCCTTATTTACCCAAAGATCGGGTGACCAATACCTGGATTTGGAGCTACTACCTCGATAATGAAACCAACCTCACGGGGGTTTATCAGGATTCTATGTTGATGGTCAAGGATGACCAGACCCTGAAGTTGTGCGCCTTGGGAGACACCACGCAGTGTCGAGAAGGCAACTGGCATTTGGTATCCAAGAACCTCAAACTACAGTTGATTTTCGGGGAACAGGCCAGGGCTTATGACATCAAGCTCCTGGAGAAAAGGGAAATGTGGCTGGATTTCAGCAGTACCGACTCTAATCTCCATGTGTACTGGGAGCTGGTTCCATTTGAATAGAGGTTCCTCCTCTTTATAGGGTGCAACTTTTAGTCTTTCTCGCTGTCATTGGGGGAAAGCTAAAGACAAGCACATGAAAAATCTATTCCTACTCCTTTCTCTGTCCATGCTCCTATGGACCACTGCCTGTAAAAATGAAATCTTACCAGAGCCCGGTGTAGAAAATCCTAAGCAGGAAATGCGGGATTTTGTACAAAGCCTCAGTGCCTATGCTAAAGCCGAAAAAGAAGGCTTTACGGTCATCCCCCAAAATGGCTTAGAACTCCTTACCCAGGACGGAACCGAAAACAGCGAAATTGATGAGCTGTACCTGGCCGCGATCGATGGCGTTGGGCAAGAAAACCTATACTTTGGTTATGAGCGGGAGGATGAAGCTACCCCTGTAGAAGAAACGCTCTATCTGGAAGCTTTTCTCAAAAAAGCACAGGAAGCCGGGAAAACCATTATGGTGACGGATTATGCGTCCTCTACCCGCAACATGGAAACGGCCTATCAATCAGCCAAGGATCAGGATTTTGTATCCTTTGTAGCCCCCAGTCGGGAACTAGACCAAATCCCTGGCTACCCTGAAGAAATTCCCGGAAATAATCGCGAAGATATTTTCTCCCTTGAGCAGGCTCAGAATTTCCTCTACCTGACCAATCCTGCTAACTATGATTCCCGGAACGATTTTATCCGGGCGCTCCGAAACTCCTCCTATGATGTCCTGATCATAGACCTGTTTTATGATGGAGTAGCCTGGACAGAAGAAGACTTACGGGCCATCAAGGAAAAGAACGGAGGTGGAAAACGGAAAGTCATCGCCTATATGAGCGTTGGAGAAGCGGAAAACTATCGGAATTACTGGAATGCTGACTGGGATACCAATCCTCCCAGCTGGCTCAAAGAAGAAAATACGCAGTTGCGTGGGAACTTCAAGGTTGCCTATTGGGAAGAAGCCTGGCAAAAATTGATCTATGGCAGCCCAGAAGCCTATCTGGACCAAGTCATCCAGGCTGGGTTTGATGGCGCCTACCTCGATATCGTAGATGCTTTTGAGTATTTTGAGTAAAAATTCCTGGCGGCAATCAGCTGCTTTATTGGAAATCCAGCCAGAGGAGAATTTCTTCTTTGGCTGGATTTTCTGGTTCCAGATCCAAGCATTGCTGCCCGTCGGACCGGGCCCGGTCCCACTCCCCCAGCGCCCAAAAGGCTTTTCCTCTCAGGAAATAAAGATGTGCCTGTTGGGGATCTCTCACTAGGGCTCTGGAGGCCTGCGTAAGCAGTTCTTCCCAATCTTCCAGTTTTAGCAGGGCTTCACAAAGGATCGCCCAGGCCTCCGTTTCAAAAGGGGCCTGTTCCAGTACCCATTCCATTGCCTGGCGTGCTCGCTCAGCATCCCCGGCTTTTAAGCAGAGGTGTCCCCACTCCAGGCGGTATGCCCGTTGCCAGGGAATTTCGTGCTCCCGCTCTGTCAGAAAAGCCCGGGCCTTCTCCTTTTCTCCATGCTGAATTAAAATCCAGACATAGTCAAACATCACCTCCAACTCTACCTCATAGGCCATCAACTTCTCAAAGGCTCCTTCAGCCAGGAGGGTATTCCCCAATCCCAGATAGACCAGGCCGAGTTCGTGAAAGAGAACCGGATCCTCATGCCCTTTTTCCATCAGTTCTTCCAGGATCATCAGCGCGTCCTCGTACCCCTCATACATGCGCAGCATCTGTCCCAGGCCGATGGCATAGGCTGGTTTTTCCATATCCAGCGAATAGGCCTTTCGCATATCTTCCAGGGCCCGCTGCTGGTCCATGAGGGTGAGGTGGACGTAGGCTCGGTCGTAGTAAAAGTCTGGGCGGGTTTCATCCAGAAAAATGGCCTTGTCATAATCAAGCAAGGCGTAGGAGAATTCCTCCAGGGCCTCCCGGGTCTTGCCCCGACCGTGGATCAGGGTCGGATTTTTCTTATCCAGACTGACGGCTTTATCCCAATCGGCCAGGGCCTCTTCATGCCGATCCCACCGGGCATACCATTGCGCCCTGCGGACATAGGACATAGGGTCCTGAGGTTCACCTTTGATATGAGCTTGGTAAGATTGGGCTATTTTTTCCAGTAACACATATAATTCTTCACTTTCCGGTACCCATTCCTGAACGTGTAGCAGGGCTTCATTGGCCAGGGAAATCTCTCCCGCCTGTAGGTGCAGCTTCGCCAAGGCCAATTGCGCTTCCCAAAAATCCGGCAGGTGCTGCACCGCCTGGCTTAATGCTTTCATGGCTTCGGGATTGCCTTGCTCAAAATCCAGGATCCCCAAATACCCATGAGCCTCCCACAGTTCCGGATTGAGGCTCAGGGCCTGTTGGTAATCCTCCCGGGCCAGCGCCGCCTGACCAACCTGAGCATGGGTAAGCCCGCGATTCAGATATAGAACCGCTGCCTCAGGGTCCAGTTTGATAGCCTGATGGAAGTCCATGAGGGCAGCATTCAAGTCGCCCTGCCGGCGGCGCAATTCTCCCCGGTTGGCATAGGCCAAGGGATTTTCGGGATAATGGTTCAACACTTCTGAATAGGCCCAAATGGCCCCTTCCAAATCATCCTGTTGCCAGCGACTGAAGGCCTGATCCAGCAGGGTCCCCAAAGGAGGAACCGCTCCAGGCCGGGGAAGCCCCGCCTGCTGTAATAAGTTTTCTACCGCCTCCACGCCTTCCGCTTCCTGGGGACCCGCCAACTCCAGGAAGCGATGAAAATAAGGCGCAGCTTCAGCGACGCTTTCCTTGATGGCCATCATCATGCCCAGGCCCCACCAGGCACGGGCAAAAGAAGGCTCCAGCTCCAGGACATCCTCGTAGGCTTGCTGGGCCACGGCCCATTGCTGAAGAGCGGCAAAGGAAATCCCTCTCCCGTAAAGGGAAAGGACATGGGTAGGCGCCCGCCTCAATCCATCGGTATAAAAGCCGATGGCCTGGGGATGGTCTCCCTGAAATTGGTACCAGCTGCCAAGGTTGGTGTAGGCTTCTACTCGTTCCGGGTCTAGGGCCAGGGCCTCCTCAAAGGCTGTTTTTGCGGATGGCAGATCACCCGCGCTAAGCTGGGCCAGCCCCCGGTCAATTAGTTGGTCGTATGCATTGGAAGAAAAAGCCTGGTCGGACATGGCCTACATTTTCTTAAAGGTAAGCAGCTTTTATGGATAGAAGGTGCAAATTTCATTCCTGGCCCATTGGGCTACAGGATTCCATTGTCAAAAGCTGAATTTATCCTTAGTTTCAGGGCCAGCAAAATGCACTACTGCTTCAACTACTACTATTATGACGCCATTCATTGCGGAATTTCTCGGAACCATGATGCTGCTCCTACTCGGAAACGGGGTAGTGGCGAATGTCCTGCTCAAAGATACCAAAGGCCACGACAGCGGCTGGATCGTGATCACCATGGGCTGGGGCATTGCTGTATTCGTGGGGGTATTTATTTCGGCCGACTATTCGGGTGCCCACCTGAATCCAGCGGTTACGCTGGGCTTATTCGCCGCGGGAAAATTTGGGATTGGCCCGGAAGGTCAACTGATGTTGGCGGAAGTAGGAAGCTATATCCTGGCCCAGTTTTTAGGTGCTGCAGTAGGCATGACGCTGGTTTGGCTGGCCTATCGCGACCACTATGATACGACAGAAGACCAGGATGCCAAGCTGGCTACCTTTAGTACCGCCCCAGCCTATCGCAACCCGATTAGCAATTTAGTAACCGAGGCCATTGGCACGTTTGCCCTGGTCTTTGCGGTCTTATTCATGGTCGCACCCGAACTAGGGGGCGAAGGCATGGAAGGGGCCAAAATCGGCCTGGGGGCCATTGGGGCACTACCTGTCGCCTTATTAGTACTAGGTATCGGTCTTTCTTTGGGAGGTCCTACGGGCTATGCGATCAATCCTGCCCGTGATCTTGGCCCACGGATTATGCATAGCCTCTTGCCGATTCCCAGAAAGCGGGACGGAGATTGGGGATACGCCTGGATTCCGGTAGTGGGCCCGATTCTCGGGGGCGTGATCGCTGGTGTGTTGAGTATTGCCCTTACTTAGTGAGACGCTTGTGTAGGGTAAAAAAAAGACCGTGCCTCTAAGGCACGGCCCAACACCCAATTTGGTAACAGGAAAACGAGGGAATCACGAACAATCGAACGGGTCTCCCGGGAACCTGTTTACCGCATTAACACCAAACGATCTTTTTCCCATTTCTTGCCGTCAAACCAGCGGATGAAGTACGTACCGTTGGCGAGATCGCCTACGTACACTTCTTTCAGTCGAAGACCTGCTGGTACGACCTGAACGGATAATTTCTTTCCCTGGGTATTTAATATTTCTACTCGGGCATCCCGCGTGAGTTCCTCTGCCCATTCGAGCTTGACGAAATCCTGCGGGCTAGGATTGGGATAAACCCGCATTACTTGCTGGGAAGGCCAGGCGCCCGTGAGTTCTATTACGTCTGTCTGATAAAAAGCGCCGCTGACATCTTTGAGACTGAGCTGATACCAAACGGATTCGCCACGCGGAGCCTGCCGATCCAGGAACTGATAGGTGGTCTGAGGGCCCGCCGCTACCTGGCCGACTTTGGTCCGGGCTTCGGTCGCGGTAGATCGCCAAACCTCATAGCTTCCACCTGGAGTGGCCTGGTTCATCTTCCAGCTTAGCCAGGCGCCTTCTGCAGATCTTTCTGCCTTCACCCCTTCAAACTGCACCGGCAAAATCTGGGCTACGTCTACCTGAACATAGGTTTCATCACAGCAGCCCCCATTATCGCATACTTCGTACATTAAGTAGGTCGTACCGAAGAAGCCATTTTGTGGGGTGAACAGAATCTCTCCTACATTGTTGATGGACAACTTGGCTACCAGGGTATCAGGGGCCATGGTAATGTTGAGGCTATTGGCTGCGGCGCCGGACAGGGTCCCAATTCCAGTGTCGTTTCCGAGAATATTGATGGGGTAATCCACATCCGTACTCACACAAAGCGCTGCGTCAGGAGTCAGGTCCAGGCCCGTAACATTGCTGTTCACACTTTCACGAAATTCGACATCATCAATGGCGAGATCATTGCCATCTCCCCCAAACTTCCCATTCTGAATGGCGATATTCAGGCTGGTCTGGCCAACAGCGGTGGTATAGGTAAATCCATAAAATTCCCATTGTCCGTTTTCCGGCAAATCCGGAGAAGTACCAATCAGGCTCCCATTGACCATAAAGCGAAAGTTGGGAAGGGAATAGCCCGAATTGACAGACAGGTTCTTGAACCAGGCGCCAAAACAATAGGTCTGATTGGGCGACACCGTGATGGTCTGCGCCCAAATATCCATAAAGTTTGAGCTTCCATTGGGATTGCTGGATGGAAAATCCGCAATTAGCATGGTTCCGGCTCCATTTTGCATGGTGTGATCCTGGCTACTCCAACCGCTATAGCAAATGCTGGGATCCGTTTGCAAACTAATGCTACCCCAGAGATCCTGGACGGTTGGCGGGGGACACCCGATATAACCAAATTCTGTAGTAAAATCCAGGTTAGGATTTGCGGGATCGACATCACCGGCTTCGAAATGGCCATTCTGGACCAAATTAACGCCTTTACATCCTCCTGGTGTACAGGGGGTCTGAGCGAACGCTGTACGGGGCAACCCAAAGGCACCCCACAAGAGCATTCCACCTATGGTTAGTCTCCTAACATAGGGCAAGTTAAAAATCATAATCCTCCTCATACGCAAACGTCACTTTTTGCGATCAATTTCTAGTTTTTGCTCTTATATGTTTGGTGAAAATGCCTTGAGAGTAGGCTGAGAGTAATTCAAAAGCTGTACCAGTTTTCCAGTCACCTATTCTTTTTTCCGGCTTGACTATTCAAATAAATGAACCAAGTTTCGGATATCTCTAATCCTCCGATTTCCCTTAAAGCAGGACTTTGCGACTCCCCATCGCATGAATGCCTATTATTCTCAATTGGCGATTGATCCCTGTTTCCAAAGCAGAAGAATATTGAAAAAAATTTGAGAAGCGTGAATTCGCATCTTGGTTGAATCCAGGGAGCAGCATCTACGCGGGTTAGATTTGCTTGATACATGCAGAGATATTTATGAGAGGGGCTGGATTGCCGTGTAATCCTTTGCCTCGTGCTGGCCTTTTTTTCTATCTCCTTTATGGGAAAACCTAATTTCCCGACTCGAAAGTCATGTTTTCTTACTTTTTGATCTATCCCTCTTCACAGGAAAGCAGCAGAGAAAAAACCATTTAAACAGCCTATCTGGCGTTTTGGCACCCACTTAATACGTATTAATGTATTTTTTATTTTTTGTTTATTCCAATTTTATAACTTGCTGATGTTTCAACAAATTACTTGTTACAAAAAGAATAAAAATGAAAAAATCCCTTTTCCTTATCCTAGCGTTCTGTGTAAGTAATTTGGCGTGGGCTCAGCCCAGTATTTCTTCTGTTGCTGTCTCCCCTTCAGCAAACAACTTTTCTGATCCTTACAAAAACTGGGGCTTTTACAACACCGGTGATATCGGAACAGAGGGTCCTTCTCTCTTCGACACCAGCCTGGGAGAAACAGATGATTTCGGGATTATTCCTTCAGGTTACGGCCAGGGCTATTTTTACGGAATCTCTGAATTGGCCAATGCGGAAAACCCAAGCGGAACGGGTTCCATCACCCTTGATCTGGACATCGCCGGCGCGGGCAACCTGGAATCTATCTCTATTGATATGGGCGCCATGGGTCAGTTTGAACTGGGCGAAGATGAATTTGACTGGCGTTTTTCTATCGATGGATTCGGTCCGATTATCGCCTTTGACATCGATGCCAATACTTCTGCCACCCAATACTATAAGCTAGCAGACGGTACTATCCATGCTTATAACTCTCCTTTGGATGCTGTCATCGGTAACGGCGGGGGTACGGTAAGATTGGATAACAATCTGAAAACGCTGACCTACAACTTCCCTTCCGGATGGTCTGGAAATACCCTCACCCTGGAATTCACCGCTCGTCAGACTGGTGGTGCAGAAGCCTATGCTTTCGACAACATCAATATCACCACCTCTACGGGTACCCTGAACCTCGGCATGAGCGATAACAGCTTCATAGGGGTTACGCTTCCGGTTGAATTTGGAAACCTGGCCGCTCAGCAAGTAGGAAGTGATATTCTGATCAAGTGGGAAACCCTAAGAGAATTGAACAGCGACTATATGGCGGTAGAGCGTAGCCATGATGGACTGAGCTTTGAAGAAATCGGACGCACCCCAGGGGCAGATATCTCTGAGCAAGCGATCACCTATCAGTTCAACGATCAGACTCCCGCCCTGGGTAACAACATCTACCGTATCCGTCAGGTAGACTTCGACGGCTCCTTCTCATACAGCGCCAGTGTAGAGGTCAGCATCAAACCTGAGGAATGGCTCCAGATTCTTCCGAACAGAGTGAGCGATGTCCTGCAGCTTCATGCTCAGGAAGCCGTAGAAGCGGACTGGACCCTGCAGATCTTCAATGTGGAAAATAAACTCATGACGCAGAACACCATGGAGAAAGGCTCCATCGTGAAAAACATAGAAACTACTAACTATCCAGCCGGGATCTACTTCCTGAAAGCTGAAGCTGGAAATTCCCTCCGCGTCCTCAAATTCGTGAAGGAATAATTACCCTAATCTCTAACTGCATCCCGGTCCTGAAAAGGACCGGGATTGTTTTTTTATCTGATATTTTGAGTTAGAAAACTGCTTATTCAACAAATAATACCACTGAGGAGCGGATTTTATCCAGATTCTCCCTTACGTCTTTCATCAAAATATCTCCTTTATATCTTTGTATAAGTGAATAAGTCGACCGGCTATCGCTAGTTGTTAGGGGTTCCCCCAAAATTCTTTCCTATCAATTAGTCTCGTAAGCTCTATTTCTTCCCAAAAAGGAGGGTAGGATTACTATGCCTGGCTTATTCCGCACAGCCAAAAAAGCCCAGTGTGCTTTATCCTAACCGTAAGTAAAATGAATAAGCAGCTACTAGCGACCTTTATTTGGGGAATCTGGTTTGTAGGTCTGCAAGCCCAGCCTACCTTAACCAGCGTCAACCTCGACCCGACCCCTAATACCTCCACTGATCCCTTTTATAGCTGGGGATTCTTTGGACCCGGTGATTTGGGGGTAGATGGTCATTCTCTTTTTGACCTAAGCGCAGGAACATCTGATGATTTTGGCATCATCCCGATTGGCTATTCAGAAGAATACTTTTTCGGGGTTTCTGAATTAGGTAACGTTCCAGGATCCAGCGGTACCGGTACCATTTCGTTCGAAATTGATCTGGCCGGAGCTGGCGACCTTACCTCGCTTTCCATTGATATGGGCGCGATGGGAGAGTTTGAAGAACTAGACGATTTTTTCCATTGGGAATACAGCATAGACGGCATCGGTCCGGTGAGGATCTTTTCTGCCGAGCCCAATGACAATGTATTTCACAACTATGTCCTGGCCGACGGGCAGACCTACACCTACAACAATCCACTGGAAGTGGAAATCATCGGTGGAGCCACGGTCCGTCTGGACAACGAGATGCAGACGCTGACCTATAATTTCCCTCCAGGAATTTCAGGTACCACCCTGGTTCTCAACCTGAACGCCGGCCAAACCGGAGGCGCAGAAGCCTATGTCTTCGACAATATCGTGGTAACCGGCACCGTCGGTAGCCTGAGCTTACCGATCAATGCCAGTGGGTTTGATCCCATTACCTTACCAGTAGAGTTTGGAGATTTTTCGGCTCGCCAGGTAGATCAGTCCATCGTGTTGGACTGGGAAACCCTTAAGGAAGTCAATAGTGATTATATGGCCATTGAAAGAAGTCCCAATGGGATCTTTTTTGCCGAAGTAGGCCGGGTGCAGGGAGCTGATTTTTCCGAAGTGGCTATCTCCTACCAGTTTATCGATCAGAAACCCCTGGCTGGTCAGAATATCTATCGCATTCGCCAGGTAGATTTCGATGGGTCATTTTCATACAGTAATATCATTGAGATTCAGGTTAAAACCCCTGAGCTCTTTCAACTCCTGCCCAATCTGGTAGTAGATAAATTTACCTTACAGGCAGCGGAGGTGTTGGATCGGAATTGGGCGTTGCAGCTTTTTTCCCTGAATCAAGCCCTGATCTCAAGCCACCAGCTATTACAAGGGCAGAAAAGGGCGGAATTCGATGTACGGGACCTGCCAGCCGGGATTTATTTTCTTCGGGCAAAAAGCGGTCCGCAACAACAAGTCATAAAGTTTGTGAAGCAATAACAACCATCTGGTTGATTCTCGAGTGTGCCCGGGCTAGCGCCCGGGCTTTTTTTGTTGAGGCAGGTTTTTATTCCATTTATTGGATTTTATTATAATTAAATCTTACATTTGATGTAATTCGCTAATAATAGTATTGTACATGAAAAAACTTTACCTCGCATTCTGCGTTCTTTGCCTTTCTTTATCCACCTTCGCTCAGCCGACCTTTATCAACGAAACCTGGGGGGTCGCTCCCAACGCCTTCTCGAATAATAACGACAACTGGGGCTTTTACACTTTCTCCACTTCTGGTAATTCCAACCTGATGGACCGCAGTACTGCTACTGCCGACAATTTTGGGATCATTGTTCCGGGTTATACAGATGGGAACTTTTTTGCGGTTCAGGATGTCCAAAACCCTGATAATGCCGGAGGCACAGCCTCTGTAACCCTCAATTTTGATATTTCCGGAGCAGGAGACCTGACCACGCTTAATATCGATATGGCAGCCATGGGTGATTTTGAACCCGCGGATGATTACACCTGGAGCTATTCCATTGATGGAGGAGGGAGCGTGGTAGCTTTCGATATCGATGTAGATAATTCTGCCAGTCAAACATACACCCTGGAGGATGGTACGACGAATACCCTGAATGACCCGTTGGATGCAGTTATCGGCAACGGGGGCGGTACGGTACGTCTGAATAATAATATGACGAACCTCACCTACACCTTCCCAGGTTCTACCACAGGGACTACGCTGAACCTGACCCTGGATGTAGTCAATAATGGTGGAGCCGAAGTCTACATTTTTGACAACATTGATCTGGTAGGAAGCAGTGGTGCCCTCAACCTGGACTTCAGCACCAATAGCTTCGGGAACGTTGCCCTGCCTGTAGAATTCAGCCTCTTTGAAGCGACGCTTTCCAGCGACGAGTCTATGGTCAACCTCTACTGGGAAACCAGCCAGGAAGTGAACAGTGACTACATGGCCATTGAGCGTAAAGGGAGCCAGGGTGATTTTGCGGAAATCGGACGCACCACCGCCGCTGGTTTTAGTCAGGAGGCCCAGCAATACTTCTTTGTGGATGAGCAGCCCTTAAGTGGGGCCAATGTATACCGCATCAAGGAGGTAGATTTTGACGGAAAAATCACCTTCAGCCCGGCCATCGAGTTGATCGTAGCGGGTGAAGGCTGGCAACTATACCCCAGCGCAGCTGATGAGCAGCTTACCATTGCCGCTCCGGGCATCCTGGATTGGTCGCAGCAGCTGCGGGTCTTCAATCTGAGTCAGCAGGAAGTAATGGCCCACACCATGCTGCGCGGAAGCGAAAAAATACAGCTTGACGTTCAGGCACTTCCAGCAGGCCTCTATTTCGTGGAAATCCAGGTGGGCGCGCAGCCTGTCATGCTGAAATTTGTCAAGAATTAATACAAACCTAATCCAAACGGCACCTTTAGGTGTGACCACAAGAAAGCCGGCCCAGGGCCGGCTTTCTCTCATTAAAGGGAAGTATAGTACACACACCTTAGTGGGTCTTCCCACCCTACTAACGCTAATAATCGAAGTCAAAATCAGCCGCATCTTCCACCGCTTCTTCGAATTCCTTGAAGCGCTTTTTGTACTTTCTGTACAGGCGGTCGTTGAGTTTTTTACCGTTTACTTTGATACAGTCATCCTTGATATCCACATTCATGCGGCTATCCATGCTTTTTAGAATGCCATCTTCTACCATTTCAGCCTTCAACTCTTTTTCCAGGATTTTCATTTCCTTCTCAAAAGCCTTCATTTTCACTTCCAGCTCCTTGAATTTCCCTTCTTTCATTTTGAGCTTGACTTCCATTTCCTTCATGGCTTTTTCCAACTCCTTCTCTGCCTTTTTGAGCTCCTTTTCTGCGAGTTGATGCTCTTCTTCAGAAAGCCTGATGATCACTTCTTCATTTTCGTGCAAGGCGTCCAATGCCCTTTCAATGGCCTCTTCGGCCTCCTGCATCGCTTCTTCCACGATGGCTTCGATTTCCTTCTCATCTACCTGAGCAGAGAGAATCTGGGGCATCATGCCCAGGCTGAGCAGACAGACTGCTACCAACCAATACTGCAGTTTTGTTTTCATCGTTTAGGGATTAATCATTATCAAAGGAAAAACTTGATTGTCCGTCTGAAGAGATGCCGTAGCGTTTCAAGATGCGGCGATAGGCAGCCTCGCTCTTTCTGGGCACCTTTCTACCATTAGCTTTGATAGAAGAACTGGTGACCTTGAGGGTAATTTTGCTTTTATCATTCTTCAGCAGTCCATCGCGCTTAAGTTGAGCACGTAGTTCGGATTTAAGGCCTTTAAAGCGGTCTCTTAATTCCGCGCGCTGGTCGCGAATTTTTCTTTCCATGTTCTGGTTCATGCGCTCCATTTCGCGCGCCCGTAGTTCATACTCGCGCGCTCTTTCCTGCTGGTTGCGCCGGACTTCGCGTTCGGTTTCCACCTGCATACGCTCCGTCTCCATTTTTAATTCTTTCATGGCCCGTTCAATGGCTCTGGCTCGATCCGTTTCTCGCCGGGAAAGCTCCCGTTTGAGCTGCTGCAGCTCCTGCTGCATCTCCTGCTTATCGACCTCAGAAAGTTCTTCCAGACTCTTCAGGCGCTTCAACTCACGGAGTTGCCGTTCCATCATACGCAGGGATTGCTCGTAATCCCGTTCTACATTTTCTAGATCAGCTTTTTGTCGGTCTCTGGCTTGCTGCCGCATATTGCGATACTGCGCTTCCATTTCTCGACGTTGGCGCTGGGAATACACATGCTGTTCTTTCATACTGCGGGCGTATTCGTCATAAGCCTGCTGGTACTCCCGTTGCCAGGCTGCCTGCTGCTGCCGGAATTCAGCCATTTCTTCCTTTAAACGGTCCCGGCTTTCCTCATCCAGGTCTTCCCAATCTCCAAAGGCACTCAGGTCGGGCATTTCAGGCATGGCCGGCATCTCGGGCATGACCGGAGCGGTTGGGCGGGGCGCAGGTTGAGGTCGGGGAACGGCCCGGCGACTCGGTTCGACTCGGGGTTCCGAGCTAGGACGTGGTCGGGGTTCCACCCTTGGAGATGGAGGCGGGGGAGGAGGAGGGGTATCCCAGGCCATTTCCAGGGAACTCAGGACAGAAGCTACCAGCTGGTCAATATCTGACACCGGGCTTTTTTCCTGCGGGTCTGGCATGACTTCTGGTTCTGGGGCCGTTTCAGGCAGCGGGACCGCCTCCGTTACAGGTACGATGACAGCATCTACTTGTACCTCAGGCACAGTTTCTTCAACCTGTACGTCGGGGACTATTTGTTCCAGATCTGTGGGCTCTGCTTCTACCGGGGTAAACCAGGCCAGGGACAGCATGCCCAAAACGATCATCAATGACATTGACAGGCGGGCAAAAGGATATCTTTCCACCCGCTCAGGGCGAATAATTCTTGTAATACGATCCATAAGATGATGAGTGTTTCCATTAAACCTAAGGGAAAGCGGAGGGCTGAACAGGGTATGTTCTGCCAGGTCTGTGAGCGTATGAGCATACATGACCGGATCTCCACAACTCGCCACCGCGATATCATCACAGCAATTTTCCCGTTCTGCATTTACCTGATTGGAAATCCTTCGGTAGAAGGGGTGGTAAAAAAACAGCACTTCGGTAAAAGTCTGAATAATGTTGATGAGAAAATCATGACGGCGAATATGCGCCAGTTCATGAGCCAGGATTGCTTCCATTTGTCGGGGGGTAATCCCGGAAAGCATGCCTAATGGCAGGAGCACAACGGGCTTTACGTAGCCAATAACCATCGGGCTATCGATTAAGCCAGATTCTTTGAGCAGCAATTGCTTGCGTATCCCCATCTCTATGGCCATCTGGGCCATTCGTTGAGACCAGGGACCGGTAATCTTTCGACTATACTGTTGACTGAGGCGGTGTAGATACCACCATCCCCCACCCCATCTCAGGCTGAAGAAAACAAAGCCGAGTAACCAGGCGTAGCTCACCCAGCCTACGTAGGGTTGTAACTGCAGCCCTACCCAATCCAGGCCTTCCTGTAAATAAGCTTCCCAGGTTTCTGCCTGAAGGAAAAAAAGGGATTCTGCCTCTATCAGGGTCATCTCCGTGGCATACACCACCATTTCATCCGTAGATCTTGCATCCTGATAGGTGGTATAAAAAGTTGCCACTGTCCACACAAACATGGTCATCATGGCTCCCAATCCTAACAGGTAGCGAGACTGAGGAGGAAAATTACGCAAGGAGGTTTTTAGTAAACCATAAATAGCCCAAACCAGGAGTCCCTGCCAGAGACTATGCAGAATGGTCCACCCCAAAGCATGGCTCAAATGCATCATTGTTATGCTTCTTTAGTATTAGGAGGTTCTTCGTCAGCAGAAAGTTCATTTAGAAAGGCACGAATTTTATCCAACTCTTCCTGGCTGGACTTTTTACTACCCAGTGCTTTCATCACCAGTTTCATCGCAGAACCCTGAAAAGCAGTGTCCATCAGTCGACGAACCAGGTCTTGCTGGGTATCATCTTCACTTACCTCTGCCCGATAAATATGGGTTTTGCCCGATTTGACCCGGGAAAGTAAGCCTTTATCGTGCATGATCTGCATCAGTTTTAACGTCGTGGTATACCCGACGTCACGCTCCTCTTTTAGCTGTTCATGAATGGCTCGAACCGTGGCAGGTCCCTGTGCCCATAGCAGGCGCAGAATCATGAGTTCAGCTTGTGTTGGTGAAATAGTGGCCATCATTTCAATTTTAACTACGAAGCATTTCGTACATCAAATATATACGAAGCCTTTCGTAAGTACAAATAAACCTACGAAAGATTTCGTAAAAAGATCATGAAGGGATGAGATTGTGCAATTTATACAGACCAAGAAAAAAAGGTAAGGCAAAGGCGTAGCTCTTGGCGAAACCCTAAGAAATCGCTATTTTTAAGCAGAGAGGTATGCATGCATACTTCATGTCTTTTCTGCAAGAAATTTGAAACACCGATAAAAACTATGGCTACGCTCACGCAAACGAACTTAAAAACGCCGTTAGAGCTTTTCTACAAATGGGAGTCTTCAATAGCCGACAAACCATACCTTCATCAACCGATTGATGGGCAATGGCATGTCTGGACCTGGGGACAATTTGGCGACGAAGTTCGCCGTATGGCTGCTCATATCGAATCCAAGGGGTATGAACCAGGGAGTAAAATCGGGCTCATGTCCCGAAACTGTGCGCACTGGATGATGGCTGATCTGGCCATCGCCATGAGTGGACATACATCTGTGCCCATTTATCCAAACGTAAATCAGGAAACTGTTGAGTATGTCCTGCAACACAGTGAAGCAAAAATGTGTTTCGTAGGAAAACTGGAACCCCATGACTGGGCCAATATGAAGCCCGGGATTCCTTCAGATATGGAGTGTATCAGCTTCGGCATGTATAACCTGCCCAATGATGATTATACTTCGTGGCAAGAGGCCATTAAAACGGTAGAACCTAAGTCAGAGAATCCTACTCGTGATCTGGATGAAGTCTGGACCATCATTTATACGTCCGGTACGACTGGAACGCCTAAAGGAGTGGTACAGAAGTTCATTGCGCCGATGTTTGCCATTGAGACCTTCGTAGACATCTTTACCCTCTCTCCAGATGATCGCTTCTTCTCCTATCTGCCGCTGTCGCACATTGCAGAACGCATGCTGATCACCATGGGTACCTTGCGCACCGGAGGTTCTATCCACTTCGCGCAAAGCCTGGATACCTTTGCTGATAACCTGAAGACTTGTTCTCCCACCGTTTTCCTCGGGGTACCCCGTATCTGGACCAAATTCCAAATGGGTGTTCTGGCCAAGTTCTCTCAGTCGAGACTGAATCTGCTGTTCTCCATTCCGATTCTGAATAACATCATCAAAAGAAAAATCCGGGAAGCCCTGGGCTTGAATGAGGCACGCATCTGTCTGACGGGCGCGGCTCCGATTCCTGCTTCCTTGCTGAAGTGGTATGATCGTATTGGCATTACTGTCTATGAGGTGTACGGCATGACTGAAAACTCTGCCTACTCTCAGTCTAACCTGCCTGGCAAGCGTAAGATGGGAACCGTAGGCGTCAGTATGCCTGGGGTAGAATTGAAAATTACCGACGAAGGTGAAATCTGCGTGAAGAGCCTCGCCAACATGGTAGAGTACTATAAAGAGCCTGAAAAAACTGCGGCTACCCTGCGGGATGGTTTCCTCCATACCGGTGATAAAGGGGAAGTAGATGCTGAGGGATTCCTTCGCATCACAGGCCGGGTAAAAGACATTTTCAAAACGTCTAAAGCCAAGTACGTAGCGCCTAACCCGATCGAGCTGAAGCTCTCTAAGAACGAATTCATTGAGCAGGTTTGCGTGGTAGGAACCGGAATCCCACAGCCCATCGCGCTGGTGGTTCTCTCCGAAGATGCCCGCACCAAAGAGAAAGATGAGGTTACGGAAAGCATCAATGAAACCCTTCTGGAGGTGAATCCCACCCTGGAGCACCATGAACGCTTGCAAAAAGCCGTGGTGGTACAGGGAGACTGGACGCCCGAAAACCTGGTTCTCACCCCCACGCTTAAGATTAAGCGCGGTAAGGTAGATGAACTGTACCAGAATAATTATGAAAAGTGGTATGAAGGCGGCAAAGGCGTCGTTTGGGAATAGTAACCCTACCGAATAATATACGTCCTAAAGCCTCGATATGAAATCGAGGCTTTTTTCATAACCTACCCAGCTTTTGGAAAACAAACTAGGCTTAGTATTGGCCGGTGGCGCAGCCCGAGGCATTGCCCACATTGGCGTTTTACAGGCACTGGAAGAAGAAGGGATTTCCCCTTACTATCTGTCCGGGGCCTCAGCCGGAGCCATCATCGGCACCTTATATGCGGCCGGGCTTTCCCCTCAGGAAATCCTGACCATTTTCAAAGAGTCCGCCTTATACAAACTCTTTCGGGCCCGGCTCCCCGTTTCTGGCCTGACCACCAATTCCTACATTGGAGAGGTGCTGGCGAAACACATCCCGGAAGATGATTTTTCCGCCCTCAAGCGGCAGATGTTTATTGCTGTCACCAACCTGAATTCCGGCGCGTACGAAATCATCTCTGAAGGTCCTCTCTTTCAGGTGGTAGAAGCCTCCTCGGCTATTCCTATTCTCTTTGAATCCAAAAAGATGAATGGCCAGCAATATGTGGACGGCGGCGTATTGAACAACTTACCGGTTGAACCCCTGTTGGCTCACACCAAACACATTATAGGGGTAAATGTCAGCCCGGTTCTACCCGTGGAAGACCTGGACAACTTATTCAAGATTGGCTACCGGACCATGGATCTCGTGATGTGGGCCAACGTGCAAAGTCGGCTTCCAATGTGTGATATCGTCATCGAACCCGAAGCCCAGAAATTTGGGTTTTTCGATATTCTAAAGGCTGACCAGATCTTTGAATTAGGCTACGAAGCAACCCGGGCACAAATGCCTCACATTCTCAAAGTAGCCAGACAGTCCCGGGCGTTGACCAAAACAAACCCTCACAGAAACCGGTTGAACAAGGCGAAAAAGAAGGCCAGGTTTTTGACTGCTTTGCGACAATGGTGGGATCAAATCCTACGTAGCTTGAGGATTCGGAAATAAAAGTTGGTGGGTCGCGCAAGAATTATTCCTTATCTTCGTCTTTATAAATCAGAAGACCTTATTTATGAAATATTCCATTTTTATTTTGCTTCTCCTATCCCTTAGCTGGACTTCTTGCGAGCAAAGTAAGGCTAAAGAAGCAGGCCTGAATAATACCGCAAGTGTAGCAGCCGCCGATATCTCCGGCAGTAGCTGGGAAGGAGAGCTCAAAACAAAAGCTGATAGTATTTCTTATGCGATTGGCTTAAATGTAGCCCAGGCATACCAAAGCCAGCAAGTGGACTTCAATCCGGAAGTCTTGATCCGGGGAGTATATGCTGCGATGGGAAAAGAAGAACAGGCACTTAGTGATGCGGACATTCAGCAAGTGATCATGCGCTTTCAGATGGAAATGCGTCAGCGTCAGGTGAAACAGCAGCTACAGGCACAAAAGGGCCCTCGTAGCAATATCAAAGACGGACAGCAAGCGCCCGAAATTACCCTGGCTACGCCTGCAGGTGGAACCCTCAGCCTCAGCGATCTCCGCGGAAAATATGTCCTGGTTGATTTTTGGGCCAGCTGGTGTAAACCTTGTAGAGTAGAGAATCCCAATGTGGTGCGCATGTACAATAAGTACAAAGACAAAGGATTTGAGATTCTCGGTGTGAGCCTGGACCGTAACAAAGACCAGTGGCTGGCCGCGATTCAGCAGGATGGGCTCACCTGGAAGCATATCAGTGATCTCAAGTTCTGGAGCAGCGCCGCAGCTCAGACCTATGGCGTAGGTTCTATCCCTTACACCGTTCTGGTGGACCCTCAGGGAAAGGTGATCGCTCAGAATCTCCGCGGGCCTTCTCTGGAAGCTAAATTGGCAGAATTACTCGGAACCTGATCCGAGCGCTCATAAAAAAAGCGGGTAGCCTGGGCTACCCGCTTTTTTTATGCTTTGCTTGATGCTTTTTACTGGAAATGCTTTTCCTGAATGTTGCGGATTTTTGTTTTGTCCAGGGGTTTCACAATATAATCCGCCACTTCAGCATAGGTATCAGACCGTTCCATGTCTTTGCGATAGACGGAGGAGGTTAGGATAAAAAGCTTGATCTCTTTAGAAAATTGAGGGGCCAGGTTTTTATACTCCTCCAGGAATTCCCAGCCATTCATCATCGGCATGTTGATATCCAGGAAAATAGCTTCTGGCATGTCCTCCGGTGTGGAGTCAAGCATCTCTTTTAACTGGTTCAACCCCTCCTGACCTTTCAGGCAATAGCTTGCCTGTTCAGCGAACTGAAGGTCTTTCATGTTTTTAACACAGATAAAGTTGTTGATTTCATCATCATCGATGATGAGTGCACGCTTGATGGTCCTCATTAAGAATAATTTTTATCAATCGGACAACAAGGTAAGCTAAGCCTGTCATTTCTTCAACCTCATGATGGTTAATCGTAAAAACTCCCACCCCAGCCGTCGAATCTCATTCGGAAAAGGTAAATTCTCATGTAAGCTGTTTTCCAAAAAGCGCACAATCCCGGGTAATAGTTAGGCTAAAAGGCATGTAATTTATCCGCCTTGGCTGTTCGCAAAATCCGTACAATCTTCACTTACAGGCCATTGGAGAGGAATACTTGTCCATCTGCGCAAGGTAAGAATTGGCGAGGTTTTTTGCCTTTTTTCCGGAATACGGGTATGTAAATTGCACCCATCAATTAGTTCTTACCCTGGATAGACATCTGACGTAATGCTCCATCCCCCAACCTCCAAAAAGGCCCACCTTGCCAAAGAGTCTCGCACCTCCCACGCCTCTTCTCATATCCGCAGGAATCTCTTTTTCATCTTAACCATCCTTTTGGTTATCCTTTTTTCGTATGTCCCTGAATGGTTGATCTACCCGGACGGAGACCTACCCGAAAACTGGTTTCTTCTCCGGACTGCCACCATGTCTATGGTCATTCTGATAGGAGCAGGCCTATTGCTAGGGGTTGAAGCCCTCAGCAAACCCTCTCCTCCTGTCAAGAAAGCCAATCCTCAACCAGAAGCTGAAGGAGAGGCTACGATGGAAGAGGCCCTCGGCTTGCAAGCCAATCAAAATACCTACATCGCTCGGGTCAGCCATGAGATCAGAAACCCCATGAACACCATTATGGGCTTTGCTGAGGTGCTGATGAACCGGGAACTTGATCCACAAAGCCAGGCCTATGCACGCCTCATTTATCGCTCCAGCGATGATGTCATTCGGCTGCTAAGCGATATCATCGACCTCAATAAGGTTGAAGAACAAAAACTCAGCCTGGAGCGGCTCAGCTTTGACTTTAAAGAAGTGATGGCTTCAGCGCTGCTGCCTTTCGAATATATGGCCGGTAAAAAAGACCTGTTGTTCGAGACCACCTTTGACGAAATGCCGCCCTTCTTCTGGGGAGATCCTCACCGGATCCGTCAGGTCCTGACCAATCTGGTCGGTAATGCCCTGAAGTTTACAGAGGAGGGAAAAATAAAGGTTCATTTTCATTATCAGGAAACTGCTGAAGGCAAGCCCTGGATTAAAACGACCATTTCTGATACGGGCATTGGCATTCCGACAGAAAAGCAAAAATCCGTATTCCAAAGTTTCATGCAGGCCTCAGATAGCACCACCCGTATTTATGGCGGTTCTGGTCTGGGGCTCAATATTGTTTCCCAACTCGTAGAACTCATGGGTGGAAAATGCGGGGTAATCAGCCCCAGTCCAGTGCCCATTTCTGTGTTCGGTGGAGTAGGAAGCGATTTTTGGTTCGAAATACCCTTAGAAGTAGATACCACCCAGCGATCAATCGAAGACCTCACGATGGAAGTGACGCCCACAGACACCCATAAGCTTCAACAACCCGTACGCGTCCTGGTAGCCGAAGACAATGCCTTAAACCAATTGCTTTTTGAAACCTTCTTAACTGAAATGGGGGCCAAAGTGGTGCTCTGCAAAAACGGCGCGGATGCCGTGGAGACCCTGCGAAAAGACCTGCGTTTCGATCTCGTTTTGATGGATGTGCAAATGCCCGTCCTGGATGGTCTGGGAGCCAGCCGCAAAATCCGGGAAGAGATCTCTGGTACCCTTCCGATTATCGGTTGTACCGCCGGAGCCTTCCCTGAAGACATCGAACAATGCCACCAGGCTGGCATGAACGACTTCCTGCCTAAACCTTTTCGCCAAAAAGACCTGTTTGAAAAGGTGACGCATTGGGTTCCGGAATTGAAAACTTTGTAATTTCACCGCCACTCCTTTTGGAATGGCATGAAACACCTCAGATACTTTTTATTTCTCTCGTTTTCTATCTGTAGCATGTTTACCTGTAGCATGTTTGCGCAGGCCCAGTCGGCAGATAGTGTGCGTAAGCAAAACTGGCGCCACGCCCCAGCCAAGCTGCAGGCGGATTGGGATAGCTTGAAAACCCTTTTAACGGAAACCCATACTGACCTTCGGGCCTATGTTTCTGAGGCCGAATTGGAATTTCTTTATGAACGAGTTGAGCGGGCCATCGAGGATTCCATGACCAGTAAGACCTTCTTCAAGTTGGTCAATCCGATCTTTATCGCCTTGAAGGATGTGCACAGCCGAATCTGGTTGCCCCGGTTGTACAATGATTACGCCATGCAGGGGGGATATTACCTCCCGATCAATGTGCGCTTTCTGGCAGAAAAAACCTACATTTTCTTTGACCGCGACAGCCTGATTCCCAAAGGCAGTGAACTGCTAACCATCAACGGTTTTTCTGCTGATTTTATCCGGGATTCCCTGGCGGGACAAACCTATACCGATGGCGACAACCGAGGCACCCGCCTCCGCTTGCTGGAAGAATCCTTCTATACCCAGCTCCCGCTTTTTTTCCGCATTGACAGCTTAAATCTCCTACGGATCATTCGCCCTGGTCAGACCAACGATACGGTCATCCAGGTAAAAGGCATCCAACGACTGCCCACCGGCCCGCCTCCTTCCAAAAGAAAGCGGGTACGCCCGCCAAAACCTGATTGGCAGAAAACTTTCGATTTTCAATACCTTGCTGGAGATTCGGTTGGCCTGATGAAGATCAACTCTTTTAGCCGGGGGAGTTATGCCCGCTACACCCGCTTTTTACGCAAGAGCTTTAAGGCGCTGAACCAGCAGGAAACGCCCTATCTGGTGATTGACCTGCGAGGAAATAAGGGGGGCTACATCAGCCGGGGGCCCATTTTGATGAACTATCTTACAGATAAGGAATATCTGTACGTGGCCAATAGCATTGTCAAAGCCAGCCCGGGCTTTCGCAACAAAATCAAAGAGAATTTTTTCTGGCCAGGATTGAGTATCCCTTTGCTGGCCCCTGTCTTGAGTGATGAGTTGGTATCTGGCTGGAAAAATCCGACCGGGGTGCTCGATACCGTAGCCTGGGAACCGATCAAACCCAGAGGCAAGCGGAAGCGATATCAGGGGGAGATTTTTCTCCTGACGGATGGGCTTTCTATTTCCAATTCCAGTTTGGTGCGAAGCGCCTTTTCTCAGTATAAAATGGGCTTGGTAGTAGGGCTTCCTTGTGGGGGAAGTGCCAATGGTACTTTTGGTAATTCCATTGATTTCCAACTCCCGCATACCGGTCTGGCAGGTCGACTTTCTACGATGCGGATCAATTCTTTCGAAGCAGACTATGCTTATGATCCTCAGCCCATGGAGCCAGACTACCGCGTACCCTATCTCCTACCCGACCTCCTCGATGATACCGATACCCAGGTCCAATTTATTTTGGAGTTGATTCGGAACCGCCGCTAACCCTATTCCTCAGGTTTAGGGGCAAAGCGATTTTTCCCTACGAAAATCTGCCCGACCAAATCTCCGGCCTGTCCGCTAAAATAGGTGCCTGGATTCAGCGAAGAAGCCAGCAGATATCCATGCTGCGCGTCTGGATAAGCCTTTATTTCAATGAGGCCTTGGGTGGCAGTCTGGATAGCCAACTGCATATCAGGGGTAGGCGTAGCCGGGCTACGATCCACGAATTCAGTTCCCGTCAGATTCGAGATGCCGGCCAGGAAATTGGTTATTTCAGCGGGGTCAGCAGGGCTCCCGTCGGCGATGATCCAGGCATTGGTGGTATCCTTGACCAGTCGAAAGGAACTATCTGCCGCATATGCAAAATTGACCATGGCCCAGTCATTGGTCGAGCCTTTCAAGAAGGTGTTGTCCCGCCATTCGTTGACGGTTTTATTAAAGGTGGTGGAAAGGTACCCCTCTGCCAGATAGGTGGTTTCATCATCATTCAGTCGGACATAGGTCATGCCGCCCGTTTGCTTAAACACACTTTCTCCCAGCATGATATCCAAGAGCACCTCCTGCCCGCTTTTCAATTGAAGGCGGGTTCCGGCAGTATCTACTTTGTAGGCAGTCCAGTCGTCTTCGCTGGTGCTCATCACCTGAGAGGCTTCCAGCAAAGCAAAATTGCCCAAGGCAGCTTTGACTATACCAGGGGAGGTTCTGCCTGCCTGACCATTAGGGAGACTGACCATCCAGTCTCCTCCTTGTCGATTCAAGGTAACCGGGGCTTGCCCGGCTTGTTGTACGAGGATGGTATTGACGAGAGTGGTATCCAGCGCACTGATGGTTTTTTCAAAAGTTCTTTCGGCGCGCCCGCCAAAAGTAAGGCTCACCAGATACACCAGGCCCAACCCACCCAGAAAGATCAACAGTTGTTTATTGGTAAATCGCTTAAACATGAAAGTTTCGTTTTGGGTAAAGGCTTGAGTTAGCTGTAATCCTGGGCTTCCCATTTCAGGCGCTGTACCTTGCGACGCTGGAAGCGGATAAAGCCATAAATGATGACAATCAACAGGGGTAGTAACATATTGAGCCCCTTGAGGAAGTTTCGGGTGCCGTCCTCGACTTCACCAATGGGCCGGGCGGTAACGCCTTTGGTCCGTAATTCAATCAGGCCCGTATCATCCGTAAGCCAATCAATGGCATTGACGAAGAAATTCAGGTTGTCCGGCAAGGTTCCTTGCTGCCCCTGATCCACCGGAAAATCACCGTCTGAAACCACCACCATCCGGCCCTCATTGCCATTCCCGAAATCTCCCTTCAGCCAGACCGCCAGGTTTTGTTCTCCACTAGCAAAATCCTGCTGGGTCCACTCCCGTTCTCCTGTAAAAAAGGTCGGCGCCGGTAGCTTCCCACTTTGGGGAGAGGATTTTAGCAGCACGCCCGCTTCCACCCCACTGTCCGGCTCGGCGATCAGAATCGGGCTGGCAAACATAAGGATCATTTGTTCCAAACCTTCACTGATCGGATGCGCTTCGAACCCGGTAACGATAGGGAAAAAAGGAAAGGCGATAGGCTGCTGCACGGTCATCACCCCAAAGGGCGTTTGTTGCTGGCGCTGGGTGGTGATCTGGATAGATTGAGCATCTACCAGAAAGCTCTGCTCTACCACGATGCCTTTTTCCATTAACCAGCTTTCCAGTCCGGTATTGACTTTGTCCCAGGGCTGAAAGCCTTGGGCTTGAAGGTCTCCATTGACCGCATTTAGGCCGACAAAAAGGCTGCCGCCTCCTTTCAGGAAGGCATCCAAACTAGCCAGATGCTGAGGAGCAATGGGTTGAGAAGGTGCCAGCATGGCCAGGGTTTTATACTGCCCCCAGGCGGCAGGATCATCCAGCTTTACCGTGTCTACCTGATATTGGATGGACAACAATTGGCGGGCCTGGGTCATTTGGGCCAGGCCCGGTTCGCCATGCCCGACGATTAACCCGATGCGAGCTTTATTAGTGGTAGCCAGCTTTTTGATGCTGGTGGACAGGCCGTATTCCAGGCCTTGCTGAGAAGTAATCCGAGGGAGTATTTCCTGCCCGGTGCCCACTTTGATTTCGGCCGCCATATAGCTAAGCTGTACATTGGCTTTATCAGCTTCCCGGCTTTGGATTTGAATCTGAGGAATACCTGATTGTTGCAGGCGAACTTTTTCCTCTTCATCCGGGGTAATAAATTCATAGACTACCCGCCCATCAGAGTAGGTTTCATACTCGGACAGCATATCCTGAAAGCCCGTCTTTACCTCATCTAACTGGGGAGGCAGGTCGTCGGAAAAATAGGCTACTACGGTTACGGGTTGAGCCAGGTCCTTGAGGATATCCTTGGTGCTTTGGCTCAGGGTATAGCGTTGGTCTGCGGTGAAGTCCAGGCGAAAGAATAATTGGTAAGCCAGGAGGTTCAGCACAATGAAAATCCCCACATAAAGGAGGATACGCGTCGAAACAGTTGCTTTGGTGAGTTTCATCCTTTAAGGCTTAATCAATGACATTTCTACGGGCCAGTTGGGATTCAGCCAAGACCAACCCCAGGGCGGTGAGAGAAAGAAAATAAATGATATCCCGGGAGTCTATCACCCCGCGGGCGATGGAACTAAAGCGAGTATTGAACCCCATATAGTTCAGTACTTCTGCGGCTACTCCCGAAAAGGTATCGGACAAAATGCCAAAGAGAAACAGAAACAAAAGATTGATGAGGATAGCAACCACAAAGGCCACAAACTGATTGCTGGTCAAGCTACTGGCAAAAAGGCCAATGCCGATATAGGCTGAAGCAACCAACATCATGCCCAGGTATCCACAGATGGTCGCTCCGTGGTCCACGGGTCCTAAATAGGCCACCGTAAAATAGTAGGGCAAAGTAAACAGCAGCGCTACGCCTACCAGCATCAGACAAGCCAGATATTTCCCGCTGATGATTTCCCAATCACTGACGGCACGCGTCAGCAATACTTCTAGCGTCCCGGTCTTTTTTTCTTCTGCGACCATGCGCATGGTCAGGGCAGGAATAAATACGACAAAGATGATGGAAGCCCATTGAAAAAGGCCTACCAGATTTGCCTGCTGAATGTAAAAGACATCCATCCCTCCTGTCACCCAGGTAAAAAGTCCGGTGAAAATCAGGAAGGCTACCAGCAGGATGTAAGCCACCATGGAATCAAAAAAGGTTTGAAATTCCCTACGGGCCAGAATCCAAATATTTTTCATGAGAAAAGGCGCTTTTAGTTCAAGGTCAGTTCCCGGAAGATATCTTCCAGACTTTCTTCAATGGTTTGCATTTGAGTCAGTATCCAGCCATGCTGAACGCAGGCATGAAAAATCGCTTCCCGTAAAGGGAGGTCCGCACTTCCCATGACCTGATAATTTCCGATAGCATCCGGCAACACTTCTACCGTATCAATCAAGGGTAAGGCCCGGAGCCCTTCGGCCACTTTGGCTGAAGGGTCTGCCTGGATTTCCACCCGGAATGTATAGCTTCCCTCCGCTTTTTTACCCAGGGATTCAGCCGTTCCATCCGCCACAATTTTCCCATTATTAATGATCAAAATTCTGTCGCAGGTAGCTTTTACCTCAGGCAGGATATGGGTACTCAGGATCACGGTTTTCTCTCTGCCGATCTCTCGGATCAGGTTTCGGATTTCCACGATCTGGTTGGGGTCAAGCCCGGTAGTAGGTTCATCCAAAATGAGGATTTCGGGGTCATGGATCAGGGCCTGGGCCAGTCCGACCCGCTGGCGGTAACCTTTCGACAGTTCGCCTATTTTTTTGTGCTTCTCCTTATTCAGGCCACACTGGCTGATGATGGCATGCCTTCTTTCCTCGATTTTACCTTTCTGCACCCCTTGAACCTCGGCGACAAAAGCCAGGTATTCCATCACCGGCATATCCAGATAAAGGGGATTGTTTTCGGGGAGATAGCCAATATGTGGCTTGATCTTTTCAGGGCTTTCTACCACATCATGCGTCCCTACTTTCACCTGGCCCTCCGTAGGCGCCATGTAGCAGGTAAGCATTTTCATCGTGGTAGTTTTGCCAGCACCATTAGGTCCCAGAAAGCCGAGAATTTCGCCGGTTTTCACCTGAAAAGAAATCCCATCGACTGCTTTCTGGTTACCGTAGGTCTTGGTCAGGTTGCTAACCGTAATGTCCATAAGTAATCAATTGCAGAGACTGCGATAATGTGGGCTCAAAAATAGCCGGAGGGAAGGAATCAGTCAAGGGGAGAATTTGTTAAGGCTTTGTTAAAGAGGCTATATTTTGCTTCCCAAGACAGAAACTCTATAAGAAAAGAGGTTGATCAGCAAAAAGAGCATAATGGTGAAGACCAATAAGGAGGAGCCTCCATAACTGAAGAAAGGCAAGGGAATCCCGATCACCGGAATCAAGCCTATGGTCATACCCAGGTTCACCACGACGTGAAAGAAGAGGATGAGCATGATACTGTAGCCATATATTCGAGCATAGCGGGTTTTGGCGTTCTCAGCTAAAAAACGGATCCGCAATAGCAGCAGGAAGAAAACCACCATAACCCCCGTCGTGCCAATCCAGCCTAGTTCTTCCCCGATAGTACAGAAGATAAAATCCGTTTCCTGTTTGGGGACAAAGCGGTACTTGGTGTAGTTCCCGTTGAGAAACCCTTTCCCATATACCCCACCCGAGCCAATAGCGATTTTAGAATGAATCACATTATAACCTGCTCCCTGCGGGTCAAGGTTCGGATTAAACCACACCTTCAGGCGAATCTGCTGGTGTGGGGCCAGTTGGTTTACCAGATAATCAACGCTATAGGCAAAGCCCACAAAAAAGATGGCACTCAGGGTCACCACCGAAAGCCATTTGCCCCAAAATCTACGACTAAAGCCAAACACAAAAGCCGCAACCGCTAATACTCCGATGCCTAGACTCACCATGCCAGGTGCTTCTGACCAAAGCACCAGGATACCCACCAGGGCCAGGAAAAATAAGAAAAGCGGAACGAGCGGATGAAGTCCTTCCCGGTAAAAAACCAGTAAAAAACTTCCGAATACCAGGGCTGAGCCTGTGTCATTTTGCAGGATGACAATGATGGCCGGTACCAGAACAATGCCCAGGGCTCCTGCGAGTTGACGAGGATTTTTCAGGGAAAAATTCAGGGCAGACATATACTTAGCCAGGGCCATGGCCGTCGCCAACTTGGCAAATTCAGAAGGCTGGAATTGCTGTCCTGCAATCAGTATCCAGCTTTTTGCCCCATTTACCTCCTTCCCGACGATCAATACCAGGATCAATAAGCCGATACTGACGATATAGGCCAGCACACTGACGGCTTCAATAAATCTTGAATCCAATAGCAACACCAGCCAGGCCGCCACCAGAGAAATCCCTATCCAGATAAGCTGCTTGGTATGAAAGGTGCCCGGCGCAAAAATCCCGGTACCCGTACCGGTTGAGGAAACCGCATAAATGGTCAGCCACCCCAGGCCTACCAGGACCAGGTACAGGGTAACGCTTACCAAATCAAAGTCAAAACTTTTGCGATTCATGCCCCTCAATATTTGAAAGTTGCCTGTCGAATCCGGTTGTATTCGAAAAGCTTTTCTTTTACTTCGTTTCGGATGTATTGTTCCATCATGATGGCCGCAGCGGGAGCAGCCCATCGCCCACCACCGCCAGCATTTTCAATGATCACAGCAATGGCGATTTTCGGATTTTCCTTGGGGGCAAAGCCAATAAAAACCGAATGGTCTTCGCCGGAGTTTTCCACGGTCCCCGTTTTCCCACAAACGGCAATACCTTCCAACCGGGCTCTTTGGGCCGTACCTGCACTGACCACCTGCTCCATAGCATCCACCACGGTCTCGTAATGTCTTCTTTCTATCCCAGTCTGTACGGTTTCGTAGCGGACCTTGAGCCAGGGACGCTCTCGCTTATCCCTGGTGGCCAGCAGTAAGTGGGGAGGCGTATATACGCCTCGGTTGGCTACGATGGCGACCAGATTGGCCATTTGCAGGGGGGTCATCAGGATTTCGCCCTGCCCGATAGAATTACTGATAATGGTGGTAGCACTCCAGCGGTTGTGGCCATACCAACGCTCTTTATTGTCGTACATGGCAGCAGCAGGGAGCTGTCCGGCTTTCTCATAAGGCATGTCGATATCCAGAATCTGCCCAATGCCCATTTTGGCCATATAGTCGTACCAGATTTCATAGGCCTCATAAATGCCCCCCTGGTATTTTGCATTGTGTAGAAAGTCAGTGAAGGTTGCGGCGAAGTATGAGTTGCAGGAATGCTTGACTGCCGTGCCAAAGGCCAGGGGCGTTACGTGTAAGCGGCAGCCAGGCTTACCTTTGTTCCGCCAAAAACCCCCTCCGCAACGATAGTAAGTATCCGGCGTAATCACCCCCTCATTCAAGGCCGCCAGGGCGACGGGTATTTTAAAGATAGATCCAGGAGGGTATTGCGCCATCAAGGGCCGGACAAACAAGGGATTCAGGGTATCCCGCCTCAGGTCGAGCCAGTTTTCATATAATTCTTTGCCAGTCAGTTTAGAAGGCTGGTAGGCAGGCGCACTGATAAAGGCCAGAATCTCGCCCGACCTTGGCTCAATGGCTACGATACTCCCTTTTTTGCCTTCCATCAGGGTTTCTCCCAGGCCTTGTAATTTCGTATCGAGCCCCAACATGATGTCTTTCCCCTTCTCGGTAGGCTGATCGTGAAGGCCTCCTTCGTAGGGACCGACCTCCCGATTCCGGACATCCTTCAGGACTTTTTTCAACCCCCGGACTCCGCGTAAAGTACTGTCATGACTCCGTTCTATGCCGGATTTCCCAATGAGATCTCCTTGTTGGTATTTCCCGGTAGCCTGCTCGATCTCCCGTGCATTTACCTCACTGATGTAACCCAACACGTGTCCCCCCACTTCCTGGTCATAATACCGTTGGTTGTTGGCCTGAAAGCTGATTCCCTCAAAGTTCCACAACTGTTCCTGCAGGGCGCCATATACTTCGGGTTTTATATAGCGGGCAAAAACTGCTTCCTTGAAGCGAGGCCCTTTGAGGATTTTATCCAGGATTTCATCCACCTCCTCCTGCGTCATGTCCAGGATTTCCCGCAAGGGCAAGGTATCGGGAATAAACAACTCTTCCGGCGTTACCATCATGGTAAACATCGGACGGTTGCTCACGAAGATTTCTCCTTTTCGGTTATAGATATTCCCCCGGGGAGCCATGATCGGCTTGGTCCGGATGACGTAAGAATCAGCTTTCTTGGCATACTCGAGGCTCAGGACCTGAATGGAAAAAAGGCGGCCCATATAGACCAAAAAAACCAAGGCCATCATAACGATGATGATGTTTCCTCTGATCCTGAGATTGTCTATTTCTTTTCTACCTATCACAGCACTACTAACTTCAACGGTTCCGATAGAATAGTAAGCAAAGAATATACGAAATTACCAGCGTATAGATGCTACTGGTGAAAACTTGCAAGAGTTTGTAAAAAAAGTTTTGAAAACTCAGGCTTTCGAGGAAAAAATAGGCGAAATGATGGATAAAAATCAGCGGAGCCAGGTAGAGGATGTACCAAATAGCAGACTGATTTTTAAAGCTCATTTCCTCCAGACTTCTAAAATTGGTAGAGCTCACCAAGCGGGCAAAGAAAGGACGCTGGCTGACTGCCAACAACAGGGAAAAGGCATGCAGGCCGGTAGCCGCATCATCAGAAAGCATATCAACCAATAACCCACAGCCAAAAGCCAAGCCATACATCAAGGCGGTCGGCGTCTGAAAAGGCAGGCTCAAGGCAAAGAGGATAAATATAAAAGGTACGGCCATGTTGAACAGCACCAGGCCATTGAACAGGCTAACCTGAAAGAAAAGGTACAGCCCAAAAGCCAACAGATATTTCAGGATATCATTCATTCCTCGGGCAGGTTGATTTCCAGGGAGTCGACCTCTGGCTTATGTTCAGCCCCAATCAGGACCACATTGCCCAGCGCATGAAATTCGGTAGCAAGTTTGATCCGGGCAGAGTAAAAACCATCTTCACTTTGCTTACCCAGGCTGTAGATCGTGCCTACCTGATAACCCGCCGGGAAGACGGTGCTAAATCCTGAAGTGAGGACCGCAAAGCCTTCCTGGAGGCTGACCGTTTCTGGGATATAGGTAAGGTCGGCATAGCGGGGGTCTCCCCCTTTCCATTCATAAATCCCAATATTTCCCTCGAAAGATTCTCCGCTGGCATCAATGGCCTGCAGCGTGAGCTTAAAACTGACGTTGAGGGCACTTAGTCCCAGGCTGTAGTGATCGCCCATGTCTATCACCTTTCCAGCTACTCCCTGAGGAGAAACCACGCCCATGCCTTCCACCACCCCATCGAGGCGACCTTTGTTGACGGTGAAGTAATTGTAATTTTTATGGATGGTGTTTTTGATCACCCTGGCAGGAATGTATATATAGGACTCATGCGAAAGCAGGCTATCAATCGACATTTTGGGCAGGGTATCCAGGGCCAATAAGGCTTCATAAGCCTGGATTTTTTTCTCTGCCTCGTCTAGTTTTTTCTCCAAATCCGTGGAGCGCTGCCGGAGATCCTCATTTTGTTCCCGCAAATCAAAGTATTGGCGTACACTGCCTTTGCTCTGACTCATAGAAGAGGTCATGTCAAACAGAGCATCCCCCATGAGATGGCGTTGCCGATTGTTGTTATTGATGATGAGAAAAAAAGCCACCAATTCCAGTACCACAAACAAAATGGCATTTCGGTAACTAGACAGTAAGGTGAGCAACCGATACATACTCGCTTGGGAATTTTACCTTTTGCTGGGGGACTAGCTCATAAGGTACTTAAATTCATCCAGATTTTTGAGCGAAATTCCCGTACCACGGACCACCGCTTTCAAGGGGTCTTCAGCCACATGGATGGGTAGCTTGGTTTTTTCAGCCAAACGGATATCCAGGCCACGTAGGGAAGCCCCACCACCCGTAAGGTGAATCCCGCGGTCGTAAATATCCGCTGACAGCTCAGGAGGGGTGTTTTCCAGTGCCTTGAGAATCGCGTCCTCGATCTTGGTGATAGATTTATTGAGGGCATGCGAAACTTCCCGATAGGAAACTGAAATGGTTTTGGGGATACCGGTCATGAGGTCTTTTCCCCGAATTTCTATATCAGTAGGGGGCGTCTCCAATTCAGGTAAAGCCGCACCCACTTCAATTTTGATCCTTTCAGCACTTCGCTCACCGATGAGCATATTGTGCTGCTTCCGCATATAATCCAGGATGTCGTCGTTGAACTCATCTCCGGCAATGCGGATACTCTGGTCAGTAACGATTCCAGACAGGGCAATCACGGCAATCTCTGTGGTACCCCCACCGATATCCACAATCATGTGGCCAGTAGGTTCTTTCACGTTCAGGCCAATGCCGATCGCGGCGGCCATCGGCTCAGGAATGAGGTATACTTCCTTGGCGCCCGCCTGCTCGGCAGAATCCTTTACCGCTCTCTTTTCGACTTCTGTAATCCCACTGGGGATACAGATCACCATCCGGTAACTGGTGGAAAAGAGTTTGCCCTTTTGGCTGATCATTTTGATCATGCCACGGATCATATGTTCTGCCACGGTGAAATCTGCAATCACCCCATCCCTTAAAGGGCGGATGGTTTTATATTTCTCGTGGGTCTTTTCGTGCATCTGTTGGGCTTCGCTCCCAATCGCAATTACCTTTCCCGTCATCCGATCGACTGCCACGATCGAGGGCTGGTCTACCACTACTTCATCATTATACATGATGAGGGTATTAGCGGTTCCTAAATCAATCGCAATGTCAGTCGTAAAAAAATCAAATAATCCCATGTATCTAAATCTCCCTGCGGCCCAGGCCTGATGTCAAAATAGTGTTCTTACAAAATGG
>JBCBGC010000056.1:0-47169 GCA_038527215.1 Bacteroidota bacterium
AGCCAGTGTTACGGATGATGGCGAGACTCGACCGGCTGGAAGCCGGTGTTACGGACGATGGCGAGAATTGACCGGCTGGAAGCCGGTGTTACGGACGAGGGCGAGAATTGACCGGCTGGAAGCCAGTGTTACGGACGATGGCGAGAATTGACCGGCTGGAAGCCGGTGTGGCGGACGATGGCGAGACTCGACCGGCTGGAAGCCAGTGTGGCGGGAGTTTCTGCAAGGCTTGCAGGAGTTCCTGGGCCTGCGGACCATAGGTCCGGCTCTGGTCTACCAACAGCTGTAAACGGGTCCGGGCTACGGTTACATCTTCTTGCTTGAGAGAAATGAGCGCCAGATGCCAGCGTGCCTGATAATAAAAACTGCTAGCAGGAGGAATGGCTTCCAGGGCTTGCTCCGCGACCTCCCACTGCCTGAGCTGTTGATAACATATGCCCAGGTGTAGGCGTGCGTAGGGTTTTCGATCAAAAGTTGAATCGGCCAGTAGTTCTTCCAATAGGGGAATCGCCCCTTCAAATTCCCCTGCCTGGTATGCAGCATTAGCCAACGAAAATAGTGAGTCAGCCGCTCCACTCCCTCTTTCCAGGCTTAGGTCCACTGGCTGGTTATACTGGGCGTACAGCGCATCAGTAGTAAGAGCACTTTCGGGACGGCTCCACCAATAGACCAGCGCCAGCACCAAGACGGCAGCTGCGGCGGCCATATACCAGGTAATAGATAAGCCAGAGTTGGTTTTGCCTGCCTGGTATTTTTCCCGGAAGGAGGCCTTCAGCATAACTTGTCCCTGGGCTTCGGCGGCTGCCTGTGCTTCCCGAAACTGTGCTACTTCCGCGGCCAAAACAGCGTCTGCCACCAGTTCTGCTTCAAAAGCAGCCCGGTCTTCCTGGCTGAGTTGGTCCAGGACAAAGGCTTCTATACGTGCCAGTTTATCCTCCATTAGCTTTGCGTTCGGTTTAAGAGTTTCATCAGTTTTTCCATACAGCGGTAGCGCAGGCTTCCAGCTGTATTCGCGTTTTTTACCCCCGCTCTACGAGCGATTTCGGCCATGTCATCATAGCCCCAGAAATAGCGGTCTACCAGAATCTGTTTACAGGGATTCCCTAACTGATCCATCACCGCCATCAGGGTATCAAATCGTTCTCCCACGATTAGACTTTCCTCCACGGAGAGGCTTTTTTCCGAAACCTCCGCCAGTTGGTCCAGGCCGACCGTTTCCTGATGAGTCGCTTTTTTGCGGATTAAATCAATGCATCGACGCTGAAAAATGGTGTGCAGGTAGGTAGAAAGTTTGCTTTCCCCCCGGAATTTTTGGCCTACCACCTGTTTCCGTAACGCCAAAATCGCATCAGAAAAGGCGTCCAGGGCTTCCTCTTCCCCCAGCCGGTGCTTCCTCATTGCCCCTTTGATCCAACCCTGATAGCGGTCAAATAAAAAGTGCAAGGCCTGCTCCTGCTGCTGCCCACCGGCCTGTATAGATTGAATGATTTGCCCATCCTTCATCAAGGATGAAGTTACACCTAGCGGATATTTTTTTAAAATTTTTCCCGCCAGCTGTTGATTCGGGCAAAAGGTCCTCCGACATACCCAATAAGACTCCCTCTCTGCACAGCTGCTTTTAAGAGCCTGTTTAAATTTTGAGCTTCAGTGGGGAATAAGCAGGATTTTGGGGTTCTGATGAGCCATTTTCCTGAGGCATAGCGTGCTATGGCGAGGGCAAATGGTGAAATCAGGTTCCCAAAAGACAAGTATTCCCCTGAAGAATAATGTTGAAACAGGCTCTCAATCATAGACCTTTAACCCTTTTTATCATGCGCAGATTTGTATGCATCGGTTTTCTCTTGCTCAGTGTAGCCTTTGCGAATAATCTTCAGATCAGCAACGTCAGTCTGGAGAGCCAGAACACCACTGACGACTATTATTATGTAGAATTTGATATTTCCTGGGAAAATTCCTGGCGAACTTCCACCTTTGAAAGCAATCACGACGCCGCCTGGGTTTTCATCAAATTCACCCCCGTGAATCAGCAAGCCTGGGAACACGCCACCCTCCACTACGTCAATGGCACCAATGACGGGCACACCGCTCCCGCTGGTTCAGTGATCAATACCAGTTCCGATGGGGTAGGCATCTTTATCTACCGCTCCGCCGATGGGATCGGTAATGTCAACTATCAGAATGTTCGCTTACGCTGGGACTATGGTACCGATGGCCTGGCTGATGATGCTATTATCGAAGTATCCGTTTTTGGTGTGGAAATGGTCTACGTGCCACAGGGAGCTTTTTACGCGGGCGATGGCCAGCAGGATTTCGGGCAGTTTGAAGCCGGGAATACCGGACAGCCATTCCAAATCACCTCAGAAGCAGCCCTTACCCTGGGGGGCACCAATGTCAACAACCTGAATAATAACAACGCCATCAACATGCTCAATCCTGATGACTTTAACGATGGTGCCACCCAAAGCCTGCCCGCAGGCTTTCCCAAGGGCTTTGACGCCTTCTACTGCATGAAGTACGAAGGTTCTCAACAACAATACGCCGATTTCCTGGCCCATCTCACCTTCGACCAGCGCAACGAAAGAGACGGCCCGCTCTACGTCAACGCTGTCGATGTCTTCCCCATTGAGGATGGCAACCATTACGCGGTGGCGGATCATCCCTGGCGCGCCATGGACTACCTGGGTTGGCCAGATGTAGCGGCTTTCCTCGACTGGTCCGGCTTACGTCCCATGAGCGAATTGGAATTCGAAAAAGCCTGTCGGGGACCTTTACCCCCTGTCAACAACGAACTAGCCTGGGGAGACGATTCCTGGTACATAGAAGGGATGTACACCCTGGCCAATGAAGGCACTGCGGAAGAAATGATTGTTTCAGGACTCGGGACCTATGTGGGCAATGCCAATACGCTCAGCATTTATTCTGGCCTGGATGTGCCCCTGCGCTGCGGCATCTTTGCGGCCAGTGCCGAGAACAAAACCCGCAAGGAAACGGGCGCCACCTACTGGGGCATCATGGAAATGACCGGGAATGCTTATGAATTGATGATTTCGGTAGGAAATGCTCAAACCAGGGATTTCGACGGATTGCATGGAGACGGAAATGTTACTTCGACTGGGAACGCGAGTTTTAGCCTGCTATCTGACTGGGCTTTTGTCAATACGATAGGAGTAACCATCCGCTCCTCTGAAATTAGCACCCGCTATCTAGCCAATTATAATGATCCCGACCGAGCCAAATGGATCGGCATCAGAGGAGTAAGGACCGCTCAGTAAGGATCATCCAACTTCGGGGCGGCGCCCAGGCTCTGCCCCCAAACCCATCATTTATGAAAAAGAAGTTATCCTTCCTTTTCCTCCTCTTTTGTGGGAGTTGGTTGATGCCTGGCGCGCTCCTGGCCCAGAACAATGCCTTATTCCAGGGAGGTTCCGGTCAGGGCTATAGCCTGAATCGGATTACCCTATCACAGCATAGCGACCTCTTTGCCGGAGGCACGGGTAATGGCTATGCGCATGCTCGCATTAGCATTCCCGTCCACAACGCCATTTTCCTGGGGGGAAATGGCCGGGGCGACAGTTGGTCATACCTGGAAGGGAAATTAAACCATGCCATCTTTGCCGGAGGCATAGAAGACGGGGCCAGTAGCGTACGCATCAGCCTGCCTACGAATAGCCAGATTTTTGCAGGTGGATCAGCCGACGGTTATGCTGCCTTGCCTTTTGCCCAGCCAACTCACAACAGCATTTTCGCCGGGGGCCAGGATGATGGCTACGCTCAATTCAGGATTACCGGACTGCCTGCCGCCCTCGATCCCATCTTCGCTATCGAGCTGCTGAGTTTCGATGCCTGGCCAGAGGAAGATCAAGTAGCCCTGGCCTGGGTCACCGCCTCAGAGATCAACCATGACTATTTCGAAGTCGAGCGGAGCCTGGATGCGCGCCTGGCGGAAAGCCTTGCCCAGGTTCAAGGCTTAGGAGGTCCCCAGCAAGTTCAGGCTTATGACCTGATAGATCCCGCTCCCTACTTTGGCACCTCCTTTTATCGATTGAAGGCGGTAGACAAAAACGGGACCGTAGAATATTCTTCCTGGGTGGAAGTGTATGTAAAGCCTCAGGCAGATTGGCAAATAGCAGCCTTTCCCAACCCTACAGCAGACCAGCTTTTTGTACGATTAGAAGGCCTGGAGGCAGGAGCCTATACCTTACGGCTCTTTGATTTGATGGGCCGGGACATGGGCATATCCGAGCAGTGGCAAGCGGATACCGGTGCTTACGAAACCGGCTTCTCCCTGGCTGCACTACCTGCAGGTATCTATGTACTAAGTTTACGGGCAGAACAAGGCGGAAAAAGTCAGGCTATCCGGGTAAAAGTCATGCGATAAGGCTATCTTCAAGCCTCCTCCGCATGCAAAATCCATGCTGTCATGCTCAAGCCAAGACCGTTTTGTCTGTTTTTCCTTGCTCTGCTCGCTGTTTCTTTTTCGCTGGCTCAAACCCCTCCCAAGGGGGGCGAAGAAGCCCTTTGGCAACAGCTCCGCCAGTCGCTGGTCAATCAGGATTATGCCACCGCGGATGAGGCCTTGACCCAGCTAAAGGTCATAAAAGCAGACCTGCCAATCGACCAACAATTGTACTTACAGGCCCAGGAAGCCAGCCTGCTGCGAGCCCGGGGAAAAACCCCTGAAGCGCTCAGCCTGCTTGAAGAAACCCGGGACGCTTGTCGAACACTCACCCCTATAAACAGCTTCCCGGCCAGCTATGTGCACAGTGTCATTGGCATGATTTATCATCGACAGGGCCGAGCAGACTCTGCCGCTTTTTACTTCAAAACCGGCGTAGCCTTGGGCGAAGAGGAGACGGAAAAAAAGCCAGAATGGCCGGATTGCCTCATGTCCTATGGGATATACTACGCCGACAATGGCCAGCCCAAGGATGCCATGCCCTATTATCTGCAAGCGCTGGAGGCCTTTGATGCCTTGCAAATCCCTGAGGATTTTTTCCTGGCTCGTCTCTATTCTAACCTGGGTTCGGCCAGTAATGACCTGACCGACTATGAGCAGGCAGAGATATACCTAAAGCGATCTCTGGCCATGATCGACCGGCTCAAAGGCGGTGATTTCCCCGCTAAAGCCAGCCCTTTGATCAATATTTCCAATACCCAACTGGCCCTCGGAAAGCATCAGGCCGCCCTGGATAATCTCAGGGCGGCCCTCCGCCTGACGGGCCCGGCTACGCCACAAAACGCCCGTACCCGAGCGATCATTTTTATCAATCAATCCCTGAATTACCTGGGACTGGGCCAGCTAAAAGAAGCTGAAGCGGTCAACCTGCAGGCCATCGCCTTGCTGGAACAGCTATATGGACCGGTCCATCCGCTCACCATCCAGGCTTACCTGAAGATGGGGAGTATTAAAGGAGGTTCGGACAAAAAGGCCGAAGCGGCCTGGTATCAAAAAGCCCTGGCCGCGGTAGAAAGTCCGGGGGTCCCGGCTTTTTTCCGTATCACTACCTTGGAGAACATTGGTCGAAATCTCTATTCCCGCGGTGCCCATGAAACAGCGTTGCCCTATTTCCGGCAAGCCAAGGCGCTGCTGCTGGAAGACTTATCGCCAGCTGAAAAGGCCCAGCAAGACTATCGGAACGTAGGCGACAAAAGGCAGCTCATCTGGATTTTGTGGGGCGAAGCCTTTTGTCAGAAAGAAATCGCCCGGAATACGCTGCCTGATTCCTTGCCGCTGTACGAAGCCGCCCTCGCCAATTACGAAACCTGCATTCAGGCCATCCAAACCACCTTCGAAGGCTTCCGCTATGAGGCTTCCCGTAAAGGGCTGTTGAGAGGCTTTCTCAAGGAAGTATATGAAGAAGCCATCTGGCTCAATGTGCGCCTCTACGAACAGACCGCCGAAGTCCGTTATGCCAACCGGGCTTTTACCCTGACCGAACAAAATAAGTCCCTTTACCTGCTGGAATCCATCCGAAATGCAGACGTAGAACAGTTCGCGGGCATTCCTGCGAAACTGGTGACCCAAGAACAAGGAATCGCGGCCCGGCTCACCCAGACCAAACTTCAGTTAGATCAGCTGGCGTATCAAGCGGAGGTTGATTCGGTGTATCGGGATAGCCTCCAACGCAGTTGGGAAGTGACCCTGGCCGCTTATGACTCGCTCATGGAAGCCATGGAAACCCGCTATCCTTCCTACTACCGCATCAAATACGAACCGCAGCCTCTGGCCCTGGGCGAGGTGCAGGCTCAATTGGCAGATAGCCAAATGCTGGTGGAATACTATGCTGGAAGGGAATTTTTCTTCTGTTTTACGGTAGGCAAGCAGGACCTCAGCATCCGTACGGTGGTCCGTAGCGCGGAAATGGACCAGCAGCTATCTGATTTTCTGGGCCTTTTATCGAATAAAACCCAGGTAGAAGCCCAAGGCAATGATCCGGCCACCCGACAAGCCTATTTGCAACTGGGGCATGAACTGAGGACCTGGCTGCTGCCTCCTTCCCTCCCAGACCAGGTTCGCAGCCTGATCGTGATTCCCGATGGGCAACTGGCCTACTTGCCTTTTGGTTTGCTTCCTTTGGACTCTTTGGCGGGTGAGCAGCTCCCGGATTGGCGGGAGCTCCCTTATGTATTCCGAGCTTTTGACCTGCAATATGCCTATTCCGCCACCTATAGATTTGGGGTAAAAAGACCGGAACGGTCGGCCAGGGCTCCTTTTGCGGGCATAGCTCCACAATACAATGGGGAGCTATTTGTGGCTTCGCGAGACCTGGAAGGTCGATACGGAACCCGTCAGTTAGGTGCGTTGAAATATGCGGAAGCAGAGGTAAAGGAGATTGCCCAAGCCTATGGCGGAGAGGCCCGAACCGGTGCGGCAGCTTCCGAAGCCTGGTTCAAAACCCAGGCCAGTGATTACCAGATTCTCCATTTGGCGATGCATGCTTTGCTGGACCCTGAAGAGCCCATGTTTTCCGGACTCGCCTTTTCCGGAGCTTCAGATACGGAGGATAATTTTCTCCACGCCTATGAAATCTATGGCTTGGACCTATCGACTGAGTTGGTAGTCCTATCCGCCTGTAATACCGGCCAGGGCCAGATTCAGGCCGGAGAAGGGGTGATGAGCCTGGCACGCGCCTTTTCCTATGCCGGTTGCCCCAATGTACTGATGTCTTTGTGGCAGGCAGATGATCAGGCTACCGCCACCTTGATGGCCGCCTATCATCAGTTCTTGCAAGCGGGCCGAGGCAAAAGCGAAGCCTTGCGTTTGGCGCAGGAGCAATACCTGGAAAGCCAGGACCTGACCCATCCCTACTATTGGAGTGCCTTTGTCCTGATGGGGGAAGACAGCCCGCTTCAACCTTTGCCACAAAATAACAGGTGGTGGTATCTGCTGATCATAGCCCTGGCTGGGGGACTCGCCTGGTTTGGATGGCGCGGGATGCGGACGAAAGAATGATCCTGTCTCTGGCGTATGGGCTTGGTTTTTATGTCTTAAAAACTCATCTTGTAGGTGGAGCAGTTGCTCCTTCCCACCTAAGAATACAAGGCTGCTGGTAAGGTCTTTTTTTTAAAAGACTGAAGCCGTTGTATGGGAAAAAATCCCTCCTCTGTATATCCTCCTCTAGTGAGCTTCATGGCGCTGGCCTTGTTGGGATGCCTCGTGGTCCCCAAGCTACCCTTTCAGCTACAGCCTTCCCAAAACTTACCTACGATGTCGGTCAGTTTTGCCTGGCCAGGTGCTTCAGCCGCCCTGATTGAAAGGAAAGCCACCTCCTTATTGGAAGGGGTGTTGTCTACTTTAGGAGACTTAGAAACCATTTCCTCTACTACCCGGGTAGGAAGCGGCTATATCCAAATGGATTTTGACCCGCAAACAGACCTTGACCTGGTACGATTTCACTGTTCTGCGCTGATTCGTCAGCTGATCCCCCGCCTACCAGAGGCAGTTTCCTATCCTCAGATCAGCTTTGAAAAGGTGGGACAAAGTCAGGAAGATCAGCCATTGATGAATTTCACGCTCAACGGACAAGACAGCCCCTATCAGTTATATCGATACGCTGAGGAGGTTCTCAAAGTAGCCATCGGTCAGGTAAAAGGGGTGAAATCATTGGAGATATATGGAGGAGAGCCTTTTGCCTGGGAACTTCTGTATGACCCGGAAATGTTAAGCACCCTGGGTTTATCTGCTCAACTGTTGGGAAGGCAGCTGATGGACCGCCTGCAAGAGCGTCCCTTAGCCACAGGCATGCATTTCCAGGGGCAAGCAGCCCTGCACCCGGACCGGGAAGCCTTACTGAACATGCTCCTGACGCAAGCTGGAGGGCGCAGGCTCGCTGTGAAGGATGTTTTTTCTGTGGTACGCAAAGAACGCCCCACACGGACTTATCGCAGGATCAATGGCCTCAATGCCATACAATTGGTACTTAGCACCCGATCCCAGGCCAACCAATTAACAGTTGCTCAGGCCGTGAAAAAGCGGTTGGCTGCTATATCCCAACAGCTGCCTCCTTCTTATACCCTGATCACAACCTATGATGCGACCGATTTTCTGGTGGAAGAATTGTCCCTGATTGCCTGGCGCTCTGGCCTTTCCCTGGGGCTATTGCTGATATTCGTGCTGCTGGTTAGTCGTTCCCTTCGCTATCTCCTGGCAGTTAGCCTTAGCCTATTGGCCAATCTCCTCATCGCCGCACTTGGATATTATATGTTAGGGCTGGAACTCCATCTTTATGCGCTGGCAGCCCTTACGGTATCGCTGGGCCTGATCATTGACAACAGCATTGTGATGATCGATCATGTGAAGCATCAGGGGAACCTGAAAGTTTTTCGGGCGCTCTTAGCGGCTACGCTGACGACCCTGGGCGCACTGAGTGTGATATTTTTCCTGGACGAAAATACGCGCCTCATCATGGAGGATTTTGCCTGGGTCATGCTGGTCAACCTGGGCGTATCCCTGGCTATATCCCGTTGGATGATTCCTGCTCTCCATCAAGCCCTGGGCCTGGGGAAGCCTTTCGGCCAATCAGGAAGGTGGTCGAAAAAAAGGCGCATACTTGCCTTCTCCAGCCGCTATGCCTCCTTTATCCGGTCAGGGCTGAGGTACCGTCGCTGGGTGTTCCTGGCAGGCTTGCTGGCCTTTGGTCTTCCGTCTTTTCTATTACCGGAAAAATGGAATGCCTCCACTGATCGGTACAGCTACGCCCAGGCTAGCGCGGTAGACTCCAGCTGGTATGCCCGGATGTATGATGCTACGGTCGGGAGTGAACCATATCGCCAGGATATTCGCCCCTGGCTGGATAAAGTATTGGGGGGTAGTCTCCGTTTATTTATGGAAGAAACCTATCCAAATGCCCGCTTATCAGAACCTGGGCAAACCGTGCTTTACGTGCGGGGAGAAATGCCCTACGGCTCCACCTTGGAGCAGCTGAACGAGATCTTTGTGCGCATGGAAAACTATGTGGGAGGCTTCGAGGAGGTAGCCCAATATCAGACTGTGGTCTCCTCCAGCCAAAACGGCTATATGAACATTTTTTTCAAACCAACATATGAAAAAAGCGGCTTTCCTTTTAGCCTAAAAAGTCGCCTGGAAGGCAAAGCGGTCAGTCTGGGCAATGTCGATTGGGCCATTTATGGGGTGGGAAGAGGCTTCAACAATTCCATCGGCATGGGCTATAAGAATAGCCGCATTGTGCTTCAGGGATACCAGTATGAACAATTACAACAAGTGGCTGAGTCCCTGCGCAAGCGGCTGTTGGCCCATCCCCGCATCAAGGAGGTATTCATCAATGGTCAGGTTCGCTATGATTACCGACCCAATGAGGAATATGTCATGGAGATGGATCAGGAAGCCATGTTGGGGCAAGGCATCGGTCCCATCGAAGTGATGGAATACCTGAAGGATCGCAGCCTGGAAGAGCAAGCGTTGGGTTATATCTGGCTGGATGGAAAATATGAGCCCATCATCCTCAAGCCTATCACCGGAGAGGGATTGGATATGTGGCGCTTATTCGAAAATCCGATCCCAGCCGATTCCGGAAAGCATGTCAAACTGAATGCGATTGCTCAATTGGGTCGCAGGCCTGTAGGCGATGTCATTCAGCGAACCAAACAGGCCTATCAACTGGTGGTAGAATATGACTTTATCGGTCCACACAGCCTGCAATCAAAGGTCCGGAAAGCCATGATCGCCGAAACCAATGCCCAGCTGCCGCTGGGCTATCATGCCTCAGGCGGAGGAAGAGGTTGGAGCCTCGCCGATAAACAGCAACAAGCCTGGCTGCTTTTTTTAGTAGCGGGGATTATCGGGATGATTTGTGCGGTGTTGCTGGAATCTCTCAGACAGCCGCTGATCGTGCTCAGCATGATCCCTCTAGCCTTTATTGGCACCTTCATGACCTTCTATCTTTTTGAGCTAGACTTCGACCAGGGCGGATATGCTTCTTTGCTGTTGCTGAGCGGGCTCTCCGTCAACGCCGCCTTATATATCCTCAACGACTTTAACCAGAACCGCTTGCAGCATCCAGAGCAAGCAGCGCTCACACACTATTTGCGCGCCTTTCGGCAAAAAATTGTGCCTATCAGCCTGACCATCCTTTCTACCCTGCTAGGTCTAATGCCCTTCCTCTGGGCCGGATCGGAAGCGGGATTTTGGTTTACGCTGGCGGCCGGGACGGTGGGTGGACTCCTGTTTTCCGGCTTAGCCCTCGGCCTCTTTCTCCCCCTTTTTATGCTAAAAAAACCGAAAGCATGATGATGAACTCACGGCTTCAATTGACATACCCAAAATGGGGTTTCCTACTCCCTGGCCCAGTCTGGCCCCTCTGTTTGCTCCTGATCCTTGGGGTGGCCTGTCAGGGCAGCGAGCCTGCTACGGATCAGGAGATCAGTCGTCAGGAACTGGAGGCAGACCTTAACTGGGTCGATACCCTGCATCTTCGTCCAGGTGTTTTTTCCCAACAATGGATCAGCAATGGCAGACTCGTCGCGCATCAACAAGCTGACCTAAGTTTCCGCATAGCGGAAAATATCCGCCGGGTGCCCGTTCGCAATGGGCAACGGGTTCGCAAAGGGCAACTCCTGGGGGAATTGGAACCCAGCGAGCTAAAGGGAGCACATGATTTGGCCCAGTTGGCCGTTGAAAAGGCCCGCATTCGGTGGCAGGACGAATTGCTCAACCTGGGATATGAAACCGCCGATTCCGCTATGATCCCTCCAGAAACCTGGCGGTCCAGTCGCTTACGAAGCGGCCTGGCGGATGCCGAAGCGCAGTTGAAGGCCTCGGTCCAAAAGCTGGGCCAAACCTACCTCTACGCTCCTTTTAGTGGGGTGGTGGCAGACCTGGAAGCCCAGGCCTTCCAGGCATCTGAAAACTTCAGCCCCTATTGTCGTTTGATGGATGACCGGCGGTTCAACGTCAGTTTCCCGGTCCTGGAATCGGAGTGGACTTATCTGGAAATCGGTCAGCCGGTAGAAGTCATGCCTTACGGCCGAAAGGAGGGAAGGTTTTCGGGTAAGGTGACCGAAATAAATCCGCTGGTCAATGATCAAGGCATGATTCAGGTCAAAGCTAGTATTCCCAATCCAGGAGCTAAGCTGATCAGTGGCATGCATGTAAAAGTGGTCTTGGGGAAAAAATGGCCCGACCAATTAATCATCCCCAAATCAGCTTTGGTCCTCAGACAGGGAAGGCATGTGGTGTTTACCTGGCAGAATGATACGGCGCTGTGGAAATATGTGGATGTAGGCATGGAGAATACCACCTCCTATACGGTCGTCGAGGGACTGGCGGCAGAGGAGATTGTGATCACTTCAGGTAATCTCAATTTATCCCACAAGGCTCCCATTCGAATCCAACCCCAACAATAGCATTTCAACTCTAACTAGGTTTGGTAAGATTTCTCATACATAGACCCATCGCCGTGCTGGTTACCTACCTGGCCTTCTGCCTGCTGGGGCTTTTTACCAATGGGCGGTTGCCGGTCAGCCTGATGCCTGAATTAGATGTACCCACGCTGGTGGTTCAGGTAAGTGGGTTAGATCGCTCAGCTCGGGAATGGGAAGAGCTGGCGGTGGCCCCTATCCGGAGGTCTCTCCTGCAAACCGAGGCCCTCACTCGCATAGAAAGCGAAACCCGCAATGGCGTGGGCATCATAAGATTACGTTTCGCTTATGGCACCAACATGGATTATGCCTTTCTGGATGTCAACGAAAAAATCGATCTCGCCATGGCCCAACTACCCCGGGACATTCCTCGTCCCCGAGTCATCAAAGCAGGTTGGGGCGATGAAGCAGTTTTTTTCCTACAGCTCTTTTATCCCGCTGCTACTTCCTCCGGGTCAGCTGCTCAACGCCACCTGGAACTCAGCAACTTTGCGGAGGAAGTGATTCGGAAAAGGCTGGAGCAATTGCCCGAAATCGCGCTGGTTGATATGACGGGTCGGAGCTTTCCTCAAATCAGTATCCAACCCTATGAGGGAAAACTTAAAAGCCTGGGCCTGCAGTTGTCTGACCTGGAAGCAGCTTTGGCCCGACAAAATATAGAGATGGGCAATCTCCTGGTTCGCAATGGCCAATACCAATACAATCTTCGATTTGGTTCTTACCTCATGAACCCCAGAGACATTGATCAGGTTCCGCTTCGGCATGGCAATCGGACCTTTTATCTACATGAATTGGCGGAAGTGGAAATTGCCGCGCAATCCGAAGAGGGAAGATTTATCGCAGATGGGAAGCGGGCCATCGGCCTGGGCATCATCAAGCGGGCGGACGCCCGTATGGAGGAGCTAGAAAGCCGGCTGGGCGAACTGCTAGCCGCATTTGAGGAAGAATATCCCGAAATAGGCTTCTCGGTAGCACGCGATCAAACTGCCTTGCTGCGAATTTCCATGCAAACCCTCCAGCAAAGTTTGTGGATAGGAGGACTACTGGCTTTTCTGGTGGTATTTATTTTTCTCCGGGACCGACGCGCGCCCTGGTTAATGGTGGTGAGTATTCCTGTTTCGGTCCTGCTCAGTTTGTTGTTTTTTTTCCTGTTGGATATGTCTCTCAATGTCATTTCCCTGTCAGGACTAGCCATGGGAGTGGGCTTAATGATCGACAATGCCATCATTGTCATTGATAACATCACCCAATTCCGGCAAAGAGGGGAAAGCCTGGAAGAAAGCTGCGTGAGAGGTACCGAAGAAGTGATCGGGCCGCTCCTCAGTTCCACCCTTACTACCTGTGCCGTATTTGTCCCGCTCGTCTTTTTAAGTGGCATCAGTGGAGCCCTTTTTCTCGATCAGGCCCTGGCCGTCATCATTGGTTTGAGTCTTTCCTTCGGGGTTTCCATTACCCTCATTCCGACCCTCTACTTCCAGTTTTATCAAAAGCAAAAGAAGGCGGTGCCCCCTGCTTCTCATCATGCTGTTCAGCGCGTCTATGAGCAGGGCTTTGGCCATTTCTTTCGCTTCCCCTGGCAATTAGGGCTTTGGTGTATGCTGCTTCTGACTGTCGGCCTGCTGGCTAGCCAGCAATTGGAAATCAGGCGCCTGCCCAGCTTGCCTCAGACCGAATCCATCCTGGAGATAGATTGGAATACCCCCATCAACCCTGGTGAAAACCAGCGGCGAGCTGAGCAACTGCTGCAGGAGATGCTTCCCTCCCTCAGTCAGGTACAGATTTCTGCAGGTATTCAGCAATTTGTCTTGAATGATGCAGAGAAAATCGGGCCTTATGGTACCAGAATTTATCTGAAGTGGAAAAAAGAGGTCTCCCGTGCCAATGAGGAGTTCCGCTTGAGCCGACGTTTACAACAGCTTTATCCGGAAGCAGTTTTTGTCTTTTCGCCCCCTCCTAATTTATTCGATCGCTTATTCTCCCAGGAATCCAGTGCCCTTGAAGCTCACATCAAAACCCTTTCCGGGCAGACCGTTCCCCGCTTGGACCTGATTCAAGACCTTTCCACCCGGCTGGCCAAGGATCACGATCTGGAAATCCAGAGGCCTGCCCTGCAATATGTGCAAGTGGTCAGGGCCCGAACCGAGGCTTGCCTGACTTACGACATAGAAATCCCTCAACTCTATCAGGCTTTAAAGGCCTTATGGGTAGGGGGAAAAATTGGCGAAATCACCTGGAACAGGCAGCAATTTCCCATTGTTATCCAGCAGCAAACTGCTTCCTTAGGCCAGTCGCTAACTGAAACATTTATCACCAATCCAAAGGGAGAGAACATCCCACTCTCCAGTCTGGTAGACCTATCCGCAACCACAGATTACCAACTCCTCACTGGCGGCAAAACCGGCTTGTACTACCCCTTCAAATTTGATATTCCCAAGGCAGATCAAAGGCGCCATATCCAGGCCATTCGGAAGGAGGTGGCCAACATGCCCCAATGGCAGGTGGTTTTTGAGGGAAAATTATTTGAGGATCAGCAACTGCTCCGGGAGCTCCTGGTGGTACTCAGTGTATCAGTCCTGCTCCTCTACTTTATTCTGGCTGCCCAATTCGAATCCTTACTACAACCCTTTATCGTCCTCCTGGAAGTGCCCCTGGCGGTGGCAGCGGCCTGTCTTTTTCTTTGGCTGGCCGGCCAGAGTCTCAATCTCATGGCCATGATCGGCATGGTAGTCATGACCGGCATCATCATCAATGATTCCATCCTGAAAATAGATACCATCAACCGTCTCCGGCGAGGGGGGCTGCCGTTGCGAGAGGCCCTCAAGCAAGCTGGCCAACGCCGCCTACGTCCCATCCTCATGACCAGCCTTACCACCATCCTTGCCGTCAGCCCTTTTCTGGTGGGCAGCAGCCTGGGTACCGTCCTGCAAAAGCCCCTGGCAGTAGCCCTGATCGGCGGCATGTTGATGGGGACCCTGATTAGCCTATATGTGATTCCGCTCGTCTACGCCTTTTTTCTCCGCAAATCCCATCAAAATGTATAGGAATTTTCTCCGTCTCCTGATGCTTTGTATCGCCTGGTTAAGCCCTCCGCCCTTGGTTGCCCAGACCGATTCACTGGATATGTTCACCGTGATAGACATAGCTCGGGAGCAGTCCTTACCAGCCTTGCAAGCCAAAAATACCTATCTGAAAGCCTACTGGTCTTTCAAGGTGTTTCAAGCCAGCTTAAAACCTGGTTTGACCCTGGGAACTACCCCGGTCAGCTATTATCGGACGGTCACCCAGCGCTATGATTCGGAGCTGAACCAGGACGTATTTAAGTTACAGCAGACCCTCTACCATCAGGCTACGCTCTCCCTTAGCCAGCAAGTAAGCGCCACTGGAGGACAATTTTTCCTGGAGAGTGATGTGGGGCGCTTGCAGAGTTTTGGGGACCAGGGAAGCGCAAACTGGTCCGTCACCCCGGTGCGGATCGGCTATTCACAGGCATTGCTGGGGTTTAATGGCTTGAAGTGGGATAAAAAGCTCAGGCCTGCGGAGTATGACCTGGCCAAACGGCAGTACACGGAAGCCCTGGAGTACGCCGCCTTGGATGCACTGACCTATTTTTTTGATCTCATGCTGGCCGAAGCAGGACTGGCCCTGGCCGAAGGAAATCTTATGCTGAGGGATAGCATGCTAATCAATGGCAAGCGGCGCCATGCCCTGGGAACCTTGCCACTCGATGATCTCCTGCAACTGGAATCTTCCACCCTGGAAGCCAGCATGAGCCTGGCCGAGGCTCAGATGAATCAGCAACAGCAGCAGCGAAAGCTGGCTATTTTCCTCCGGATGGACTCCCTCCAGGCCCCCCTCAAAGCCCCGAATCGCCTACCCTCTGCCCCGTTATCTGTAGAGCGAGCCCTCACAGCCTATCAGGCTTTTCATCCTCAATCCTTGTCCTTCATCCTCCAACAGTTAGAAGCCGTCCGAGCCGAAGAGCAAGCCCGGAAAGAACAGCATTTTCAAGCCAACCTCCAGGCCAGCATCGGCTTGAACCAAAGTAACCCAAACCTGAATACGGCCTTGGGAAATCTTCTGGATCAAGAACAAGTGCTGATAGGGGTAAGCATCCCCCTGCTAGACTGGGGCCAACGGAAGGGAATGGTAAAGATTGCCACCTCAGAGCGAGCATTGGTAGCGGTATCTATAGAGCAGGCGCAAAGCCAACAGCAGCTGCTTGTGGAGCAGACCGTGCTGGATTGTCGATTGCTCAGACAGAAAATCCTGGTCAACCAGCAAACCCGAGCGCTTTCAAAACAGCGCTTTGATATTACCCGCCAACGCTTTCTGAGAGGGCAGGTAGACCTCCTCAAATTTAACCTGGCGGTACAGGCAGAAAATCAAGCCCGGATTGCTAGCCTCCAACTCCTCAAAAGCTATTGGCAAACCTACTATCGGCTCAGATCACTGACTCTTTTCGACTTTGAAACGGGTAAAGGCCTGGGAATTCTTCCCACTGAATAGGTTTTTTCCCATTTACCCTCATTCCATCACAAACACAGCATGAGCAAAACAACCTACTGAATATCAATTATTTACAACTAAATACCCAAGACCAGTAGGAAGATTTGTTGTCAAAAAAAATCCTCTCCACCAAACAATTTGACCAATTGTGAATATTTTTTTATACACACCCCTTGACTTTTAGGACAGTCGCCCGTATTATTGTACAATATTTTATACACCTTCTATGCCCAAAATACTGATCATAGACGACGAGGAAGTCATCCGCATGACCCTGGAGGAAATCCTTCAATACGAGGATTATAAGACCGACACGGCATCGGATGGACAAGAGGGGTTGGATATGCTGATCACCAACAAATATGATGCGGTGATCTGCGACATAAAAATGCCCAAGCTCAACGGATTGGAATTACTGGCCAAGGCAGTAGACCTAAAACCAGATGTTCCGGTTATCATGATTTCCGGTCATGCCGACATTGACACAGCAGTCGAAGCGACCAAGAAAGGCGCGTACGACTTTCTGGAGAAGCCACCAGACTTAAACCGGTTGTTGCTGACGGTGCGCAATGCCCTGGAAAAAAACACCCTGGTAAAAGAGACCAAGAAGCTCCGCAAGAAAATCACCAAAACCCGGGAGATCATTGGCGAATCTCCGGTCATGCAGAAGATTCAGGAAACCATCGACCGGGTGGCTATGACTGATGCCCGGGTACTGGTTACGGGCAGCAATGGGACGGGTAAAGAATTGGTCGCTCGGTGGATTCATGAAAAAAGTAAGCGCGCCACTGCTCCTATCGTAGAGGTAAACTGTGCCGCCATCCCTTCGGAACTGATCGAAAGTGAGCTTTTTGGTCATGAAAAAGGCTCCTTTACGGGCGCTTACAAGCAAAGAATCGGGAAGTTTGAGCAGGCCAATGGCGGGACGCTCTTTCTGGATGAGATAGGCGACATGAGCCTCTCTGCTCAGGCCAAAGTGCTGCGCGCTTTGCAGGAAAATAAGATCACCAGAATCGGTAGCGATAAAGAGATCAGTGTGGATGTCCGCATTATCTCGGCGACGAATAAAGACTTACTGGCTGAAATTGACAAAGGCAATTTCCGGGAAGACTTATACCACCGCCTCAGCGTCATCCTGGTACACGTACCAGCCTTGAAGGACCGGCGGGATGATATTCCGTTGATCGCCGCTCAATTCCTGAAAGAGATTGGAGGAGAATACGGCATGCCCAACCTCTCCATCACGGATAGTGCCATGGAGGCCCTGATGCGCCTGGAGTGGACGGGTAATGTGCGAGAGTTACACAACGTGGTAGAGCGCCTGGCCATTCTCTCCAATGGCACCATTGAAGAAGCGGACGTAACCGCTTTCGCGGTACCGCAAAGAAGGAGCGGCAAGCCTTCTACTTCATTCGACGGATTCGATAAGTTCCAGGAATTTAAGGATCATGTTGAGAAAGAATTTATCAAAAGAAAGCTGGAACAAAACCAGTGGAATGTATCCAAGACGGCAGAAGTTCTGGAAATCCAACGCAGTCATCTGTATAATAAAATGGAAAAATTCCAGATTAAACGAGAGTCTTAATGGCTTAAAACACCCTTAGAACTCATCAGACGGCTAAATCAAGGGCCATCTTCCTCCTGGGAGATGGTCCTTTTCTTTATTGCGGCTTCCATTTATTACACAAAAATAATTATTCATAAGTAAGTATTTTATTTAATATGAACTAAACTATTCGATTTTCTCATCTACATTGGGTTATCCTTTTAGCGTTACCCACTGAAGAGGGGACAGCCACTCTTCGGAACAAATACTATAGCAGAGATGGGAAAAACCAAAATGCGCTTGCTCCTGATTGATGACGACGAAGTGAACAACTACCTGTTTATCAAAAAGGCCAAAGAGCAAAAACTCGCCGTGAGTTGTTCCACCGCCTCAAACGGTAAAAAGGCCTTGAGAAAGTTGGCCAAGATCGTCGAAACCAACGTCTATGACTTTCCGGACATCATTCTGGTAGATATTCAGATGCCGGTCATGGGGGGGTTTGAGTTTCTTGACCATTACCAGGAACTCTACATGAAGGACTACCCGAACACCATCGTGTTCATGGTATCCGGCTCCATCAAAACGGAGGACCGCACGCGCGCCAAATCCTACGCCAGCGTATCTAATTACATCACCAAGCCTTTCAATATGGAAGCGCTACGTGAAATCATCTCCTATGCCACGCCCATGCGGCTGTAAAGACATCCTGAGCCCGGTCACTTTACCTAAACAAGATAGACCTATTGCAACAGGGGGACCCCAAGGGTGTCCCCTTTTTTTAATAAAAAAATGCCGCCTCCTGGCGGAGGCGGCCTGCTTTTCCCTAAGCATGCTTAGGGTTGGTAACTAATCGTAAGCTCCTTCTCTCCCATGATCACATGGCTTACCCATACAGGGAAGTTTTGCAAAAAGGAGAGAAGGAGAAAGAGGCAGCACTAAGGCTGCCTTTGGGAGGTTGTAGGGGGCTTATATCGTAACTGTTGCTTTGATCTGTGGATTGATGGGAAGCGGGCGTGGACCTGTCTCTTGTTGGGTATGACGGATCTATCTTCTGTGAAGACCAGGACGCTGATTTCCCATGTGAAAGAACGCTGTATTGCCCGATGCGCGTGGCAGGGAATATATTTTCCTGTCCAACAAGAGGGCACGTTTCCCGGGGATCAAGAGATCATTTAGGGGCGAGATTCTGACGATTACAGGGACAAAAGCCAGATGAAAAGGTGTGAGATGGCCGGGAACCACATCTCTACGCACTAAGACATAAGTTAGCGGAGACCCGATTGGAAAACCAGCCAAGACCGGTCCAATGTTCTGAATGGTAGGAATTATGTTCTGAATGGGAAGGAAAAAGCCTTTACTCCAGCCTACTTACTTCCTGCTCGTATAATTGACCCTCGAACCAAATACGGAGAATTCCTTCAGATTTCGGATTCCGCATAAAAAAATAGGCTTGGGTTCGGTGCTGCAAGCGGGTAACCTCAGCCAGCTGAATACGCCCTTCTTGATCTCCCATCTGAAAATACAGGTAGCGCCCATAGGGAAAAGCAGCACTGTCCAGCATCACTTCGGGGTTAAACACTACCAAGACGGTATCAGAGCGATATTGGACCTGAAAGTTGTAATCTGTGCGGCCAGCTCCCGGGTTGAAAAACCTGCGGGCGTCCACTACCCCATACCCCAAGCGATAGTCAAAATATGGATAAAAGTGTCCCGCCTGCCGAAGCATCTCCGCGATTTCTCCCCGCTTCATCCGGGGAAAGGCCTGCATCAGGCAAGCGGCCATGCCGGCTACGAGCGGAGCAGAAAAGGAGGTGCCTGCCTGTTCACTATATTGATCTTTCTTATGGGTTCCCCACACCAAGGCCGGAGCAGCGACATCCGGCTTGCGTTCTCCCCTGGCATTAGGACCGAAGGCGGTAAAAGAGGTAGGTAAGGGGAGATTGGGCATACTTCCTCCCACCGAAACGACCTCAGGCACATCCGCCGGGGAAGCGAGATATTTCCACCTTTTGTCGCCCTCATTCCCCATGGCACTGATGACCAGGATGCCTTTATCACTGGCGATCTTGGCGGCCTTGCTTACTGCGAGGCTTCGACCATCCATTTCGGGATAGGTATAGCCCAGGAAAAAGGTAATAGAGGTATTGATGATATCAGCGCCTTGCTGATCCGCCCACTCGGCTGCCGCCAGCCAGTGATCTTCCTCGGCAGGCTGTTCTTTTTTGACATGTTCCGTCCGGGCCAGGAGATAATCAGCCCCGGTAGCCGCTCCCATCGGTTGATCCTGATAATATCCGGCCATGACACTGAGGACCAGTGCCCCATGATCGCTGTGGCGATAGACCATTTCATCTCCCTGATAAAAGTCGCGGGTGGCCACGATGCCCTTTCTCCCTCTCAATCGCTCAAAAGCCGGATGGGTATCCACCGTCTTAAAGCCCGCATCAAAAATGGCGATCCGCTGACCGCTTCCGCTCAGGTTTCGCTGAGAAAGGGCCTGCAGATGTAATTGGTTACTGACTTGTTGAAAAAAAGAATCAGATGCTGAGACAGAAAAATGATTGGGGAGAGCAGCTATTTGGCTAGAGCCCCCGAGCGCGATTATTTCTTTGACAAAAGGCAGCCGCGCCACTGCCTCTATTTGTGCGCCGGTGGCTTTTACCGAAACGCCGTTGAACCAGCGAAGTTGATATCGTAATTGCTCCACCCGCGCCGCTGTGGCCTCTACATAGGCGGGATGGACAGGCCAATCTTTCTCATCTGCCATGGGCAATCCTTCCTGCCTTCTTCTTTCCAAAGCTGCCGGATGGAAATAGCTTTCCGGCTCAAAGCCATGGGCAAATTTTTCCTGAAATGTAACCAGGAATAGGGCGGACATGTCTTGAGCGAAAATCGGCGTGGCAAAAAGCAACCCTATACAAAAGGTGCAGATGGGCAGAAGGAAATGAGCCATAATGTTGAACGAGAAAAAGGAAAGCCTAAAGGACATAAAATAGCTGGAAGGAAAATAGAGAACAACCGAGGATTGAAGGGATTCTAATGCCTTTTTCGGACAAAAGATCACTTTTAATTTTTCCTCCTCCCCTTTTTCCCTACTTTTCTTCACATGATGCAAGCTCAATATAACCAAGAACCATTCCTTAGCTTCATGCGGGAAGCCATTCGGCTCTCCATTGCCAATGTAGGCAAGGGGGATGGTGGCCCTTTTGGGGCGGTGATCGTCAAAGATGGAGAGATTTTGGCCCGAGGGGCTAATCTCGTGACCAGCACCTTCGATCCAACGGCCCACGCAGAAGTAGTAGCCATCCGGGAAGCCTGTAAAAAACTGGGCCATTACCAGCTGGATGATTGCGATATTTATTGCAGTTGTGAGCCTTGTCCCATGTGCCTGGGCGCTATTTACTGGGCTCGCCCGGCCAGGGTTTTCTACGCCAATACCCGCGAGGACGCGGCTAAGATTGGGTTTGATGATGCCTTCATCTATCAGGAAATCCAGGCCTCTTTGCAAGACCGAAAAATCCCCATGCTCCATCTTCTGCAGGAAGAAGCGGCAGAAGCCTTTGCACGCTGGCGGGACAAAGGTGACAAAACCCTCTATTAACTCCCCTCAATCCACCTTACCTTGACAGCAAGCCCTACGGTAGTCCTCCTCAGTGGCCTCGGTGCGGACCAGCGGGTCTTCCGACATTGGCCCTTACATCAGGTCCACCATCAGATCCTGGACTGGATTCCCCCGAAAAAAGGGGAGTCTTTGCCTGCATACGCTTTGAGAATGGCCGACCGTATCGATGCCCAAGGACCAGTATTCCTGGTAGGGGTCTCTTTTGGGGGGATGCTGGCGGTGGAAATCGCCCACCACCGACCGGTAGCGGGCACCATGCTGATCTCCACCGCCAAGGGCCGACCGGAATTTCGTCAGATTTTTCGCTGGCCCTGGATGGGCAAACTTTTTCGTCGGGTACCTCGCTTGTTTTGGGTGCCGCCCGCCTGGTTTTTGGATTGGCTTTTTTCACCCCTTTCCCCTGAAGAAAAAACCCTCATCCGGGAAATCCTTAAAGACACCGATCCAGCTTTCGTGCGCTGGGCGATGGAAGCCATCGTTCGATGGGACCGTAAAGAGTGGGAAGTGCCCATGCTGCACATCCACGGCCAAAAGGACCTGCTGCTCCCTTATCAGCGAATTAAAACGACTCACCTGGTCCCTGAGGCAGGTCATTTCCTGGTGCATAGCCATCCGGACTATTTATACGACCTTCTCCAACAGATGATAGACGCTTATGAGTGATATGCTGGTAAAACTCTACGCCTTACCGGAACTCCCACAAACCAGGATTCAAGAACTGGAAGAGGAGGGATACGCTTTCCGCAGGGCACTGGCTCCAGAAAAACACCTGGTCCTACCCTGGGTCAGGGAGCACTTCAGCGACTACTGGGCCAGTGAGGTCTCGATTGCTTTTTCGCGCCAGCCCGTCAGTTGTTTTCTGGCTATTCGGGAAGGAGTCATGCAAGGGTTCGCCTGCTACGAAACCACCCAGAAAGCCTTTTTTGGGCCGACCGGGGTACATGAAAGCCAACGTGGGAAAGGCCTGGGCAAGCTGCTGCTGCTGATGGCTTTACATGGCTTGAGAGACTTAGGCTATGCCTATGGCATCATTGGCGGGGTAGGTCCCGCGGGTTTTTATCAGCAAGCTGTAGGTGCGACCCTGATCCCAGGTTCCAAGCCAGGCATCTATGAGGGCTTATTGCGACCTCGCAAAGAAGAGTGAGCAGCTATTCATACAAATCCGTATTTTAGACGAAAGAATTAGATTATGGAGAACCAACAAACCATGCCTTATGCCCTGAAATGGGGCGGTATTTTGGGCGGCGTATTGGTAATTTTTTACTGGTGGGCTTACGCCGGTACCCTATTTAGCAGCCCAGGCATCAACTACCTGACTTGGTTACTTGTGGCTGGCGGCGCCTTTATGGGCATTAAGGCGTACAAAGATGGTAACAATCAATACCTCACCTTTGGCCAGGGATTAACGGTAGGTACCTTGGTTTCCCTTTTTGCGGGGCTTATCGAAGGGGTGTTCAAATACCTTTACTACGAGGTGATTGACCCTGGCGTGAAACAACGCGTTCTCGATATGGTCATGGTGGAAATGGAAAAAAATCCTGAAATGACCGAAGAGATGATGGACGCGGCTTTACCCATGATTGAAATGACCAATACCGGATGGGTAGCCCTGGCCACGGGTCTCCTGGGAACTCTGATATTAGGGGTTATTTTCTCTTTGGTGATAGCCGGTATTCTGCGGTCTGATTAAGGGCATGCAGCATTGGCTGCTCCTTTTTCGTCTTGCAGGAAAACCCATGAAACATCTTACGATTCTCGCTATTTGTTGCCTGTGTTTAGGCTACAGTTGTCAGCCTGGCGCCGGCGTCTGGCCGCCTAGTTGTTCCGTTTGTGAAGAATGGCTAACCATAGATCTTGCGGCTGATTCTACGCGCGGGGATACCATTTTCCCCTCCTACCGCTATGAGTTCTTCCTCCCGCTTAATGCCTCTTTTTTGCCCCCAACCTCCATCGAACCTTGTACCGATAGTAATCCCTGTTTGACACTCGATGTGAACCAGACGGCCTTTTATGTATCTGATACGGTTTATTTTGTAGGCTCGGGAGGCAAAAAAATCCCCATTGCCCCCTTCCAAAATTGGTTGGACAAAACCTCTGCCTTTAACCGGGATACCCTGGCGGCTCATCGCTATTTGTCTGGGCATGCCATAGATTTTACTGATCTGGGACCAGGAGAAGGAATTGAGTTGAATATCGAAAATCCAGACCAATGGATTTTTCCCGCTCAAAAAACCACGCTCTACGTAGAGGTCGGATATGGAGAACCCGGCAGCCCTGAAGCTCGCCTGGAAACAGATAGTCTGGAAGTGGTATTTCCGCGCCTTTAGCGGAACATAGACTTGATGCTACCCCAGGTCCGTTGGATAGAGGTAGGATTGTGGGAGAGGCTGCCGTAAAACTTATGGGTTTTATTGAGGCTCACTACATGAAGCTCGTAATGAATCACTCTGCCCTGCGTTTTGAAGATATTATCGTCGAGGAAGGTGTATTTGTTCGTTCCGTTGAGGGGAATGGTGGCAACGTGGGCGAGACTACGTTCATTGTCAAAACGCCGGAAAATCCGAAATTCCTTCAGGCCTTTTTCCGATTGCATTTCCCACTTCATCATCACATTAGCCCCATCGGCATCAATGGTGAAGTACTGCAATAAGACCGATTGACCTTGCACGTGGACAAAGCCCAGGAAAATGAGCAACAAACATGTAAAGAGTCCCCTGTGCATGACGGTGGGTTTTGGTAGAAGCAAAGATGTGCAATTTCAAAGGCAAGGTCAAGTGAAAGCCTGCTTTTACCTTATATCTCATGGGGCAAAATTTCTACGCAAGAATTTTTGGCAGCCCAATTGGCAAATCTCCGAATAGTCCTTATATTTGCAGGGCAAAAATCTAGAGACATGAAAAAAGATATTCACCCAGCATATAGAGAAGTGGTTTTCAAGGACATATCCACGGATTATGCCTTCGTTTCACGTTCTACCGTGAAAACTAAAGATACCATCGAGTGGGAGGACGGAAATACCTATCCACTGGTAAAATTGGAGATATCCAGTGATTCTCACCCTTTCTTCACTGGAAAGCAGAAGTTGGTTGACACCGCCGGACGGGTAGATAAGTTCTACAGCCGCTACGGGAAAAAGAAAAGCTAAGCTATTTCCTAATAGCTTCGTGTTACGATACAAAAAGCAGTTCTTCGGAACTGCTTTTTTTTTGTACTTTACGGCCTGGAAAGAAGGTTTTTCTCCGGAAAAGTTTTCTTGCCGCCACGCTACTCAGCCGGCTTGTCCGGATACCACTATCTACTACTTCTGATCCGATCATCATCTTTAGCCAAAGGCTACGTATGGCACACATCCTATTTGAAGATTCCCTCTGTTTTGACTTGCTTCCCTTTACCTACACCCGCTCGGTTTCTGAACTGCGGGTAGGCATTTTTACCATGCAATCCAGGTGGGAGAAAGTTTTACAATCATCCTGCTTTACCTGGACGCGGCCTTACCTTCAGGAAAAATACGCTCCACGCCCAGAGGGAGAAGTCTGTACCTTCATTTTGTCCACCTTACTTCCCAATCCCTCCCTCATCCAACTCATTCAAGAAGCGAAACCGGGCCATTATTATCACTCAGCGGATGGACAAGTCCTGGTAGCCAAAACGGAACCAAAAGCCCTTCCAGAGGATTTTAATGGCGTATTTGAAAAAGCAGTGTGGGAATATTGGGAGATGAAAGGCGTGGAAGTTTCGCTGGAAGTGGACCAAATCCGCCAGGGTCCTGATTTGTTCCGCTATAATGCCCAGATGATCGCTTATGACTTTCCCTACGCGGTTCAAGCTCATCAGCCGGCAAGTGGCTGGGAAGATCGGGCGCGGGTATATGGCAAGGACAACCTTTTCGTGGCGGAAGGGGCCAGCCTGAAAGGGGTCACCCTGGATGCAGAAGATGGCCCGATGTTCATTGGTCCCGGGGTCCAACTGCAACTCGGGGCGCTTATTCAGCGAAGTCATGCATTTTTAGAAGGGGCCGTAGTAAATATGGGAGCCAAAATGCGGGGGGACACCACGGTAGGTCCTTACAGCAAAGTGGGCGGTGAGGTAGGCAATTCCATGATCATGGGCTACTCCAATAAAGGGCATGAAGGCTATTTGGGCAATTCAGTCCTGGGTTACTGGTGTAACCTGGGCGCAGATACCAATACCTCCAACTTGAAGAATAATTATGCCTCGGTCAAAATCTGGCACTATCCCAGCAAGCGTTTTCGCGACACGGGTCTGCAGTTTTGTGGGCTGATGATGGGCGATCATAGCAAGACCGGCATCAATACCATGCTCAACACAGGAACCGTGGTGGGCGTATGTGCGAACATCTTTGGTTCAGGATTTCCCCGCAATTATGTTCCTTCCTTCTCCTGGGGCGGCGCTTCCGGCTTTACCACTTACCGTCTGGAAAAAGCCCTGGAAGTGGCTCGCATTGTGATGGCCCGTCGAAATCTGGCGCTGGACGATACCGAAATAGCGGTTCTAACGGAAGTATTTGAGCAAACCCAAAACTTCAGACGCTAATTTTTTCCCGTAAAAATCTCTCGCTCAACTCCATTTTTCTGGAATAATTTGTAAATACGCGCTTGATTTTTCTGCTGACTTAATCATCACCCACAATGAGAAAAAAAATCGCAGCTGGTAACTGGAAAATGAACCTCAATGCCCAGGAGGCTCAAACCCTCACCAGCGAATTGGTGCAGATGTACCAAGATGAACATAGCGGAGATGTGCAGGTAATTTTAGGTCCTGCCTATCCTTTTCTGGGCCTCGTCCATCATTTGATGAAAGACACGCCCAATTTTCATTTGTCTTCCCAGAACATCCACCAGGAGGAAAAAGGCGCTTACACCGGAGAAATATCCGGTAGCATGCTCACTTCCATCGGGGCTAGCCATGCCATCATTGGCCACTCAGAGCGTCGCCAGTATTTTGGAGAAGACAATGCCTTGCTAGCTGCTAAAATTGACAAAGCCCTGGAACACGGGCTGGTGCCTATTTATTGCATCGGAGAAAGCCTGGCCCAAAGAGAAGCCGGAGAAACCCTCGCGGTCAATACCACCCAACTTTCCGAGGGAGCCTTTCACCTGGATGCTGAAGCCTTCGGCAAACTGGTGATCGCTTATGAACCTATCTGGGCCATTGGTACCGGAGTTACCGCTTCTCCAGAGCAGGCGCAAGAAGTACATGCTGCGATCCGCCAAGCCATCGCCGAGAAATATGGACCGGCCGTAGCCGATAACACTTCTATCCTTTACGGAGGGAGTGTGAAGCCTGCCAATGCCAAAGAACTCTTTGCTCAGGCAGATATTGATGGTGGTCTGGTGGGTGGAGCCAGCCTGAAATCCAGAGATTTCATGGACATTATCCAGTCCTTCTAAGCAAAGCTGAAATACCTACAAACCCTGGCCGGAACAATTCCTGCCAGGGTTTTTTCTACCAATTCCTTTCCTGAAAAGACCACTCACCCTACAGACTGGCCTGATTTGCCTTATCTTTGCCATAAAATTTGTCAATATGAAAAGCATCGTAGGAAGCCTTTTGCTTCTTTTCATGGGCTTGTCTCTGCAAGCTCAGCAAATACAATCCATCAGCAGTCCCGCCGAAACATATGCAGAAAGCATTACGCCAGAGGATTTTCTGGCGCACTTGAGCTTCCTGGCTGACGACATGCTGGAGGGACGGGAAACGGGCGAAAGAGGGCAAAGGCTGGCTGCGGCCTATATTCGCACCCAGTTCATGCGCCTCGGCCTGGCCCCGGGCGTTCCGCAGGATAACTCCTATTTCCAATACTATTATATCAACCGCTCCAATACCTCCTCTGGCGAAATCAAACTGGGCAATAAAACCTATCGATTCGGAGAGGATTTTTACAATTACCGTTCAGCCCTGCCGGAATCGCTCACTGGAGAGTTTGTTTTTGGGGGATATGGGATTCAAACGGAAGCCTATGACAACCTCACGGGGCTGGATGTGAAGGATAAAATCGTTCTGATCCTGGGCGGCATGCCTGGACAGGATAAAATTGAAGATCGCTACGCCCTGTTAAAAGATTGGCGGGTACGTCAGGAGAATATTGAGAAAATGGGAGCCAGAGCCATGGTGATGATTGTGCCTTCTGAGTTGTCCCGTACCATGAAACGATATGCCCGGCGTCGATCCATGACCATTGCAGCATCCCCCAAGCCCGGCATGCCGGTGATTTACCTCAATCCTCAGATGGGAAAAGACCTTATTGGGCAGGTAAAAGGTAAGCCGGAAAAAATAAAAGCCAGCCTGGCAGAAGATGCGAATCCACCAAAGTTGAAGTTCAACAAGCTGGACTTTAGCATGTCTGCCCAATCCGAATTCTCTTCGGTGGCTGCTTCTAATGTTCTGGCCTTACTGGAAGGGACGGATAAAAAGGAGGAAATCATCGTGCTGACAGCGCATTACGATCATATAGGGGTAACCAAAGACGGGCGGGTTAACAATGGGGCGGACGATGATGGTTCAGGCACTACTGCCATTCTGGAATTAGCCGAAGCCTTTGCCAAGGCAGCTGCTGATGGGAATCGTCCTCGCCGCAGTCTGTTATTTATGACGGTGTCGGGAGAAGAAAAAGGCCTGCTCGGCTCTGGCTTTTATACCGATCATCCTGTCTATCCCCTCGAAAATACCGTGGCCAATCTGAACATTGACATGATTGGTCGGACGGATGCTCGCTACGCTGAGAAAGCAGACTCTGCTAACTATGTCTACCTGATCGGGGCGGATAAATTGAGTTCGGAGCTGCACGAAATCAGTGAAGCAGCCAATAAAGATTTTACCCAGATCACCCTGGATTACAAATACAATGATGAAAAAGACCCCAATCGTTTTTACTACCGAAGCGACCATTACAACTTCGCCAAAAACGATATTCCGGTCATTTTCTACTTTACCGGGGTCCACGTGGATTATCATAAGCCTACGGATGATGTAGAGAAAATCAACCGGGATAAGGCTGCCCACATCACCAAGCTGGTCTTTCATACCGCCTGGGAACTCGCCAACCGGGAAGAGCGCATCGTAGTAGACAAAAAGAGCAAGCAGGAGTAAGCAGCTCCCACATCAAGCAGCCGTTCTGAACTTTCTGGTTCAGAACGGCTTTTGCTATGTTACCTTTTGAGCACCAGCAGATACTAAACATCAAAACACCTTCACTCCTATGAAAAAGTATTTGCTCCTTAGTGTCTTATGTGCCTTTCTGGCCGCACCTACCTTTGCTCAAAAAGCCCCCAAACTTAAAACCAAAAAGCTCAGCCAAAGCTTCAAAGCCAGTAGTGGCCTCACCGGACAGGTAAAGCTCCTGGCTGGAAAAGCGCTGGGATATGAATCCGCAGAATCGGAAGAAGAAGACTGTACCCCGCCGCCTTGTACGGGCATCATTGACCCCTGGACCTGTGAATGCTTCGATGACATTCGCGATCCCTGGGAAGAAGACCAAATTGCCACCCGCATGAAAGCGGTTCAGCAATTCGAAGGCGCCTTACTGAAAGGAGCAGCAAAAAATATTATCAGTCCGGAACTGGTTCGGCAAACCCGTGCCAAGTATCCCGGTCGCAGCCTCAAAGCCATTGTCAACCGGCTCAACGTCTACGAAAACTCTTTGAAATAGCGTTTAGATTTTTATAAATCGATGGAGGGGGATAGGACGTTGTGCCTATCCCTTATTTCATTTTCATGACGATGGGATCCCACTGGATGATGCGCTGCTCAAAATGACTCACATTGGCAGCTAATACCGGCCCAGCCGCACGGAACCCGAAGCTGGCATCTTCCACTACTTTTCCTTTGGTGCGCATGGCATGAAAAAAGCCCGCCCAGTGATCATAGTGATCACTATAGCCTTCGGGGGCTTTATACACGATTTCATCCGGGCCGATCATTTCCTTTTTTGCTACTCCATAATGCTCCTCATACCAGGCTTTATAGGCCGCTTGCTGACCCTTGGAAAAGGTGTTGTAGCTGTCCCAGCCTCCATAGCCAGGAGCCTTGGCCATTTTTCGTTTTTTGACGCTGACCGAACGACCATTGAGCACCATCACGCCTTCCGTACCGATAAAGCGGGTCATGGAGCCGCCCCCTCCCCCATCAATCAGGTTGACGCGCATCTGCAGGTTAAAGGCAGGATGGGTATCCGTTTTGGGGTAGTCAAAATTGGCGATCAGCACGTCAGGCACATCCCTGCCATCTTCCCAATACCGCAAGCCGCCGGTCGCAAAAATCCGCTCTGGGCCAGGCGTATCCAGGATGAGATGCACGGCAGAAATCAGGTGGACAAATAAGTCTCCTCCTACTCCGGTACCATAGTCCTGATAGTTTCGCCACCGGAAAAACCGGGTTTTATCAAAGGCTCGCTTAGGCGCATCGCCAATAAAAGCATCCCAGGAAACCGTGTCCTCACTGGCATCGGTGGGGATAGAATACTGCCAGGCCCCCATGGCTGACTGCCGGTCAATCCAGCTTTCAATCAGCACCAAATCCCCAATTTCCCCTGCCGCGTACAACTCCCTTGCTTTCTGATTCACAATGGAGCTGACCCGCTGGCTGCCCACTTGTAGGATTTGTCCGGTCTTTTGCTCGGCTTTGACCACGGCCAGCCCTTCTGACACCTGATGAACCATGGGTTTTTCTACGTACACCGCTTTGCCTGCTTCCATGGCCGCAATGGAGATTTTGTCATGCCAGTGGTCAGAAGTAGAAATCACGACCGCATCCACCTCTTTGCGGGAGAGCACTTCCCGATAATCTCGGGTGGTAAATATGTCTTTGCCATACATTTCCTGGCTCCTAGTCAACCTGCCCTGGTATAAATCACAAGCCCCTATCAATTTCACACCGGGAACCCGAAGTGCCGTCCTGACATTATTAAAGCCCATGATGCCCATCCCGATCGCGGCCAGGTTGATGGTGTCATTGGCTGCAGGGGCGGGAGCGGATGGATCTTCCCAGTCAAGGATATGAGGCTTAGCTTTCAAAGAGGAGAAAAGCGCGCCGGAAAAAAGACTGGTCGCAGCCAGTTTTTTGACAAAGGACCGACGAGAATTTGAGCGAGGCTTGTTCATAATAGTAGTAATTGAGTGATTCTAAGGTAAGGAACCCCGGGGATAAAATCCCATGAATTATTTGCCGTTTTTGCCTGTTTTTTCTCCATGAGCTTTTTCCGGGCAAACCCGAGCTTTCGTTTTCCAACTCCTCCAACAAAGCCTATCTTTATTCCATGGAAACACCTATTGCCCTCGTAACCGGAGCCAGTCGTGGCCTGGGCCTGGAAACCACTCGCCAGCTAGCCCAAAAAGGATATCAGGTCATTCTCAGTTGTCGCAATACCGCAAAAGGAGAAGCCGCCATTCAGGGATGGAAAGATGTGCAAGACCAGATTGTGGTGCATGAGTTGGAGATTAATTCGGAGGAAAGTGTGCAGCGGATGCTGGCTTTTGTCCAACAAACCTACGGCCGCCTCGATGTCCTGGTCAACAATGCCGCCATCAACTATGATACCTGGCAAAACGCCCTTGATGCAGATTTAGCGGAAGTCCACCAAACCATCGAAACCAATGTCTTTGGTGCCTGGCGCATGATCCAGGCTTTTGCTCCCCTGTTCCAACAGCAACAACGTGGCTGCATCGTAAACGTATCCAGCGGAGCAGGAGCCATGACAGGGATGCAAGGAGGTACTCCTGGATATAGCCTTTCCAAAGCCGCCTTAAATGTGCTGACCATCAAGGCCGCGCACCAGCTTGGCCAGGCAGGTATTAAGGTCAACAGTGTGTGTCCGGGATGGGTACGCACAGATATGGGCGGTGCTTCTGCCCCCCGCAGTGTCGCAGAAGGAGCCAAAGGAATTGTCTGGGCCGCTACCTTAGCCTCTGATGGACCTAGCGGAGGTTTTTTCCGGGATGGAAAAGCAATCAACTGGTAAACCCATGGAACACCTTCTACACTTATCGGGCATCAGAGCCATCTTGCCGGTACCCGATCAATCCCACGTGATCCTCATCGAAGGAGAAGAAGCAGCCCTCCCCTATCTGCTGAAAAAGATGGCGATTCCTTCCGGGGAAATTATCTTTGAGACGCCCCTGCCCTTTTCGCTCCGCAACATGGAAATGCTCATCCAAGGGGAGGAGATTTGGATAAATATTCCAGCCGAGAAGCGGGTTCATCGCATTAAGCTAGCGGATGGGAGCACTCTGGAAGCCCCTCCTCTCTTTCTGCCCTTTGGCCGATGGAGAGGCGAAGCATACTGGGTAATCCATGATCGGCAGCAAGCCGAAGGACACTACTTATCGGTTTTTGAGGTTTCCAGCCTTAGCCTTTCCTCCCTGGAAAGCCCTCCGGGCATGTATCCCATCCTGGCCAGCTATCCTTATGTCCTCCTGAAGGGAACCACTCAGCATTCTCCCTTTTTTGCAGGTTACGACATCCGCAAACAAGCCATTATTTGGGAAGCGGAATTGATGGAATCCATCACCTCCCATGTGAGTCAGCCCAACCGAGGCCTGGGATTCCTCTGGCCAGAACCGATGGATGTGCCGGGCTCATTTCTGGGGTATGGCCTACAGTTTATGGGCTTAATGGCATTTCGGTGGGAAGATGGGCAACTGGCCTGGTTTAATCCTCAGGTCAATCGCCTTTCCCGCATGTACAAAGGGCGGATTTGCAATGCGACCGTGATGTCCTACACCGAAGTCAATGGGCAAACGGGAGAGACGGAGGCCTTTTTCCCACTGGAAAATAAGCTATTTGCCCACGGCATGACCACTCCCTTTGGTCGTCACTTCCCCATCAATGATGATTATATCTTTCTCACAGATGGAAGGCAGGGAAGTATACTTCCCCTCGATCGAAAAAGCCACGCCTTTGGTTCAGCTTTTACCCTGGCTCCTCCGCCAGGCAGCATCCGAGAGGTTTTCGGCTTGCCGGGTCATTTGCTCGCCTTAAAAACCACCGGAGAAGTCCTCTTAATGGCCTTCCCTCCTAATCCTTAAGCGATAGAGGGTTTTTGGGAGGCTCGCGTCCGTTTTCTAAAGGATTTCTTGTAAAAGTGGATCGCCAGCCCACCCAGGACCCCTGGGGCCACCCAAGGAATGACGGCCCAGAAACCTTCGAAATATTGACTGATGAAACGGTTGGCCCCAAAAACAAAGAAGGCGGTATAGGCAGCGATGCCACTGGTTACCATGGAATCCAAATGGTGCAAATACCAGTTGGGGCGCTGGTCCGGGCTATGTTTCAGGGCATTCCTTAAATCGCGGATGCTGGTAAGCCCCAGGGCACCGAAGAAGAACATGATCGCTGCTACCGGTTTTCCCAGAAACTGAAAGCCATAAATGATGAGGGCGACGGCAGCCAGGACCACGGCGGTATTCGTCCCAATTTCCACCTGTCGATACCAGGGCGCATAGCCTTTCTTTTGTCGGAGGATGGCGATGCCTTCCCACAGGACTTTGCCAGTAATGATACTGATGAAGCCCAGGAAGCTAGCCATGATATAACTGCCGATGACAAAGTTTTTGATGCTGAGCAAGGCGGCAGATACCACCACGATCCACATCAACCAGACGTACCACTGGCCGATCCGGCGATGGGCTTTGCCGCCTTTTTTGGTAAACATAGGTACCCAGAACAGTACTACGCTGAGAAAACCTGCTCCAATATGGAGCCAAAGCAGTGCATCAAGTATCCATTTCATGTTCAAGCATTTTCTCTCAATTACGGCCCTGAAGCAGAAAAAGACTAGCCACAGGGACGAACATCAAAGTCCAGGGCCGGATATCAAAGCGGTGGGGCGAATAACAAAGGAATTGCTATTCAGCCCGGTAGGCATGGAGTTGCTCCCGCACCTGGTTGACATAGGAACGGGACACAGGAATCCAAGTATGGATGTGCTGAAGTTTGAGTTTCAGCCCCTGGGCATTCCCGGTTACCTCTTCCACATAGCCAGGATGAACCAGGAAAGACCGATGGCACCGAATCAGGCCTACCGTCTCTAACTGCCTCGCTACTTCAGCCATGGGTTGACGCCACCTTTGCTTTTTTTCCTCCCCATCAAACAAGACCAGCGATACATAATTTTGCTGCGCTTCCACATACCTTAGTTGAGAGACTCGGATCGACAGGCTTTGGCCAGATTTGGTTTTCAGGACAAAAAGCTCGTCAGCAGAAACGGTCGGTTCGAGCGCCTGCAGAGATTGGGCGACGCCTTCATGCCGTTGAATGGCCCGCAGCTGAAGGTAAAAGCCCAGAAAAATGAGGGGAAAGATGCCGATCGCAAAAGTATTGAACAGCATGCGCAACATGGTCTCTAAATGGAAGCCAAACCAGTCACTCATCCAACAGACATAGAGGTAATTGCCCAGGGCCACCGAGAGGATCAGGCCGATCACGTAAACCAACCATTTTTTCAGCACCCAGCCTTCATGGTCTTTTCTGATGCCCAACAAAAAACGTGCGGTGCCATCGTAGAGGATAGACACAATCAGGCTGACCACCCCAAAACCCAGGCTGACCGTAAGCAGGTTGCCCTTATAAAATTCCAAGCCGAAGGGGCGCAGGAGGTAAAGGAATAGAAAGACAAAGACTGAGACCGCGAACGAACCCTTCACCTCCTCACCAAAATTGGCACGGGTAGGAAAAGGCTGATTCAGACGCTGGACTAGCTGTTGGAACATACCCTAAAGATAGGGATTTGCCTGCTGGGGATGGAAGGATAATTTTACCGATCTTTGCCCCCTACCCTAAGTCTTTTGTATGGAAATCGGTCGTACCGCCCGTCTTAGTCTTCACGAAGTTACCGCCTCAGATACTGATTTTATCCTGGCTATCCTCAACGACCCGGATTTTATCCGCTACATAGCCGATCGGAATATCCGGACCCAGGATCAGGCTGCTCAGTATATCGAAGAAAAATTCACCCAAGTGTATGCTCAGGATGGTTATGGGATGTACAAAGTCTGCCTGTTGGAAGACGGGAGAGCCCTTGGCATGTGTGGGTTGGTCAACCGCCCGGCTCTACCCGGCACAGACATTGGCTTTGCTTTCCTGCCCGAAGGACGTGGGAAAGGCTATGCCTTTGAATCGGCCCATTTTATCCTGGAGCGCGCCTTTGAACATCATGGTCTGCCCGAAATTCTGGCCATCACCGCTGAGGACAATCAGGCTTCCCGTAGCCTCTGTGAAAAGCTGGGACTGAAATTTGAAGGCATGTGGGATTGGTCGGAGGAGGAACAGGTTTGCCTGTATAAAAAAGCTGCCCCGGCGGCCTGAGGCTATTCCTGCCACTTTCCGCGAAAAAGGTATTCTCTGGTATCGAAGTAATAAAACGCGATGTTTCCCAGGCTGTCGTATCCAGCCTGCTCGAAGATATCCCGGATGTACATGCGGGCGATCACCGAGTCTTGTTCAGGCTTGAAATCCAGCGAGGACTCCCACTTTTTGTCATACTCAAATCCACTGGCCCAGCCCAAGCTATCGCTCAACTGCTTTTCTCCTGTAATGGGATACGAAGAGGAAAAAACGATGGTCTTGGAGATCTCGTAGGTTTTCTGCTCGACATTCTGAGCCAGCACCGTCAGCGTCTCCGCTTCCAGGCTGGAATCTCCCCACACCAGGGTGGTATCGTCCCAGTATTCGATTCGCTGAAATCGGACCCAGGCCTGGCCGCTGTAGACACCGGTGACATTGGGCGTCTCTGGTGCTGCTGGTGGGAGAGGAGCCTGTTCGCAGTAAAGGCTCAGGAAGCCTACGATCAGGCAGCCGAAGATAAGGGTGAGGGGTTTCATAAGAGAAAGTTTGTAGGTTAAGGGTTCTTATGGGCTCAGTTTTGGTAGGTTCTAAGAGACAACCTCCTCATAATCCTTTCGCAAATAACTCATAACCAGCGTATTACCAGCATACTACCATAGACAAAAGCATAATCCTTCATCGCCCTGAAAGATTGGTCTGCTCATACCTTTACGACAAGGCAGTATCTGTATACTCTTCTCCTCGAAAAGCGGTAAGACCAGCAAAAGGCAGATGGTCGCCTTTTGCTGGTCTCTCTATTTGGTCGGGAAGCATCCCGTTTTCATCTCCGATGGGACCTTTTCCGCAGCTGCAAGCTGCGGCTACGGAGGCATCATGAGGGCCTCCTGGTTCATGGTGGGAGGCCTGACCGGCTGGAAGCCGGTGTTACGGACCCTGATTGGCTGGTCCCTGGTGGGAGGCTTGACCGGCTGGAAGCCGGTGTTACGGTTTCTGATTGGCTGGACCCTGGTGGGAGACTTGACCGGCTGGAAGCCGGTGTTACGGTCTCTCTCCTCTCAATTCCCGATAAATCGGGAATGGTCTCACCTCTCACTTCTCACCTCTCACCTCTCACCTCTCACTTCTCACCTCTCACCTCTCACCTATCACCTCTCTACTCTCTACTCCCCAATCCCTTGGCGGTGCGGTCTTCCAGTTCGGGGGCCGGGGTCATCTTGGGCGGATTCGCCTTCAGGTTTTTCATGACCTCCTGCACGACCCGCTCTAACTGAGGATCGCGACCTTTGACCAACATGGCAGGATCGTCCCAGACTTCAATATCCGGGCTTACGCCTTCTCCTTCCCAGAACCAGTGGCCGTCATTGTCATAAAGGCGGGCACCCGGCACGGTAATGCTTCCGCCGTCTATCAGGCGGTGACCGGTCGCCGGTCCTACCAGGATTCCGAGGGTTCTTTCCCCCACGATAGGACCTGCTTTCAGTTCCTGGAAGGCCCAGGGAAGACCATCTCCCCCAGAACCTGCCCAACCATTGATGAGCATGCCCATGGGGCCCATATTGGTTTTGATGGGCTGGGTGTGGTCCCGCCCGTGGCGCCAGTGCAGGTTGTAGACAACCGGACGTTGCATCAACTCCAGAAAGCGGTCAGCCAATTGCCCTCCTCCGTTAAAGCGCTCATCAATGATGTAGCCTTTCTTATCCAATTGGCCATAGAACATCCGGACCAATTGTAATTGCCCCAGGCCAGAGGTATTAGACATATAAACATATCCCAGCTGGCCATCAGACAATTCTTCTACTTTCTTGCGGTTATTTTCAATCCATTCCATGTTCCGCAGCTGGGACTCCTGTCCCTGACTGAGGCAGGTGATTACGTGGGTTTTGGCATCCTCAGCCTTACCTGAACGGCTTACCGACAGAGAAACCACCTTACCCGATAATCCTTCAAAGGCGGCATAAGGGTCCAGCTTGGGATCAAGCTTCATCCCGTTCACGGACAGGATGGCATCGCCAACTTGAATATCCACCCCAGGGCGATCGAAAGGAGAACGGACTTCCGTATCCCAGGCTGCAGGTCTGGCAATTCGCTTGATTTTGTATACCCCATCTTCCTGCATCCAGTCTATGCCTAAAAAGCCGGTGCTTACGGGTTGTACCCGCTCCACATCCCCGCCTCGGGTGTAGGTATGTCCAGCACTCAGCTCTGCAGCCAGACCTGACATGATGGTGTTGACATCCCAACGGGTCCGGGCATCTTCGATTAAGGAGCCATACTGCTCTCTCAATGCATCCCAGTCGAGCTTATGCATAGTAGGGTCATAGAAAAAGTCCCGGTAACGACGCCAGGAATCGTGAAAGAGCTGCCGCCATTCTTCTTTGGGTACCAGGTTCATCGCCAGCCCATCCGTAGGAATAGGCTTTTCAATCTTCTGTCCAGGCATGGGCTTGATGATGCCATATTTGCCCATGCTAGCTACCAAAATGGCTTTTCCATCTGAGGTGAGTTGAGCACCGTTTACCTGCTTCATGACGGGTTTCTCTTCCCGCTTTTTCAAGTCATAGGCCATGATAGTGGCTCCCCGTCCATTTGCCCCGGTATTTGGAAAGCGCACGTATAGCAGCTTGCCCTCAAAAGGCATCAGACCGCCCATGTTTCCCGCTTCTATGGGAAGCAATTCCAGGCGAGACTCTATGTCGTCCCAATCCACGGAGACCACTACCCCGGTAGTATCTTTTTTGCCTTTTCCTTTTTTCGGGCCATTCTCGCTAGCCAATTCGTCATTTTTGGGTAAGAGCAGGCCGGGGGCATCTTTGGTGAGAGCCAAAGCACCGATCATGGTTGAATTAGGATAAATCCAGGTTCCATCTCCCATATCGGAATAAGCCGCAGAAAAATTTCTTTGAGTCTGGTAGAACAGGTATTTACCATCGGCGCTGAAAGCAGGGCTTTGATCACTGTAATAGCCAGAGGTCAATTGCTTGGTTTCTTTGGTTTCCAACTGGTGCAGGAAGATGGCATTGTTGGCATTTTCTATGCCTCTGGCGTAGGTAATCCACTTGCTATCCGGAGACCAATTCACTTGATAGCGGGTCCGTCCGGGATGGCTTTGGTTCCACAGAAAATTGTCAATTTTCTCTTCTTCCCCACTTGCTACATCCATGATGTATAAATCATTCTTCTCGTCTATGTAGCAGATTTTCTCACTGTTGGGGGACCAATGGGGCTGATAGCCAAAGCCGCCTTTGTGCTGGGTAAGCTGTCGGGCCTCTCCCGGGGCATCGGCTGGCTGAACATAGAGTTCAAATTCACCGGAGCGATCACTCCAGAAGGCGATATGCTTTCCGTCTGGCGACCAGGCTGGATTGCGGTCGAAGGCCCCGCTTGACTGGGTCATATTCCAGGTGTAGCCTTCCTTAGCGGGAACGTTGAAGAGCTCCCCGCGCGCTTCAAATACTACGCGCTTACCCATAGGACCGGCGGTCGCTCCGGAAATCCGATTGCTTACGCTGACGCGACGCTCCATTTCGGCAGACAGGTCAGAGACGACCTGGATCTGGACTTTTTTGTACTCCCGACTCTCCAGGTTCATCAGATAAAGATCTCCTCCGGCACTGAAGACCAACTCAGAGGGTCCAGCTGACATAAAGGAGATATCGAAATCCTTGAATTCGGTAACCTGCTTATTTTCTCCACTCTTTACATCATGTACCCATAGGTTAAGGCGCATGTTCTCCCCCTGATCAGAAAGGAAGAAGATCTCTTTACCAGCCCAAGCTGGCTTACCATCGTTTGCGTGATTATTGGTGAGGTTCTTTGCGGTATTCTTTTTCAAATCATACAGGAGGATATCAGACGAAAGTCCGCCCCGGTAGCGTTTGAAAGGATAGTTCTCGGTGATTTTGGTGATATAGGCCAGTTTTTTTCCATCGGGTGAAAAACTCGCCAATTCGCCATAGGGAACCGATAACTTTTCGGGCATGCCGCCCATTTTGTCCACGAGAAAAAACTGCCGGGAAGAACGCTGTCCTAACTCTCGCCGGGAGGCGAAAAGCAATTGCTCCCCATCGGGATGCCAGTCTACCATGCGATCCGAGTTAGACTGATAGGTAACCCGGGTAGGTATTCCCCCTTGGGTAGGAATGACGTATACATCTGCATTGCCCCGATAGCTGGCCGTATACCCGATAGACTTGCCATCAGGAGAGAAGCGGGGCCAGGATTCTTCGCCAGGAGAATGGGTTAGTTGAGTAGCCATGCCCCCGTCTTTGGGTGCGGTCCAAATATCTCCTCCGAAGACAAAGCAAATCTGGTCCTGGGAGACATCCACATACCGCATCAAACGGGCATTGATTTGTGCGAAAAGCTGGCCTTGCCATAATAACAAGCCTAGCAGCAGTCCGATATTTTTCATTTCTGGTTATTTTGGTATTCGGTTGGAAGGTAGGGATTAATTCAAGGCCAAAGCGGCAAAATCTTTCAGTGTAGGGATTTTGCCGACGAATGACCTTTAAAGGTATCCTGCTTTTCTCAGGGACTTATTTACTTCACAAAAAAGGGCTTGATATGATGACAAGAATCTTGGTTTTTGCTTGCTTATGCATCCCATATCTGCTGGTAGCTCAGCATTCCGGAGCCAAGAAACTGGCGAAGGAGAAAGAAAAACAATTCCATGCGCAGCTGGATTCAATTTCCCGCTACCAGGAAGAAGCAGTGTATCGGCAGCATGCCCCAGCCTTCGCCGGAACCGGCACCAATGGGGAAACCTTTGATCTGACGGCCGCTAAGGGAGAAATCGTATTTGTCAATTTCTGGTTTACCAGCTGTGGTCCCTGCATCAAGGAAATGCCTGAGCTGGAAAGTCTGCGTAAAAAATATCAGGATCAGGTCCGCTTTGTGTCGCTATGCCTGGATCAGGCTCCGCGCATAGCCCAAACCTTAAGTTGGTTAGCCCAGCAGCGACACATCCAGAGTTTTGATTGGTTGATCCTGCCCGAAAGCCAACCCGTGGCCCGTAAGTATGGGGTGGCCTTATACCCGACCAACCTGATTATTGATCCCGCAGGAAAGGTCCATACCATTGGAGGCAGTAACCTTGGGTACCTGGAAAGAAGGTTAAAAAAACTCATCAAAGCCAAGGGCTAGCTGTTGGCCAGCCAGGTCTGGCAATAGGACCGAATGGGGAATTCCCAGGGTTTTTCCCGGGAACTGAGATAAAGGGGGTGATGCGGGTGCCCTTTGAGGGAAGGCTTGCCGATGCCAATGAAACGGTGGTTTCCCGCCTGAGCTAAGGCATAGATGTCATCCAGGGCCCGAAAGAGATAGGGGCGCTTCTCAATAAGGGTTCCCCAGGCGGCCCAGATATCCAGCGGGGGCCCTTCCAGCACGCGGGCAAAGCACTGTAGGTTCTCTTCGTACAGGCTTCGTTGACACCTTTTATGCAGGTCATTGGGATTGGTGGCGCGCTGAGGATAAAGGTTCATCATCATCCAACCCGCATAACCATGCAGATCGACATGCCTTACCACGGCTTTGAGGGTATTGTCCAGCTTACCCGGTCTGGCCGTGCTGGGATTAACCCCGATGCACAACAGAGGCCTGCTTCCCGATCTGCCCAGTAAGAATCGAGCCCGATCCTTTTCATCCGTTTCGTATAACCAATTTGCTTCCTCCACGGATCGAAATTGGGGAAGATTTTGGAAAGCACAAAAAATGCTGGCCCGAAGGCCAGCATCAAGTATAATCGACTACATTTTTTCAGTTTACGGCTTGTTGAAGAGAGGCCTCCACAAAGGCTTCTGCCTCATTTTCCTCGTGAAAAACCAGCACTGGAACTACCGGATGAAAAGCATGTCGCTTCACCTCACTGCCGTGAATCAACTTATTGATCCAATCTTTGCGCTTGGTCAGCATGAGCAAGAGATCAGGCCGATGGACCTCGACGTAGGAAGTCAGGCCTTTTTCTACGGTGTCCGCTGGAACGATATTAAATTCTACCTGTTCTGCCGGCAAACTTCCTTTGACAAAATCTCGAAAGGCCACGTACTGCTGCGGGTTCATTTCGGCATAATAAGGAGAAATATGGAGGAAGTTTAACCTGCCTTTTTCTCCGGCCAGTGCCTTCAGTTGATCGAAAAAAGCCTGTGGAAAGGGAAGAAAATCGGTGGCAAATACCAGCTTTTCCCAAGCCTGATACACGGCTTCTTCGGGGATGAGTAATACCGGACAAGGCGCGTTGACGAGGGTTCGGCTAGCCACGCTGCCCATCACAAACTTCTTAAGTCCGCTTGCCCCTTTGGTACCCATGATGATGCCATCCACTTTTTCCAGCTCCGCAAAATCTTTAATGGACTGGGCAGCTTTCCCACACCTGATCTCTACTTCGCAAGAAAGCTCCGGCGCTAATCCGCTGACCATGTCTTTCCAGATTTTGAGCTGGGCCAGGCCTTCTTCCCTTACTTCAAGATTGAGTTGCTCTATCATATTGGCAGGGATCTCCATGTAGGGAGAGACAAACTCATAGGCATGGAACAAGATCAGCTTGCCTTTGAGGCGCTTCACCAAGGGAACTGCATAATGCAGGGCTTGCAAGGCAGTCTGGGAAAAATCGGTGGCAAATAGGTAAGTTTTCATTTCTCAGCAGCTTTAGATTAGCCTAAAAGTAGCCGCTGGCTGGCTGAGAGAGGAGAGCATAAATCATGGAGCGGCATGATTTTATCCCAGTTTACAAAAATCAGGCTGGCCTTTGCGGACCAGCCTGAGAACAGGGAGGATCATGGGAATAAGATGCGCTAGCCGTAGATCTGATGAAAACAAACAGCAAAGTAGCCAAAGGCACATCCTAGCATACCCGTACATCCCAATAGGTTGTTTTGACTCATACAATTGTCATAGGCCTTCCCGCACATTCTTTGGACAAAAGCCGGCAAGGTGGGCCAGAGATCATCAATACAACTGGTAAGGGGAGAGCCTGGCGTAGGCTTACGAAACTTCATCCAATCATCCTTCATGCAGCACATTCGGTTGGTGCCGCTATTAGGCCGCAGGTATCGCGCCCCGCTAATGAGTTGTCCATTTGAATCTTTGACCTCGATTTCCCATCCATCATCCTGACCGATTTTGATCGCGGATATATCCAGATAGGCCAGTTGAGGGGTGGTCTTTCTCCCCTGGTTTGCTCTGGTTTCGATCAAGAAGCGCTGCTGATTTTTTTGTATAGAAAAAGGAGCTACCAGGACTTCTATACGTCCATTGCCTTGACTGGAGGTAAACACCAGTTTTTCCACTTGTTGAGAAAGCAGGTTTCCTTTAACCTGACCTTTTCTCCTGGCTTGTTGAAGCAAGCGCTGTACTGCTGCATCCTGACCACTTAGGACCGTTTGGGTGCTGAGTCGCCATTGTTTTTCAAACTGTTCCAGAGATGAACCCTGCGGTTCTCCAAAACCCCATAATAGGGCCAAAACAGGGATCAGAAATAAACTGAATTTCTTCATGTGATTGTTTGTTAAAAATTGAACTGATTTAGGGATGTGGAGAATCGCTACGGATTCCCCTTATAGGCGAAGGTTTCCATCTGTTCGATTTCTTCCTTCCGGGTGAGCTTATGCACGAGCATGGTTGTCAGGATCTTCTAAAATCCTGCAGGAAGATGAGGCTGGATCTGACTGGCATTGCCTCTCGCTGAAGGTGCGGACGCCTGAACGGAAAATGTTTGGGTCTGCTGATTGCCATTGTCGGTTTGGACCCTGGCCCGAACCTCATAGACTCCTTCGGGCCATCCTTGGTGGGGCGCGGAAAGGGAGGCGCGGATAGCAGCAGAATTTCCTTCCTCCATATGAAAAACCACGGAATCTATCAGTTGGCGGGCCTGGGCTTGCAGGTAGTACCAGTGGAACACCACCCTGGTGCCCGAAGGCGCACCGCTTAGTTGGCAACTGGCGGTAAACTGTGGACTTTGGGGAGAAAAAAGGTCAGATGAAGTTTCGCATCTTCCTGCCTCTCCGGCTTGTTCACATAGCCTAAGTTGATCAATGCGGGCGGTGGAATAATGGAATTCGCAGCCAAAGAGACAGCCTAAGCCTACCCAAAGCAGGGGCAATATTGTTTTCATCAGGATAATAATTGAGGATTGCAGGGAGTTGGCAGGAGCGGCCTCACCGCTGCGAGGCGCTCCTTCCAACTATAAACAAAATGACGCTTTGATCAGGTCTACCAGACCCTTACTCCATATTCATCCTCATAGCGGATATTGCTGGTCATGTTGTTGATGATGCTCATGGTCGCATTGTGGTATTTCGATTGCAAGGCAGAATTCTGCCGGGCTTGCTGAGCCGCTACTTTTTGAGCCAGATTCATGATGGCCGTCGCCTGGGTAAGTGTTTGTTGTGATGGGCCGGTATAACGATAAGGATTTTCTTCCTTCGATTGCTCATCCGAAATCAGGATGGATTGTCCTTTGGGGATCATTTTTCCGGAACCTGAATGCCCATCCGTGGTGAGGGTCATATAAGCAGAAGTTCGGTCCAGCCGATACACCCCTTTTACTTTGTCTCCCTGGGGCGTATGGTAGACAAAAGTGCCGGTGGTATGGAGATCTAATTTATCGCCTGTGGCGCTTTCAAAAACCCCATCCAACGCCACGTATAACTGGTCCTTTCCCCCTCCGGTAAAAAAGTAATAATGGGCTTCCTTCCGGGTAGCCTTCGCCTGGCCAGAGGTTTGACGCGTATTCCCTTCCCGGACATAGTGCTCCCATTTCTGCGGTTGGGCGTTGTCCTGTACCTCAAGTCGGTTTCCTTTCACATACAAGGTCCAATCTGCGCAGTATCCATTGGTGGTGATGAAGCGGATAAAATGGGTGTTGGGGTAATAATGGTAGAGACCGGAAAATTCCTCTGGGTTATCTGCCCCTACCCCACGAAAAGAACCATCTGGAGATAGATCTACCCAGGCACCGGGATGAGAGGTGGATCGGTAATATCCATTGAGAGCCTGACCATAAATCCCTTCCAAATGGGGGAATTTATCGCTGCTCGCAGCCGGGCTATGTTCTTGCTGGACTTGAGCAGAAGTTTGAGAAAAAGCCTGGGAGCTAACCTCAGGTTGCTGAGCCTGGGCCACATTGGACTTGCCAATTACCTCTGCATATTCCTCTGCCAAAAGCTGTTGGATGGTACGAAGGTCGCTGGCAGAGATTTGATGCGGCCCTTCTTTGGTGAACGTACCCAACATCTCAGCGCCTTGCATCTTGAAAAGGGATAACATATTTCCTTCCAAACTCGGGATATAGGTGGTGTAATCCACGTCTGCGGTGCCAGAAGCTGCGGTATATCCGTCGAACATAAATTGAAGGCCGGAATATTGGGGATAGTAATCATAGAGGAAAGCATGGCGATTACCATCAGCCAGGGTGATCATACCCATATGATTGGGGCCAAAATCTATCCGGAGCCCGCTTGACTGGTCCAGCCAGGACCCTTCAAATGATTGAGCCGTTTGAGCCATCAGGGGCGTGCTTAGCAAGCCTATGATAGACATAAGTGAGATGAATAATTTCATAAGGTTTGTTTATTGAGTGGAATGCTTTGAAATCGATCCTTCAAAAGGATGACACAAAGGAAAGCTAGCTTGCCTTAGGAAACTTATCACCTATGTTACCAGTTATTTCAACTATGTAACGCACCAAGTAAATAAATGATTATCAAACACTTAAAACAAAATCCCACCCCCTTAGGAGGAAAATTTTTCAGATGACCGGGCAAACTCACCCGGACTTTGGCCGAATTCATCCTTGAAGCATTTGCTAAAATAGGCGGGAGAGGAAAAGCCTACCATGTAGGCAATTTCTGAGGCGGTGCCGGCCCCTTCTTTTAGTAATTGGCTGGCTCGCTTGAGCCGAAGACTCCGGAGAAAAACGGAAGGTGACTGGTCTGTAAGGGCTTTTAATTTCCGGTGGAGATGCACCCGGCTCATGCCTACCTCCCGGCCCATATCCTCGATGGTAAAATCTTCTTCAGACAAATAGGTTTCAATCACCTTCATGACTTTTCGGAGAAAAACTTCATCAGCAGAATCAACCAGAATTTCTTCCGGGCTCAGCCGAACGATATTTTTACCTAGCTGCTCCCGGATTCGTTTACGCTGTTCGATCAGGTTCCCTACCCGGAGGATTAGCTCCTCCCGGTCGAAGGGTTTATGCAGGTAATCATCGGCCCCTACTTTTAAGCCGGAAAGTTTGCTCTCTCTTCCGGCTTTAGCTGTTAATAAGATGAGCGGTATATGTGCGGTTTTTTGATCCTTTTTAAGGGTTTCACACAGCTCATTTCCATCCATTTCCGGCATCATCACATCACTGATAATCAGATCCGGCATGTATGCCTGAGCCAGTTCAAGCCCTTCCTGCCCATGGATGGCTTCCCTCACCTGAAAGGTCGGTTCCAAACAGGATCGGACAAATCTTCTCACATCCGCATTGTCTTCTACCAACAAAATGGAAGCCTTGTCGCTTTTGGAAAGCGGTATTTCGTCTTTGGGCGAAGCCATGGGCACATTTTCCGGTTGGGCAAGATGATGCCAAAGGGGTGAGCTTGGGGTTTCCCCTTGCAGCCGAGGCAAATGCACCACAAAGGTGCTGCCTGAGCCCACTTCACTGCTAACCGATATTTCTCCTTCAAATAACTGCACCACCTCTTTTACCAGGGCTAAGCCTATGCCTGAGCTGCCGGCTTTTTGGTCTGCCGCCTGATAGAAGCGGTCAAAAATATGGGCGAGCTGCTCCTCATCCATGCCAATGCCATTATCCTGAACGAGTATTTCCAACCGCTCCTCCTCAGCCTCCACCTTTACCCAGATGTTCCCCTTTTCAGGGGTGTATTTAAACGCATTGGAAAGCAAATTATTCAGCGTCATTTCCAGCCGATCCGGATCAAACAACATCAGTACTTCCTGAGCGGGAAAAGAGAGGTGCAGCTTGATGCTTTTGTCCTCCGCCAGGGATTCAAAATTTCCTGTTACAGCCTTTAGAAAGGGGACTACATCCGCATAAATCGGTTGAAATACCATTTTCCCAGCTTCCAACTTCGATAAGTCCAGCAATTGGTTGATCAACTCCTGCAGACGGTGCGCATTCCGCTGCATCATATAATAGAGGGTGTCCGGTTGTTGGTTTCCCGGTCCTGCCAATAATTTTTGAAGCGGTCCCAGAATCAAGGTCAAAGGAGTTCTGAATTCGTGGGAAATATTGGCAAAAAGCCTAGATTTCAGTTCGTTTAATTCTCGGAGGTTATTGGCTTCAAGGCGCTTTTTTTCTAACGAAAGCTCCATCTTTCGCCGGCTAGCGACGTAGGACATCCTTACCAGCAAGCCCACCACCAACATCAGCAGGAATAGCCCTAACCCAATAAAGAGCATGGTTTTTTGGTCATCCTCCTGTTCAGCGATCACGAGTTTCTGATGGGCTATATCCCGCTCTCGCCGAGCCGTCTCATATTGAACGGAAAGCTCATCCAAATGCTGACTGCGATATTGGCGCAAGAGGGTGTCCTGGGTAAGTTGGAAGGCTTTTCGGGCTTTCAGCGCTGCTTGATAATCTCCCTTCCTCTCATAGGTTTCGGCCAGTCCTTCCTCTGCTTCAGCCACGCGGGAAGGTTCTCCATAATTGTGCGCCCATTGTTTCTGTAGGAGAAAATAGAAGGCTGCGGAGTCAAGGTTTCCCTGCTCAAGATGATATGCACCCAAACCAGAGGAGACCACAATCAGGCAACTGGAATCTTGCTGGTGAGCCATGGTCCAGGCTTGCCGAAAATAGGGCAAGGCCCGTGCATAGGCTTGTTGTTCCAAGTATCCGCTGCCTAGTCCCGAATAACAACTACACAGGTATTCTTGCTGGCCTATGGCGAGTTTACAGCTCAGCGCCTCATGATAATACTGGAGGGAAGAATCAACCTGCCCATTCTGGGAGAAAGTATACCCCAGGTTCATCAAGGTGATGCCCAGATTGGCTGTGTCTTTCTTTCGTCGAAAAAGGCCAGCATTTCTCCGTAAATAAAAGAGGGCCTTTTCGTATTCTTCTTGTTTGTTGAAAATGACGGCCATGTTGCTCTCCACTGTTCCCAATTCTGACCAGGCTTCCATCTCGGCAAAGATGCTGGCTGCATCCTGAAAGAAGGACAAGGCCTGGAGATTATTGCCTTTCCACATGTGGCAGATTCCTACATTGTTGAGGCTTTTGGCCACCATGGATGCATGGGGAAGGCGAGATGATGCGAGGTCCAAGCCCCACTCTGCATAAAACAGGGCTGTATCCAGGCTTTCTCCGATAGTG
>JBCBGC010000057.1:0-46659 GCA_038527215.1 Bacteroidota bacterium
CAGATTTAGCGAACATTGCGACCCTTACTTATTCAGGTTCCAGTACAGCTGATAGCCTAACTGACAGTGCAACGGTCAGCATGATTGAGCCAAACCTAACTATAGAGATAGAAGATGGCGGGGGAACCTACGGAGCTGGCAGTACCATTCCTTATACCATCCGCATCATAAATGCCAATAATCAAGCTACTGCATACGGGGTGGATTTCTCAAGTGTGATCCCTGCTGAACTTCTGGGAGGTACGGCAGACTTCTACGATAATATAAATCTGACCAATACTAGTAACAGTGTCCTGCTGACGGGTACCTCTACAGCTGTAAGCGGGGGCGATGTAAGCCTGGGTACCAGTGTCAATACTGGGGACCAACTAAGTTTGGCCTCTTTTGACTTACCTCCAGGAGATACCTTGATCATCACGTTTGAATCTACTGTAATTAACAACGTAACAGCGGGTGGCAGCTTTGCTGTCAATGCTTCTGCTGATTATAACAGTTTGTTGAATAACGACAGCCGGGGACGGAATAACAGTACCAATCCAGGCACGGTAGATGACGACAATGATGCTGACCTTAACAATTATGAAGAATCAGGTTCTACTACCTCTAACCTCACCGCGACGCTGGCAATCGTAAAAGCCTTAAATAGCCTTCACAACAATAATGATTTTACCATTGGAGATTCTATTCTCTACGATATTAGAGTTGCCTTACCTGAAGGGATTACAAACTCCGTAATAATCGTTGACTCCCTTCCGGATGGCCTGGGTTTCATCGACGCAACCCGATCGGGTGGAGTCAATATGAGTTTTAATACAGCGATGACCCATGATGGAGTAGTCGGGAATGCCGGGAAATTCACTTTTGATCTGAAAAATGTTACCAATACTGCAGATGGGGACATTACGAACGATACCCTTACCCTTACGTTGAACGTCCAGGTGTTGGATGATGGAACGAATAATGTGGATGGGAATACCCAGGATAATCAGGCTTCGGTAACCAGCAGCATTAACCTGACCGTGGAAAATTCAAATACGCTGCAGGTTGATATCGTCGAGCCTGGTTTAACGGTAGGAATTAGCCCGTCCAATGCCACTCCTTCTCTCGGTGAAGAAGTAACATTTACCATTACGGTAGACAATACAGGAAACGCCATAGCCCATGACATAGATCTGGCCAGTGTTTTGAGGAATCTTTCTCTTACCTATTCTGGGACTTTTACCGCTAATGGCAGTGGATTTTCCCTGGATGGTACAGACCCGGATAGCCTTGTTTTTTCTGCGGATCAACTAGCCGTTGGAGGAAGCGTCTCCTTTAGCTTTACGGCTAAAGTCGATTCAAGCTCTACCCTGGACTCTGCCCTTACTGTACCACTTGCCCTGACCAGTGCCTATGATAGCCAGGATGGAAATCCTACTTCTCCCTGGACCGAAAGGAGCTATGATATATCCACCAATACTACAGTTACGCCGACCCTGCATATGATTGATGCAAAAAAGACGGTCGTGTACACGGATGCAAATACGAATAATCAACTGGACCCGGGCGAAACGCTCACCTATACGGTGATTTTGACCAACAATACCGGAGCAGCAACTACCAACACGGTATTTACAGATGTGATTCCAGCTGAAATCACTTATACAAACAGTAGCCTTACCACCACCAGCGGAACAGTCGATGATGGTAGTTCACCCATTCTCACAGTAAACTTAGGGACCATTAGTGCCGGGAGTTCCGATACCATTAGCTTCCAGGCTACGGTAAATGCAGGCTTAGCTGATGGCATGCTGATTTCTAACCAGGGAAGCGCAAACAGTGATCAAACTGAGCCTGAACCGACCGATGTAGATGGTGTGGATGAAAATGGCGATCAGCCTACAGATATTTGGGTTGGGTCTGGACGCCCGTTGGAGCATATGCTATATGCCCCTAAAGTAGTGAGTTGGTTGACTGATACAGATGGTAGCGATGATGTAACGGTAACCGATATCATGCGGTATACCTTTATCCTCGAAAACCAAGGCAATACCCAGCTCACCAACGTAAGCTTGACCGATAATCTACCCGCTGGATTGAGCCTTTCTGCCGCCGGAACTCCTTCTGAGGGAAGTTTGACCACCGGGAGCTATCCAAGCATCAGTTGGACAGGTATTACCTTGGAAGTAGGGGAGATTGCTACCCTAAGCCTGGATGTCAGTATCGACGCTTTCGGAGGGGCTAGCCAAACTTTTTCCAACCAAGGCACGGCAAACTCAGACCAGACCTCTAGTGTCAGCACCGATGGTAACGGGTCCCCCTTGGATGGAAACCAGCCCACCGTATTCCAGGCGGTTAACAGCGGTACGGCAGCACCAGATATTGACGTGGAGAAGCGTTGGGTTCAGACCCTGGATACGGACGAGGACGGCTTGGTAGATCCCACGGATCGTTACCGTTATCTTATCACCATCAGCAACTCGGGCTCAGCTTCTGCAACGGATGTGTTGTTCGCAGATGCTGCTCCTACCAATACGGTATTAGCCGGAGATTCGGTATTCACCAGCCAAGGTATCGTGCTCAGCGAGACTTCCGCAGATATCCAGGTCAATATTGGGACCCTTCCCCCTGGAGGAATAGCCACGGTTTCCTTTGAAGTGAGCCCAAGCAGCTCCTCCGACGGAGATTTGGTCCCCAACCAGGCGACCATCGTTTCTCCGGAAGTAAATGGGGGTTTGGCGCTTAGCAGTGATGATAATGCCGATGATGACGACGGACTTAATCCCACTCAGACCCCCATACATACTGGCAGTGGAACGCTTGATGCAGCCGATCTAACCAAGACGCTGACCGCCACCAGTGAAGGGGCCAGTTCCGGTACCAACGTATACATTGGGGAAGTCCTTACCTACGAAATTGAGATCGTAGTACCGAAGGGATATGTCTATGATGCCGCCATATTGGACACCTTGCCAGAAGGGCTTAGGTACGTCAGTGGAACCGCCACCTTGAGTAGGACTTTTGGTACAGGCTTGCATGCCTCAGAGAATCCTGGCAGCATCAATGCTGCCAGCAGCGGTAGTACAGTTAATTTAACCGACGGGACTGATGTATCTATTGGGAGTAGCCGGTACATACGATTGTTCCTGGGGGACCTTATCAACAGCGACACGGATGGAACAGCCGAAACCTATACCCTGGCTTTTCAGGTAGTGGTTTCTAACGAAAGTGGGATTGGCAATGATGCGGGACAGAGCTTAACCAATGATGGGACCTTTACCTACCTGGACGGCATCAATCAATCTCAAACCCTGGCCACTGCTTCAGACCCTACCGTAACTATATTCGAACCAAATGTGGCGATAAGCCAGGCGGCTAGCAGCGCCTGGATGTTAACCGCAGGTGGGGTGATTGAATATACCCTGACTATCACCAACCCCTCTGGTTCCTATGTCTCAACTGCTTACGACTTGGTGGTAACCGATTCCATCCCCTTTGATGCCGATGAGTGGGAAAGCATGAGTCTGGAAAGCACTTCAGGCACCGGAACTACCGGAGGGATTACCAACAATTCCGACCTGGTTAATGGGCAATTGAACATTGCCGTGGATTCACTTCCTGCGGGAGAGACGCTGACCCTGGTATTTCGAGCCACCGCAGATGGTGACCCGGAAATCACGACCGAAACGGACTCCATGAACAATATTACCTGGGTTACAGCGACCTCGCTGCCGGGTGCCCAGGGGAGTGGTAATTCTAGCCCGGGAGCAGCAGGTGCGATCAACGGGGAACGGACCAGTGGAGGGGACTATCCAGACAGTGATTATCAATACGCTGATACCACGACGCTAACTATTTATGACCTTGATTTTAGCAAAAGCATCTTAAATCCTCAGGCTTACTATGCCATTGGAGATACGATAACCTATCAACTGAGCATAGCCGTACCAGATGGTGTTACGGTGGGTAGCAATGTCATTGAGGATGCCTTGCCTGCTGGCCTTACCTATATCACGAGCAGTCTTACCACAGCTTCAGGTAATGATTATCCCGCGGCCATTGTTACGGACCCTGGTACAGATTTTACCAGAGTAAGTACGAGCCCTGATACCTTACGGCTTAGCCTGGGTACCATCAGTAACAGCACCGGCACAGCTGACACCATCCTGATGACGTACTGGGCTTGGGTGGCAAATGATCTGAATAATCAATACAATGCTGGGACGGTCTCCGGAACAGAATTGGAGAACCAGGCGAAAGAACAGTTCTCTAACCCTGTCCATCCTGATGCGGCCTTCACAGATACCCTCAATGATAGTACTTCTGCCTATGTGGGGGAACCCTATATTTCAATTAGTAATTCTATCACTAGTGGTGATGCCAATCCGGGAGGAACCATGTATTTCTCGGTTACGGTATCAAATACTGGCTCGAATACAGCTTACGACGTAAATGTTCAGGACGTAGCTACCCAATACCTGGAAAATATCGCAGACTTAACCGTTGCTGCTACTACGGGCGGAGCCTCAGGTCCTTCCGGATTTACTAACAACAATACGAACTGGGAAAGTTCAAACTTTGACATTCCCGCTGGAGGAAGTGTTACCATCACCTTTAGTGCGGAGATAGCCAGCGACGCGCCCTTGGGGACTATGGACCCCAATACGGTAACGGTGCGATTTTCCAGCCAGCCGGGGAGTGGTGCCCCCGTAGAGCGCGACTCAACCAGTGGAGGTAATCAGGACGATCTGATTAACCTTAACAACTACATTGCCGCAAAGGATCCCACCACCGATTTAATTGTGTTTCCCATAGAGTTATTGGATTTCCGGGCCCGCTGGATGAATGATCTGCAGATAGATGCGAAGATTGAATGGGTTACCGCAACGGAACTTAATAATGATTTCTTTTTGGTGGAGCGAAGCATGGATGGCCAGTTTTGGCTGGAAGTTGGAAAAGTCGATGGGGCAGGTAACAGCCAGATAGAAAAGACCTACGAACTTGAGGATAAAAAGGTCGGATTTATCATCCCGGGTAACAGTGTTTTTTACCGGCTTAAGCAGGTTGACTTTGATGGTAAGTTCGCCTATTCCTCAAGGATAGAGCTTCTATTTGATAAAGATCACGAGAACCTTGTAGTCTGGCCAAACCCCTTTGAAGGAAGTCTTCAGGTCGCCCTTTTGGGAGATTGGCAAGCTGAGAAAATGACCTTGATTGATGGAGCCGGACGCATCGTTCATGTCCACGAGGTCTCCCAAACTGCAAACCGACAAAGAATACAGATCCCAGGGCTTGAAAGCTTAGCTGCTGGTACCTATTACCTGGTAGTCGAGTTAGTCAATGGTGAGAAAAAAATGGCGAAAGTAACAAAAGCGGATTAGGAGGAAGCAGGTTAGATTGGGTTTTATGGGAGAGGGCTGTAAAGTACCTCTCCCTTTCCATTTAGTTTCCACTTGTTAGAAGTTTCCTGAGGCTTGACAATTATGGAATTGTAGTCTGCAGCCATTTATCTGTATTTAAGCATGACTTGATAATCCGGTGAGTAATACCATTTTTCAAAGTTCTCCTTACTCGCAAACTTCATTAGCACATTATGTGAATATTTCCAAGCTCTTTCGAGCAATAAAGGTCTTCGGTCCGCCGCCAGAATCTCCAATTCGAAGACATCAGACTCTTTACCTTCTTGGGCTACATACTGTTGATACTCCTCCCAATCTTTGATGTTGATCCTAGTGATAAGATAGTAACTCATATGTTGGAATTAGTTACCCTGCAGCCAGGTTTGATTTTTTACCTTTTCTTATTCCATCTTACTTTAGAATGATAATGAGATAAGGAGCCAAATTTGAGCCAAGATTATGGTTTTGGGCAAATCACTTGAATCCCTTCTTTCTCAAAGAAATGTTTTAACTGTCGCTTTGTCCTTTTGTACTTAACCGGTACTCCCTTCGTCCAACCATAGATCGTACTTTCATCTACTCCAATCCTCCTGGCAAGCTCATTTCGCCTAATCCCCTTTTGCCTTCTATATCTCAACAGCACGCTACCCAAGCTCATATCCCCATCATCAAGGGGATCATATCCTAGGAAAGCAATAATCGCTGGCCAGTAATTGATCTTGGGAAAAGAATGGTTAAGCTCCCAATTGGTAATCGTTTCTACGGATGAACCCAGGAGCTTAGCCAGTTCGGGTTGCGATAATCCTCTGTCCATTCGAGCTTTGCGAATATGGTCTCCAACCGTGGATAAAGTTGTTGGATAGCCTTTGGGAAGGGGTTTTGTGCCAATTAGAGTAAAGTGACAAAAAGGCTCCACATCCCTGCATGTGCGGCTTCTTCAACCACCCCACCAAAGAGTGCGTCTGCTCGCCCCACCAGGTCCACAAATACTTCAACAAAATCTCCGGTCCCCTCATGGACCGCATCGACATGCACATCGAGGTAACGCCCGTGCCATTTGAGGAGCTGTCCACCTTGCAGGAAGGAGAATCCAGTAACGACATTCGTGACCGGGTAGTGCAGGCCCGGCAGATCCAGCGGGCCCGCTTCGCTGAGCAGCCCGGCATTCACGCCAATGCCATGATGCCTTCCCATCAGGTGCGCAAGGTCTGTCCCATCGACAGCCAGGGCGAAGCCCTCCTCAAAGTAGCCATGAAAAAGCTGGACCTCAGTGCCCGGGCCTATGACCGGATTTTGAAGGTGTCTCGAACCATTGCGGATTTAGCGGAGGCAGAGAAGATTTTGCCCGAGCATCTGGCCGAGGCGATTCAGTATAGGAGTTTGGATCGGGAGAGTTGGGGCGGGTGAGGAGGATGTATCGTTTGGCTTAGTGAAATCATATTTATATTTCCTGGCCTTGCAAAGACTCCTTGTTCGATAATCCTATTTGGACGCCTACAAATTGTTAGATACTCACCAATCCAATAATGCTGGTGATTCCTTACAAATTACTTCCAGTATCATTAATTGAGAATTGGTTGAATGCCAGTGATTATTTATTTGTAATTCGTTTTCAGTTAGATTGAACCAAATACCTAATAATTTTTAATAGGCGAGCCATTCTCGTTTGGATCCATAAATCAGATTGGGTAAATGACGCCAAATCGCTTAGGAGTGGTTTTTTGCTTGGACTAGATCGGAGCATGACAGGATCAGGGGGTAAGAGAATAGGTTTTCTAAACCATATTCTTCTGGCGTAAAAAAATTCATATAATTTAAATATGTATGCTGCTTAAACGGATTTATAATTAAAAATTCCCTATTTTGAATTTATTTTACTCAATAGGCATTTAGGAATTTTAGGCCATGTGCCATGCCAATTCGCTACAGATATTGTCATATATGTAAAGGTCTGGATAAACCTCAGGAATGACTGAGAATCTAGGTGAAATTGGCTTAGTCTCCCTGTAATGAAGAGGCTTTTCCTATTAAACATGACGAGCGGATGGCAATTTGTACCTCACAGGTCAAGGGACATGGAGCTGCTGAAAACACGCTTATCTAAAAGCATTCGCTGCTTGCCATTAAAGAGTTGAGGGGGCTGATTAAGCCTTCGTCTCAAATACTGGGAGAATTATGCAAAAGGATGACTACAAGAAGCACAGTAAATTAGCCTTACTGGATATATTTAGTAAAAATGTTGAAACACTTTTTGAAAATCGTAATCAAACCTCTCATCATCTGCTAGAGCAAATAGTCATCAACCTACATCAATATTTCTCTTGGACTTTTGCTTGGTGGGAATACAAGAATGATAGTAAAGTGGGAATCTGCTTGAAGCAGGAAGCTATTGCTGGAGAAGTAGAGTTCTCTATTTTTGGTACTGACGTGATTACCAAAAGTACCAGCCATGCTCATGAGTTCTGGCAGGCTCTTTCCCAGCGGGCTAGTAGCTTGTTACCCATGCCAGCGAAGGATCAGCCCACATCTCCTTCGTCGCAGATATCCTCCTTCATTGTTGTCCCTATGATGAACAGTGGAGAAATGATGGGAGCGTTGACCGTTCTCCCACTTACTGGCCAAGAGTTTGTCCAGGAGGACATTTTTTTGATGAATCTAGTTGCCCAATCCCTGAACCACCTCTTTCATTTAAACGGCAATTCCAGTAATTCTTTACTTGCCATCTTAGGTGCTCAGACTGATAGTGAATCTTTCGACCAGATTATCGAGGCGGCCATGCAGTTGTTGAAGGCCAAAGGGGCAGTCTTGTATATCAAATCACCCAAAGAAGATAGTATCGTGGCTCAGGCCGTGAAAGGGATTAATATCAAAAAAGGATATTCCCTGAAATTTGGGGAGGGTATGGCAGGTTTTTTAATGACCAGTGATCTTCCATACCTACTTGTTCATGATTTTCAGCAATCGCCTTATTTCTCAGAAAGGTTTGCTGAAGCAGATTTTTCGAAGGTATTAGAGGTGCCGCTCTTCCTAAGTGATGGGATTAAGACTGGGGTTCTCGCAGTAGTAAATGAGTTTGAAAACTTTAATGAGAATCAGGTCGGTATTCTAAAACAACTGGCAGATCAGGCGATGCTTATTTGGGAGCATAACCAAAATCGGGAAATCCTCAAAAAGCAACTCCAGGACTCTAACTCCTTCCGGGAAGTTGTCAGAAGATTATATCATGAGGTAAACCATCGCCAGAGCTTGTTTGACAGAATTACGCAGGAAGTAATGAATTTCTCGCGTGCAAGTCAGGCTACTTTGTTTTTACCCTTTTCTGAACATCGTAAAACTATCTTAAAGGCTGTCTCCACTCTAGGGACTCATTCTCTATCGAGCTTCAATGATTTTTCTTTTGAACCTGGTAATCCGGATAGAGAAGGAATTGTAGGTTATGTATTCAAAACAAAAGAAGAACTTCACACAGATGATCCTGAAAATCACCCATCTTTTGTTGGAGATCCTTTTGTGAAAACCAAACCAGAAGCCATGATCGGGCTACCCATCTATCTCAATGAGCAGGTAGTTGGGGTCCTATGCATGGATTACAATAAGAACAGAGTAGATAGTGAGGACGAGATCAGAATGCTCGCGCTAATTTTGCAGCAGGTAGCCGCCGTCTTACAGGTCAATAATGGATTAAACCTCATCCGTAATGTAAATAAAATCATCATTGACCAGAATCAGCTTGATTCAATGATTGGCGCAATATGCGAATTTACACTGGGGCAATTTTTAGCTCAGGGCATGGACATACACATTTTTCGGGGCACTGGGAAAAATATTGAAATAGATAAAAGTATTCGCGCGCCTTTCGATCCCCACTTCCCTAAATCCCGGTTTGGAAACTCTCCACATAGTTTGGTCAAAAATGTAATAGAAAGAGATACCCCCTTAGTGATTCCTGACATCGCTCACTATAAAGGGGATTTTGGTCTAAACCCAGATATTACGGAATACATCACCTACAAATCTCTTATAGGCTTAAAGTTGGTATATGGTAAAGAAATTCTTGGTGCGTTATTCCTGAATTTTACCAAATACAGAGGCTTCTCGGATATTGAGAAATCATTCCTTGGACAACTGGCTGATCAGGTAGCCATCGGCATAAAGAAAATTGAATTAAGCAGCCGCCAGGTCAAGCAGCGCGACCTCATGATTAACGCCGTGAATTATATTTCAGGGTTGGTCGGAAATATCGTTGAGGATGATTCCACGGATATTTTACAGCATATACTCGTACAGGTTCTAGGACTGGTAGACGAACTATCATTGGGAGAAGTACGGCTATATAACTCAAAAACGAATAGTCTGGAAGTTAAGGCATGTTTTCCTGAAAATGTCTACGCCAACCAGGAATACCTGCATATGCCGATGAACAAAGGCCTGACCAGTGCTGCGTATAAAACTCGTCAGGTTATCATAGCCAATGACGTCTCTTTGGAGAGTCAATATGAGCCCAGTCATAAACCAACGAATTCAGAAGCTGTTTTTCCGATTCGTGTGAGAGGGGAAACCATTGGGGTACTAAACATCGAACATCCTCATAAAAATGCATTCAGCCAGTCGGAAGAAAAGCTGGGAATTGCCTTCGCAAACTTGATCGGTGTAGCTTTGGAACATAACCGGATGCTTAAAGCTGAGCTGGAAACTTATCTGAACATCAGCCAAGCCTTTGTTAAAGGAGGCAAATTGAAAGAAATGCTTTCAACTGTGATTTCCTTGGTGGATAGAATTTTCGGTAGGACCTTGGTAACCTCCTTTTGGATAATGGGCCAAGGTGAATTGGGCAATCTACAGGAAATGATTTCCGTGGGGACTGGAAGGACAACCGTAAGGACCAGTGGTTATGATCAAGGCATTGTGGGTTGGGTGGCCACGCACAAAAAGCCCTTGAAGATAGCCGACGTATCCAAAGATGAGCGATATTTTCCTGGAGTACCTAAGACTAAATCTGAGCTATGTCTACCAATCATCGTTTCGGGAGAACTTTTTGGTGTACTCAATATCGAAAGCGAAAGAGTAAATGCTTTTTCAGACTATGACTTAAAGATGGCAGAAGTCATCTCGATCGTTCTAGCCGGTGCTATTGATAACTTTAATTTACGTTCAGAGCTTGAATTGAAAAATGAGCATAAATCAAATCTGTTAGATATTGTTGCTCACGAGCTCAGGGGGAGATTATACCAGCCTAGTATTTTTTGGACGGATGTCGGCAACTACATTCCTGAACAGTTAAAACCTGAATATCAAGATTGCCTGAGAGAGATAGAGGATTTGGAGAGTCTTACGGTAAACCTATTGACCCTATCCAATATTCAAATGGGAGCCGACGGAATTGTCCTAAGGCCTGCCCCTTCACAAGACTTGTATGCGGTTATCCATGAAGTCGTAGCAAAGTTTAGGAGCCGGTCCGCAGAAAATAATAATGATATCCTGCTTTTGCCTTCTCCAGAAGATGGACGAATCAGTGGTTTGTTCGATCAGGATGCAATGAAAAGAATTGCCGCTAACCTTGTCTCCAACGCAATTAAATTCTCGCATCCGAACAACCCGATTGAAGTTAGTTGCTTTTATCGTGAAAGAACCAATCGTATAGGCTTTTGGGTTAAAAATCGAGGGCCCGTAATTCCGGAAAGTGAGTACGACAAAATTTTCGAGCGGAGGTATCAATTGGACAACCTACCGAAAAGTTCTAAGCCCGGGATTGGCATTGGGTTATTTATTGCCGAAACCTTTTGTAACCTTCATCATGGACAGATCACTGTAGACAGCAATAAAAGTAATGGGACTACTTTTACCGTGGAAATTCCAATAAACTACCAAGCCAATGGTTCAGTTTGAAGCCGTATTAATAGAGGATAACCACCGAGTGGTCAATACTATGAGAAGAAAGTTACTTGAACTGGGCTGCATTCTCGTGGGCCATTCTCCAGATAGTGAAGAGGGATTTGAGCTGGTAATTAAGTTTAAACCACAAATTGTGATCATTGATTTGCATCTTAAAGATGGGGAAGGGAAGGGCATTGAAGTAGCAAATCGAATCAGGTCAAAATTTCCGGAAATGGGAATAATAATCCTGACTGCTTCGGGGGTATCAGCGGATGAAATTTATGAAAATGCGATAGGTTTAAACCATTTAGTTAGAAAATCTGCTGGTCCTGAATCTGCCAGTATATTTCCAGTAGTAAAGACCCTATTGCAAAGAACATTTTTCCTTAACCCCCACCGTGTATTTCAAAAAAACATAAAGCTCAGTTTTGTCCCCAATCAACCTATCCATATTGCCATTTCTGGACAACCTATAATCCGGACTCACCAAAACTATTTATATGATGTAAACGGAGCCATAGCTTTGAATGCAGATTTGCAAGGGGTCCAATCGCTCCAACAAGATCGACAAATTCCTAAGCTAAGAAAGGAGGGGAAAAATCTCTATCAGGTCTTGTTTAAAGGATATCCCCAAATCCTTAATAGCTACCATCAATTGAATGCTGGAGTGGGAGAAAAGGATGTACACTTCGAAATAGAAAGTGATCATAGTAGTAATGCCCTCCCTTTCGAACTCCTACATGATGAGAGGATTTTCTTGCCCCTTAAACATCCCTTTCTTAGGACGGTAACTGGTTATGGAAATTATAATCGAGGGGTAAAAATCTCTCCTGATTATTTTCGGGTAAACTCCCAAAAGCCCGATCATGATATCCGGATTTTGTTGGTTGCCTCAGATACTGGTAATATTCCTGGAGTCGAAGCAGAGATCATGAAACTTTCCCAAGGCCTCAAACAGAAATTGCGTTACAATCTCAGCTTTCAGGTGAAAACCTTATTGACTAAAGATGCACATTTATCAGGAGTAATAGAGGAGCTCAGGAAAGGAGCTTATGATATTCTTCATTATGCAGGGCACGGAGTATTTGACGAAAAAGACCCCGAAAACAGTGCCTTGATTTTTTGGTCCGAGCCAGAAAAAAAAGGATCTATAGAGCGCCTTACTGCAAGAGAATTGTTTGGCATAGTGTCCGAATTAGACTTGAAGTTTGTGTACCTCAGTTGTTGTTTAGGCTCTGCTACCAGTCCTGCATATATGAGATACGGAAACAATTTCCTAGGCATTGCGGATAGCTTATTATCAGCTGGCGTTCCTACTGTTTTGGGATATCGTTGGGCTGTGTCGGATAGGAATGCGCTCATTCTTGCCACAGAATTTTATAAGTCTTTACTCAGCCAGGGAGACCCTGCAGTAGCTTTATATCAGGCGCGAAGAACAATCTATTTTGCTCCTGAAAATGCGCATCGTATGGACAGTTTGTCGCCGATTCTGTGGAATCAATAGCCTTTGGGAAGCGGTTTTGTGGCAATTATCGAAAAGTGACAAAAAGGCTCCACATCCCTGCATGTGCGGCTTCTTCAACCACCCCACCAAAGAATGCGTCTGCTCACCCCACCAGGTCCACAAATACTTCAACAAAATCTCCGGTCCCCTCATGGACCGCATCGACATGCACATCGAGGTAACGCCCGTGCCATTTGAGGAGCTGTCCACCTTGCAGGAAGGAGAATCCAGTAACGACATTCGTGACCGGGTAGTGCAGGCCCGGCAGATCCAGCGGGCCCGCTTCGCTGAGCAGCCCGGCATTCACGCCAATGCCATGATGCCTTCCCATCAGGTGCGCAAGGTCTGTCCCATCGACAGCCAGGGCGAAGCCCTCCTCAAAGTAGCCATGAAAAAGCTGGACCTCAGTGCTCGCGCCTATGACCGGATTTTGAAGGTGTCTCGAACCATTGCGGATTTAGCGGAGGCAGAGAAGATTTTGCCCGAGCATCTGGCCGAGGCGATTCAGTATAGGAGTTTAGATCGGGAGAGTTGGGGCGGGTGAAAGGGGATGGTAAAGACGATCATTTATCATATGCATATGGATCAGGGAAATAAGTATTCCCCTAATCCTAATCCTGGACTAGGGGGAATTTCTTCATCATGATGACATATTATTGTCTGAGTCGCTTAAGGCTCACTACCCACTGAAGTACAAAAAAGTACTGCAATGGCTTGATGGTATGGGTAATGCGGTAGACCAATTCCTCTTCGGGTAAAGAGCCGGCCAATACATCATCAAAAGAATAAACGCCACCCTCTCGGAAAAAAAATGCCGCTTCATAATCAATTTGGCCATACATATCATAATTCATTCCCAGCCCTAAGTTAAGCCGGGACCTCTGGCCCACTTGACTGCTCCAAACACAAAGCGCCCTCAGCCCCATATTCAATTGCCTTCTCCTGGCATAGCTATGCTGTAGCCATTCATCTTGATAGAAGGTTTTAAGTGTCGATTTGGTATAATTATAGTAAGAAAGTTCCGGCCCAATAGATAATTTAAGTCTATGGCCCAGGGAGCCGACCCCGAAGGAACGAGAGAAAAGTAGGGGGATGGTAAATTGATCCCAATCCAAGTTCGATGCATCGATATACAAAAAGTTCCCCGCTTTAATATGTTGCCTCAGTTTAATGAAGTTACCTTCTGCTCCTAAAGAGATTCCCCATTTCTCTCGCCACAGTACTTCTGCATAGACATTAACGATTAGGCTTTCGGCTAGTTGTTTTTGCGGAAGAAACGCAATGGGAAAACCAGGACCGGATATTTCCAGGTCCGTTCTCCGCAGATCGGTTACACCCATTCCCCCACTCGCTCCTATTTTCCATTCCCAGAGTTTAGGTTCCTGGGCAAAGGTTGTGGAAAAGCTCAAACTAATCAGTAGGAAAAGCATCCAACATTTCGCCATGATTAATTGCAATTATTCGTGATACTAATTTGAAAGGAATCAACCACTCCTGTATCGCTAACCCAATGCCATGCATGGACAACAAACTTAGGCGGACTGAAAGAAGAGAAATAAGATTGGACCCTTTTTAATTTCATAAGGCTTTCATTTTTGAAGTGTATATAAATCCATGCTACGGCCAGTAATGTTAGCCGTAGCGAATCGGTCAATCTTATTCACGGATTGATGATTGAGCACACTTCCTGCCTAATCGAAATTAGATTGACCTAATGGTCAAACAGAAATGAAATGATGCCTCAAGACCAAGGAGGTAAGCCTAGAATAAAAAAAACACCTTAAGCATTTTGCCCAAAGTATTCCTGGATGTAAAAAATACATCTGAAGCAAAGATTCTGTCTATCTCTTTTTCTAGATGCTCATCTAAAGTTAAAAAACTATTTGATTTATTCAGGTCCATGTCTCTAAATGCCCGAGCATCTGGCCGAGGCGATTCAGTATAGGAGTTTGGATCGGGAGAGTTGGGGCGGGTGAGTCGCTCCAGAAAAAGCAGCCTATCGATTTTGACATAGGTCAAAAGAATCTTCTCCTGTATCCCTCACCTTTGTGATGTTCATATTGCCGTGGGTCGTTCCACATTCGATTGTAGGCTTATTTTTTAAATCATGGGAAATTACCATCACAAAGAGGCCCGGGAGGGTACCGATTATAGGAGCAAAAAGCGGATGGTGGGAGGCGCGAAAACGCAACCCACTTCCCCGTCCCAACTAGATGCGCAAGTCGCGGCCCGTTTTCTCAACTATGCAACCCTTGGTGCTGATTATGAAACCATCATGTCGGTGGCAAAGCAGGGGATTTCGAACTGGCTGGAAAAGCAATTCTCCCTGGCACCAGCCGTAAGTTTTACAGACACTACCCGGAAGATTTGGGAGCACTTTTATCCTCAATACATCAAAATCTGGGGTCGATCCTATATCGTGAATCATGGGGATGCCGTGCTGCCTTATTGGTATTACTGGAAAATGGCCTGGTGGCACAATATTTTGACTTCCGAAGACTTGCTGAGACAGCGGGTTACCCAGGCCCTTAGCCAGGTTTTTGTGATTTCTGAGCATTCGAATCTTCAGTTAAGCGGCGTAGGGATGGCGAACTATTACGATTTGCTGTATCGGCATGCCTTCGGGAATTTCAGGGAGATGCTCTACGATATTTCCCTGCATCCGATGATGGGTTTTTACCTGAGCCATATCAATAACCCCAAATCCGATCCTAGCCGCAACATCCATCCCGATGAGAATTACGCCCGGGAAATCATGCAGCTATTCTCCATTGGACTGTTTGAATTACATCAGGATGGAACCCCTAAGCTAGACGCTAAGGGAGAGAAAATTCCCACCTACGATAATCAGGATATCAAGGAATTTGCCAAAATATTCACTGGTTTGGCTCCAGCGGGCTACTACTGGCCTTGGAAAGATTATAGCAGGATAAAGACAGCGTGGGGCAGCGAATACAACGAAAGTCCTGCGTCTACCATTACCTGGGAACCCATGATCCCCTTTGAGGCGTGGCATGAAGCGGGGGAAAAAAAGCTCTTAAATGGACAAATCGTGCCTGCCGGACAATCTACCCTGCAAGACATAGCGCATGCCATTGACAACCTGTTCCACCATCCGAATGTAGGCCCTTTCCTGGGCAAGCTGCTGATCCAACGCCTGGTGAAATCCAATCCCACGCCTGCTTATGTAGGACGAGTTGCGGCCGCCTTTAATGACAATGGGCAGGGTGAACGCGGAGATATGAAAGCAGTGATCCGGGCCATCCTTACCGATGCTGAAGCGCTGGACCTTTCGTGGCGCTCGGACCCGCAAGCTGGAAAGCTAAAGGAACCTTTGCTCAGATATACCCAGGCCCTGAGGGCTTTTAAGGTTACCAACCAATCAGGGCGATTATGGAACTGGGGATACCTCTTTGACGAAGCGGTCAGCCAGGGGATTTTAGCCTCGCCGAGTGTGTTTAACTTTTATCTCCCCAACTTTCAACCTAATGGTCCGCTGGCTGATGCAGACCTGGTAGCCCCGGAGTTTCAAATCCATACCTCCGCTACTTCCATCAATTACATCAACCTGGTGTACGGCTGGTTTATCAAGGACTATCTGGGAGAAATCGCCACGCACGCCGGAACCACTGTCCATAATGCCCCTAGTTACGAACTCGATGACCTGGACCCCGTGGATTATCTTTATTTGGACCTGGAAGCGGAATACCAAATGGCTGCCGATGCGCCAGCCCTGGTGGCGCGGCTGAATTTAATCCTGACCGGCGGGCAATTTTCAAAAGAGACAATCTCTCATATTGTCCAGGCCGTTGAGCAGGTAAAGGACCCCGTTCAACGGGTACGCATTGCCCTGTTTTTATCCTTCATTGCGCCCGATTACTGTATCCAAAAGTAGGGCAACACTCAGGCAATATCTCTCCCGTTCTGTTTTCTCTCATCCTTTTATCCTTCATGACGATGTCAGACAAATCTTCTTCTATTCAACATATGAACCGCCGAAAGTTTTTAGGAACCGCTTCCTGCGCAGCCGTGGGCTCAACCACCTTTTTGTCCTCCCTTCTCAATTTGAGCATGGCTAATTCTCTGGCAGATACTTCCTCCCTGGCACCAGAAAATGACTACAAAGCCATGGTCTGTCTCTTGCTGGCTGGGGGGAACGATAGCTTCAATATGCTGGTGCCCAGATCTGGAGAGGCTTATGCAGAATACGCTAAAACCCGTTCGAATCTGGCTTTGTCCAGTAAAAAGCTGCTCCCTCTTCAATACACAGATAGCCAGGGCCGGCAGTTTGGCTTACATTCATCCATGCCGGAAATACAGGCCTTATTCGATACCAAAAAGCTGGCTTTCGTCAGCAATGTGGGAACCCTGGTCGCCCCTCTCACCAAAGCCCAGTATGTACAGCGGAGCGTTCCCGTACCTGTCGGCTTATTCTCCCATGCTGATCAGATTCAGCAATGGCAAACCTCCATTCCGAATGCCCGCTCCTCCAAAGGCTGGGGAGGCAGAATGGCGGATATCTTACAGGCGGGCAATGGGAATCAGCAAATTTCCATGAACATCTCCCTTTCTGGTACCAATATTTTCCAGGTAGGCAAGCAGGCTACGGAATATGCGATTCGAGCCTCAGCGGGAGGCAGCGTAGGCATAGAAGTTTTGGAAGGTAAAAGCCCGCTGGATCAGATATTGCGGAAAGGAGCCGAAAGTTTATTGGCCCAGCAGTATCAGGATATGTTCAACGCCACTTTTACGGACAAAATCAATCATTCTCAGGCGAACCATGAGGAATTTAGTGCAGCTATCCAGGCGGCCCCAAAGCTGAAAACCTCCTTTTCGGATAATCCGGTCTCCGCCAACTTTGAATTGATTGCGCGCACCATGGCGGTACGCAAGACCCTCAATATGCGCCGACAGACCTTCTTTATCAATTTTGGCGGCTGGGATCATCATGATGGGGTGTTGGATAATCAGGTAGCCATGCTCAGTGTAGTAAGCAAGGCCTTAAGCGAATTCCAGGCAGCTTTAGAGGAACTGGGTCTTTCGGAAAAAGTAACCACCTTCACGGCTTCAGACTTCGGCCGTACCCTGACCTCCAATGGAAACGGGAGTGATCATGCCTGGGGCGGCAACGTCATGGTCATGGGCGGCGCGGTGAAAGGGGGCGAAATTTATGGAAATTACCCTTCCCTGGCCCTGAATGGAAAGGACGATATTGGTGGCGCGGTCCTCCTGCCAAGTCTATCTACTGATGAATATTTTGCGGAGTTATGCCAGTGGTTTGGCGTGGGAAGCGGAGATCTTCCCTATGTCCTGCCCAATCTATCCCGCTTTTATGCCCCGGCCAGTGATCAGGCACCCGTTGGTTTTATGAAGCGCTAACCGCCTCAACCGGGCCGGCGGATGCGGCTGAGGGTTTCCTGGCTAATGCCCAAAAAGGACGCGATCATCCCTAGGTTGACCCGTTGCTCAATCTCTGGAAAGTATTGGTTCAGCATCTGGTATTTCTCTCGGGCGGAGGAGAAAGACCAGCCTTTTGAGAACATATCGATGACCACCAGCATCTCTTCTGCCAGGCTGCGGGCAAACTGTCCGAAGCCAGAATGGTCCTGCGCCAGTTGGTTAAAGGCTTGGTGGCTAATCCTTAACACCTCACAATCTTCCAGGCAGATAATGCCTTCATAGCTGGGTTGCTGGGCATAGAAACTGGCCCAGGAAGTAACAAACTGCTCTTCCGCATAAAACCAGGAAGTGACCTGTCTCCCATCGTGATAATAATAGTTATGCATAATGCCTTGCTCGATGAAATGCAGGTGATTGGCATAGGCTTCCGGAGAGAGGAGTTCCGTTCCTTTAGGTAGGTGTAAAGGGACAAAATGCTTAGCAAGCGCCTCTTTCAAAGGATCATCGAGCTGAATACTGGCAGAGATACGGTTCAGTAGGCTTTGCACAACACATAGAATTAGGTCCGGGCTGCATAAAGTAGGCTGGGACCCAATTTACGGGAATTTTTCAGGTTTTGATTAGGTGAGTGGAGACAGAGAGGGATAGGAAAAAATAACGATCATAGGATGAGCTTCATGTGCACCATGGCTTGAGAGTAGAGCCTACTTTTCCTGCGATGGAAGGTATATGTTGAAGGTTTTTTAGGGACTCCTACGCTCCCCTCAACTCATCCCTCAAGTTGAATCAAGCAACCTTAAGGCGAGCAATGGCTTCTTACCTATATTCCACTCGTAAGCATGGGTGCGTGATACAACTTGGCAATTATGGAGCTTCGGAATAAAAGGGAATTTCTCGACAACTTAGAATTTCTATCCTTAAAAAATCAAAAGAGTAGCTTCCCGGAACACTTTCATGAAACCTATTGTGTTTCCCTGATCTATGAGGGGACGGAAATCATCCAAATAGGCAACAAAAAAATCTATTCTGAGGCAGGCCGGATTTCTATTTGTAATCCGTATGAAATCCATGCCAACCCGATTTTTGATGCAGACCAGTCTGTTTCATTTGATACGTTTTACCCATCCCAAGATGTGGTCAAAAGGCTATTAGGATTCAAGGCCCTTTTTCATCATACCCAATCTCCCTCTTCAGAGAATATTCGTCTTTTTCGGGAGATAAAAAGCGCCTTTCAACAAAGAGAGGTAAAAAGCCTGGAACACAAGCTCGCCCATTTTCTGCGCGGTCTTCGAACCAAAGCTGATACCTACAGCACAGGGAAAGACCAGCAAAATGCCAGGTGGTCGGAGATTATGTATTTCATTGACGGAAACCTGGAAGGGAAAATCACCATTGAGATGCTGGCCCACTTTATGGGCATGAATAAATTCAATTTTGCCAAGGGATTTAGAACCCGTTTTGGCATGTCGCCCATCAATTTTGTCCTGATGAAAAAAATCTTCGCGGCCAAAGCTTTGATCAACCCCCATACAAACCTGACAGAATTGGCCTATCAATTCGATTTTGCAGATCAGGCTCATTTTTCCAGAACCTTCAAGCGCTTTATCGGCATATCTCCCCGACAGTTTAGAGCGACCCTTTCCTGAACTGCCAAGATTGTACAAGTGTAGGCCTGCTTCGTGAATTAGCTTTGAGCATGACTTTCACTAAGCAACCTATGTTAAAGTACCGCTACCTCGGGCAAATCATGCTAGCCAAAGCGAGCTCCTCCTATACCCGGGAAAGGCAAACTGCCCCTTTGCCTATCTCAGCCTCATATCTTGGAGCACATTTTACCCAGCCGGGCTTGCGCATAGGCCTCATCAGGCTTTGAGGGTAGGGGAGGGGATCGGGGGAAAGTATATCGGTAAAAAAGACGGGACACATGCTGGACCCTTCTGGGCATAGCATAATTTTTCGAGAATATGTCCAGTTCAGCTCGCTGATTCTCGATTTCATCGAAAGGAATATCAAAGGTTCTAACAAAGGAAGAAAAATGGGTGTACAAATTTTCAAGCTGCTGCTTCTATGTTGCGGTATGCACAGCATGCTCTACGGTCAAAAACAGTTGACCCTGGAACACATGCAGCAGGATTTCGATCAACTGGCAGACGCGTACAAGGCAGACCATCAAGGGTTGTATTTTTATACCGATACCCTGACCGCTCACCGAAAAATTGACAGCCTGAGATCCACCTTGAAGGCAGATCTGGACCTTAGAAGTTTTTTCAATAAAATAGCGGCCCTGGTAGCTCTCACGAATGAAGGTCATACCAATCTTTCTTATTCCAGAAAGGAAATGCAGCGGCTGAAAGCTCAAGCGGGTTTTCTGCCCTTCGGCATCTTCTTTTGTGGCGAGAACCAAGATGCCATTATTAAGTCCGTTTATGCACCTGCCCAGGATCAATTATCGGGTAAAAAGCTCATCTCCATCAATGGCCATCCGATAGCCCAAATGATGCAGGAGGTATTGGACTATGTCGCTACAGATGGATTTAACACCAGCTCAGCCTATGAATGGATAGCCTGGGATTTTCCCTTCTTCTATTATCAGATGCATGGCTTGTCTGAGAATTTTGAGGTGGAATTAGTAGATATTTCGGGCAAAAAGACGGTTCAGGTGGTTCCGGGAATGGATTACAAAAGCATCAAAGCGCGCGCAGACTTCCATGACTTTTTGTTGCTCAATGGGATGTTTGAAACCCAGGCTTATCGGGTGATTGATGATACGATAGCTTACGTTACCTTGGTAACTTTTTCTGGAAAGGATGACCGAATCAAAGCCTCCTTTGAGCGTATTTTTACCGATATAGCAGGCAAAGGCATACAACACCTCATCCTTGATATACAGAGGCATGTCGGGGGCTCGGAAGGCGTGGAAAATTTGCTCGCTAGTTATCTCTTTGAAGAACCCTTCCAAAAGTATGCGGCGGTTACAGCCCCTTTAAGCTTCTATGATCGGAACAAAAAGAAGAAATACCTGACCTTAGACAAATGGAGGTTGGTGGATGGGATTCCCCAAAGGGGAGATTTCACCTTGATGAGTGACTATTATTCCGATCATGATTTTACCTATCCTGCTCAGGAATTGATCTATACAGGGAAAGTGTACGTCCTTTCCAGCGGGGTTACCTTCTCCGGAGGGGCAGAGTTTGCCAGCATGCTTAAGATGACGAACAGAGCCTTGTTTATTGGCGAGGAGGTGGGAGGTGCCCACCAAGGTAATGTCAGTGGGACGGGAACCAGCATAAAATTAAAGCATTCGAAGATTAGGGCTAGCCTGCCTTTTATCCACTTCAAGATGAAGGTTGATCCCATGCCGCTAGGCAAGGGCGTAATCCCAGATCATTTTGTCCCGCAATCATGGGAAGATGTATTGGAAGGCGTGAATTCAAAACTGGCCTATACCCTTCGCCTCATTCAAGAGTCGAAGCCCTAAGCCGCTTCTCGGTAAAGACAAGGATCCGCCCCCAAAATCGACCCCTTGGAGGTGGCCAGCCCTCTGATTGGTGGGCGCTTCACCATGGTCAAGATTGTTGCTTTTTATCAGGGCCCTTTTATCAAAATAGGAGGCTATTTCCCCCTGCCTGCGTGGGAGAAAGGGCTGATTAGCAGACAGTTGAGAGGTGAGTAATTTAGGATAACAAAAACCATTTGTCTATTTTATGTTATACCTCTTAATACTAAGTATTATGAAAAGCATAACAATCTTTCTCAGGACCATCATCCTTGGGGTGATGTTTTTTTCTCCTTTCACAAGTATTGCCCAGCAACGTCTTTGGGGAACCACGGAGCACGGAGGGACGGATGGTATTGGTTCTGTTTACACGGTGTATTTGGGTGACCATACGCCCTTCGAATCAGTCAGTTTTCAGGCGATCCATCCTGGAATGGCCCCTAATGGCTCACTCATCCTTGGCAGCGACAGCCTACTCTACGGTATTGCAGGAGGAGGAGAAAATCATGGAGGGCTGATCTATCGGGTAAGCCTGGATGGAGGGACCTACGAAATACTCCATGAGTTTGCCTATGACAGTGGCAGAGATCCTTCGGGATCTTCTGGTCTCTTTCTGGCCAGTGATGGAAAAATGTATGGATTGGCCAGAGAGGGCGGGACCTCGGATGTGGGCGTCTTATTCTCTATCGATCCTGCCCAAGCAGGTTCCTATACTGTAGAGCAAGCGTTTGGGACCACCCTGGGAGCTTTTCCCATCGGTTCTTTGATAGAAACAAATGGCAAACTATATGGCGTAACTGAACTTGGAAGCTCACAATCCAATGGGACAGTACTGTTTTCCTGGTCTTTGGCCAATCAAACTTCAGAAACCGTAGCGAATTTTTCTACCAGCACAGGTAACAACCCTCAAAGTGGCTTGACCCTGGCTTCCAATGACTATTTCTATGGGATTGCCCGGACCGGTGGCACCCATAATTTTGGAACTATATATAAGATGCACCGAGATAGTAACTTGATTCATCCTGTATACAGTTTCCCTAGTAACCACGTCTTTGCCATCCACCACACCCCTATGATTGAGGATAATGGCCAGCTCTATGGTGTCACAAGTACAGGCGGAATGGGCAACAGGGGGACGCTCTTTTCGATTAATCTAGCAAGTGATTCCTTTAGCTTCCTGATCAATTTCGGGGATGTTGGGCTAAAATCTCCTTGGGGAGGCCTGCTGGTAGACAATGGGATTCTCTACGGTACAACCTTTCGAGATGATGGGTTTTTGAAAGAAGGGGTTTTGTATGGATATGCCATCAATTCCGACACGGTGGCCATCTTGCATACGTTTGGTCAGGATCAGTCTGGAGGCAAATCGCCATTTGGAGGGCTAACCTTGGTTGGGGATCGGCTGTATGGCAGCACGAAAGATGGAGGTACAGGCTCCTTTGGTACCCTGTTTTCATTTGATCTGGGCACAGGGACCCATCAAAAACTCTTGGATTTTTCGCATGCACCGGATGGGGCTATCCCCGTCGGAACCCTCGTTGAGACGCCGGATGGCCTCCTTTATGGCATGGCCCAGCTTGGCGGTCCACAAGGCTATGGGGGTATATTTTCCTTTGATCAACACACAAGCGACTTGACTTTACGAGCAGCGTTTTCCGAAGAAACGGGCCGCATAAGAGATGAAAGCCTGGTCCTCGGTCAAGATGGCTGGTTGTACGGTGTCCAACAGCTAGGAGGAGTTAATAATTGGGGGGTGATTATTCGCTTTGATCCAGCAACAGATTCATTAGAAGTTTTGCACAAATTCCAGGGATCTCCAGATGGCCTTACTCCTATGAGCAACCTTGTCCAACACGCTGATGGCAACTTCTATGGCATGACCAATTCGGGGGGAGATAGTTCTTTGGGAACCATTTTTCGATGGGATCCCGTCCAGCAAAGTTATGGGAAGGTGTTTTCCATGGGAGCCTCTATGGGAGGAAATACCGCGGGAGGTCTGGTGGCTGCTCAGGATGGGAAGCTATATGGGTCAACCTCGTTTGGGGGCCAAAATGGCTTTGGCTCTTTATTTTCTTTTAACCCGGTAGATTCAAGTTTTACCCCTCTATATTTCTTTGAATCGAGCCTGCAGTTCGCGATAAAAGGAACCATGATAGAAGCCCAGCCAGGCATCCTGACTGGTCTTTCTTTCAATGCAGGAAGTTTTGGAAGAGGGACTTTGTATGGCTATGATGTGGCCCAAGACTCTTTCTTCTTCTGGCATGAGTTTGATCCGGCCATCGCCTCTAATCCTTTAGGGGAGGTGATACTTGCGGAAGGAGATCAAGTCTACGGGATTAGCCAAAATGGAAGTGGAGAACCAAGTAGCGGGGCATTGTTTCGATTTGATCCTACGGGTGGAGGGAGTTTTCAGGTAGAAGCTGATATACCAGAGTCTTTTGGGGGCAAATTGCTAAGTCATCTCTTCGTCACAGGTTTTCCCACCCCTATAGATGGCCCGATTCTACCGCTTGCCTTGCAAGTCTTCCCCAATCCAACCAGGGAGCGACTGCAGTTTTCCTTCCAGCCATTGCAAGGGAGTAAACGCATTGCATGTTCTCTGTTGGATATAAGTGGAAAAACGTTGATCCACCAAAGCAAGGACCCGACAGGCTCAATCATCGAAGAGACCTGGGATCTGAGTTCTTTTGCCTCTGGGATCTACTTCCTCCGGATTCGGGTAGATGAATTTGTCGTAAGTCAAAAAGTATGGATCCCTTGAATGAGATGACCAGCGGGTACTGTTCGCTTTGATCTAAGGACGATTAAGCGCTTGTTCGGAAGTTTTCTTTTGCTCAAAAGATTCACTTTTGGGAACCTGATTTTACCTTTTGCAATCCACATAGCTCACTAGGCTGGTCAAAAAAGGCTCTTCAGAACCCCAACATCCGAACAAGCGCTACCTTTTTCAAAGGGCTGAGCCAAGCGCTTTCTCAGCCTCATACACCAGGGCGACCATTTTTTAGGAGGCATATATATTGATTAGAGAGCTGGTCGAAAGGCCCAGAAATCCTATTGATATTAAACAGCTGGCTGACTGAGGATCATCATGCTTGCAGCAAAAAGAAAATCGTAGGTTTCAGGCACATAGCCCATTTCTTCTGATAGAGAAGTGATGGATTGAATAAGGACTTTTGAACCCAAAGACCGTGCAGCGACAGACGAAACTTTTTCATGCCCTTTTGATCCTTTCGTCCCTCATGGGATACTTAGCATGGGGAGGGGATAATCAAGCATTTCTTTTCCAGATGGAAGCGGATATTCTGGTGAAATTATTTACTGAACCGGGATCCATCGTCCACCCCTTGATCATCTTCCCTTTACTGGGCCAGATATTGTTAATCATTACCTTATTTCAAAAAGAGCCAAATAAGCTTATTATATACATTGGGATTGCCTGTATAGGCTTACTCTTCGGCGTGATAGGGCTGGTCGGTCTGTTAAATCTAAACTTTGGCACCATCCTCTCTATCCTTCCATTTTTTGCCCTGGCTATATTGACGCTAATGGCTTATAGGAAAAGAAGGCTTCAGACAACCTAAGGGAATTACCCTTGGTCATGACTTAACAGGATAGCAGGTGAAGCCAGGACACGAACCGGATATTGAACCAATAAGCATAGATGGTATCCTTGTTCTTCAGAAATCTGTTTTTCACCGCGCTACAGCCTGGATTGGTTGCTGGCCTGATCCCCTTATGGATGACAGGTTTCCAGTTGGATAGCATATTTGAGGAGGGCTGGCGATTCCCTCATTACCTTGGGACGATCGTATTTTTGATCGGTTTGGTCATCATGCTCTGGTGCATCATGAGTTTTGCCACCAAAGGACGAGGGACGCTTTCGCCGGCAGACCCTACCCAAAAACTGGTCATATCAGGGCTGTATCATTTTTCCAGAAACCCAATGTATGTGGGGGTGATCCTCATCCTCATAGGCGAAGCTATGTTCATCCAGTCTGTTGATTTGTGGGTTTATGTAGGCTGCGTAGCGGTAGGCTTCCACCTCTTTGTGGTCTATGTGGAAGAGCCTCGCTTAAGAAAAGACTTTGGAGAGGAATATGAGCTGTATACGCAAAAAGTAAGGCGATGGGTGTAAGGTCATGCTACCCACCTTTAAGGTGAAAGTTGGGTCTGGACTGTGAGCATCATCTGTATGGTAAAAATGGACGAAAAACCACGCATAAGCTGGCTGCTACAAGGGGATGTTTCCCTGCAATACCAGGTTTACCGGGATTTGTTGGGCGAAGAAAGGAAGGATTTACAGGCAAGAATTGGCTCCGAAGGCTGGGGGAAGGCGTTTCTATCCCAAAGAAAACCAGAAGGGCACTGGGGAGACCGCTTTTACCAACCCAAATGGATTTCCACCCATTATACCCTGCTTGACCTGCGAAATCTCAACCTGGACCCCCATAACCAGCTCGCACAAGCATCTATCCAACAGGTGCTGCAAACCTTAAAAGCCGAAGATGGAGGGATACAACTTGGGCCCTCTACCGCTCACCGGAGTGATGTTTGTGTAAATGGCATGTTCTTGAACTATGCTGCTTATTTCCAAGCGCCAGAAAAAGCACTCCAATCTATCGTTGACGCGCTTCTACATGAAATCATGCCTGATGGCGGGTTCAATTGCCGGTCGACCCGAAGTGGGGCCAGACATAGTTCCCTGCACTCCACCATTTCCGTACTTGAGGGACTCTTTCAATTTCAAAAGCTCGGGCATACCTACCGAAAGCATGATGTTTCAGCAGCGATTCAGCGGGCCGAAACCTTTATCCTGATCCATCGATTTTTCCTATCTGACCGGACCGGGCAAATCATCCACCCAGACTTTTTGAAATTGAGGTATCCCTGCCGATGGAAATACGATATTCTCAGAGCCTTTGATTATTTCCAGGATGCTCGCAGAACATGGGATAGGCGGATGGAAGAGGGGATCGCAGTACTCTTACAAAAACGTAACAAAGATGGTACATGGAACCTGCAAGCCGCTCACCCTGGCAAAGTCCACCTGATCATGGAGCAAGCGGGTCAAGCCAGTAGGTGGAATACCTTAAGAGCGATGCGGGTATTAAAGCATTTCGGAAAAATGTAGGAAGCCTCCAGTAAAATAGACGGCATGCAAGGTTGGCGTTTCTACTGGAACGTTCGGTCAAGTCACTTCTGGATCAGAGCCGGGTAAAGGAGCCTTGGGTCTGGACTTTTGCCCATGAACTATTTCCCTCTTATGGATAGCTTGCTGTGGCTAAAATATTAGCTTTTGCTAAAAAATTTGGATTGCAGCACTAAATTCTTTATATTAACGAACGATCGCTAGCTTGTGGTCTTATTGACTCAAAGGAGCTGGCTGGTAGCACGCAGTATTTCCGTTTAAGGTTAAGGTAGGATGGTAGCTTCGTAAGCTGCCGATTTCTTAGTCCGACATCAACGTGATATTACAACATTTCGTCATGGATGAAATGCTTTCGGTTTCCTAAAAAAACCGTTGAGGTAATCTCATATCTGATGTAGACCCCTGGTAACTCCCTTGCCAGGTATCGATAGTATTGTTGTTTAAATGGCCACTTGATTCCTTTCCCACAAGGCTGAATCAAGGTAGGCGAATCGTAAACCCTCATCACCATGAATGACGCTAACCAGACCATTAATGGATACTCCATCTTTGATGCAAAGATGCACGAGAGAACCCGCAAAGAAGCGGAATCGGTAAAAGACTGTTTTACCAGGTTCTCATTTCAAGCGATCGTGTTTACGGCTGCCATGATTGGGGTCATTGGCAAATTTAGCATTGGCTTATTCCCTGAAATCTTGATTTCCATTGCTACCATCATCCTCCTGCTAACGGTAGCGAGGATTGGGACCTACAAATATGCCAGTGCCAACCGCTTGTTTGGGTTTGAACTATTTGCGGATCAGGTCAGGGCTGATCAACTGGAGGTCCCTAATATGGGATGGGAGCAGGCCATCCTGGCTTGGCGGGTGGTGCAAGCCACCTTGTTTGATCATTTTCACTATACCAGGAATAACAACAGGTTGCGCTTTCGGCTTTTCCAGCCCTACCGAATCAAAGGGGACCACCGCTTTTACCGGGTCTCACGGAAAGGCTTTTTGGGAAGAGTGTTTAAGCACAAAAGGCGCAAGCGGTCTCTGTGGTTTGAGCTGGATACCTATCCAGAGATCGGCTCGGTCTATCATGCCGGAGGTTATTTACGCACCATGTTGAAGGTACTCAACACCCTGGCGGCTGTGGTATTGCTGCTGCAACCCTTGCTCCTATGGCGAACCTATACAAATGCTACGGCCTCTGGCTCAGCTGCTCCCTTATCGACCCTGGAACTCTCCATATACCTGGGCCTCCTGACCTTAATTTTCATTGGCCTGATGTATCGCCTGGTGCTTACCTGGACGCAACTTCAATTATTAGAGAAAGGCTTTTTGTCCATCCATACTTCTGGCATCCTTTGGCATGTGGTTGCGGAAGCCCATAAGAGAACCCAGGCAGTGATTGAGAATTCGGACAGTCTGACAAATGCAAACTATATGAGCGAACTGTCAAAAATCGCAGTAGAAATAAAAGATACCCAAGATTCGGGAAAGGAAGATGTTAGCCTGCCTACTATCCATGATTGGATCAATAAACCTCAATCTGCCAGTTGATAGGTGGCTAGAAAAAAGTGCTCTGAGGGCAGGATTGACCTGGACCAAAGAGGAGCGTTGATGCGAGATAGTAAGAAGAAGCGAATTGTTTCCAAATATAGAATTTCCTAGATTGATATGTTATGGGGGTTGCGAGCGTGCTGATTTTGAGGGGGTTATACTGCTTAGCCTCCGGGCTTAGGCGGGGTGCTCACATTTTTTCGTACAAATAGCAAGCCTGAATAAGCACCACCTAACCAAGGTATCCCACGAGCTGAGGGTGCCAAGCGCATTCATGGGGATGCGCTAAGGGCCGCATGATCTTACCCAAAAATGGCATTAAGCTAGCATGACCAGTCAACATTACTTTGCTGAAGGATGAAATATTTACTGCTCTTGAACACCAGCTGGACGGACCAGCTTTTTGAATTTATCATTACGCTGATTCTGGGCATTCTTTCGGGCATCATTGCCACCATTATTTATAAAAGATATTCCGAAAAACTCAACAACCTGCCCTTGGGGAAGATCCTTAATTTCGGAAACGATGATCTGCTTTTTGTCTTCCCTCACCGAAACGAAGTGGTCATCAATGAGCCTGCCTCCAAAGAGGAAGGCAAGCCTATCAAACCCCCAAAAATAATCCCCAGGACCGCCACGGAGGACTTTATTGCCATCAACAACATCATCAGCGCGATCCTAAAATTGAACTGGAGAAAAAATGTTAAAGCTTATGACGTGGATCGATTCTTTGGTGATTTTCACAACGTAAGGGGCAAAAACCTGGTGACGGTTTGCAGCCGAAAAATCAACAAGCTGACGAATATCCTCGCCCAGGGATTAGAAGAAAAAGGCGTCAACTTTTTCCGTACCGAACTGGTCGATCCTAAGACCAATCCCGATCAGAAATATGAGGAATGGAGAGTGGTCGATAACCATGGAAGATATCCTTCCCGGACCTATACCGAAATGATGGCCTACCTGAAAAATGGGAAGAAGCCAGAGGATTTTGCGGAGTTAAAGCTGACGGATAAGGCGGTCATTACCAAAATGATGAATCCCTGGAATGCCCAAAACAAAATCATCATGATTGCCGGGGCTCGTGGCATTGGCACTTGGGGCGCAGCTGAGTGCATCAAGAAGGAGTGGAAGCAGATTCAAAAAAAATTGCGCTATGCCTCCCGGGAAAAGGGGCTGAAAAGTAACTGTGATTTTTCCGCCCTCATCGAAATAACCTATGAGAAATACGACATCAAAAAGATAGAGGTGCAGAAGATTGAGGTTATTTCGGTAGAAAGCCAAGGGGGCTTAGGCGAAATTCTGGACGAGTTGGTGAATATGTAAGGGGTTTTACCTCAGGATTTTAGTGGGATTGATTTGACCGGTCTGATCTATAAAGCAGATGCTTATGGAAGAAACAGGCAGGCAAGTTAGCGCAATCGCCCCCTGTGCAATGCTGACATCTCTCAGTAAGCCTGGCTTTCTTTCCTACAGATGATCTGCCAAAATCTTTGTGAGGAGCGGTTATCGGCTGCCTGCGGAGGTTCCTGGACTTCCTCTACCCGAATCAGTCCATATTTCCCAAAGTCTTGCTGTATGGAAGCCGCTCTATAGTAAAAAATCTTTACACCATGCTTGGTCAGGAAGCGGTCTTCGCTGAGGAGTTCTCCTTCTCCGTATGCAGGCGTTTGGGGGGAGATCGTTAAAAAGACCATCAGGCCATTGGGCTTGAGTTGCTCATAGCAATTAGCCAATAGCTGGGCTCGTTCTCCTGCGTCCAGTAAGTGAAGCAACGCATAACAAAAAATACCATCGTATTGCGCCTCATCAAAGGGCATATCATTTACCGACCCATGAAAGATGGTATAGGGGTGGTTGCTGTGGGTTCTCGCTAAATGAATGGCCGTCGCGGAGATTTCTATCCCCGTGACCGAAGCTCCTTTATCGGCAAAAGCCGCCGCATTTCTTCCGTACCCAAAGCCAGGGATGAGAATTTTCTTCAATCCTTCCCGATGAAACAGATCCGCCATTTCCATGGCTGCATACACAGGGCGAAATCCCCACATGGTTTGTTTCGCCCGAAAGTTGGTTTCCCAGAACTCCTTCATCTCACACACTGAAAAGCTTGATTGTTTCGACGGCAAGAAGTCAAGGGAATATGGTAAAATCAAGCCTTGACCGCTTGGGATTGAAAAAAACTGTGTAGGTTACGCATCATCAGCCTCAGTAGGCTTCACTTTTTCCATTGTTCCTCTTCCGCAATTTTTTGCAGCATGACCTGATCATCCCTTCGGGTCGCCTCTTCTTTTAATCTATGAAAGATCTCATCGGCTTCCTTTCTCCTTCCCATACGATGGAGGGTGGAAGCCTTGTGAAAATGTAGCCGGCGTAGGAGGGACGTATGCATAGCCTGCTCCTTCAGGCTAAGGAAATCAGGATGATTCTGAAGGCTGTCTGGTAAGGCGGAGAACTTTTTTTCCATTTCCTGGTCTGCCTGCCTGGCAAAGGCGATTCCTTTATCTAGATAAACGAGCGCAGAATCATAGCTACCTAGATGCTTATAACTGGCCCCCACATTATTGAATCCGGTTGCGGTAAAGGAAGCATCCTGGACCTGTTGGTTTAGTTGGATGGCTTGTAAAAAAGCAAGTAAAGCCTCCTGGTATTTCTTTTGTTGAAGAAACGTTAAGCCTTTAGCATTCAATGCCCCTAGCTTATTTTTATTGACAGACCTTAAGCTGGGATGATCCTTGGGTAAAAATTGGCCAAAAATTTCCAGCGACCAGTCATAAAAATCTAAGGCTCGGTCGTAGTCCCCCTTTTCTTCCCAAGCTTTGCCGAGATTGTTGAAATCTTTGGCTACGCCTGGATGATTTCGCCCCAATGCCGCACTGTCAATGCGCAGCGCTTTTTCAAAATAGGCAATGGCCTCATCATGTTTCCCGCTTGCCATCCGGGCCGTGCCCAGGTTATTGTACATACTGGCCACATTCGGATGCTGATCTCCCCAAACTGCCGTGGCAATCTCTATGGCCTGCTGATAATAGCCAATAGACCTGGTGATTTCTCCTTTGGATTTCCAGGCACTTCCCAGATTATTGAAGCTAATGGCCACCTGGGGATGATTCATACCTAGAACTACGGTATCTATGGCCAGCGCCCTTTCATAACAAGCAATGGCTTGATCATAGTCTTCTTTCGCATCCCAGACGGCCCCCAGATTGTTGAAATCATTGGCTACCATTGGATGCATGTTCCCTCTTAGGACCGAGTCGATGCCCAAGGCTTTTTCATATAAGGTAATGGCCTTGTCATATTCACCCAGTTCTTTCCAGACAAAGCCCAGGTTATTGTAATCAAGCGCTACGTTGGGGTGTGTTAAACCGAAAATCGTCGTATCTATCCTCAGGGCATTTTCAAAAAAGCTGATGGCTTTGTCATATTGTCCCATACGGGTCCAGGCTCTTCCTACTCCATTGTAGCGGACGGCTACGTCAGGATGTGCTGTACCCAGGCTGAGGGTATCTATCCTTAAGGCATGTTCGTAGTAGACCAGGGCCCGATTATATTGACCCTTTGCCTCCCAAATAGTCCCTAAGTTGCCGTAGCGAGTGGCAATTCTCGGATGACTGGATCCTACGGCCAAGGTATCTATGTGGAGCGCCTGTTCTACGTATTCTAGCGCCTTATCATAGGCCCCCTTCGCATACCAGGCCATGCCCAGATTATTGTAATCTAATGCCATGTCTGGATGCCTGGGCCCCAGAACCGCTTTTTCTATGCTTAATGCCTTTTCTAAATAGGTGATTGCTTGGTCGTAGTCTCCTTTTTCATACCAGGCACTGCCTAGATTGTTATAGCTTGCGCCTACTCTTGGATGGGTCGGCCCTAAGGCCGTCATTTCAATTTCTAAGGCTCGATTATAATATTGGATGGACCGGTCATACTTGCCCAGGGAATTCCAGGCTATGCCTAGATTATTATATCTAATGGCTACCTTGGGATGGAGGGGCCCCAACGAGGCTGAATCAATCCTAAGGGCCAGCTCGAAATATGCTATGGCACGCTGATCATTTCCTTTCAATTTCCAAGACCTACCGAGGTTGCTATATAAGATGGCCATATCTGGATGATGGGTGCCAATGAGGGGCGAATCGATGCTGAGGGCCTGATGGTAGTATTCGATCGCCCGGTCATATTCTCCTTTCATTTCATGCGCCCCTCCCAGGTTGTTATAAGTAATGGCTACATTCAGATGATATAAACCCAGCGTAGTCGTATCAATGATGAGCGCTTTTTTGTGATACTGAGCGGCTAGCTTATAATCCCCTTTCGAATTCCAAATACTGCCTAGATTGTTGTAACGGGTTGACAGAACCGGATGTTTTGGGCCCCGTGCGCTCGTATCAATCCTCAGCGCTTTTTCATAATAATTGAGTGCCTGATCGTACTTCCCATCGTAATGTAAGGCCGTCCCTAAATTGTTGTACAGCTTGGCTATGGCAGTATCTTGTCCCCCAAAGGCTAACGAATCTAATGTGATGGCCTGGTAAAATAAGGGGAAACTTTCCTGGTACTTTCCCGTGGTTATGAGATTAATCCCATAAGCCTGGAGGTAAGTTGTATTGTCGGGGGCTTGCGCCACCGCATCGGCATAAATAGGCGTAGCCTTCCTATAGTTGAGCGGATCTAATTCGAGCCCCTTGGCATAGTCAAAAGCTGCCAAGGCTCGTTCCTTTTGCACTCGTTCATCTCTTTTGACGGTGAAATAATACCGATCCTCCAACACCTTGACGGCCTCTCCGATCTTGCCTTCCCGTAATAACTTCCTCGCCTCCTGCGCCATATCGTCCGTACGGAAGGCCAGTTCTTTTTCCAACTCCTGAAAGCGCTGAAGGAGGGCTCTAAATGCTTCATCTATTTGGGCGAGTTCCGCTTGTTGGGTTTGAAGGATGTTGCCCTGTTGTGCAATCCGCCGGTTTTTAAGGTCTAGATGAGCTTGATTTTTCTCAAAATAGCTATACAAGCCCCAGAATTCCTGTTCACTGAGGCCATAGGTGATCCTGGCTTTTTTCCCTAACACCACCGGGCTTTGATTGCCGGTAGAAAATATGCGCATCACTTCATCGTCGGCATCAGCTCCCAGCCATTGGCGAATCTGCTCAAGACTCGGTCTGGGCGCAGCCTCTTTTTCCATTCCCCTGCGAATGTTGTTGACCAGGTGAACCACCCTTTTCTTTCGCTCGGCAGGCGTTAGACCATGCTGTTTAAAGACTTCTTCTAATTGGATGATGTGTTCGTGGCTAAAGCCATAAGCGATGGAGACACTGCTTGCCCAAACGGCGGGACTCTGATCGCCATAGGTAGCAAGCTTTTGACCATAGAGGTGGACAAAAGGCAAGAAGAGGCAGGTCCATAAAAAAGCGTGTAGAGAAGTTCTCATCATGTCAGGCTTTTTATGAGTGATGGTAAATGATCTCAGGAAGGGGTCAAGCTTTCCATTTTTCCTCCTGCGCTATTTCATCAAGAAAGGCTTGATCCTCCCGTTTGGTGGCGGCTTCTTTTAGCGTCCGGAAGATTACCTTCGCCTCTTTTTTTCGCTTCATCCGTAGCAGGGTAGAAGCCTTATGAAAGTATAAGCGGCGAAGCACCGCGTAATGCAGATTCTGTTCTCGGTAAGCTGGAAAATCAGGGTGATTCTTTTGGCTATCGGGAAAGGCCTCAAGCTGTTTTTCAACTGCTTGGTTTAGCTTTTCTGCGAGTTCGATTCCTTCATCCAGGTATACTAAAGCACTATCGTATTTTCCTAATATTTTGTAGCACAAGCCAGCATTATTCAAGGCTGAAATAAAAGTGGAGGTGGGATCTCCTTTTCTGGCGTGTTGGATGCTACGAAGAAAATATGAGAGGGCCTTTTCGTATTCGGTAAGTTCAAAGAATTTCCAGCCTTTAGCATGGAGGGGAAGAGAAATGTGCCGATGACTCATCCGCATATTAGGATGGTTTCTCGGAAAAATCCGATAGAGGATAGCAATGGCCCTTTCGAAATAGGTAATAGAGCGGCTATACTTCCCTTTATAATGCCAGGCATTGCCCAGATTGTTATGGATGCTGGCCACCATGTGGTGATTGATGCCTAAAGCAACCGTATCAATCGCCAGGGCTCTCTCGTAATAAAAAATGCACTTATCATAGTCCCCCTTACGCATCCAGGCATTGCCCATGCTGTTGTAGTCTTTGGCCACCATGGGGTGATTTTTTCCGAGGGCTACGGTATCTATGCCAAGGGCCCGCTCATAATAAGTAAGGGCTGTATCATACTCCCCTTTGATCTCCCAGGCTTGGCCCAAATAGTTATAAGTTCTGGCCAGAGAGGGATGTGTGGTTCCTACTGTAGCCGTTTCAATGCTGATGGCTAGCTCATAATAGTGGATACATAGGTCATAATTACCTTTTGACGTCAATGCACTGGCGAGATTGCTATATATTCCAGCTACATTCGGATGAAACCTGCCAAAGAAGAGGGTATCAATTCTCAAGGCTTGTTCAAAATAGCTGATGGCCTTGTCATTTTCCCATACATACATCCAGGCTGTACCTAGGTTATTAAAGGTCTTAGCAACATTAGGATGATCTAGGCCAAAAACTGTGGTATCTATACCTAGAACCAGTTCAAAATAGCTAATGGCCCTTTTATACCATCCTTTGGCAAGCCAAGCCCCGCCCAAATTGTTATAGATGCTGGCTACTGTTGGATGATTTGTTCCCAGGATTAGGGTGTCAATTCCCAGGGCTAGTTCAAAATAGTCAACGGCACGGTCATATTGTCCCTTCCCATACCATGCCGTTCCAAGATTGCTGTAATCTTTTGCTACACTATGGTGCTTAGGACCCAGGACTGTGCTATCAATCCCAAAGGCGCGTTTGAAGTAAACAATGGCCTGGTCATAATGACCTTTCGACAGCCATGTCGCGCCCAGATTATTGAATACGGTTGCTACAGTAGGATGGCTTATGCCCAAGGCTGGCGTATCAATTCCCAGGGCTAGTTCAAAATATTCAATGGCGCGGTCATACTGTCCCTTGCTGCCTAGGGTTCCGCCGAAATTATTGTATAAAAAAGCAACAGAAGTATCCCGCCCTCCATTTGCCAGGGAATCTAGTTTAATAGCTCGCTGAAATATGGGTATAGCCTCCTCGTATTTACCCATTTCAAGTAACATGTATCCATAAGCGTTGATAAACTTGGTATTCTCCGGATCCTGGGCTACTGCATCTGCATAAATGGAAGTTGCTAAGCGATAATTGGTAGGATCAAAGGTTAGGCCTTGTGCGTAATCATAAGCCGCCAAGGCCCGTTCTTTTTGCGCTCTTTCATCTCTTTTGACGGTGAAATAATACCGATCCTCTAACACCTTGACGGCCTCTCCGATCTTGCCTTCCTGTAATAACTTCCTCGCCTCCTGCGCCATATCGTCCGTACGGAAGGCCAGTTCTTTTTCCAACTCCTGAAAGCGCTGAAGGAGGGCTCTAAATGCTTCATCTATTTGGGCGAGTTCCGCTTGTTGGGTTTGAAGGACGTTGCCCTGTTGCGCAATCCGCCTGTTTTTAAGGTCTAGATGAGCTTGATTTTTCTCAAAATAGGTATACAAGCCCCAGAATTCCTGTTCGCTGAGGCCATAGGTGATTCTGGCTTTTTTCCCTAACACCACCGGGCTTTGATTGCCGGTAGAAAATATGCGCATCACTTCATCGTCGGCATCAGCTCCCAGCCATTGGCGAATCTGCTCAAGACTCGGTTTGGGCGCAGCCTCTTTTTCCATTCCACTGCGAATGTTGTTGACCAGGTGGACCACCCTTTTCTTCCGTTCGGCAGGGCTTAGACCATGCTGTTTAAAGACCGCTTCTAATTGGATAATGTGTTTGTGGCTGAAGCCATAAGCAATGGAGACACTGCTAGCCCAAACGGCGGGGCTTTGGTCGCCGTGGGTAGAAATTTGCTGACTGTAGACGGGGCCAACTACAAGGAGGAAGGCGAAAACGCAGATTAGGGGGGGCGATTTCATAAGACTATGGGTTAGGCTGGTCGAGACTGTCTGATTCCTCTTTCTCACTCCTTAGCTCTCCTCCATAATTAATCTCTACATCATCTCCGATGACAGCAGGACTATTTTCTCCGTGGGTTTCAATGGTGACGTCGCTGCTGTCAGAATTACCTTTTTCTGGATAACCTTTGGTCATCCACCATACTCCCAGAAGGACGATGGTTCCGGCAATTAAGCCGAGGAGTAAGATCCGTTGCGGAGGCTTTTTAGAGACAAGCAAGAATGAAGACGTCGGGGATTTTCCCTTTCCTTCCACCTCATCAACGAGGGTCAGCAAGGAAGCCCTCAGCTTATTTTTATTTCTGATCACTTCATCAGGACTCAGGGTGTCTTCTATGATGAGTTTGTTGAGAGATTCATAACGCCCTTTCAGCAGGGGTAAGGCGTCTGAAATGACAGGATGATGCATCTCCGTCAATAGGTCAAAGGCCTCCTGCAGCTGATCAGCTGCGACAAGCTCCCTTACTCGATTGAGCATATTGTAGGTATTGGGTGTAAATCAATTTACGAAAAAACGAGCACACCTTTCTGAAAGGCGAGTCATCCCGGGAGTTGGAGGTTTTGGAGGATCGGAAGTATTTCCTGCGTGAGATCACTTTTTCCTGGACGCCTTTCCATAAATCTGGACAGTTGTGATGCTGGCTGCTGGGGCGAAACGACATCAAGTCCCTTCTGCTTAAAAAAGGGGCTCCATTGGCCTCTCCTGAATCGAAATCGGCCTACCCTTTGTTGGCCTATGGAGGGGTTTTTCTGCCCAGGAACTGGTCCCTGGTTCCTGATGCTTGATGCCCATCCTTTGGCTGTCGGTTGGGTGATGAATTAACCTCTCAGCAAAACACCTCAATAATATTTCTTAGTCTAGATTCCCCATAAAGGATTGTTTCAACAACCCCTAACCCCAGCCCTATCTCGGCACCAGCTTTTGCGTAGCAAAATGCTCTGCTTCGAACTCAAACCAGTTTTCATAATAGCTCCCGGCCCGGTTGTACAATTGGCGATAGGTGAGCAGGAGCAAAGGCGCATGCAGATCCAGGTATACGTATTTGGAAAAGGTGTTGAAGGCAGCCGATCTCTGACTAAAGGTATTAAGGGGTTTGTCGAAAAAGGAGTTTACCCCAACAAAATCCTCGTACTGGTGGATATGGATAAATTCATGGGCAAAAAGCGCATAGTCATCAATCAGACTGCGATCGATCGCGGTTACGATGCCCATAGCATAGCCGCCAAAACTACTACCAAACATTCTGACGGGACCATCTGAAAGCACCACAGGGGCACCAGACAGCAGGCTATACTTTGCGCTAAACCGGCCTTTAGTTCCCAACCAAACGAAGCCGACCAAAGCCCCAGGCTTGACCAGGACAGAAGGCTTGTAATGGCTTCTGGCATCGAATTCCAGGCGGACAGGCCCATAACTAAAGTGATAGCTTTCCCAGAAGTTGCGGTTAGCCGCCGCATTCTCAATGATGGAAGTACCTACCGACTGGGTTAGTCGTCCCGCCCATCCGTAAAGGTAGTTTTCCCGGCTGGCGATCATGCCGGTGATGTTTTTGGAGCTGTAATTAATAGCGCCTCCCATGACGCCCTGACCGGCCCCTTTAAGAAAGACCTTCCAGGGGTCCTGCCCTTTTTTCTTATTGATCAAAGCCCCTACGCCGCCTATGACGAGGCCAGACCCCAGGTTATACAGTAAAATGCCCCTTTCCTGCTGCTGATAAGTCTGGGCATGCGTTCGGTGAAAGGTGCCGAATACGAATACCAACAGGATAACCTGAGGAAGGTGTTTTTGTCTCATTTTTTATGAGTTTTCGAATAAAAAACAAGGTGGGGGGAAGAGTTCGACTCTGCCGCAGGATCAGCCTTATGTCTGTGGAAAAAGACCAGTTTAGCTAGCCAGCGAATAATTACCGGACTCAAAGACTGCCTGCCTTTCCTTCGGTTGCATATGCAAGCGCATTGCTGCTGGTATCTCTCCTTCCACTCAAGCGATGCTAGATGGGGAGGACCGAAGGTAGCGGAAAAGCCTTCCTCGATCAGGAGCGCTATCCTCACCTAACAGAGAAAGGGAAGCTGCTGAGGCGATAGCGATGGCCTGTGATCGTGTATATTCTAAAAAAAAACAGGAGCCAATTCCTGTTGGAATGGCTCCTGTTTGATCCTAGTCAGGGAGAGGTGAATTACTCACATACATTCCCATCCGCATTATTCGAATAGCTATTATTGTTCAGGCTGACGATGGCAGATCCTTTATAGATGCCGCATTCCCCGCTTTCATTAATGGAGCAATTGGATACGCTCAGGCCGGTTACCCCATTGGCCAGGTAAAGGTTGGCGGCTTTGGCGGCTGCGCCAAAAGGTTTGTCCCGCCCACCATGCTCCAGGGTTACATAGGTCAGTTCATTCAGGGGATTGGTTCCTTCCAGGTAGATGCCGGTCCAGAATCCCTGTATAGCTTGCGAGCCGCGGATCACGATCGGCTCCTCTGCCGTTCCGACTGCGTGGAACGAGCCTTTGTCATCTACGGACACGTGGCAGTCTGCTTGCATGTACCAGGTAAAACCGGGTTCGATGATCAGGTCCGAAATAATTCCGCATACCCCTTCATCCATGATCACCGGAATGCCGGGATTTTTCCAGGTTTGAGGCTCCGTAACGGTGAGTACGCTCCCCCCGGATATCGCCATGCGAACCTGGTTCGGGCTGTTGTTAAGGTAGGTTGAGCCCGTTCCATCCAATTTGTGGAATTCGTTGGCGTGGATGGTCACCGGAAAGCCTTCATTTCCTTCAAAGTGGTTGTTGGCAAACAAGTCGAGGTCTCCTATGCCAGCGTTGTAGAACCCATCAGACAGGCTGTTGGAAATGGTCGTATGCTGCATCTTGAGACTGGCGGTGGTGTTAAATACCCCAGCGCTAAGGCCTCCTTGAAGCAGCTTTGCTCCTCCTGGCCCGTCAATCACCACATATTTCAGCTCATTTCTAATATCGTCCTCATTGAAGGCAATGCCTCGCCACCAGCCTTTGGCCGGGTTGGTTCCGCGGAAAATGATGGTATCACCGACGGTACCCACTACGGAAAAGGACCCATCTCTCTGGATATCAAATCCGGCATCGTTACCAAATTCGATCACGGTTCCGGGTTCTACTTTGGCATCAACCAGGATACGAGGAAAACACTCGATCACGTAGTCCACGGGGGCGTCGGGGTTATTTACAAAGGTGAAACTGGAGCCACCCGCTCGGTTGGCATCAAGATTACCCAAGCCGAGGGAATCACACAGATAAATGGGCGGGTCAACTACGGGGGTGGGAGGGTCTTCCTGGCAACCTACCAGGGTGGAGAAAAGGATCAAAAGGGCGCACAGAATCCTTTGCCCAGAAATACTTTGGGAATGAATGTTCATGACAAAAATGATTTATGTTGGTTGTTTGTTGCTACTCGTGTGAGTCAACATGATCCCAAAACTATCAGGTCGCCTGGCTGAAGTAAATACCCCAAGTACCTTATTTTGTCATGAGGGAAAAGATCAGATCAAGCCCTCTTTGATGGCTTTTTTGACCGCCTCTGCCCGACTGTGGACATGCATTTTGTCATAGATGTTCTTGATGTGAACCTTGACGGTGTGAGGGCTGAGGAATAACAACTCAGCGATAGAGGTGTAGGTTTCCCCATCGCACAGGTGCTTCAATACTTCAAGCTCTCTGGCACTCAGGGATAACTGTTGCTGTGGGCGATGAAAAGACTGGATGACTTTGCGGGCAATTTCCCGACTCATCGGCGCGCCTCCCATGGTCGCCTCTTTGATGGCTTCGAGGATCTCTACTGGGGCGGTGGATTTGAGTAAATAGCCGCTGGCACCCGCATAGAGGGATTTGAAAATCATCTCCTGTTCCACCTGAACGGTGAGCATCAGGATGGGAATATCCGGAATGCTTTCCTGTAAGGTTTGTACTGCTTCGATACCAGAGATACCGGGCAAGCCAATATCCATCAGGACTACATCCGGTTGATAGCGGATAATTTCCGGGATGGCCGTTTCTGCGTCTTCGAAGTGCAGGCTGCAGCGAAAACCAGGGCTTCGATCCAGGATCAGCTGCATCAACTGACGGAGTTCCGGATCATCTTCTACCAGGGCAATATGGATGTCTTTTTGCATGGCAACATGATTGACTTTCATATTAAAGAATCTTCCGCGGCTCTCTATACCCCATCTGGGGTAATAGGTAAATCCAACTGGATCAGGGTTCCTACGCCCGGAACGCTATCCACCGTTAAAGCTCCTTCCATGGCCTTGGCTCTTTTTTCCATGATATGTAGCCCGTTGACCCGGCGTAGGGTTCCGAGCTGAAAGCCGATTCCGTCATCCTGCAGCCTGAGCCGCAGTTGCTTGCCCACTTCCAGCCATTGAACCTTCATCTGTACATGTTGGGCCTCAGAGTACTTTAATGAGTTGTTGAGGGCTTCCTTACAAAAGAGCAGCAGATGCCGCTTAATGGAGGTAGAAACAGGCATGTCCTCGATCTGCTCAATCGTAAAATCAAAATCGAACCTGATTTCACTATGGTCAAAGAGGGACTTTCCGACATCATTAATGCGGACCATCAGGTCCAGGAGCTGGTCCTGGCGTTGATCCAGGGTCCAGATAAAATCTTTCATGCTGGAGGCCAGTAAGCGTATGTTGGCGTCCATTTTGTCCAAAATATCCGTCGGCTGATCGGGCGTGTCCCAACTGCGAAGCACGCCGCTGTACAGGGAAAGTTTGGACAATTGAACCCCTGCCTGATCGTGAAAATCCTGGGCACTTTCGGCCCGGACCCTTTCCCGTTCTTCTTCCTTGGCCGAATTGATGCGCTGCTGCACATGCAATTCCCGGCGAAGGGCGCGAATACGCAGGCTAAAAAGGCCATAAATGATGCCGCCTACCATGAGCCAGAAGAGGCTTCTGGCCCACCAGCTCGCCCACCAGGGAGGATGCACCACCACCGCTAATGCTTTGGCCTCCGTCCATGTTCCATTGGCCGCCGCCGCCCTGACCTTGAAGGTATAGTCGCCCGGAGGAAGATTGGTATAAGTAGCTATGCGCCGAGAGGCTGGGACCTCCTGCCAACCAGGATCGAAGCCTTCCAGCTGATAAGCGTAGCGATATTGGTCCTGGTTTTTATAGCCTAGTCCGGAAAAACTGAAACTGACCATTCTTTCCTGGTGGGATAACTCAAGCAGCTCCAGCTCATTGAGAGAGTAGGGGAGGGTAAAGCCGGATTCGCTGGGCTGTCCTACGGTAATAGGCTTATTAAATAGGAGCATTTCGTCCAAAAAGAGCCCTGAAATGTGAGGACTGCGGATGCTATCGGGATGAAAGAGGTCTACGCCATTATCTCCCCCTGCATACAGGTAGCCAGATGCACTACAAGAAATGGAACGAGCAATGTATAGCTCGTTTGTTAGCCCGCTATCATAGTCATAACACACAAATTGCGTCCCTACCCGCTTGCAGAGTCCGCTAAGGGTCATGACCCATAGATGTTGTGCCTGATCGATGGCTAATCCCCTGATTTGCAGGTGTGATAGGCCGTCTCCCGGACCAAAACGCTGCAGGCTTTTCCGCTGCGCATCCAGGGCAAACAGGCCATGAATGCCTCCGATCCAGAGCGTCCCGTCCGGGCCTTCAACCAGGTCTTCTATTCGCTGATCGCTCAGTTGGAAATTATTCTCCTCGTATACAAAAGCTCGTACGGTGTCCTGGCTGGTGTCGTAATAGTACAATCCTCTATCGGTCCCGATCCAGATGGTTTGATCGCTGGACTGATAAACTACATTGGAGACTGGCAGCGCAAATCGTTTTACCCTGCCGGTTTTTGCTTCTACATGCTGCAGCCAATCAAATCCACCCACCCAGAAATCTCCTTGCTGGTCTCGCAGCAGGTCGTATACATAATAGGTGCCAAGTTGGGTCGGGTCCTTTTGCGAGAGGTGAGCGGTTTCTGTGATCCCCGCGACCCTGCCGTCTGCCTCTCTCCGAACCTGAACGGAGAAGAGACCGCCCCCATAGGTTCCTATCCAGAATTGATCAGGGCCATCCTCCCATATGCTGGTAATGAAATCTGCCGGAGCCTCAGAGACCTGGTTGTACAAGTGCAGCTGTAAGTAGGCTTTGGTTTGATTTTTTTCAAAAATCTGGACCCCGCCATTTTCCAGTCCTACCCAAACTTGCCCAAAGCGATCTTCGTGCACGGCTCTCACCATGCTGGGGCCTTCATAGGTTGGGGTGAGCTGCTGAAAGGCGGCCTGACCTGATTTGGGAACCGCCAGCCCTTCAAAGGTAGCCAACCACCAAAGACCCGCTGCATCCAGATGGGCATTCATGATAAGGTTAAATCCTTTGACTGGGATGCCCAGTTGATCAAAATCCTGAAAGGAAAAATCCTGGCTTTCCGGCTGGTACTGATACAGACCAAAAGGATTGATAAAATAGAGGGTGCCATCAGCGGTTTGTTCCATCTGATTAATGCGGGCCCCCAGGCGGGTATTGGGCGTAAAATACTGGCTGTCAAAAAAGGTGCTTTGGGCCGTGAAATCTGTTTGGTCGGTAGCGGAAAAAAGGCTTTCTGCTCCTCCGGGAATTCGCCATGCCCCACCGCCTGTCCCCAACCACAAGGCCTGACTGCTATCCGAAAACATGCTGATAATACCCGTGGGAAACAGCTTGTGCAGAGAGTCTGCGGTGACCGCCCAAGTATGCTCCGAAACATCGGCCTGGAGTTGATCCCTGGATAGCCGGGCGATTCCTTTGCCTCGAATGGCTACTATCAGGTTGTGGTCGGCATCGAAGCCAAAAGCGGTCAGACGGGCTTTTTTTTCACCTGCTTCATACGACCACGGATGACAAGCGGTAAAAACCGGCGCTGGGCCAGGGGTCAAACGAAATAGTTCCGTGGGGCTCAAAATCCAGACATTTCCCCAATCATCTACGGTAAGCCTGTTGACCCCTTTTGCAGGGAAAAAACCATGGGCACTGCTATCTGGTAAATAATTTTCAAATCGATCCGATTGTCTTAGGTAGCGACTGATGCCCCCATTATGCGTGCCGATCCAAAGATTCCCTTCCCGGTCTTCTACGATGGCTTTGATGCCCCCACTTCGCAATTGATCCGGGTTGGAAGCGTGCGGATAAAAGGTCCTGAACCGATATCCATCGTACTGCTGTAAGCCAGATTGGGTGCCGATCCAGACCAGATTTCGAGAATCTCTGAATACACAGGTGGTTACCTCCGCGGCCAATCCGTCCTGGACCGTCTTGTAGTCAAAAGCGGGTTTTTGTCCAAGCAGAACGCTTGGCACAAAAAGAAGTAGGCAGAAAATTCGGAATGTCAGGGCCATACCAATGAAGCTAGGGGAAGAGTCAGGCTGTGGAGGAACGCTAAGGCCAGGGAGTGTCTGTATAAATTAACGAATTAATTGATCAATGAATTTCAATCTTTGGTAAAATGCGGGAAATGAACTTATGTCCTCCTTCCTGCAACCTCTTTAACCCGCTTATCTTTTCCCCGATTCCACTGATCAGGTTTTTCCTTCCGCTAGTAGATAAAAAAAGGTGCTTTTCATCCTTCTTGATAAATTTCCTGCCATTAGCATCCTTTAACCTAAGCAGATGAATACATTCATGCCATTAAAAAATCGGTGGATTTTTCTGGGAGCCTTGATCCTGGCGGGGTCTATGATATCCTGTCAGAAAAAAATGCTCATCCATCCCATCTATGGGGAGATTTCTACTCGATATCTCAGCTTTATGCATGATGGTATAGAAAGACAATATGCCCTGCACATCCCGGAGGCGGTAGGGGAAAATGCGCCCCTGTTGATTTCCATGCACGGCTATACGGACGACGCTATCCGTCATCGAAATTATTCCAGGTTGAACGAGGTAGCCGACGCCAACAACTTTATCGTAGCCTATCCCAGAGGAACCAAAGACAAGGCAGGCAAACGTTTTTTCAACATGGGCTATTTCTTCCACCAAACAGAAACGGTAGATGATGTGGGCTTTCTCACCGAATTAACCCTGTACATGCAGAAGACTTATAAGACTGATCCTGCGCGGACGTTCACGGCAGGATTTTCCAATGGAGGGGATATGAGTTATATGCTCGCCTGCCAGCGGCCGGATCTCTTCAAAGGATTTGTTTCGGTAGGCGGGCTGATGCTGGAAGATTTTAAGCAAAATTGTGCCTTTTCTACGCCTGTTCCTGTATTTGAAATCAGAGGAGAAGAAGATGACATTACGCTCTATGATGGGGATATTGATAATGAAACGGGCTGGGGGCGTTATCCTCCTATTGAAGAAACGATAGAATTTTGGAAAGAAAGGAATGGATGTGCTACTATTAGCCGGGATACCCTTTATGGTCCTGATTCAGAGGATTTTCAGCGCGTTGAAATCACCAAATTCCAAGATTGCACAGATGACAAAGAGGTGTGGTTATATAAAATAACCGATTATGGGCATGAGTGGCCTCAAGGAACGGATAAGCATTGGTTAAATGCCAGTGAGGAAATATGGAATTTTTTGAGAAAGTATTAGGAAGAAACGATATACCGAAGCCCCTTTATTCATAATCCATTAAGAGATGACCAGAAAAGAATTTATAAAAATGTGTGGCCTGTTAGGCATAGGGCTGCCCCTGCAATCGAGTCTCAGTTCTTGTACGAATCAATCTATGCTTTCTCCCTCCGATACAGTCATCATTATCGGGGCTGGAGCTGCTGGTCTTACGGCAGCTTATTTATTAACTCAGGCGGGGATAGATGTACAAATATTGGAGGCTTCGGCTCAATATGGGGGGCGCATGATCAGAACCACCGACTTTGCTGATTTCCCTATTCCCCTGGGGGCGGAATGGCTGCATGTGGAGAGAGAGGTATTGGGAGAAATCGTGAACGATGCCTCAGTTCAGATAGAGACAAAAACCACTCCCTATAATCCCGAAGTAGATGAAGCCTTATTTGAAGGAACCTCTGTAAGCGTGGAAGATGTGGGTTTTACCATTGACCAGAAGTTTATCAATGCTACCTGGTTTGATTTTTTTGAGCAGTATGTCGTGCCCTCCATCGCCGGGAAAATTTCCTATAATCAGGTGGTAACTGCTATTGATTATGGGGAGGACAAGGTCGTGGTCGATACGGCCAATGATTCCTACAAAGCCGATAAAGTCATTCTCACGGTTCCAGTGAAGATGTTGCAGAACGAGGCCATTAATTTTATCCCGGAATTACCCAATAAAAAGCAAAATGCGATCAAAGACGTTACGGTTTGGGATGGCTGTAAGGCTTTCATCGAGTTCTCTGAAAAGTTTTATCCGACCTTTGTCGGCTTCGATATTACGCCCGAAACAGCGGGCCAGAAGTTGTATTACGATGCTGCCTATGGACAACAAACCAACCAACATATTTTGGGACTTTTTGCGGTAGGGACCGGCACCTTACCTTATGTGCAGTTGTCGGATCAGGAGCTAATTGATTATATGCTGTCCGAATTGGACGGGCTTTTCAACGGACAGGCCTCCCAGCATTATGTGAAACATATTTTTCAAAACTGGAATGCTGCCCCTTTTGCTAATGGCGCTTACGTGTACGATCAGGAGAAGTGGGGCAGGTTACGAACCCTGGGTAAATCCATAGACGGGAAACTGTTTTTCGCGGGGGATGCCTATACCACCGGGCGAGATTGGAGCAGTGTGCATGCGGCGGCCCGATCTGCGATCAGGGCCGTGGAGGAGTTGTTGGGGTAGGGTAGCGTTCGATCATATACCCTACTGACAGACTTGTCACCCCGGAAGCCTGGCCGACCTTCGGGAGGCGGGCTATCCGGGGTCTCCGCGATTGCATTTAGGTCATGGAGACCCCCGATAATACAAAGCGGCTTAGGCTAGAGCTAGGCTCTCCCTCACACCTCCTGCTATTCATAAACATGGAGACCCCGGATAAGTCTTTTCGCTTGCGCTCAAAGTCTTTCCGGGGTGACAAATGTGATTTGATTAAAGCTGGGTTGTTGTATAGTAAACGCCCTTACATTTTCTCCTGTCACCCCGGAAGCCCGGCCGACCTTCGGGAGGCGGGCTATCCGGGGTCTCCGCGATTGCATGTAGGTCATGGAGACTTCCGATAATACAAAGCGGCTTAGGCTAGAGCTAGGCTCTCCCTCACACCTCCTGCTATTCATAAACATGGAGACCCCG
>JBCBGC010000058.1:0-45710 GCA_038527215.1 Bacteroidota bacterium
ACAAAAGTATAAAGTTATTGGGAGGTACTTGAGGCAGATGGCTAGTGTTTACATGCGATCAACATTTATATGAGGCAAGCCATACTTTCGACTTTGCTACTATTAATGAGCCAACTGACTTGGGCTCAAGACATTGAGATAATATCCACCGAATTGCAAGGGGATAGCGTAATGGTCCGGTATACCCTAAGTGGGCCGGATTTAAGTCGTCCCTACAGGGTCAATTTGTTTGGGATCATGGGACAGGATACGGTGGCCCTTACCCGACTTTCAGGCAAAGTTGGGGACTCAGTGGCTATTGGTACTCACGAGATACTTTGGGACGCCCTGGCAGAACTAGGTCGCTTCAATGGCCGCATTGCCTTCATGATCACCGCCCTTCCTAACTTTAAGTTTGAAAACCCTCGTAAAGGCAGCCGCTTCAAAAAAGGAGAACCTGTGAGCTTCACCTGGAACGGTGGAAACAGCCATTTGGATGATCTTGAGCTAGAACTGTATCAATATGATTCCCGGATTGATACCTTGGGCTCCATTTCCCAAGCCAATCAATTTACCTGGCAAATTCCTTCTTCCCTTAAGCCGGGGAATGGATATCGGATTAAAATTATCGGAACGGATAAAACAGGCATTGATGGATTCAGCCAGGAGTTTGCGATAGCCCGCAACCTGCCGCTGAAGACCATATATGCAGCTTCCGGGATCCTGGTAGGGGGCGGAGCATTGCTCTTTTTACTCCTGAGGAAAAAACTACCTCCGCCAGAGCCTTTGCCAGTCAAATAATACCTCCAACCCGCCATACACGCCTTACCAATTACCATCTCAACCACAATTCCTTCTCTTATGCGCAATACCGTCACATCCCTTTGCTTATGGTTTGCTCATCGAGTTTTCACTACCAACAGGAATTTATTTCTGCTTTTGGGGCTGGCGGTGGTTCCGTTCAGCTTACAAGCTCAGATATTTACTGACCGGAGTACCCTGGATGCTGTGGTGGTATCCGGAGCGACCAATTCCACGGTGAAATTTGCTGACGTCGATAATGACGGAGACTACGATCTGCTGGTAGCCGGACAGGTAGGTCTGGTACCTACTGTCAAGATTTACAATGTCAATGGTATTTCTCAAATCTATTCCGTCAATCCCAGTGTATTTGTGGGTCTGCAGTCTGTGACGGCAGATTTCGGAGATGTAAATGGGGATGGCTTCATCGACCTGGTGATGGCTGGGATCAATGGGACCAATATTCAGGCCCTGTTATACTTCGGTGGGGCAGGGGGAAACTTCAACCTGCAGACAGCGCAAAATATCTCTGGAGCAGGAGTGATCAATGGAGACCTTGCCCTCGGAGATTACGATAATGATGGTGACCTGGATCTGGCCGTGATGGGAGATAATGGCAGTGTGGCCATCGCCAAGATTTTCAAATACGAAAACGGTTCTTTCGGAGAAGATGTACAGGCTTCGCAGTTATTAATTGGGGCTAAAAATGGAGACCTGGACTGGGGGGATTATGACAATGATGGCTTTTTGGATCTGGTCATTGTGGGTACCAATACCTCTAATGTCCCTTCCACAAAAATCTATAACAACCTGGGGGGCGTGCAGTTCACGCCGGTTACCACGGCGAACAACCTTACCCAAGTAGAATTTGCCAGTGTGGCCTGGGGAGACTATGATAATGATGGAGACCTGGACTTACTGATGTCAGGTGAAACTACCCTGGGAAGGACTGCGCAAGTCATTGAAAACCAGGGGTCAGGGTCCTTTCAAGATGCTGCCGTAGGCCTTACAGATATAGAGAACGGGGACGCAGTCTGGGGAGATTTTAACCTGGATGGCTATCTGGATGTATTCCTTACTGGTGACAACGGTTCTGCGCTTACCAGTGAGTTGTATTTTAACCAAACCAACGGAACCTTTGGCTCCGCGATTACCTCTCCTTTCTCGGGATTTGGCTTTGCGGCCACGGGAGGAGCCATCAGTGTAGGAGATTTTAGTGGGGATAACCGACTAGATATCGCCCTGGTCGGGGATGCTGGTTCCGGCATTGCCACCTTTAAGTTATTACGCAACGAAATCGGGGTCTTCAACACCACCTTAGCAGCACCAAATATCATTGGGTCTACCCAGGTAGGCTCGGCGATGAAACTGGAATGGACGCCTCCGGGAGGTACGGTTATCCCCCTAAATACCCTGGTTACCTATAACCTCTTTATTGGTACCACTACCACCTTAGGAGATGTAGATCCTCCCTTAGCCTCGTTGACGACCGGCGATAGACATGTGGTGCGCATGGGGCACATCCGCACCAATTCGATCACCATTAGCGGCTTAAATCCGGGCCAAACCTATTGGTGGGCGGTGCAGGCCATTGATGCGGATATGGAAGGCTCGCCCTTCTCTACCCAAGGCTCATTTATCCCTACGGCAATCGTAGGAGGTGGAGGTGATTTCTCAGATGAAACCAATAATCTCTGGGGGCTCAATATTTCCGCGCTCGACGGTTTTGCCAATGGATATGTGGAGTGGGTAGATGTCAATCAGGATGGCTGGTTGGACCTCTTCTTAGGGGGAGAAACCACCACCACCCTTCAAAGCGGAAGTTTACAAGGAGACCTGCAACTATGGATCAATAACAATGGAACCAGCTTTCAAGCGGGACCAGTGGGCGGGATTCCCCGCCTGGACAATGCCCGTACGGCCTGGGGAGATATAGATAATGACGGAGACCTGGATCTTGCCGTTTGCGGGGATCCGGTGCTGGGCAGTTCGGCCATTACCTCCCGAACCAGTATTTGGGAAACGAATGTGAGCCAATTTGGAAGCATTTCCTTTACCCAAATGACGTCGGCGAGCAATGCCGTCGAAGATGTGCGAAATGGTAGCCTGGATTGGGGCGACTACGACAATGATGGTGATTTGGATTTGCTGATTACGGGTTTTGCTTCAGATCCCGCGGTGAATACGGAAATCACCCGGATTTATAGAAATGACCTTGACCCTTCCTCCCCGGCGGCCCCGTCTTTTACCGAGGCTGTGAACTTCTCTGTGGCCGTTCAGCAAGGAGAAGCCAAATTTGGAGACTATGATGGCGATGGGTATCTGGATGTCGCGGTATCTGGCTCTACGATTTCAGGGAACGTATTTAAGGTTTATAAAAACCAGGGAGATGGCACCTTTTCGGAGCTGACTTCTACCCAGACCAACCAGATTTTTAAGGCTACCCGAAGTACCCTTGATTGGGGGGATGTCAACAATGATGGATTTCTGGACCTGGTATTGGGCGGAGACCTCGGAGCCAGTTTTGGTACGCAGGTTTATACTTATTTCTCTCTACCTCCCTTCTTTGAAGGCTTTATTGCCGCAAATTCTGGAGCCAATTCATTTGATAATGTAGCGGATGGAGATGTGGAACTGGGAGATTATAATGACGATGGGTTGCTTGACCTGATTGTGGTGGGAAGCACCAATAATGCTTCTCCCAATCCCGCGGCCACGGCCAGCCTTTTTGTTAATACCGGCTCCAATGGAACCTTTGTCAAAGATCAGGTATCCTCTAATATTTTTGCGCAACTAGGTGCTTCCTCCGCTGCATGGGGCGATTATAACAAGGACGGAAAGTTGGACCTGGCTATCTCGGGTTTTACCAGCGGAACTCCCAACATGGTTACCAAGGTCTATGAAAATATAAATGCTGCGACCAACAGTAGCCCTTCTGCCCCTGCCAATCTGGTGGTTACACCGGATGGGTTTGAAATGGATTTCAGCTGGGACCCCCCACTGGGACATGATCCCAATACGGTAGACGGCCTTTCCTATAGTCTCTACATTGATGGTCCCAATACCCTGAGTAGTGTGGATATTAGATCCCCACACGCTGACCTAACCAACGGATTTAGGCGCGTGGCGCATCACGGAGAAATGTTTGGAGCTACCAGTTTTACCTTAAAAAATCTTGAGCCCGGTAACTATACATGGGGGGTACAAACCATAGATCAGGATTTTGAGGGCTCTGGCTTTGCGACAGGCGGCAACTTCACCTATGTCGATCCCACCTATGTATCCCCTCCCGATGTGTTTCCCAATGGAAAACCCTTCAAGGGACTAAAAAACGCAGCGGTAGCCTGGGGAGACTACTCGGGTGATGGCAAAATTGATATTGCAGTGTCAGGACTTAATGAAGCTGGCGTGCCAACTACGGCCCTTTTTCTCCATACCAGTGCGACAGAAGCCTATGTAGAGGATGGGAACTTTAGTAACCAATTGGATGATGTGTATGAAGGGAGCCTGGATTTTGGGGATGTGGACAGGGATGGAGACCTGGACCTCCTGCTGACCGGTAGAACCAGTACCAGTCCTAGTGCGGCACCCGTTACGAAAATCTACCTGAACAATGGCAATGGATTTACCAATGGGGCTGGCAGTGTCATCAACCTTACAGGGGTTTATAGAGGAGATGCCAAGTTGGTTGACTTTGATCATGATGGTGACTTAGATGTGGCCTATTTCGGGCTGAACTCCGTGGGAGGAGACATTTTCGTCATGGAGAAATATGATGCGGTAGCGGGAACCTTTTCCCTCTTTGGCGTCCTCCCATCAGGCTTGGCTTCCGGTATCTCAGATGGGGAAATGGACTGGGGCGATTACAATAATGATGGATATCAGGATTTACTGATTAGCGGAACGGTCAACAACAATGAGTTTTCGCGATTGTATAGAAACCAGGGCGACGGCTTGTTTGATCAGGTCTCAGTAGCGGGTCTGGACGATTACGAATCTTCCACGCTGGCCTGGGCCGACTTCAACGCCGATGGCTTTCTGGATTTTGCGGTTTCTGGCTCTACGGGTCCGAACCAATTTAAAGCTAAGATCCTGCGGAATAATCAGGCAGGCGGATTTGTAGATTTAAACCTTACTATGACGCCCATTACAGAGGGTCAACTCGCCTGGGCAGATTATAATAATGATGGGCATAAAGACTTGCTAATGGTGGGCTCTGATGGGGCCAATCGCGAAGTAGGGCTTTATACCTATCTCCCGAACTTCAATACCTTTCTGAAGGAGAGTTTAGCTACGCAGGGCTTACCGGCGGTAGATGAGGGAGCAGCCCTGGCCTGGGGAGATTACGATCGGGATGGAAAAATCGATATGGCTATCCTGGGAGAAGCCGACACGGGTCGTGTATTCTCCATCATTCAGAATATTGATCCCAACCCATCTACGGCTCCTTTGGCTCCGACGGGTCTGAGTTATGCGATAGACGGCTATGAGGTGCTATTGCAGTGGAAAAGTCCCCTCGGTGATCCTGATTCAATGGGCTATTCCTACAACATTGTGGCAGGATATACTTCTGGAGGCACCAACATTGATCCGCCCGAAGCCATCACATCCACAGGTAGACGTCAGGTAGCGAAGCGCGGCTTTACCAATGACTCAACCACCTATCGATTGTCAGGCCTCAATGATGGGACCATCTTTTGGCGGGTGCAGGCCATCAACGCAGATTTTGAAGGTTCACCTTTTTCTTCAGAGTTCAGCTTCCCATTCGAAAACCCGGCCTTCCTGGACGGTCGGGATAAGTTTTTCTCCTCCTTTACCGGAGGCCTCCAGAATGGTGATTTGGCCTTTGGAGACTATGACAATGATGGCGATCCTGACCTGCTGATTAGTGGCGATAATGGGACGAATGCTTTTACCCGTATTCTCACCCTGGGTACCAATGGATATAGCTCTCCGGGCCTCACCCTGTCTGGATCTGATCTATCCGATGCAGATGTGTACTGGATTGATGTAGATGGAGATAATGATCTTGACGCCATGGTTACGGGGATTAGGAGCAATAATACCCGCGCAGCCACCATTTACCTCAATAATAACGGCAACTTTTCTTCCTCTATCAATCCGTTTACTGGGGTGAATAACGGCAGCATCGACTGGGCCGATTTCGATAATGATGGTGACGCGGACCTACTGCTGACCGGAGATACCGGAAACGGCTTGATTACCAGAGTTTATCTGAATGAAGGAGGGAACACCTTTACCCAGGCTGGATTAAACCTACCCGGCGTGAAAAATGGCACCGCCCGATGGGTTGATTTCAACCGAGATGGCTTCTTTGATATTTTCCTCACAGGAGAAACCACTGCTTCCTCTATAGCCAATCTTTACCGGAATAACGGAAATGGAACCATCACCTTTGCCACTTCGGTCCCTGGATTAAAAGATGCCAGTGCCGACTTTGGCGATTTTAACAATGATGGCTTCCCTGATCTGGCTATTTCTGGTCAGTCATCCTCCCAGATTCTTACCCGGATCTATCCCAATGTGGCAGGCCTGGGATTTGGCACTTTTATTCCGCTTACCGGCTTGCTGGATGGGGATGTGATATGGGGAGATTATGACAATGACGGCAATCAGGACCTGATGACGGCTGGTTATACTGGTACAGAAGCGCTCAGCCAGCTTTACCGCAATGACGGCGCCGGAGGTTTTGAAACCAAAACCATTGCTTCCTTACCCTTTGTGGATGCACGTGGCAGTAGCCTGGCCTGGGGAGATCCTGATGGAAACGGGAAATTGGATTTGGCCATCCTGGGACAAGTGAATGGCCAGCCAGGCTTTGGTTTTTACTACAATGTAACTACAGCTGCTGACGCAACTCCGTCAACCCCAGGCGTGCCTACCGCAACTTTTTCCGGGGATACCATTACCATTAGTTGGAATCCGCCCACGGATGCTGCTGCTGGGGGCTACTCCTATAACCTGATGGTCGGAACAGCTTCCAACGGAACGGACGTCGCCTCTCCGATGGCTGATCTGAATAATGGCTACCGCAAAGTGGTGTACAATGGAAATGTAGGCTATCGCACGGTTAAGCAACTGATTGGCCTGCCCTCAGATACGTACCATTTTAAGGTCCAGGCAGTAAACCAGGATTTTCAAGGCTCTGGCTTTGCCAGTGGGATTCCTTTGGCCTATGCTGCTCCAAACCTGGTGCAGTCCAACTTATTCGCATTTGATGGAAACGCCCCACAGGGATTTTCTGATGCTTCTCTCACCTGGGGGGATTATGACAATGACGGCGACCTGGACTTCTTTGTCATGGGAAAACTGGAGACAGAAGCTCCCGCAGCTCGCCTTTATCGAAATAATAATGGCGTCTTTGCTTACGATTCCGTTCGATCCATTCCCCTACAAAACGTATGGAATGGGGACGCCTCTTTTGGCGATTTTAACGAAGATGGATGGTTGGATTTAGCTATTTGTGGACAACCTAACCTTTCCAATAGCTATCAAACCAGGATTTATACCAACACAGGTTTCGGTAATTTTGCTGTCAATGGCGCGGCTTCCGACTCCATAACCAATGTGCTTGGAGGCGACCTTGATTGGGGAGACTATGACCAGGATGGTGATCTGGACCTGATTGTGATTGGCCAGCTATCCAACGGCAACAGTGCTACCCGGATATATGAAAACCAGGAAGGAACCTTCGTCTATGATCCCGTCTCGGAAAGCCTGACTGGCGTCAGAAATGGAGAAGTTGCCTGGGGAGACTTTAATGCTGATGGCTTTCTGGATATTGCCTTGGCTGGTCTAAATGGCAGTAGCCCTATTACCAGAATTTATCGCAGCAATGGACTCCGGGGTGGGTTCACTGATATGGGTTCAAGCGCTCCGATTCCGGGCCTTAACCACGCTACCTTAGCCTGGGCAGATATTGATGGAGATCAGGATTTGGATTTGGCTGTAGGAGGAGATCGCACCGCATCTTCTTTCCAGCCTTATACGGCGGTTTGGCGCTATGATGCTCCCGCTGGATCATTCTCTTTGCAATCAACTTCAGTGCCTCAAATTAGAGAAGGGGCTGTCAGGTGGGCAGATGTGAACGATGATAGCTATCCAGATCTCTTTATTACCGGAAAAAACGGACCTCAACAGGGAGATCGCATGAGTGCTTTTTACCTAAACAACGGGAGTAATCCCTATAACCCGGTGCTGGATAAAGCTACTTCTGAACATTTAACCGACATCAATACAGGGTCCACGGGAGAATTTGGCGACTATGATCAAGATGGGAAAATAGACCTGTTGATCGTGGGGCAGGCCAATGATGCCTTCCCAAGACGATTCACCGGACTATATCGAAATGTAAATCCAGCTTCCAATCTTACTCCGCCCGTACCTACCATCGTAAATAGTAGCCAAAGTGCGGATTCCGTGGTGCTGGAATGGAATGTGGCTTCCTATGCAGGGGTGGAAAAAAGCCTGGCCTACAATTTATACCTGTTCAATACCACCACCGGACAGGATGCAGGTGCCGTGATGGCTGAACTGCCCAGCGGCAGCCGGAAAGTGGTCGCCAGAGGCCTTGCCAGCACCCAACAAAAATATGTTTTAAGAGGCTTGCAAGCTGGAAAGTATTATTGGAGTGTGCAGGCGATAGAACAGGATTTCGAAGGGGGGACCTTTGCCCCCAGAGATTCCTTTATATATGATCCTCCCATCTTTGTAGATGTCAATTCGATTGTATTTGACCAAACGCCTCCTGGTCTGACTGAATCGGCAGTTTATTGGGTTGACTATGACCAGGACCAGGACCTTGATATCGCCCTGGCTGGGGATAATGGTAGTGCGGGTTTGACCGCGGTTTACGAAAATGTGGATGGCACCTATTTTGTCCGGGATGCTGCTAATTCAAACACCCTGGAGAATGTAAGAGGGGCCAGCATGAGTTGGGAAGATATCAACCTGGATGGATTCCCGGATGTGGTCATCGCCGGAAATAATGGCAACCCCTTTATTCGGGTTTACCTGAATGATGGGAATGGAAACCTCAGCTTTTCTGCCGAGGCCCAGGCCCTTTCGCAAAATCTCGCGGCGGTTGAAAAGGGGAGTCTTGACTTCGCCGATTTTGATAATGATGGAGACCCAGACTTATTGGTCAGTGGACAGAGCCTGAATGGTTCTTTTGCTGAGGTATACAAAAATGACCGAGGGCAGGCCCTGATTCCGCTAGCCCTTAATTTAAGTATAGGCGGGGAAGGCAAATGGGCAGACTATGACCGGGATGGGCTGATGGACTTTGTGCTATCAGGTACCGATAGCGGTACGCCCAAGACCTCTCTCTTCCATAACGAAGGGGATGACACCTTCGCCCAGATTGACGCGGCCCAAAGCCAGCTACCAGACCTGACTTCGGCCCGTCTGGATTGGGGAGACGCTGATAATGACGGATTTCTGGATTTGGCCCTTTCCGGGCTCAATACTGGCGGCAACCCTGAAGCGGCAGTGTACCTGAACGATGGGACGGGGGTATTTTCCTCTAGCTTTACCTTTACGGATGCGGCTCGTGGGGATATTGCCTTTGGCGATTACAACGATGACCATTTAATGGACGTGGTCCTGACAGGTGAGGATAATGGCTCCCGGATAGTAAGGGTGGAAAAAAATACCGGAAACGGAACCTTCTCAACGGATGCCAAAGCCACCAATAACTTAGCAGCCACCAGTGATTTTGGGGCCATAGCCTGGGGTGATTATAATGGGGACCAAAAATTAGATCTTCTGGTTTCAGGTGAAACTTCCGGGGCCATTTCTTCCGTCTTTACGGTGTACAGAAATGATGATCTAAATCCCAATAATACCATTGAGGCTCCGTCGGATCTTACGGCGGAAATCGTGGCAGCGGACGTTAAATTGAGCTGGAATGCACCTACAAATGTAGCGCAGCCTTTCTTGGGCGGCCTAACCTATAATTTGGTGATTGGAACCATGGAAGGGGAGGGCAATACCAAGCCTGCGCTAGCCCAAACCCTGGGCCCGAAAAGCGGCTTAAGAGAGGTGGCTCGCCTGGGTAACATTGGCCAGGTCAGGAGTTGGATCCTGGATGGGGACAGCCTCCGAAAAGGCGAAACCTACTTCTGGGGCGTCCAGGCTATTGGGGTTGACTTTGAAGGTTCTCCTTTCAACCTTACTGGTAAATTCACCTTTAACCCGCCAGCCTTTGAAGATGTAACCGGCCTGGTGTTTCCTGGTGGAGTCCCACTGGGGATTGATGAAAGTGTGATCATTCTGGGAGACTATGATGATGATGGAGATCTGGATATATTCTCAGCGGGGCAGGTTTCCGATGTGGCTGGATCTTCGAGTTTTTTCCTCAACCAAAGCAATAGCACCAATGCGGGCCGCTTTGATGCTGATGTCCCTAATACCAATGCTGTCCTCCCTTTACGGAACGCAGCGGCTGATTGGGGAGATTATGATGGAGATGGCGACCTGGACTTGGTCGTTAGTGGGTTGACGGATGATGATCTGGTGATTACTCGGGTTTACAATAACCAGGATGCCACTTTCGTCTGGGATGAGGAAGCTTCCGGGGATTTAAGACAAGTCCAGTTAGGTAGCTTAAAGTGGGGAGATTATAACAATGATGGTGATCTGGACCTGCTGCTGACGGGAGAAGACGCTGCTGCTACGCTCTGGACAGTGCTATATGACAACGAAGATGGGCGATTCACGCCTTTGGTTCTGCCCGTGATCTCAGGTTCCCTACAAGAGGAAGAATTTGAAGGGGTAAAAAGAGGAACCGCTATTTGGGGGGATTATGATGCCGATGGCTTCCTGGATATTGCCGTAACCGGACTCGCTTCCACGGGCTCTTATACCCGGATCTTTTCTAACCTGGGATCTAATCGTTTCCGCGAAAAAGTAAATTTCAATCTTTCTCAACTCCAAAACTCTGATGCGGATTTTGGGGACTTCGACAATGATGGAGACCTTGACTTGCTGATTTCCGGGGACAATTCTACCCAGACCACCTTCCGGCCCCTGACGGTCAGCTATATTTATGATCGAGCCAATGATAATTTTGTTGAAAACGCTGTGGCCGCCTTTGAGCATGTAACGGAAGGCAACGTCCGTTGGGGAGATTTCAATGACGATGGTCAGCCGGATGTGCTGATCAGTGGCAAGTCGGATGAAACCCCCGAAATCGTGCGGACCACGCGTCTTTATCGAAATGAAGGGGATAGTACCTTTAGTGAGGACCTTTTCTCTTCCGCCATTCTGGAGGATGTGAACCTGGGCTCCAGCAGCTGGGGGGACTTCAATGGCAATGGAAAACTGGATGTATTCCTTACCGGAAGAGATACGGCTGAAAACAGGGTGTTTGCGGTGTATAGAAACATTGATACCACCCAAAATAAAACCCCTGGCGTACCGACTGATTTGGATGAAGCGATAGATGGCGCCGGTATGCGCTTAAGCTGGGATCCTCCGTTGAATCACCCGCAGGATCTGGAACTAGGTCTGGCATACAATGTTTATGTGAGAAAAGTGGGGCAGCCGGACTTTGAGCTTTCCCCTCAATCAGATATCAATGATGGATATCGTAAAATCGTGCAGCTTGGAAACGCTCAGGGAGGCACTTCCTGGACGATCTATGGGCTTGAGGATGGGCAGTATGAATGGAGTGTACAGGCCACCGACCAGGATTTTGAAGGGTCCATTTTCGCCAATCCCAGAACCTTCGACTATGTAACGCCGGTTCCTGATATCATCGAAACCTTTTTCCCGGAAAGATGGACCCTGGGCGGTAATAATGTGGAATCCTACATTCGGATCCGTGATACATCCCTGGTGGCCCAAACTACCGTCAGGTACAGAGCTATCTCTGATTCTGTATGGCAAACCTCAAGCAGTTTGCCCCTGGCGGTCGATACCTTTAGCTATTTCCTTGGAGAAGGGGAAATGCGTTATATCGGGTTGGAATACTTCTATGAAGTGGAAGGAAAATTCGGCTTCGATATCCGCTCGGATACGGGTCGTACCTTTATTTACCATCCTGATGGGCTGATTTTTGGTAGCCTTAAATTTGGTAAGACTGAGCAAGATTATAACCTGCTTGCCTTCCCGCTCAGACTAGAAAATACGGCCATTTCTGATCTGGTGGAGGATGATTTTGGCACCTATAATCCTTACCAATGGCGTTTTTGGCACTATGATAACGGCGCATTGTCAGAATATACCGAAGGTTTGACCAGTGTAGAAGATGGAAAGGGATATTGGTTAATCACCAAAAAGCAGAACAGCTTCCGGACCAGTCCAGGCACCACGGTGGAAGTATGGGCAGATCGTCCCTACAAGATTTCGCTCAAGCAAGGATACAACCAGGTAGGAAACCCTTATGACTTCAACGTCGCCTGGGAAGATATCCTGCGCCATAACCTGAGAAGAGATACGGCCTTTGATCAGAAGGTTGACCCCATGTTTACCTATGACCGGGCCTACCAGAATACCCCGTCTATCCCAAAACGGGAAGGGGCATTTTTCTTTGCCGCGGAAGCCGTGGAAATGGAAATTCCTGTATTTTTCAATGATCAGGTAAATCGTACCGCAGCTTACCGGCCGAGCCTGCAGGCAGAGGGAGATATATCTTCCCCGCATTGGCGCCTGCCGATCTGGCTGGAAAGTGGAAATACGGCCTTCCAAATTGGGGGGATCGGTATGGATGAAAATGCCTCGCCAGGCAAAGACCCCTTTGATCGTATCCTGCCGCCTCGTCTCAGTCAATATCTGGACATGCATGTGTACCATGAGGAGTTTTTTGCTCCGCATTTCAGTTGGGATGTGGTGCCCGCTGCCAAATTCCATGTATGGGAGGTCATGGTAGAAACAAACCTGCCTTCGGAGGAAATCATGCTGCGTTGGGATCCCTCCTTTTTCGATTTGAGTGGGATGAAACTCTACTTATTAGATGTTGAGCACCAGCAACTATTGGACATGAGTGAGCAGGGGCATTTTTTATCTATCTCACAGCAAGCAAAACGCCCCTTTAGAATTTATTTTGGTTCGGAATCCAATATTTTTTCGGCTGTCCAACCAGACAAAATCCATTTGGGAAGAGCGTATCCTAATCCAAGCAGTGGTCCGATCACCATTCCTTTTGCCTTGCCAAATTCTGGTCATAGGTATGAACTTCAGTTCTCCTTACTGGACATGAGTGGTCGTAGAGTGATGGATTTGGGCGCGGGGGACTGGCAGGGAGGATTCCATGAATTGAGATGGGATGGAAAGAACCAGGAGGGGATACCCTTGCCCCCTGGCGTCTATATCTACCAAATGATTGTTACAGGATCAGGACAAAAAGCAACGCTTTACAGCCGATTGATTATTAAATAAACTGCCTAATACCTATAACCAACAAACAAGCTTCTCGCATGGGTTTTACCCACTCCATTAAAGCTATTACGAAGATGAAAGCAAAACAATTACTACTAAGCTTAGCCTTCTGCATGCTGGGCATGATGGTCCTTAAGGCCCAGGTGCCTCAAGGAATCACTTACCAGGCGGTAGCCCGGGACAATAATGTGATTCTCACTAACCAGACCCTTGATGTCCGGTTTACTCTGCGTGAAGGTGGAGTGGATCAATATCAGGAAGTTCATACCATTCTGACGAATGGATTCGGAATCTTTACAGCAGTGATCGGGGAAGGTTCTCCCATCAGCGGCAGTTTTTCTGGAATCAATTGGTCTACGGGTAACATCAATCTTCGGGTAGAGCTGGATAATGGCAGCGGCTTTATCAATATGGGGATTGTGCCTATGAAAACAGTTCCTTACAGCTTCTATGCTGAGCGGGCGGCTGGTCTGGACAACATTAATTTCGGGATTGGAGATCTGGCAGATGTGATCGCCCCAGCCCCGGCTCCAGGCGAAATTCTGAAATGGGACGGTACCATGTGGGTCGCTTCACCGGATGGGGGCGGTCTGAGTGCTGGCACCGGCATTTCAGTGATAAACGATACGATTGTTAACACCGGGGACATTGATGCGACAGACGATATTACCGATAGCACGCTGGCCCAGGGAGACCTCAGCGGGTTTTATATCAACCCCACCGTTACCGGCATACAGGGAAGAAACATTTCGGCAGCCTTTCCGGCAGTGGGAGAGGTCTTGAAGTGGAACGGGACGGAGTGGGCTCCCGGGACTGATTTGGTCTCATCCGGTGGAGGTGGCGGCGGAGCCGTAAATACCACCGCCCGTATCTCCGGTGATGGCTCAAACACCCCCTTGGATATCGCCCAGCAAGGGGCCAATATCGGACAGGTGTTAAAATGGAATGGCGCCAGTTGGGCACCAGCTAATGATTCGACTACCATTCCTGACCTGGAACTAGTCGGGAACATCCTTACTATATACCCGGGAGGAGATAATGTGGTCCTCCCGTTCGTGAGTTATACAGCAGGGGCCGGGATCAGCATTTTAGGGAACGTAATCAGCAATATTGGGGATACGGATGCCTCAGATGATATCACCATTGGTTTTCCTGCTTCGGGTGACCTTTCCGGGGTGTTCCCTGCTCCCTCAGTGATTCGATTAAGGGGGAATGCGATTTCTGCTAACCCTCCAGCCAATGGTCAAATTCTGAAGTTTTCCGCAGGTCAATGGCAACCCTCCGTGGATGCTACTGCCGATGCGGATGCTGACCCTACTAACGAAATTCAAACCCTGACGTTGTCAGGTTCAAATACCCTCTCCCTTTCTTTGGGTGGAGGTTCCGTATCCCTACCTACTTATGTGGCGGGTACAGGCATCTCCCTGACCAATACGGGTAATGGCATTGCCATCAACAATACCGGGGACCTAAATCCCTTCGATGATGTGTTGATCGGTGCTTCTGCGGGAGGAGACCTGGGAGGACAATATCCCAACCCCTCTGTCGTGCGACTGCAAGGGAATCCCGTAGCGAATGCTGTTCCATCCGCTGGAGAAGTATTGCGCTGGAATGGTTCTCAGTGGTTACCTGGCACCAACGATGATGCGGATTCTGATCCCAATAACGAAATTCAAACCCTTTCTTTGAATAATGGGGTGTTGACTTTGTCTAATGGAGGTAGCTCTGTGAACCTGCCCATTTATACCGGCGGACCTGGTATCACGGTGAATGGTACCACCATTATCAATGATGGAGACCTCGATGGAACCGATGATATCATTATCGGGAGTACCGCAGGGGGAGACTTGGCTGGTACCTATCCCAACCCATCTGTCAAAGCCGTCCAAGGTCAGGCTTTTTCTAATACCATTCCTGCTACAGGCCAAGTCCTGAAATGGACAGGCTCTCAGTGGGCTCCTTCTACTGATTTAACGGAGGATGGAGATGTGGATTCCGGGAACGAATTGCAAGCACTCTCTATTACTGGGAATACCATTTCTCTAAACCTGGGAGGTGGTTCGGTAAACCTGCCAGTTTACACGGCTGGCTCTGGAATTGATATTACGAACAACATCGTTACCAATACGGGGGACCTAAATGGAGGCGACGATATCAACATCGGCTCTACTGCAGGCGGCGATTTGGCAGGGACTTATCCTAATCCCAACGTGGTGCGTTTAAATGGCAACGCGGTTGCTAATACTATTCCCTCCAATGGGGAAATCCTAAAATGGAATGGTACCCAGTGGGCACCTGGAAACGACGATGATACTGGCTATACTGCTGGCGCAGGCATCGATCTGACAGGTAATGTGGTTACCAATACAGGGGATATTGATGATACAGATGACTTGATCATAGGTTCTATTGCAGGAGGCGACCTAACGGGTACCCTTCCCAACCCAACAGTCGCTTCTGTGCAAGGGCAACCCTTTGCCAACAGTGCGCCTACCACTGGTCAGGTGCTGAAATGGAATGGCGCGCAGTGGGAAGCTGCTAATGATTCTACTTTTGATGGAGATGCCAGCCCGGTGAATGAATTGCAGGACCTTTCCATTACCGGGAATGTGTTGAGTATTACCGGCGCAAACTCAGTAAACCTACCTGTTTACACCGCGGGTACAGGCATCAATATTACCGGAAATGTAGTATCCAACACTGGAGACTTGAATGGACTGGACGATATCAACATCGGCACCATCGCCAATGGGGATTTGGCTGGTACCTATCCCAATCCTACCGTGGATGGCCTGCAGGGAAATCCTGTGTCTTCCACAGCTCCTGCCAATGGACAGATTCTGAAGTGGAGTGGCACCCAGTGGGTTCCTTCCGGAGATGATAATACCACTTACACTGCGGGTACCGGCATCAGCATCTCCAGTGGTGTGATTACCAATACCGGTGATACAAATGCAGGCGATGATATTACCAATATCAGCGCCGCTGGGGGAGATGCTTCTGGTACTTTCTCAGCCTTAACCGTAACAGGGATTCAGGGGAGCGACGTTTCTTCTACCGCCCCCACCAATGGACAAATTCTAAAATGGAGCGGTACCCAATGGGTGCCCAATTCAGATGATAATACGACCTACTCCGCAGGTACCGGGATCAATATCGCCGGGGGCATCATTACCAATACCGGTGATACCAATGCCGGTGATGACATTACGACTTCCTCTACCGCAGGCGGGGATGCCAGCGGAACCTTTGGAGCGCTTTCTGTGGTGAGAATTCAAGGCAATGAAGTTTCTTCTACGGCTCCTTCTTCCGGACAAATCTTAAAGTGGAATGGGGCTCAGTGGGTACCAGATAGTGATGAAAACACTACCTATACCGGAGGCACCGGTATTTCTATTGCTGGTGGGGTCGTAACCAATACCGGTGATACCAACGCAGGGGACGATATCACTACTTCTTCTGCCGCAGGAGGGGACGCCTCAGGTACTTTTGGTGGACTTACCGTAACGGGAATTCAGGGCAACACTGTGGCCGCTACTGCCCCTTCTTCCGGCCAGATTTTGAAATGGAATGGTACCCAGTGGGTTCCAGATTCTGATGATAACACTACCTATACCGGGGGAACAGGGATTTCTATTGCCGGTGGCGTAGTAACCAATACCGGTGATACCAATGCCGGAGATGATATTACCACCTCTTCTACCGCAGGAGGCGATGCTTCCGGCACCTTTGGTGGGTTAACCGTAACCGGCATTCAAGGCAATGCCGTTTCTTCTACTGCTCCTTCTACGGGGCAGGTGCTGAAGTGGAGTGGTACCCAATGGGTACCTGATACCGATGGCAATACCGCTTATGTTGCGGGAACGGGTATTTCTCTGGCAGGTAACATTGTTACCAATACGGGAGATACCGATGCTTCAGATGATATCACCACCGCTTCTACCGCTGGCGGAGATGCCTCTGGTACTTTCTCTGGCTTAACCGTAACGGGGATTCAAGGCAATGGCGTTTCTTCCACTGCGCCCTCTGCCGGACAAATCTTGAAATGGAGTGGCACCCAGTGGGTTCCTAACTCGGATGATAATACCACCTATACCGGAGGTACCGGGATCTCTATCGCAGGCGGCATCGTAACCAATACCGGTGATACCAATGCCGGAGACGATATTACTTCTGGTAGTGCTGCCGGGGGAGACTTGAATGGAACCTATCCAAACCCAACTGTGGCAGGGCTACAGGGGAATGCCGTTTCTAATACGGCACCTGCTTCTGGTCAGGTCCTGAAGTGGAACGGAACCCAGTGGGCTCCCGGTTCTGACGATGGGGTGAGCTACAGTGCTGGCACTGGAATCACCATCTCTGCAGGCAATGTCATCACCAATGCTGGTGATACCAATGCTTCCGATGATATTACCACGGGAAGTACAGCAGGAGGAGACCTGAGTGGTACTTTCCCGAACCCCACCGTAGCCCAACTGCAAGGCAATGCCGTTTCTTCTACGGCTCCTACAGCCGGGCAAATCCTCAAATGGAGCGGTTCTCAGTGGGTTCCAAACACAGATGATAATACTACCTATACGGGTGGCACAGGAATCACCATTTCAGGAGGGGTAGTGACCAATACCGGCGATACAGACGCCTCTGATGACCTGACGACCAGTTCTACGGCAGGTGGCGATGCTTCCGGTACCTTTAGTGCGCTAAGTGTAACCGCCTTACAAGGCAATGCCGTGGCCAATACCACGCCTTCTTCTGGCCAGGTGTTGAAATGGAACGGTACACAGTGGGTACCTGATACGGATAACGGAGACACCTATACGGCTGGCACAGGCATCTCTCTGATTGCAGGGGTCATTGCCAATACGGGCGATACGGACGCTTCTGATGACCTCACCAATACCAGCAACGCAGGGGGAGACGCCTCTGGTACGTTCAGTGGCCTAACCGTAACCGGGCTGCAAGGAAATGCTGTTTCTAACACCATTCCAGCATCAGGAGAGGTCCTGAAATGGAATGGTACCCAGTGGGCCCCTGGAACCGATACTGGCGGCACGATCAATGCAGGAACGGGTATTTCGGTTTCTGGATCAACGATTACGAACATTGGGGATACTGATAGTACCAATGATATTACCAATACCACTGCTGCAGGAGGAGACCTGAGTGGTACCTATCCTAATCCTACTGTGGCTCAGTTACAAGGCAATGCGGTAGCCGCAGTTACGCCTACTTCTGGCCAGGTATTGAAATGGAGTGGCACCCAATGGGTCCCCAATACCGATGACAATACAACCTATACTGGCGGCACTGGCATCAACGTATCAGGTACCACCATCATTAATACGGGTGATACCGATGCTTCTGATGATTTGACCACCAGTTCAACGGCTGGAGGGGATGCCTCTGGTGCTTTCTCGGCCTTGACCGTTACCGGCATTCAAGGCAGTGCCGTTTCTTCTACCGCGCCATCCTCTGGGCAGGTTTTGAAATGGAGTGGTACGCAGTGGGTACCGAACACCGATGATAATACCACCTATACGGCAGGAACCGGTATTTCTATCGCGGCTGGCGTTATAACCAACAGCGGAGATACCGATGCTTCTGATGATTTGACCACCAGTTCCACCGCTGGAGGGGATGCTTCCGGTGCTTTCTCAGCCCTGACCGTAACCGGCATTCAAGGGAGTGCCGTCTCTTCTACCGCGCCTTCCTCTGGACAAGTATTAAAGTGGAGCGGCACCCAGTGGGTCCCTAACACCGATGACAATACTACCTATACCGGCGGTGCAGGCATCACGGTTTCGGGTACTACCATTATCAACAGTGGTGACACTGACGCTTCTGATGATCTGACCACCAGTTCAACTGCTGGAGGCGATGCTTCTGGTGCTTTCAGTGCCCTGACCGTAACGGGCATTCAAGGTAGTGCAGTTTCTTCTACTGCACCTTCCTCTGGGCAGGTCTTAAAATGGAGTGGCACCCAATGGGTCCCTAATTCAGATGATAATACTACCTACACTGCGGGGACCGGAATTTCTATCACGGCCGGAGTCGTAGCCAACACTGGAGATACGGACGCCTCAGACGATATTACGACCAGTTCTACTGCCGGCGGCGACGCTTCTGGTACTTTTAGCGCCCTGACCGTTACCGGGCTGCAAGGCAATGCCGTTGCCAATACGGTTCCTACTACGGATTATGTGCTGAAATGGAACGGTAGCCAGTGGGCACCGGCTATAGATGACGATGCAGACGCTGATGCAGATGCCACGAACGAATTACAGACCATCAGTTTGTCTGGTTCTACTGTAACTCTTTCTGATGGTGGAGGCAGCTTTGCTATTCCTCCGACCCTTACGGCCGGAGATGGCATCGCCATTTCTTCCAATACCATTATCAACATTGGCGACCAGGATTCTACCAATGACATCACCAATACCACTGCCGCTGGCGGAGACCTGACCGGAACCTATCCGAATCCGACCATCGCCAATCTGCAGGGAGAGACCGTTACCATCACCGCGCCTGCTAATAATGATGTGTTGAGCTATAATGGCACAGCCTGGGTCAATAGCCAGGATGTAGACCGGGATACCACGAATGAAATTCAGATCCTTGGTCTGCTGGCTAATAAGCTCTATCTGAGCGATGGCGCAGGAAGCAGTGATACGGTTACCATTCCAACTGCCGCCCCGGTTTATCTTCCCGGAGCGGGGATCGATACGCTGACTGGGGGAGTGGTGTTGATCAACACCGGAGACCGGGATTCTACCGATGACATTACGAATACCACTGCCGCTGGGGGAGACCTGACCGGTACTTATCCGAATCCAACCATCGCCAGCTTACAAGGAGAAACTGTAACCATTACGGCCCCTGCAGCAGATGAGGTATTGAAATACAACGGAACGGCCTGGGTAAACTCCTCGGATACCGACACTGATCCAACCAACGAGTTACAAACGCTTTCTGTTTCAGGTACCAATGTGAGTATTTCGGGAGGCAATTCGATTGCCCTGCCATATTCCGGAGGATCTGGAATCGCCCTAAGTGGGAGTACCATTATCAATGTGGGAGATACCGATGCTTCTGATGATATTACCACCGCCACTTCCGCGGGGGGGGACCTGAGTGGTACCTATCCTAATCCGACCGTAGCTCAGATTCAAGGGAATGCGGTAGCCAATACTGCACCTGCGGATGGCCAGATTCTAAAGTGGAATAATGCCGGATCCCAATGGGTTCCTGCTGCCGATGATGATGGTTCTGCCACTGCCGTAGGTACGGACCTTAGCGGAACGGTTGGTGCAGCCACCGTAGTAGCCCTTCGTAACCGGGCCCTTTCTACCACTGCTCCAACGGACGGTCAGGTGTTGTCCTGGGATGCCACCAATTCCGAATGGGTACCAGCGGCGGATAACGATGGTTCCGGAACAGCTGTCGGTACCGACTTAAGTGGAACCGTAGGCGCGGCTACTGTCGTGGCTATCCGCAACCGGACGGTTTCTACTACGGCTCCGACCGATGGACAAATCCTGAAGTGGAACAATGCCGCTTCTCAGTGGGTTCCTTCTGCTGATGATGATGGTGCTTCTACCGCAGTAGGTACTGACTTGAGTGGCACCGTAGGTGCGGCAACAGTAGTAGCCCTCCGCAACCGGGCGCTTTCTACTACGGCCCCTGCCGATGGGCAGGTACTGGCTTGGGATAATACCAACAGTGAATGGGTACCCACTACCGATAATGATGGCTCTGGCACAGCTGTAGGCACCGACCTTAGTGGTACCGTAGGCGCGGCTACCGTGGTCGCCTTGCGCAACCGAGCCCTTTCTACCACTGCTCCCACCGATGGACAAGTGCTGGCCTGGGACGCTTCTGGCAGTGAGTGGGTGCCAACCACCGAAAACGATGGTTCTGGAACCGCTGTCGGCACGGACCTGAGTGGTACGGTAGGTGCGGCCACCGTAGTAGCCCTGCGCAACCGGGCCCTTTCTACCACCGCTCCGACCGATGGTCAGGTACTGGCTTGGGATAATACCAACAGTGAATGGGTTCCTGCAGCTGATAATGATGGTTCCGGTACCGCAGTCGGCACCGACCTGAGTGGCACCGTAGGAGCCGCTACGGTCGTAGCTTTGCGCAATCGGGCGCTTTCGACCACCGCTCCGGCTGACGGCCAGGTCCTGGCCTGGGATAACACCAATAGCGAATGGGTACCCACCGCAGATAACGATGGTTCTGGAACGGCCGTCGGCACCGACTTGAGTGGCACCGTAGGCGCGGCTACTGTCGTGGCCCTCCGCAATCGGACCATTTCTACTACCGCTCCCACCGATGGACAGATCCTGAAGTGGAACAATGCCGCTTCTCAGTGGGTTCCCTCAGCTGATGATGATGGTGCTTCTACCGCAGTAGGTACTGACTTGAGTGGTACCGTAGGCGCGGCAACGGTCGTAGCCTTGCGCAACCGGGCCCTTTCTACCAATGCTCCCACGGATGGCCAGGTACTGGCCTGGGACAACACCAACAGCGAATGGGTACCGACCACTGACAACGATGGTTCTGGAACCGCAGTCGGCACTGACTTGAGTGGCACCGTAGGCGCGGCAACGGTCATAGCCCTGCGTAACCGTACGATTTCCACCGCTACGCCTGATAATGGCGAGATCATGGTCTGGAACAATGGTGCCTCTGAATGGCAGCATGATTCCTTGTCGGTTACTCAACTGGCCGTAGATGGCCACATGGTCCCAGATGCTGATGCCACGCACGACCTGGGAAGCGGTAGCTTCAGATATCGGGATGCTTATGTAGCCAATGGCATTACCACTACTTCAGATTTCCGGGCCAAATCTAATATAGAGGAACTGACTTACGGATTAGATGAGGTGATGAAACTTCGCCCTGTAAGCTACAACTGGAAAGGTCAGGAAGGAGAGCAGAAGAAAATCGGTCTGATTGCTCAAGAGGTACTGCCAGTCCTGGAAGAAGTGGTGAATGCCCCTGTTACCAGCGAAAGTGCGAAAGAGGAGCTTTATGGCCTGTACTATTCTGACCTGATTCCGGTGCTGATCAAGGCCATGCAGGAGCAGGAGCAAAATGCAGCCCAGCAGCAGACCCTGATCCAGAAGCAAACCGAACTAATTGAGAAGTTGGAGCAGCGGATCAATGAACTGGAAAAAAAGGAGCAAAATGAGAAATAATAGCTTCCATATGTTAGGCATGATGCTCGCCCTCTTTGTTTTCGGGGGCGGGCTTCTGCCCACTCAAGGCCTGGCGCAGCTCAACATAGAGCGTTTTGTGTTGCCATCAGCCGGGGGACTGGCCGAAGGAGATACTTTGGGAGATACCCTTAGTCTTTCCTATACCATTGGGGAAGCAGTTACCCTGACCCTGGTCAGTGGGGGCGGGACCCTGATCCTGACCGAGGGATTCCAACAGCATGATGATATTTTTCTGAAAACAGATGAAAAATTCGGCATTCGCCTGGATTATCAGATCTATCCGAATCCAGCCACTGAATTGCTGGTAGTCTTATTGACGGTAGATAAGCCGGTCGATATGAAAATGGGCATTTTTGATATGCGAGGCCGACAAACTGCGATTCCCATGAAAGCATTGAAATTGACGGGTTCACATCGCATCGAATTCAACGTGAGAAACCTGGCTGATGGCTTTTATCTGTTACAATTTGTGCGGGCAGATGGGCAAGTGTTAGGCTCCTATAAAATTCAAAAATTGGAGTAGATACAGAATATGAAGTAAAATTCTGTAATTTTAGAGGGACAATAGGTGAGATATGATAAGAAGATGCCTGTTTTGTGGCCTGCTCTTAGGTATTTGTTCTACGGCTTTTGGGCAAACAGTAAAGGATGTCAGCAAACCCATCCGCTTGAATTTTGGCTTCCCTGAATTGCAGGTGAGTAATGACTTCAAATTTGAAGATGAAAACGATAATGGGATCGTAGAGCCTGGAGAAGGCAGCCTGATCAGTTTTACCTTACAAAATGTAGGACCTTACCCGGCAAAGAACGTAACCGTTTTTCCACGCGAACTTAACGATATCCAAGGCTTGAGCCTGGCGGATTCTATCGTGGTGGGGGATTTGGCTTCAGGTGCCAGCAAGTTGGTACAGGTCGGTATTTATACCGAAGATGTGCTGCAAAGGGGTAACGCGAGCCTGGTATTTGAAATCCGTGAAAACGGTACGTATGTAGATATTTCAGTGGGATATTCTGTGGATACTTCGGATGAGGTTTCCCGGGAATAATGCCTCCTTCAGCATAAAAAAAGCCGGACGATAACGTCCGGCTTTTTTAAGTTAATCTGGTTCCTTCCTTATTCAACGGGAACTTGTACCATGGTATTAGCCCAGGCGATGACCATGTTGTCATCGGCAAAAGTGATGGTTAGGGCTTCTACGGTTTTGTCATTTTCTTTGGCCGCCACTTTAAAACGAGCAACGTCATTTTCTTTGTTGTAAGCATAAGCGCCCCATCCATCCAGGTCTTTATTGAGGATGATGGTCCAGTCATTGCCGTCTTTGAGGCTGTAGAGTGAGTAACGGCCAGGCGCAATGCTTTCCCCGCCCATCTTAATTTCGGAGAAAACTTCCAGCTCGGCATTCTCATTGGCACCTAGTCGGTACACTTCGCCATCTTTGATGAGCTCGCTGAGCGGACGATCCTTTAACTGGGGACGAGAGTAGAATACCCGAATCTTGGGTTCCATGGCCAATCTCTTTTCTGCATCCTGCTGACGGGCTCTGAAGACCGCACCGGAAGGATAGTAGGCTACGTCCATAGGACTTTTGTCCATGTCAGGGAAAGACTGCTTGATAGGAAATTCTACTTTGCTGTTCCCCCAGGCAATAAACATGGCATCATCAGAGAAAGTAATGGCCATCGCCTCAACACTTTCCAATGTTGGGCTAACGTGTCCTTTGATTTCAGCCACGTTTTTGCTTTCATCGTAGAAGTAAGAACCCCAGCTGTATAAAGCGGAGTTTACGATCAGGGTCCATTCATTTCCGCCCGTCATGGCAAAAATGGAATAGCGTCCGGGGGCCAGCGTGGTACCGCCCATGCTTACTTCTTTAAATACTTCCAGTTCGGCGGACTCATTGGCCCCAAGGCGGTATGGTCTTTCCTCAGAAGAAACCAGGGTCGCTAAATCACGGCCTTTCAGTTGAGGACGAGAGTAAACAACCCGCATCACGGGAGCCAACGCAGCTTTTCTCCGGTCATCCTGTTCGAAAGCGCGGAAGGGGGCTCTGGGCGGATAATAGGCCATGTCCAGGGGACTTTTGTCCAATCCTGGTAACTTCTGGCTGAATACATCCGTAGCACACAGCAAGCAGCTGGCCAACAAAAGGAGTACGAAATTTTTCATCTAAAAAAATATTAGGGTTACGAAGGGTTGATGTTTAGACAGTGAAATGTAAGTATAAGAAAACATCCCTACAATTTGCGGGGAAACTTCTAATTTTGGACTATAGCTGCTTGTCTGCCAACGGACAGATGCATTAATACACAATTTTCACCTATGGAAGAAGAAATGAACGAGCTTCAGATCAAACGAGCCAGAGAGGCCCGTGCAGCCATCGAGCGGCTCTACATCGAAATGCGGCATCTGTTCAACCGGGGCCGATATCGGCAGCTGGGGGAAGCTGGAGAGGTTTTGACCGATGCCCTACTGACGGTCAGCCCGGAAATATACGGGGCCATGTCCGATCCCTATAAGGTGGAACTGGACGGCTTGGTGTACGTCCTGGACCGCCTCCCCAAGGGCATAGAAGAGACCAGGCTGATCAAGCTCATTTCTTCCGAAGGCTATGAAGATTCTGGATTTGAGGTCATCATGCCAGCCAAGCGACGTCGCAACTGTTACCGGATCGACCAGGAACAGATGTTCATTGAAGTAACCCGGGGGCGCAGTGAAATCTACGATATCCTGACTCACCTGACCTTTATGTACATCGAAGCCCGCAAAATCCGGGAACATGTGCAGATTCGGGATGCCAAAACCATCGTTGAGTGGAAAAAGCTCGGGGCCATGGTTGAGGAAGGGGTGCGGGAACTTCCCCTGGAAGAGGAAGAACTGGCCCTGACATACCTGAGTAACATCCTTGGCAGGACCTTTGAAGAGACCCGACATGCTTACCGTCGGCTGGAGCAAAATAAGTCTACCAATAATGGTTTGTTCCATGCCATTTACTGGATGGGAAAGCTGGCCATGGAGGACGAATTGGAAGGCAAGGAGCGAGTCATCAGTTTTAGCCCGACGCTGAGAGAGAGAATTGGCCAGCATTTATATGGAGAGCGCTGGGCCAATGCCATCAAACAATATCTCCACCAGAAGAAGCTATTTGACCGACCGCTGCATATTATTTCAGCCAATATGCACAGTGTCATGAACAGCCTCTACGCCTATCCAGCCCTAACTAAGACCTTGGGGAAAGCCCTGGATGTGGAGGCCCTGGCCAATGAACTGAGCTTGGCTGAACATGGAGCGCTGCGGAAAAAAGTGCGCAAATACGCCCTCACTCACGGCATGCACGAACAGCAAGACCCCTTTGGCACCAATATCTCGGTCCAAATTTTCGATACGGCCCGCCTTAATCCGAAATTACTGGCCCCGGATCTGGAGGTGGACAGCGCCTTTATCCAGGAGGAAAAACCCCTCATCCTGGTCATGGACTATGCTTTCGGAGAGCAGGCTTATGAAACCATGGATGAGCTGCTGAGGCCCTATACTGTGGGCGATGAGATTTTTCCGATGAATGTGAAGTCCATCAACATCATGGGGAAAGCGGGCATCCTGGAAGGGGGCAAAGGCGACATCATGATTCCTGATGCACATGTGTTTGAGGGTACCGCGGATAATTACCCTTTCAAAAACGATTTCTGCTGTAACGATTTTGAGGGAGAAGGGGTCTTTGTATGTTCAGGGCCCATGATCACGGTATTGGGTACCTCCCTGCAAAACCGGGACTTGCTGGCTTACTTTAAGTATTCTTCCTGGAGTGGCATCGGACTGGAGATGGAAGGTGCCCATTACCAAAAGGCCATACAGGCGGCTTATGCCATCCGTAAGCACATAGAATCAGAGATTGCCTTGCGATATGCTTACTACGCTTCTGATAATCCCCTGATCACCGGCGGTACGCTGGCGAGTGGTAGCCTCGGCAGTGTAGGAGTAAAACCAACGTATTTGATTACGAAAAAAATCCTGGGACGCATCCTGAATCCCATTCATTCTACTGGCGAACTTTCTCCCGCTCCGGCCTTGGTATAAGTACTTAAATTTTTCGGTTGAGGTAATCGGAAAAATCGGTCGCCGCGGGCTGATAGGCTTCCTCGAACAGGGGAGAGGAGATAAGAAAATCTGCGGACGCACGGTTGCTGGCCGTGGGAACGTTGTACAAAACTGCGATCCGCAACAAGGCTTTGACATCTACGTCATGGGGCTGGGCACTCATCGGGTCCCAGAAAAAGATAAACATATCGACCATGCGCTCGGCGATCATGGCGCCTAATTGTTGATCGCCTCCCAAGGGTCCGGATTTGAGCCGCCTGACTTCCAGGCTGTACCCGGGTTTATCTCCGATTTTTTCCAATAACAATGCCTCTACCTTGCGACCCGTGGTACCCGTACAGATCATGTCATGCTGGACGAGCTTTTCCCAGTTAAAATCTACCCATTCCATCAGTTCATCCTTCATGTGGTCGTGGGCTACCAGAGCGATACGCTTACGTTGTTTCATTTGCCATGGGTTGGAGCTGGGAAGCTAGGAGGAATTTGGAGGAAACAAAAGTACCGACCGAAAAAAGCTAGTATCTTTGCCCGATGCCACAAAGTTGTACCATAAAAGTTCGTCCGGAAGCCTTGTCCGATCCTGCCTTCCCCCAACGCTGGATCAGTCGGCAGTTAAAGGTGCATCCTAACCGGATCTCTGGCGTGAAATTGGAAAAAAGGTCCATTGACGCCCGGAAAAACCCGGTAAAGTTCTTGCTGCGGTATCAAGTGTGGGTAGATGAAGTTTTTGCGCCGGAAGAAAAGCCTGCCTTTGACTGGCCCCATGTAGCAGACAAGGCCGAAGTGATCGTGGTGGGCCTGGGCTCTGCGGGTTTATTCGCAGCCCTGGAACTGATCCGTCAAGGCCTAAAACCCGTGGTAATTGAGCGGGGTAAGCCGGTGCGGGAAAGACGCCGGGACCTGGCTAAACTCACCCGCGAAGGTATCGTCAACCCCGAAAGCAATTATTGCTTTGGGGAGGGAGGAGCCGGAACCTTTTCCGACGGCAAACTCTACACCCGCTCCACCAAGCGAGGAGATACCCGCACGGTTTTGGAAACCCTGACTCACTTCGGGGCTACGGAAGAAATCCTCATTGATGCCCATCCTCACATTGGCACCAATAAGCTTCCGGCCATCATCCAGGCCATGCGGGAACAAATCCTGGCCTCTGGAGGAGAAATACACTTTGAGACCAAGCTTACTGACCTGGAATATAGCAGCGGGCAATTGAAACGCATTCAGGTTAATGGCGACCAATGGTGGGACGCCCGGGCGATGATTCTGGCTACCGGGCACTCCGCTCGGGATATCTTTGAGATCCTTGACCGCCAACGGATTAGCTTTGCTGCGAAATCTTTTGCTTTGGGCGTACGGGTAGAACATCCTCAAGCCCTGATAGATCAGATTCAATACCATGTTGGTGGGGCCCGTCCGGAAAATCTACCTGCTGCTTCCTACAGCCTGGTCACCCAAGTCGAAAGCAAAGGGGTTTATTCCTTTTGCATGTGTCCCGGCGGTATTATATGTCCGGCAGCCACGGCAGAAGGAGAAGTGGTGGTCAATGGATGGTCGCCTTCTAAACGGAATTCTGCCTATGCCAATTCTGGGATGGTGGTAGAAGTATCTCTGGAGGATTTGCCGAAGGATTTGCAGCATTCTATGGGGGCCATGGCCTACCAAAAAGAGATCGAACAGCGTGCCTTTGTGGCGGGGGGCGGCAAACAAGTAGCCCCGGCTCAGCGGCTGACAGATTTTCTGGCAGGGAAGGTTTCTCAGGACTTGCCTGACTGTTCTTATCTGCCTGGATTGAATCCGGTATCTCTGAAAGAGGTCTTACCTAAACGCATAGGTATGCGTCTGCAACGGGGATTAGCTCATTTTGGCAAAAGACTACGAGGCTATATTTCCGAAGAAGCTGTGGTGGTGGGAGTAGAATCCCGGACTTCTTCACCCGTGCGGATTCCGCGTGATCAGGAGAGTCTCATGCATCCTGAGGTCGCAGGTTTATTTCCATGTGGAGAAGGGGCCGGATATGCAGGTGGGATCATGTCGGCTGCTATTGATGGAATCAGGGTGAGCCGGGCGGTAAAATTAATTCTGGAATAGAAGGCTAAATAAATAAGTAACCGATCAATGCCTTGCTTCTATGGTGGGAATCATGGCAACTGACCGGTTACCGGCGTATTTCACGACTATCGTCCAAGTAAATCCAAATTCAGAGGCCTTATTTGGCCATTGCTTTTCTAATCATTCCGATTACCGCCATTACTACCCCTCCTCCAACGCCGCCTCCTGCGACACTGCCAAGGATGCCCATCAAGTCCAAACCGCTTCCAAAATCCATCCCAGCAAAATTCAGGATACCGGCTCCCAGCCCTCCGCCCAGAATACCGGCCAAAGAATTTCCGAGGGTTCCCAGAGATAAGTTTTTCATGAGGGAACCTACCAGGTTTCCCCCCAGGGCTCCACTCGCCAATTGAATGATCAAAGGAAGAAATTCCATAGTAATAGTAGGTTAAGTAGCCGTGTAATCTGCTCCATTTCCGATAAAAGAATGGTGCTTTTTCCCTATGTATATATTTCAAGAAAGAGAGTCTTGCCTCCAAATGCAAGCCATTAATTTCCAGATAGAGAGTCTGCTTATCGATACGCTAAAATATGTAAGTGGCTGTTTTTCAGCATCTTGACATGTGGTGTGTGAGGCTCTTTCAGGAAATGAAAAAATATGGAGGCCAGGAGTATTTTCCATAGTCGATCTTCAATTCAGGGAGGGCTTTGGGAAAAAAGCAGGATTTACTCGCTTTTCATACTGTCCTGATGCCTATTTTTCCATGTATCGAAAAAACTACTACTATGACACCCAAAAAGCTACTTTCTGTCATTTTACTTGCATTTACCTTTCCGCTGTTCACGCTGGGGCAAAGCAGTGTGGAGGAGACGCCTGTCCAAGCCTTTGATTTCTGGCTGGGAGAATGGAACGTGTATAAGTTTGGTACCGATACCCTGGCCGGACTGAGTCGCATTGAATCGATTCTCGGGGGGACGGCTATTCAGGAACACTATGAAACTGCTACCGGTTATAAAGGGACCAGCCTGAATAAGTACAATCCAGCCTTGAAGCGCTGGGAGCAGTATTGGATTGATAATGGAGGTACGGTTCTCCATCTCAAAGGAGCGGGGCAAAAGGGTAAAATGGTCATGGGTAATGAACAGACGGTGCAAGGCCGCTTGGTCAAGAATGAAATAAGCTGGACGCGTCAGGAAGATGGGACGGTCCGCCAAACCTGGCGATTAAGTCAGGATGGAGGAGAGAACTGGAGCATTCTATTTGATGGTCATTACCGGCCTAAAAAATAGCCCTTAGTCAATCAAATGAAACCGCAGCGAAAGGTGCACATAATTGTGGGCCAGACCAGTCCTGCCTTGCGCAATGATCGAGACGGGAGAGACATTGGTCGGGACAAAAGAAACCACTGAATAGCCATACCTGATCAAAAAGGAGGTCCTGCGGCTAAAGCGGTAGCTAACCCCAGCTACAGCCCGGTAATCAATGCGGTTGAGATTTTGGGTTTGATCCAGGTTGAAGTCCCGTGCACTAAGGAGATAGCCAAATACCGGCCCGATGTGGAACAGTAATTCCTGGGTGGAGTTTCCTAACTCTACTGGCAAGGCCAGTTTTAGCAAAACGGGCACGCTAATATGGGTGGTGCGCAGCACCAGGAATCCCCCTGCGGCACTACCTAGCTGATCAAAGTTGATTTCCGGTTGCAGAAAGAGTTGCTTGGCCAGGGGATAGTAAACGAAGCCTCCGACCGAAACGCCCCCTTGGTTAAAGCCGCCAAATGCGTCTCCGTCAACCTGGCTGATATTGGCCCCAAGGCTAATGCCCCCACCGAAATTCTGTGCTAATAGGCCCTGGTACATGCCAAGGCAAAGGATCAATGCGAATAGCTTTTTTCTCATGCCTCAAAATAGAAGATTCCTTGAGAAAAAAACAGGATAAATAAGGCCACTAAATGCTTTCCTGATTAAAAGGCCATGTCCACCACCAGGAAGGAGAGGAAAAAGCCAATCTGAATCAATAAGACAGGATAGGCCAGAGGGTTGGTTTTTTCCTGGTGCAAGCGATGGAAACCTAGCTGCATCAAGGCAGCAATAACAAACCAGGCAAAATAATTGAGAAAAGGCGCGACGCCTCCTCGAAAATACCAGAAATCATTGCGAGGAGCGGCGGGTTCAATCAACAAGTCCAACCCGACCATAATCAGGGAACCAACGATCACCCGTAACCATAGATTGGAAGAAGTTTTTTGACTGACGATCCCAGCAATATAGGCCAGCATGACCCAAAGCATGCCCATCAGTGGAGGAATAGCGGCAACCTTGGGCCCCAGGGCATCTCCATAATAGTATTCTCCAAAAATAACCCCAGTTTTTACCCCAAGTAGTTCTACCAGATAGCCTCCCCAGAACACGCCAAATACCCATAGACCAAAGGACATATTCCAGATTCGGTGATACCAGGCCAGGGCGGCAACGGTTAGCATTAGGTTCACAGGCACCAGGGACTGGAACAGGGCTTCAGAGCTTTCTAGCTGAAGGCCGATGGCTCCTACCTGATGCAGGATAACGAGCACCAAGGTGGTTACTGTAACTGAAGGTTTCTTCCTTTCCATTCGTTTTTACCGCGCCATTTTTTGCGTATCGACTGCCCTCCGATCCAGACCAAAATCGCCATTTGCAGCGGGTGCAGGAGGAGATTCCGAAGGATGGGCTGGTCTGCTAAATCACTGATCATCGCTCGTATGCCCAGCATAAGGGCGATGGAAATATAGCCTGCGTAGGGAGGAAAGGCCGGCCATACCACTACCCAAGCAAAATACATGAAAAATACGTAGACGAGCAAGCCCCAAATCTGATTACCAAAGCCCGACAACATATTTTTACTAAAGCCCTCTATCCCTTCTTGAAAATTCTGGTACATCCGGGTATGTACCCAAGCATTCCCGACAAAAGTCATTCCCCTTTTACCCGCTTTTTTGAGGGTTTGCATGATAGCAATATCTTCCACTATGACCTGCTTTACTTGCTGGTGCCATTGATGCTGCCGGTAGTCTTCGGCGCGGAAGCACATAAATTGGCCATTGGCGGCAGCCATAGAGGGAAAGGGGAGCCTGTAAATAAAGGCGAGCGGTAAGAGGGAAAGCAGTAAGTAGTGCATGATGGGCACCACGAGCTGTTCTCCACGGGTGATCATGAGCTGATTCGGAAAAAGAGATAGCAAACTGAGTTGCTTTTTCTCCATCTCGGCGATGGTAGCCTCAATAAAGCCTGGTTTCAACCGATGAATATCAGCATCCAGGAAAAGGAAAAAATCCCCGGTAGCGGCTTGGCCGAGCTGGTGGCAGGCCCAGTTTTTACCCAACCAGTCAGCAGGTAGGGGAGCACCTGCCCGGTAGGAAAGTCCCCCTATTTCGGCTTGAGCTTCCTGGATCAGGATCGCTGTCTCATCTTCCGAGTGGTCATCCAGGATGAGGATTTCCAGATGAGGGTAGGAGAGGGGCTTAAGCTGAGAAAACAAATGAGGGAGGTTATGCGCCTCGTTCCTGGCTGGAATCAGAATAGAGACCTTGGGGGATCCCTTAAGCTGACCTGCTTGCAGGCGCGGTTGGCTCAGCCAATTCCCAAGACTCACCAGAAAGCGAATGCCCAGAAATGCCAGTGTAATAATTCCCAGTAGCTGCATGCCGCAAATTAGGAGCTTCGGCTTCAGGAAACAATTTTGCCAGCTCTTGCTCGAGGAAGGGCATGTAAATTGACTTTTTTCTTTTGCATTCCCTCCTTAGGTTTGGTCCATGAGAGTAAAGATAATCCTGGGATGGATCGCCCTCTTTATTGTGGTGCTTTCCAGTTGTGAGAGACCGCTAAACCCGGTAGCAGAGGGGATACTGACCTTCGATCGTGATTCGGTCAACTTTGATTCGGTTTTCACTACCCTGCTTACGCCCAGTGAACGCTTGATCGTGCACAATGAGCAGAACAAAGACCTGGTCATTTCCCGAGTCTGGCTGGAGCGGGGAGATGCGTCAGAGTTCGACATGATCGTGGATGGCATTCAGGGAGGAGAAGCCACCGATGTGGTGATTGCCCGCAAGGACAGCATGCACATATTTGTCAACCTGAAATCCAAGGAACAGGATGCCTGGGTGGAGGACTATATTTTGTTTGAAATTGGCGACGAGATCCAGCGGGTCTTGGTCAGAGCCCGGGTGGTAGATGCTTATTTTCTCAAGGCGCGGATTAAACTGGAAAATCAATTTCTAAACCTCGATTCGGGGAGCTTTTTCTTCCGCAGGGATACAGTGTTGACGCCAGAAAAACCCATTATCATGGATGGGCCCATATTCATCCCGGAAGGAGTAACCGTCACCGTACTTCCTGGAACCGAGATTTTCTTTACTCCTTATAAGTTCACGGTAAGGGACTCTTCGAACGTGCCTACGGTGGGCTTGTATTCCTGGCTGATCGTAGATGGGACCCTCAAAGCTGAAGGTACCGTCGACCTGCCCATTGAGTTTAAAAGCGTGCGCTTTGATTCGGCAGCCCTGGAGAATCCTGCCCAATGGCGTGGGCTACGCTTTTTGCCTTCCAGTAAAGACAATATTCTGCGGCACTGTACAGTAAAAAATGCTCAGATCGGCATAGAGGTAGATTCCATTCCCGTCAATGACCAACCCAAGCTAACAGTCCAATACTGCCAGATTCGGAACATGGGCGTTCATGGAGTGGTAGGTGTCGGAGTGGACGGTAGCGGATCAGTGGCGGCAGCCCTTCCTTCTATCCTGATGGAAAATACGGTGGTGAATACCTGTAAGCAACATACCGTCCTGACCATCGGGGGAGGCAAATACGACTTCTTCAATTGTACCTTCGCCAATTTTAACCTGGCCTGGCCGCGCTTCTCCCGACGTAGTCCGCAGATTCGCCTGTCCAACTGGTTCACTTTTGATGGGATCACGGCAGATATTTATCCCAGCTACACCCGTTTCGTTAATTGCGCAATCTGGGGCTCAGAGGAGGACGAAATTGTCCTGGATACCCTGAATGGAGCGCCCTTTGACTTGCTGGTGTTCGACCATAGCTTAGTGCGGGTAAGTCAGGATTACTTCCCAGCGGTAAGTCCGCATTTAAAAGATGCCATCGCCAATGTAGATCCACTCTTCAATGATTTTACCCTTTGGGACTACCGACCCCTGGAGACCAGTCCCCTGATCAATGCTGGTGTGGATAATCCGCAGGGTTCTTCTGGTTATCTGGATGACATTCGCGGGCGCATGGACAGCCTTCGCTATGATGGATTTGACATTGGCGCCTGGGAATACTGGCCTTTGGAGTAAAAAAGCCCGATACGGAAAATAGAAGCAAAACCCCGTTTTTCTGCCAATTCTTCAACTTTTGAGGCTATCTGTGGACAATATTTTTTTTTGTCCCGATCCCTTGTTTTTAAGCCTGATTCACTTAGGTTATTAGAAGGGCATTTAGTTAATTAGGCGCTTGATTTAGACGCTTCTCTGTTGAGAGCTATGGCTCAGAATATGGAAATACGGATTTTCGCTACAGGCGGAACCTTCGACAAGAACTACGATTACATCCACGGGGAGCTGTTTTTCGAGGAAACCCAGCTACCTGAAATGTTTCGTCTGGGTCGTAATTCAGTGAAGGTCAACCTCCGTACCCTGATGATGATCGACAGCCTCGATATGACGGCAGAAGATCGGGACCTGATTGTCAGAAATTGCCAGAACTGTCCGGAAGATCGCATCCTCATTACCCATGGTACGGATACCATGGTGGAAACCGCTAAAATTTTAGCAGAAGCAGACATTCCCAAAACCATTGTCCTCACGGGGGCCATGGTTCCTTATCGCTTTGGCTCCTCTGATGGCTTTTTCAATCTGGGCAGCGCCCTTGCTTTCGCCCAACTCCTGGATACCGGCGTCTATGTGGTCATGAATGGCCGGTACTTCGACTGGAACAACGTCCGCAAAAACCGGGAAACCGGATTTTTCGAGGAAAAACAGAAATAACCCCTATCCCTATTCAAAGCGGATGGCCTTGACCGGGCTGATGTGATTGATGATAATGGTGGGCAGAAACATAGCCAGCCCACAAATCAGGGTGACCCCGATATTGACCAGAATAAATCTGACCCATACCCAGGCGACCGGGACAGTTTCGATGAAGTAGGTATCCTGATTGACTTTTAGCCACCCAAATAAGTCCTGCGAAGCCAGTAAACCCAATCCCAAAAGATTCCCCGCCAGCACCCCAATTAGAATCAGGAAAAAAGCATTGAAGACGAACATGCGTTGAATGCGGTGATTGGCCAGACCCATGGCTTTGAGAATGCCCACCGTATAGGTTCGTTCAATGACCAGGATGAGAATCACAGAGGTCATATTGATGATGGCTACGACCATCATGAGGATCAGGATGACCCACACATTCTGATGCTGCATATCCAACCAATCAAAGATTTCAGGAAAAATCCAGGTGATAGGCCGGGCTTTATATTCTGGTGGAGAGGAACGAGCAATGTCAATGTTGGCGTAGTCTAGCGCCGTAAGGGTATCCTGATGGAGGAAAGGGAAGCTAGAAAAATTCCAATACCACTGATCGCCAGTATCTATATTTTCCAGGTTTACCTCTATGCCCGAAATCTGATCATCTTCCCAGCCCCAGATACCGCGCAGGGTTCGAATGTCGCAGATCACAAAACTGTTATCAAATTCTTCCATGCCTGTCTCAAAAATCCCGGCGATGCGGACGGGTCTTCGTTTGATGGGCATAGGAAAGAACACGAATCGACCCTTGTCCCCCACTTGCAAGTCCAGTTTCCGGGCAATCCGATTGGAGATTAGGATTTCTCTGGAGACGGTATCTCCATGAAAATCAGGGATGCTTCCTTCTAATAAAGATCCTTCCAGAAAGTCCCATTGGTATTCAGCCTGAACCCCTTTAAGCAGCACTGCTTCGTAATAGTCACTTGACTGAAGAAGCCCTGCTTTGTGAATATAGGGAGATACCCCTTTGACATTTTCCAACTTTTGAAGATCATTGACCACCGTGTCAATCCGATATTCAAATTGTCCCCCCCGATCAATGACCAGGGTGTCATAAAGGGAGATCGGCTTTACTTCTACCTTATTGTAACTGCTTTCGGTATAGTGGGTGACCAGGACGTGTGAACCAAAGCCTACCACCTTATTGCTGATCTCCGTTTCAAAGCCCTGGACAAAGGAGAGGGAAATCTCCATGGTGGCCACGGCTAGTGCGATACTGATAATAGAAAGCCGCACCACCAGACCGGATACCGCCCGCTGCGTTTGAAAGGTGATACGTCTGGCAAAGAAATACTCGAAGTTCAAGTCGTGAGGCTTAAAATGGCGGACTTTTACCTGAATTTCGCCTGTCAGCTTGGTCCTTTTTGGTAACTTGTGGCCGACAAAAATGACTGATATGCGAATTCACCACGAATATAACCATTTTCCCATTGGCCTCACCCGCTTGCTGAGCTTATTTCTGGGATGCCTGATGATCGCCTGTAGTGCGGCAAATTCTTCTACGCAGGAAGGTACAGATACCCCAAGCGACAGCCTGAGTGAAGGGCGTAGGGTCCAGGAGGAAGATACCGGCCCTGGTCGGGTGATCACTGGCCCGGAGGTATTTCTGCGAGATAACGCGAGCCAACTCCAAGGGAAAAATGTTGGCGTGGTGGCCAACCATACCGCCCTTCTACCGGGAGGAGAACATCTGGTAGATGCGTTGATTCGCAATGGGGTTCAGGTTACCAAGGTATTTGCGCCGGAACATGGCTTCCGTGGCACGGCCGATGCTGGGGAAAAGGTAGCTGATGGGGTGGATCAAAAGACGGGGCTGCCTATCATTTCTCTCTACGGAAAATCCAGAAAGCCCAATACTGAGCAAATGTCCGGACTGGAGGTAGTGGTGTTCGACATTCAGGATATAGGTTCCCGCCATTATACCTACATCGGAACCATGAGCTATATGATGGAGGCTTGTGCCGAAAAAGGTATCCCTATGTGGGTGCTGGACCGTCCCAACCCCAATGGATGGTATGTGGATGGCCCGGTGCTGGAAGCCGGTCATGAATCCTTCATTGGCATGCACCACATTCCGATCGTGCACGGGATGACCATCGCGGAATATGCCCAAATGGTGAACCAGGAAGGCTGGTTGGAAGAGGGAGTACAGGTGGAGCTTGCTTATGCCTTATGTGAAGGCTATCAGCACAATATGCGTTGGGATGCCACGGGATTGGCATGGGTACCCCCTTCTCCCAATATCGGCACCGAATATGCAGCCTATTTATATCCGGCTCTCTGCTGGTTTGAGCCTACGCCAGTCAGCCTGGGCCGGGGAACCGATGACGCCTTCACTATGATTGGTGCGCCCTGGTTTCAACTCCCGCAGGATGCGGCTGCCCGGGCCAGTACTTTTATGTACGGACTGGATTTTCAGGAAAAAGATTTTACACCGGTTTCTCTCCCAGGGAAATCAAAATATCCCAAATTTCAGGATGAACTTTGCCAAGGCATGACCTTCACCAATCGGGTTTCCGGTAAGGATTTATTGCTGGCAGGAACCGCTATGATGGCCTATTTTTATCAACTTCACCAGCAAAAGGCTGTTTCCGGGGCCTATTTTAAAAAGGGCTTCCACCGTTGGCCAGGCAATGAAAGCTTCAAAAAACAAATCCAGGATGGGGTTGCAACTGAGGATATTTATCAGAGCTGGCAAGCCGATGTGCAGGAATTTAAAAGCGTCAGAAAAAAGTACCTGCTTTACGAGGATTTTGAGTAGCAAAAATCTGTATCTTTGTCCTCCTTTTACGAACGCCTAAGGCTCTTTTATGGACATTTCCGTAGTCGTACCTCTGTATAACGAAGATGAATCTCTCCCCGAACTCATGGGCTGGATTGACAAAGTGATGCAGGCGAACCAATATTCCTACGAAGTCATCATGATAGATGATGGCAGCAATGATAACTCCTGGTCTGTGATTCAGAAATTATCCGAGGAATTCCCTGCTTTACGGGGGATAAAGTTCCAGCGAAACTATGGCAAATCCGCTGCGCTTCATACCGGCTTTCAGGCAGCTCAGGGAGAAGTGGTGATCACCATGGATGCAGACCTTCAGGATAGTCCGGATGAAATTCCTACCCTCTATAAAGGCATCAAGGAGAAGGGCTATGATTTGATTTCAGGATGGAAAAAAAAGCGCTACGATCCCATCATGAAGACCATCCCTTCCAAGTTTTTTAACTTCATCACCCGCCTGGTTTCGGGGATTCATAATCTACACGATTTTAACTGTGGACTGAAAGCCTACCGCAATGAGGTAGTGAAAGCCATTGAAGTGTATGGAGAAATGCACCGATATGTACCGCTTTTGGCTAAATGGGCTGGCTTCGCCAATATCGGGGAGCAAGTTGTTCAGCATCGTGCCCGCAAATATGGCGTAACAAAATTTGGACTGAATCGCTTTATCAATGGCTTCCTTGACCTGATTTCCATCGTCTTTGTCAATAAGTACCTCAAAAAGCCGATGCACTTTTTCGGAACCTGGGGAAGCGTATTTGCCTTAATCGGTGGAGGTACTTTGATTTACCTGATGATTTCTAAGCTGGTCTATGGATATGGTTTGGGAGCCCGAACGCCTGCCATGCTCTTTGGAGCGGTCAGTTTACTCTTAGGCATCATTCTGTTTACCACCGGTCTGTTGGCTGAATTGATCAGCCGTACCTCTCCGGATAGAAACCAATATCGAATTTCCGATCGTATTAATTCAGAAGATTAGGGTATTTCTCTCTTTCTTTATCCTTCCATTTTAGCTCATTTCCTTGTTTATGAAGTATCACTTGATTTCCGGCGGCTGTGGATTTGTCGGAAGAAACGTGGCCAAACATTTATTGAATACTACTGCTGACCGGATCATCATTGTTGATGATCTTTCCGTAGGCATCTCTCCCGGACTGTGGCCAGTACCAGAAGGGAAATTTCTGGGGGGAAGCCCTCAACGCACTGTTGAAGAAATGGAGTTTTGGGGCGAGGATGAGCGCTTATTATTCTGGAAAGGAGATTTTCGGCTGTTTCTCCGTTTATTGATGGACAAGGATGATTGGCTAAAAACCACCTACGGATTGGACGTTGAAAAATTCGCTGATGTATTTCATTTCGCAGCCATTGTAGGAGGTCGCTCCAAGATTGATGGCGATCCCATGATGGTGGCCCTGGATCTATCCATTGATGCGGAGTTGTTCTACTGGGCGGTCCGGCATCAGCCAGCTCGCCTACTATTCCCCAGCTCCAGTGCCGCATATCCCGTCAACCTTCAAAAAGAATCTGGCTATGTGGCCCTCAAAGAATCAGACATTGATTTTGCCGGAGGGAACCTGGGACAGCCTGACATGACCTATGGTTGGTCCAAACTTACGGGAGAGTATTTGGCGCGCATCGCAGCAGAACATTATGGCTTGCATGTGGCTAGTGTTAGGCCTTTCTCTGGATATGGAGAAGACCAGGACCTGAGCTATCCTATCCCAGCCATTGCTGCCCGGGCGGCTGGCAAAGAAAACCCCTTCGAAGTATGGGGGACCGGTAAGCAAGGGCGAGACTTCGTTCACATAGATGACTGTGTGGATTGCATCATGTTTGCCCTGGACAATATCTCTGACGGCCGCGCCATCAACATCGGTTCAGGAAAGATCACCTCTTTCCTGGAAATCATTGATGTGTTCACAGATTTTGCAGGCTATAAACCCACCATAAAACCGCTATTACACAAACCAGTTGGGGTACATGCCAGACATGCGGATATGACGTATGTATTTGATGAAATGGGGTGGAAACCAAAGATAAGTTTGCGCGAAGGAATGCGCAGGGTGTATGAGGCGGCTTTACGCGCCAGCACTTCCTGAGATTTCCAGTTTGGGGGGGAGAGAAGGTGCCTATTCGGGGTGCGTGAACAACGCTTCGGATGGATGGGCTCTCCGAGCAATCACGTAAAGTACCACCGCAAAAAACGGAATAGGCAGCAAAAACGGGAAAAAGAAATAAATAGTAAACGAGAGGCTTACCAGGAAAAAAAGACAGGTATGGAAAAGAAAACTCTGCAAGTTCATAGTGCTTGTAATAGCCTTTAGTTCAAGGCTTTTGCTTGTTTGGGAAAAACGTCCTTACATCGGTGTTAGTACAAGTTTACCGAAATATTGCTAAAAATGAAAGATGGAATGCGCAGTTTTTCTTTCTTGGATTTTGCCCATTAATACGCCAGATCTTTCCATTCACACGTTCAAAATGTCAGTTCGCCCCAAAGTAATCCAGGTATCAGACTGCATACCAGCCAGATAGGTTGCATACTAACCTTTTTGACCGCCAAAAAGTTTTTACATCAAACAAGCCAGCCTGTCAAAAAGAGTCATGCGGCGGGAGTATGTTTTTTCTGCCAGGGCCCCTGTATGGCCAGCGTCAGGCCGGCATGCTGAATATTTACGAAGAGGGTCCGGCCACTGGGAGAAAAGCAAACGCCGGTTAACTCGGAATCCGGATGCCCTACATTTTTCCCAAATATGTAGAATTTGCCTTCGGGGGTAAGCCCAACCAGATTCGGATCATCCGCATCTTCACAAAGCATGAGGCCGCCCCAGGGAGCCACGGTCAGGTTATCACAGTGCTTGCAAATGTCGGTATGATTGGGCTCAGCAAAAAGCTCCAATTTGCCTGGAGCATCCGCTTCCTGGGGGGTGCCTTCAAACTCGCTGGGAATATAGCGGAAGACCTGCCCCTTTTGAATCCGGCCTCCATTGGTGCAGGCAAAATATACTTCGTTGTTTCCAAACCACATGCCTTCCCCGCGGGCAAAGACGGCAGCCCCCTTGTCAAAGCCCTGGTGCCGCAGATCATCTTCCGGAGAAAGTACATTTTCAATGTCTATCCAGGTAACGGCGAAAGCGACCCTTTCAGGAAATCCCGTATGGTCTGTCCAATTGCGGGTATCTTTTTGAGGGGCATCATGGATTTTCAAGGCTTGGAGTTTGCCGCCCCGCTGTAGCTCTCCGGGAGCATGAGGCACAAAACGGTAAATCAGCCCATCTCCCCGATCCTCGGTCTGATACACAATCCCTGTCCGCGGATCGACACAGACGGCTTCATGGTTGAACCGTCCCATATCCGTGAGGGGAACCGGCATGACCAGTCCATCCGCCGTAGCAGGCACTTCGAAGTTGAAGCCGTGGTCTTTTTCCAGCACGTCATCTGCCCGATCGGTATTTTCCTCACACGTAATCCAGCTTCCCCAGGGTGTAGGTCCGCCGGCACAATTTCGAATGGTCCCAGCCAGGCTCATATACTGAGAGACTACCTGCTGGTGATCCTCGTCAAAAATGACGGAGGTAGTTCCTCCCAGCCCAGGGGTCTGGCCTCGGCCGAAATCGTAAAAGCGATGGGTGGCCATCTTTGCCAAGCGCTCATTTTCCTTGCCGAAGGCTCCCGACTTGAAATCATCCGGACTGATTTCGTGATTTCTGATCAAGACCATTTTCCCGTCTGGTCGGGTAAAGGTGGCCATGCCATCGCCGCGATTAGGAACCAATAAGCCATCATCCATGGGGTCTCCCCAGCGGGAAATCACCTGATACCCAAAGCCTTTGGGCAGATCAAACAGTCCTTTTGGATCTTTGATCAGCGGCCCGTAGCCAGGGGCAGAAAGGGCTACCCTCAAGGCTTCTGTTTGCCCGGAAGGCGTACAAGCAAATTTGCTCAAGCCCAGAAAACCCAGGCTAGCCATGGTAGATAGGCGAATAAATTCGCGGCGGTTGCGAGAAGTAGACATACAGCTAAGGAGTTTTGTTATCTACAATATAGGCTTTCCCTGATATTCTGAGGTTAAATTTGTGTTAGGAATCTGCCAGGTGATGTTGCAGGGGGGGCCGCTGTAGCCGCAGTTTGCAACTGCGGCTTGGGATATGACCGGCTGGAAGCCAGTGTTACGGACCTTCGTCCTGGGTGGTGACCGGCTGGAAGCCGGTGTTGCGGGGGGGCCGCTGTAGCCGCAGTTTGCAACTGCTGCATGGGATCAGACCGGCTGGAAGCCAGTGTTACGGACCTTCGTCCTGGGTGGTGATCGGCTGGAAGCCAGTGTTGCGGGAGCCCTGCTGTAGCCGCAGTTTGCAACTGCGGCATGGGATTAGACCGGCTGGAAGCCAGTATTACGGACCTTCGTCCTGGGATATGACCGACTGGAAGCCAGTGTTGCGGGGACCCGCCGTAGCCGCAGTTTGCAACTGCGGCATGAGATATGACCGGCTGGAAGCCAGTGTTACGGACGTTCGTCCTGGGTGATGACCGGCTGGAAGCCGGTGTTGCGGGGGACCCGCCGTAGCCGCAGTTTGCAACTGCGGCATAGGATTAGACCGGCTTGAAGCCAGTGTTACGGACGTTCGTCCTGGGTGGTGACCGGCAGGAAGCCAGTGTTACGGACGTTCGTCCTGGGTGATGACCGGCTGGAAGCCGGTGTTGCGGTCGGTCTCAAAACAATTTCTATTGCCCGGCAGTCTGTATCTTCATAAAAAGGAACCATTTCATTTGGCACACAACATCATCATCATAGGGGCAGGTATAGGAGGATTAGCGGCCGCTATCCGCCTACAGGCCCAGGGGCATCAGGTCAGCGTGTACGAAGCTGGAACCAAACCCGGCGGCAAACTCAACCAATTTTTTCAGGATGGATTTCGCTTTGATGCAGGCCCATCTTTGTTCACCTTACCCGAGCAGGTAGAGGAGTTATTCTCCCTGGCAGGAAAAAATGCGCAGGAGGAATTTCCTTACGAATCCCTGCCGATCATCACCCGCTACCAATATGAGGATGGAACGGTATTACATGCCTGGGCTGATCCCAAGGCTTTTGCCCAGGAAATCCAGGAAAAAACGGATGACGAAGCGGCACAAGTAGAAAAGTTCCTGCAGAAAAGCCAGGAGCTATACGGGATCACTTCGCACGTTTTTCTGGAAAGATCGCTTCATCAGCTGAGCACCTATTTGCAAAAGGATACCCTAAAGTCCATGCTAAAGCTCCATAAACTGGATGCTTTTCGTAGCATGAACCGAGCCAATAAAGGCTACTTTTCTGATCCCAGGGTCGTGCAGCTATTCAATAGATACGCTACTTACAACGGCTCCAATCCTTATGTAGCGCCGGCTACCTTAAATATCATCGCTCATTTGGAACACAATCTCGGGGCTTTTTTCCCGAAAAAAGGCATGTACCAAATCAGTGAAAGCTTGTATGAGTTAGCGGTGGAGTTAGGGGTGTCGTTTCATTTCGGACAAAAAGTGGATGAAATCACGGTTTCGGAAAAAAGCGTAACGGGCATCAGAATAGGAGAAATTCCTATAGCCGCAGACCTGGTAGTGAGCAATGCAGACGTTGTGCCTACGTACCGGCATTTGTTGGCCTCGGAGAAAGCGCCCGAGCGAACCCTTACCCAACCCCGGTCCAGTTCTGCCCTCATTTTTTACTGGGGCATGGAGGCGCTTTTTCCAGAACTTGACCTACATAATATTTTCTTTAGCCAGGATTATTCCGGGGAGTTCGAAACCATGTGGGAGGAAGCGGGCATTTCTGATGATCCCACGGTCTATCTGTATATATCTTCCAAGCAGGTTCCTGATGACGCGCCCGCAGGGAAAGAAAACTGGTTTGTGATGATCAATGTTCCGCCTCAAAATGGCCAGAACTGGGATGCGTTGGTGGCTCAGGCCCGAAAACATATCATCGCCAAGCTGAGCCGTATGTTGGGACGGGATATCGAATCTCTGATTTCTTCTGAGTCCGTGCTGGACCCGCGCCGGATCGAAGCGGAGACTTCCTCTTATCAGGGGGCCCTCTATGGCAATAGTTCAAACAACCGCTTTGCGGCTTTTTTGCGGCATCCTAATTTTTCTCCCCGGATCAAAGGCTTATATTTCTGTGGAGGCAGCGTACATCCGGGCGGTGGCATTCCGCTATGTTTGCTTTCGGCACGGATTGTATCGGACCTCATTGAAAAGCGACACACATGATCCAGGCAAAACCTAGCTTGCGCGGGCGATTCTTTTGGCGAAATTGGTCCAAATGGGGTACGCGCCTGCGTTTTCAGCAGATGCGGATAGTAGGCGAAACTGTGGCCGATCCCCAGCGGTCCATCCTCATGGTCGGAAACCATATCTCCTGGTGGGATGGGTTTTGGCCCATTGAACTGAACCGCCGCATCTGGAAAAAGCAGTATCATGTCATGATGCTGGAAGACCAGCTAAAACTCCGGATGTTTATGCGTGAAGGAGGCGCTTTTTCCATCCAACCGAATAGCCGGGACATGCTCAACTCACTGAAGTATGCAGCAGAACTTCTGAATGATGCGCGCAACCTGGTGCTGATGTATCCTCAGGGCAAAATCCACTCTTTGTACGAATCTCAAATCGACTTTTCTCCCGGGGTAAAAAAAATCCTCAAGTGGACGGAAAAACCTGTGCAGGTGATGATGTTTGTGATGCTGATTGACTTTGGCTCTTTTGCCCGACCAACCCTGACCTATTACCTGGAGGAATGGCAGCCAGGCAAGGGGGAGTTGGGTCAGGCCTACCAGGCATTTTATGCTACCTGTCTGGCTCGGCAAAAAAAAGACCTGCTCTCTGGAAAAATCTCTCCCGAGGAGGCGGCCTCCGAATGATTGTAATGCTTTGACGAATTTTTTGGCCCTGGATTGGCTTAGGAAGACTAGATTGCCCCTCAAATCGTCTAGCTATGCATCACGCTTCTCCTATCCCCTGGCAGGACCGCCCGACTCATCATACCGAAATCATGTGGCGGCATAGGGAAAATCCCGTCATTGGTCGCTATCATATTCCCACCTCTAACAGCATCTTTAACAGCGCCGTCGTTCCTTTTGAAGGAGGCTTTGCGGGGGTGTTTCGCTGTGATAACAAAGCCGTGCAGATGAATATCCACGCAGGTTTTAGTCAGGATGGGCTACAATGGAATATCAAGCCAGATCCCATTGTCATGGAGGCGGGCAATACCCAGGTGATCGAATCAGACTACAAATATGATCCTCGGGTGGTATGGATTGAAGATCGCTTTTGGGTGAGCTGGTGCAATGGCTATCATGGTCCAACCATCGGTCTGGCTTATACCTATGACTTTAAGCGGTTTTATCAATGTGAAAACGCCTTTTTGCCTTTTAACCGAAATGGGGTGCTGTTCCCCCAAAAAATCCAGGGTAAGTATGCTATGCTGAGCCGTCCCTCAGACAATGGCCATACGGCCTTTGGGGACATTTATCTCAGTTATAGTCCTGACATGAAATACTGGGGGGAGCATCGGTCGGTGATGAAAGCCAGTCGTTTTGAAGATAGTGCCTGGCAGTGTACCAAGATAGGGGCCGGTTCGGTACCCATCCTGACCGATGAAGGTTGGTTGATGTTTTATCACGGGGTTATTACGACCTGTAATGGTTACCGATATTCTATGGGCGCGGTTTTGCTGGATAAAGACCAGCCAGATCAGGTCCTCTACCGCTCCCAAAGCTATTTGCTAGCCCCGGCGGCTCCCTATGAACTTGCTGGAGACGTACCCAATGTGGTATTTCCCTGTGCCGCGCTGCATGATGAAGCGGGAAAGGTAGCGGTGTATTACGGTGCTGCCGATACCAGCGTGTGCATGGCCTACGGCTATATTGATGAGATCATCGCGGACCTAAAAAAGCAGAATTGGCAAGGCTAGCTGACTAGCCTGAGGGCCATATTTATCAGCTTATCTTCTGTCCTTGTAGCACCTTTACCGCAGAGCCATCAGCCATGAGGACAGAGCTTGGAGAGGTCTGCGCCAGATCAGCAAAAGCCTCCCCGTACAAAGCGCCTGGATCAAAATCAATGGAGTGAGACTCGATAGGAAAGCAATTCCAGCGAGGGTGTTGAACCTCATAAGTAGAGGTTTTTCGGGGTCCCCTTTGGGTATAGCCCCAGTAGTGTTCGGTAATAAATTCCTCTTCTGAGCCTGGGGCAATGGGCAGGGTTTCAAGCCCCGCAACCACGCCCAGCTGTTGCCACTGGCCCCGATACTTCCAGGCATAAGAGATATGCTGCTGATCCCCTTTTATTTCCCAGCTATG
>JBCBGC010000059.1:0-45598 GCA_038527215.1 Bacteroidota bacterium
AGAAGCATCCAACACCATTTTTACCCAAGAACAGATTCAACAACTGTTGCCTCACCGCTATCCTTTTTTGTTGATAGACCGGGTAACAGAAGTAACCGATACGAAAGTAACCGGCTATAAAAATGTAACCATCAATGAGCCCTTTTTTCAAGGTCATTTTCCGGGAAACCCCATTATGCCTGGCGTACTCCAACTGGAGGCCATGGGACAAATGGGGGGCATCCTGCTGATGAGCACTTTGGAAAAACCTGAGGATTATTGGGTTTATTTTGTAGCCATTGACAACGCACGATTTAAAAAACCGGTTATACCGGGGGACACTCTTACGTTGGAACTCGAAATGGAAGCACTCCGTCGCGGCATTTGTAAAATGACAGGCAAAGCTTTTGTGGATGGGAACCTTGTATGCTCAGCGAACCTAGTGGCAAGTTTAGTTCCAAAAAACAAATTATGAATCCGGAAAACACCTCTTTTCATCCCCTATCCCATATCAACCCCAGGGCCAAGGTTCACCCTGAAGCCAAGATCGGACCTTTTGTGGTCATCGAGGCAGACGTCGTCATAGGGAGAGGGACAGAAATCGGTGCCAATTCGACCATCGGCAGCGGGGCTCGGATAGGAGAAGATTGTAAAATTTTCCCTGGTGTCCACATATCTACGGATATCCGAAACCTGGAATTCTGGCACAAAAACCCCATTGTAGGGGAACCATTTGTTAGCCTTGGAGATCGGGTAACCATTGGTTCTGGTTCAGAAATCATGGGCGGGGTACAAATCGGGAATGATTCCTGGATTGGCTCCAATGTAACCATGTATGACGGGGCACGTATCGGTCGGTCCTGTCGCATTTTTCCAGGGGCGGTGATTTCAGCTATTCCTCAGGACTTAAAGTTTAAGGGAGAAAAAACCACGGTTGAAGTAGGAGATTTTACCACCATTCGGGAATGCGTTACGCTGAATCGTGGTACCGAAGCCTTGGGCAAAACCGTGATCGGCTCTCAGGTCTTGATCATGGCTTACGCTCACGTAGCCCACGATTGTATCGTAGGGAACCAGGTAGTGCTCGCTAATGCCGTTACCATGGCTGGACATGTTGAGGTAGGAGACTTTACCATTATCGGCGGGGTTAGCGCCATCCACCAGTTTGTGAAAATTGGACGGCATGTCATGATTTCCGGTGGTTCCCTGATCCGGAAAGATATTCCTCCTTTTGTCAAAGCCGGCCGAAATCCGCTTACCTATGAAGGGGTGAACTCGATTGGCCTAAGAAGAAGAGGCTTTTCCAACGATACCATTCACCATATACAGGAATTTTATCGCCTGCTTTACCTCTCCGGGATGAATACCTCCCAGGCAGTGGCTTATATTGAAGCTCACTTGCCAGCTACGGAAGAGCGGGATGAGGCCATTACCTTTGTCCGCAACGCCTCTCGCGGCATCATTCGTTCCAACAATAATCTGCCTAAAAGCAATCCGCCAACCGATCCTCCCCAGTAAAACATCTGGGTGGATGCTTGCCCCATGTAGGGATTCCCCCTACCTTTAGGCCCTATTTCGATGACATGCGGGCAACCTCTTTCAATCTTATTGCTGAGGGACTAGGGAAGAAATTCTATCAAACCTGGTTGTTCAAGGAACTGAACCTCGACTTTTCTGAGCACCGTCAATTAGCCCTGGTAGGAGGCAATGGTAGTGGAAAGTCAACCCTGCTTCGGTTACTGGCTGGCCAAATGAGTCCTTCCAGAGGTAAAGTGAGTTTCCTGCGGGATGGTCAAAGCATTCCCATTAATCAACTTCCACCATTCCTGGCCTGGTCTGCCCCTTATCTGGACCTCTATCCTGAGTTCACCTTATCCGAACACCTGAAGCTGCACTTTCGCTTTAAAAACTGTCTTCTCCCCCAGCCCGAAGATCTCATTTCCACTTTAGAACTCGAAGCTCATGCCCATAAGCCTTTAAGGGTTTATTCCTCCGGCATGATGCAACGGGTCAAAGTAGGAATGGCTATCCTGTCGGATACGCCTTATCTCTTCCTGGATGAGCCCACCACCAATATGGACGCCCATTTCGCCCAGTTGATCTTTGATTTACTCGACGCACATTTGGGGGACCGGGTCTTTGTATTGGCCTCCAACCTGACCCGCGAATATGAGCGCGTCCCCCGACAGCTACGCCTGGGAAAGAAGGAATAGCTTCTGCTGCTTCATTTACCCCCTCTCCTGCCTCGAATATTGGGTATTTTGCCCTATATTTGAAGCTAAACTATCATTGACAAAACATGAGCAGTAGCATTAAACCCTACATTGATCAACACCAGGATCGGTTCCTGGAAGAGCTATTTGATTTTCTGAAAATTCCCAGCATCAGCGCCGACTCTGCCTATAAAGGAGACGTAAATCGAGCGGCTGATTGGTTGGTAGATCAATTCGGAAAACTCAATATGGATCGGGTAGAAAAATTCTCGACCCCTGGGCATCCCATTGTATATGCCGAAAAAATGGTCAATGCTGCTGCCCCTACCATATTGGTCTATGGGCATTACGATGTGCAGCCACCAGACCCTTTGGATCTGTGGAACAGCCCGCCTTTTGAGCCGGTATTAAAAGACGGAAAAATCTATGCCCGTGGGTCCTGTGATGACAAAGGGCAGGTTTACATGCACCTCAAGGCCATGGAGATTCTCCAACAAGAAGGTCCCCTCCCTTGTAATGTGAAGTTCCTGATAGAAGGAGAAGAAGAGGTAGGCTCCGATCACCTGGAGGACTTTGTGCGGGCTCACAAAGACTTATTGGCTGGAGATATCATTCTCATTTCCGATACTTCTATGATTGCCAATGATGTGCCTTCCATTACGGTAGGACTCCGGGGCATGTCTTATGTGGAAGTAGAAGTGGTCGGTCCGAATCGGGACTTGCATTCAGGCGTTTATGGGGGAGCTGTAGAAAACCCCCTGAATGTGCTGTGTGAGATGATCGCATCTCTCAAAGACGAAAATGGGCAAATTACCATCCCAGGCTTTTATGACAATGTGGTAGAATTGACTCAGTCAGAAAGAGATGATCTAGGACGTCGCCCCTTTGACTTACAGGCCTATCAGGCTGATCTTGACATCGGCGGTACCGGAGGGGAAAAGAACTTCAGCGTACTAGAAAGAGCCTCCATCCGCCCTACCCTGGATGTAAATGGGATTTGGGGAGGCTACATTGGCGAAGGTGCCAAAACCGTCCTGCCATCCAAGGCTGCAGCAAAAATATCCATGCGTCTGGTGCCTAATCAGTCTTCTGACGAAATCACGCGCTTATTTTCGGAGCACTTTGCCAAAATTGCCCCCCCTACCGTAAAGGTTGAGGTGAGACCCCATCACGGAGGGGAAGCGGCAGTGGTTTCTACCGAAACGCCAGGCTATCAGGCCGCAGCCAAAGCCATGGCTGCTACTTTTGGCAAAGATCCCATTCCTACCCGTGAAGGGGGGTCTATTCCGATTGTGGCGCTCTTTCAGGATGTGTTGGGGCTTGACACGGTATTGATGGGCTTTGGCCTGGATTCAGATGCTATCCACAGCCCCAATGAGCATTACGGCGTATTTAATTATCTTAAAGGAATAGAAACCATTCCTTACTTCCACCGATACTTCGCTGAACTCAAGGGCTAATCATATTCATTGCTTATGAAAAAGTTCTTCCGGAAACTTCTGAAATGGGTCCTGGCCTTGTTGGTGATCTTTGGAGGCCTTTACCTGGCCAGAAAACCTATTCTGAGAGGCATAGGAAATTTTCTGATCCATGAAGACACCCTGCAGCCGGTTGATGCGACCTTTGTCCTATCAGGCGGGGTGATCGAACGGACAGAGGAAGCAGCCCGTATGTTTCCGGAGCATACGCCTGTGATCTATGCCACCGGCGCGAACCGCAGCGGCGCTTTGCAGGCGATGGGGATTAATTTGACGGATGCGGAGGTGGGAAGAAAAGTTCTCTGGGACCTGGGGGTCGATAGCGCAGCGGTAAAAGTGATTCAACGCGGCACCAGTACCTATGAAGAATCCGAAGAAATCCTGGGTTTTGCCAGTGCAGAAGGGCTTAAACGCATCATGATCATCAGCTCGAAGTTCCATACCCGGCGGGTATCCAGCGTGTTCAGGCGAAAGTTCCGATCCCTGGGCATCGAGGTAATCGTGCGGGGAGCGCCGCCTGCCACCTATGATACCCAGCAGTGGTGGCAACATGAAGAGAGTTTGATCTTCGTATTTAATGAATATGCCAAGCTGCTTTATTACGCCTGGAAATATTAAAAAAAAGAGACGCCCTTGATTGGATAATCAAGGGCGTTTTTATCTACTACCTATCCGTTATTTTTGTGCGCTAGTCATCCAGCAATTTCGCAGAAAGAAGTTCCACTATTTCACCCGCTCTGACCATAGACTGCCATTCTTTGTCGGCAAGGTGAAGTTTATGGTCTTTTTCGATGATCATCACCATTTCGATCATATCCAGTGAATCAAACCCATAATCTTCTTTCAGACGAGCTACAGGGTTGAACTCCCCAGGGTTGAGGTTAGCCATTTCTCCAATCACTTCTTCTACATACAGCGCTAACTCTTCTTTGGAATACCGCGACTCCCCAAACAAGCTAATGGCTGGCAGGGTGGCTTCAATTGAGGGAGTTTTCTTAGCTTTGGGAGCCTGGGGGGCTACGTTCACTTGATTTTGCATGACAATCGTATTTTTTGATGATTCAACAATTTCGTATTCAACTTCCTCCGTTTTCCAGAGGCTTTCATTTGATCACGGATCTGATTTATGAGGGCCTACCGTCTTTACCAGAAATGGGACTGGCCCACATCTTTATTCAGCATACCTCAGCCGGGCTTTCTCTCAATGAGAATGCCGATCCATCGGTTCGTTATGATTTTGAGCAGATTTTTAACCGCCTGGTACCGGAAAATCAACCCTACTACACCCATACCATGGAAGGGACCGATGACATGCCTGCGCATGTCAAATCGTCGCTGGTGGGTGCTTCCGTATCTGTGCCTATCTCAGCCGCGAGGTTTGCTTTGGGTACCTGGCAAGGTATATATTTGTGCGAGTTCAGAAACTATGGTGGAGCCAGAAAGCTCCTCGTTTCTGTACAGTCATAAAACCAAAAATCGCGCCACCATATAATTTAATCCGTAAAATATCCTGAAGAGTGTATTTAAGGATTTTAATGGGCGTTTCCCCTGACTGAACGGGCTATCTTCATGTATGATTTGTCTTCCATAATTTCTTATTTCCGGTGAATCTCAACTATAAATCCTTTGGGCAGGGACCTGCTCTGATTATTTGTCATGGGCTTTTTGGCTCGCTCGACAACTGGGTAAGCCATGCGCGCTACTTCAGCCAGCATTTCAGTGTATTTGCCGTAGACCTACGCAATCATGGTCGCTCCCCTCATCACCCGGACTGGAATTACCAGATTATGGCGGAGGATTTATTAACCTTCATGGACCAACAAGGCATCATGGAAGCCCATCTACTTGGACATTCGATGGGCGGGAAAGTGGTTATGCAAGCAGCCTGCTATGATCCTGACCGGGTAGACCATCTTTTGGTAGCTGATATGGCTCCCAAGCCTTATGAACCGCATCATACCCTTATCCTGGAAGCGCTGAATGAACTTCCTCTCAGTGAGATCAAGGAAAGACAAGAGGCAAATGAAATCCTGACCCAGAAAATCCCCGAAGCAGGTGTACGGCAGTTTTTATTAAAAAGCCTGGGTAGAGATGAGGAGAAAAAGTTTCGGTGGAAATTCAACCTGGATGTCATCAGCCAGAACTACGAACAGATCCTGGCCAATATTGACCTGGAAGATGGCTTTGAAGGCCCTACCCTCTTCTTATCCGGAGGACAGTCTTCCTATGTAAGAAAAACTGATGAAGCGTCCATACTTTCCAGCTTCCCGCAAGCCACCTTTTCTCAGATTGAGGCAGCTGGACATTGGCTTCATGCCGATTCTCCCGATGAATTTCGCAAACGGGTGGAAGCCTTCCTCCCTAGCTGATACTATGATAAGTTTGGAAAAGGTGTTAGTTTTCCAGCCCCACAACAATCATAACCGAACCAACATGTCCATTTCACTTAAATCGTTGCCTTTCTCTTTGCTGATTTGGCTGGTCTTAAGCAGCTGTATCATCGGTTGTCAGGATGCAGGAACAGAAGGCGACGGGGACACCGATCCTACAGAACTCGCCGATTCTACTGCCGAAATGCAAACCCGTGACATTCAAGCGGCTACCCCGGTAGACCAGGGGTTGTTAGGGATCTGGAAATTGAAAGAAAATCGCATTGGGGTGAATGTCCTTTCCATGGCTGATGAAGAAAGAACCCTCGAATTTACCCCTGATGGCATGATGCGCATTGGCTCTCAAGGCCTTGATCCCATTGAAGGGAGCTTTGAACAACATGGGGATTCTATTGTATCGGAGTTGCTTACCCTGGGATGGGAAATTTCTTCCTTCTCCGAAGGCGAACTCATCTTCAAGGAAATCATCGATGGGGAGGAAATTTTCTACGTGTACGAAAAAGTAAATAACTAAACAAAGTTTTTGCTTCCACAAGGCTCAATTCTTACTTCTGCTTCTTTTCGGGATTGAACAAACAATTATGTCCATTCAGGCACGATTTTGTATTGTTCACCCACCCAAACGAGAGTAATTTTCGAAAAACTGTAATTTTACTCCTTGTTACAAAAGTTTTCAACCTGAATGCAGAAAGCGAGCCTGGTTGCTTTGCTTGCTCTTTTCGCCCAGCTTTATTTCAATCATCTCTCCGCACAGGATGCAGAGAACCGATGGGCTATTGGTGCAGGGCCTTCCCTCATCAGTTACCGCGCCCATCCCGGTGATCAGATTCAGTATAATCCCACCTATAACCCGGGTTTTCAGTTTGTCGCCAGCCGTTACCTCGCTGGCGGATTTGATTTCCGTACCCGTATTGGTTTTTCTCCCCGGATTGGATTTCCGACCGCAGATGGTGGCGCGCTCATGAACAGTTATGTGGCTGATCTGAGTTACAACCTTGTATTTAAATTTAACAATGGGGTATTCCTCCGGGAGTCCGCCCGCATCAGCCCGTTTTTCTCTATCGGTATGGGGGGCGCCTACGTTCAGGATCATCCCGATGTTTATGCTCCTTTCGGGGTCGGGATGCAGGTACGGATCAGTCCCAGAGCTAACCTGCGCCTTCAGACCACACGTAACCTCTCCATTAATAAAGACTATCAGCAACTGGCGCATGCCATTGCTTTTGTGTATAACCTCAAAGAAAAAGAAATACCGCTGGAAGAAATTCAGCCTGAACCAGAGGAAAAACCTTCCCCGGTTTTGGCCTCCGCCCTCATGCCTGTTGACCGGGATGGAGACGGAGTGGTCGATCTTCAAGACTTATGTCCAGATGAGCCAGGACTTTCTCGCTTAAACGGATGTCCTGAACCTTCTCCTATTTCTGAAGAAGACGCGGCCGTGGTAGTTTCTACCGCTACTTCTGAGAACAATGTAAAAACCATTCCTTCAGAACCGCGCCCCATCATTCAGGATCAGCATCGGGAAGATTTTGTCGGACACCTGGATGACCTTTTCATGGAGGATGCACCAGCGAACCCTCCGGTCAAGGAGATCAAGCCGAAGCCTGTGCCACCTGCACCAGCGAAAGTGGATTATTTTAAAAATACTCCGCTGCACATGAAATCATTTACAGATGAACGGTCAACGCAAAGTCAGGCCAATCCAGTGAATACGGTGCCTGCTCAGAAGATTCAAATTGATGACCAGCAGGAGGAAGATCCCTATGCCCGCATTGAGAAGAAGTTTTTGACCGCCATAGGCGAAGTGGAGGAGACTACCTCTGCCTCTGTCAAGGAGCGGGAAGCGGCCCCGGTTGCCCAAGCCAGTACGGTTCTGCCTTGTAGCCCAGCTGATGTAGAAATGCAAACCCCTCCTTCTGTCTTTTTTGAGTCCGCTAGCAAGGATCTCAATCAGGACATGAAAGAAAAACTGGATAAGATTGCCAATTACATGCAAAATTGCTCCGAGGCTGAGCTGATCTTAAGGGGTCATACCGATGCCGACGGAGGTGACAAAGAAAATCTGGTTCTCTCCATCATGAGAGCCTATAACGTAAAATATTACCTGGTTTATGAACATGGAATAGATCAGTACAGAATTTCCTCTACCGGATTTGGTGAGAAAAACCCACTGGGAAACAATGAAACCATCAGTGGGCGAGAAGCCAACCGGAGAGTTGATTTTGAATGGTCGCTGTAGCAGGACAACAATACCATTCCCCCCTTCGTTCTTTACTATATCTGCAAACTATCCATCGTTCTAAGGTTTCGGAGCCATTTGAAGGAAAAAACCCTTCTTCTGGCCGGGTATTTGTAGTATCCATTGAAAACCTTGACAAATGTCCTCTCGTCTTATCAAAGCCCTCCTTGTTCTCTTTCTGTCAAGCGGCATGCTGACGGTCTCTGCGCAGACCTCTCAGAATCCGTGGATGGCAGGCCTTTCAGCTTCTTTTCTTGACTATCAAGGCCCGCTTACGGGCGACATCACACAATATCAGACTTTTCGTCCCGGGATCTCTATGGGTGCCCACGGATACATCAATCAATTGATGAATTTTTCCGTGAACACGACTTTTGTACCTCAAATCTCCTACCCTACTTCCGAGACGAATTTCATCTCTACGTCCTTGCTGGATGTAAACTCTGTGCTGCAGTTCAAATCCAATGGAACCATCTTCGATGAAGAGGCTTTTTTCGCCCCTTATATCGCAGCTGGTTTTGGGTTAAATACGGCAAGTAACAATCTTCGTCTGTACATACCTGCTGCCCTCGGATTTCGCTTCCGGATCAGCAACAACTTCCGACTTCAACTGGAAAGTATGTATAAGCAAGGCTTAGGTACCGATAACTATCAGCACCTGTCTCACTCAGTCGGCTTTGTCTTTGCCTTACCTGCTCCGCCTCGTCAGGTGGAACCGAGAAAGCCTAAATCACAGGATAAAGTTCGGCCTCCAGTGGCTTCTGCCAATGACCTCGATGGCGATGGAGTTCCCAATGACGAAGATTTGTGCCCCAACATCAAGGGCTTAGCCATGTATCTGGGATGCCCGGAAGAGCAGCAGTCTGAAGAAGTAGCGGGTGCTACGGCCTTCAATGATCCTAAACCCAAAGCGAAACCCACTCGCCCTGAGCCGGTAGTAAAGCCCGCTCCGGTTAAAGTCGAGCCGGTTCCTGCCGATCCAGAACCAGAAGAAAGAATTACCTATAGCCAGCCCACCGCACAAGAAATCAACTTTGTGGAGAACCTGGCCGTGAATAATGTATATTTTCAGTATGCCAGTGATGAGTTCGAGAACGAAAGCTTTGGCACCCTGGACCAATTGGCTGAGATTCTCAAGTCTCACCCTAATTACAAACTTAAGGTCATGGGGCATACCGACAATACCGGTCCAAACAAGGATAACATCGTATTGTCTATCAAGCGGGCCTATCGAGTGAAATACTACCTGGTGTACGAAAAAGGCATCAAAATGAACCGCATCATCTCTGAAGGATATAGCAGTTCTGCTCCCGTCAATGACAATGGTACAGAAGCAGGGCGGGCCAGAAACCGTCGGGTAGAATTCAAACTGATTAAAGTGGATTCCATCGGCTTCCAAAACGAGTAGCGGTCATGTAAAATAAAAAAAGGGAACCTTCAGGGGTTCCCTTTTTTTTATGCGCCTTTCTTCTGAAGGGCATCGAAGAATATCCTTTCCGTATAGCCAGCCCATGACATAGCTTTGCCCTGGAAACTTTTGTAGGCTTCATAGGCCTTTCTGCTCAGGGGATCATCTTCTGCCATTTCATTCAATACTTCTTCTGTATAATTTCTCAGGCTTTCGAGCACGTCCTCAGGGAAGGACCTAAGCTCGACATCGCCTTCTTCCAGGATCTTGCTCAGGTGAGCGGCGTTTTGAGCCTCAAACTCACAGAGGGTCCACTGATTCAACTTATGGGCAGCAGCTTCTATGATAGCTTTTAAGTCACTAGAAAGTTCGTTGTAGGCGTATTGGTTGACAAAAACCTCCAGATTGGTGCCGGGTTCATGCCATCCGGGATAATAGTAATAGCGGGCAATCTTGTGAAAGCCCATGATGTAGTCGTGGTAGGGACCAATCCACTCTGTGGCGTCAATGACGCCTCGTTCCAGGTTGGTGTAAATTTCCTGGCCGGGCACATTGACCGCCGTACCGCCTGCCCGGGTAAGCACTTTCCCACCCAGGCCGGGGATTCGCATTTTCAGGCCTTTGATATCTGCCAGGCTGTTAATTTCTTTATTGAACCAGCCGCCCATTTGCAAGCCGGTATTTCCCGCTGGGAAGGGAATCACTTCAAAGGGCTCATATACTTCTTTCCAGAGCTCATAGCCACCGCCGGAAATGATCCAGGCATTCATTTGTTGGGCGTTCATGCCAAAGGGGACCGTGGCGAAGAACTGAGCTGCAGCTACTTTTCCGGCCCAGTAGTAAGGCGCGCCCCCGCCGATTTGGGCATTCCCATTGCTGACATTTTCAAAGGCTTCAAAGGCAGGGACCAGTTCTCCTCCGCCATAGACCTTAATGTCCAGTCTTCCATCAGACATTTCTCTTACCCAATCCGCAAATAACTTGCAGCCGATGCCCAGGATAGGAAGGTTGGGGCCCCAGGTAGTAACCATGGTCCATTCCAGCTTCTTTTGGGTAATGATATTCGGACTGCTTCCCTGTTCACCCTGGACAGCTTCCTGGCTGCATCCAGCCCCGATCAGGCTGGCTCCGGCTAATCCAGCTGCTCCTTTGGTCAGGAATGACTTGCGGCTAATCTTTTTCATAAGTTTGTAGTAGTCTTCTAATAGAAGAAGAAATATATAAATCTTTAGCCCATTACTCAACCGTCTGGCTTGGATTGGCTTGATTCCCCTGCTACCTTGAAAGGAGCAGCCTGAAAAAAGAAGTATGGATCACATTTCCTTTAGTAACGAAGAGTTGGCCCGCTACAGTCGGCATATTCTTATCCCGGAGTTTCAATTAGCGGCTCAAAAATGCTTGAAAGCAGCCTCGGTATTGGTCATCGGGAGCGGAGGATTGGGCAGTCCTATGTTGCAATATCTGGCTGCAGCTGGGGTGGGCAAAATTGGCATTGTGGATTTTGATCGGGTAGAAGATAGCAACCTGCAACGGCAGGTACTTTTTGGCACCTCTTCCATTGGTGAGCTTAAGGCAGAGGAGGCGAGAAAACGCCTGCTTGATCTCAATCCGTTTATAGAAGTTGCCGCGATAAATGAAATGCTCACCAGTGAAAACGCCATGCGTTTATTGGCTGACTACGATGTGGTGGCTGATGGAAGCGATAACTTTCCTACCCGATACCTGGTCAATGATGCCTGCGTTTTGCTGGATAAACCTTATGTATATGCCTCCATTTTTCAATTTGAAGGGCAAGTATCCGTATTTAATTACCGCAATCAGGCAGGCGAAACCGGCCCGAATTACCGGGACCTCTTCCCTACCCCTCCTCCTCCCGGCATGGTGCCCAGCTGTGCTGAAGGCGGCGTCCTGGGCGTTTTGCCGGGCATCATTGGTTCCGTGCAGGCCCTGGAGGTAATCAAGGTAATCACGGGTGTAGGAGAACCCCTCTCCGGGAGACTTTTTCTCTTCGATGCGCTTCAATTTTTCAGCCGGGTCCTCAGCATCCCCAAAGACCCTGATAATCCAATAAATGGAATATCTCCCACACAAACTGGATTAATCGATTACGAACAGTTTTGTGGGGTGCCTACTGACAAGGATTTGGAGGAACAAGCCGCAGATGTGAAAGAAATTGACGTCCTGGAATTAGTAAAATGGCAAAAAGAAGGAAAATTTTTTCAATTAATTGATGTGAGGGAACCTTATGAGTATGAGATCGTAAACATCGGGGGTGAGCTCATTCCACAAGCGTTAAAGGCCGAAATGGTGGAGAAAATAGCCCGGGATATCCCGGTAGTTTTTCACTGCAGGTCTGGTAAACGCAGCGCGAATGTTGTCAGGGCGCTTGAATCAGAACAGGGTTTTAAGCATCTTTACAACCTCAAAGGTGGAATACTCGCGTATATCGAGGAGATAGACTCCTCACTACCAAAATATTAGTAAGCATGAAGCCTACTCTTGACCTTCAACAGTTGTCTCAGCAGTATGAACAACTGGATCACAAAGCGAGACTTCGGCAAATATTTCGCGACTTCGATCGAGTACTGATTACCTCCTCTTTTGGCACCACCAGTACCATTCTCCTGCACCATCTCTCTCAGGTTCAGCCGCACCATCCGGTTCACTTCATTGATACTAAGTATCTCTTTGGAGAAACCCATGATTATAAGCAAGCCCTGATAGATCGTTGGAATCTCAATGTGGTTACCATTGAACCGACCTTTAATTCCCATGACTTTACCAAGCGGGATTATACCTGGACCTACGCAGCTGATGACTGTTGCGATATGAACAAAGTCCAGCCTTTAAACCGGCTCAAAGACAGTCATGATGTGTGGATTTCGGGTATGATGGGCGGAACTAATGAGCATCGCGAAAACATGCCCATTTTCCGGGAAGGCAAAGACATCCTGCGCTTTTATCCATTTATCGATATGACCGAGGAAGAAGCGTCCTGGTACCAACTGATCTACGACCTGCCTGCCCATCCGCTGGCAGAAGAAGGATATGGCTCAGTAGGCTGTACGCATTGTACAGTAAAGGGAAAAGGCCGAGAAGGCCGCTGGGCTGGTTCTGGCAAAACAGAATGCGGGCTCCACGTATCCAAGTAAGAATTTCATCAGAAAATATCAGGCTGGTTGGGCAACTGACCAGCCTTTTTTATTCCTCAAATATTTCCAGGGGAATGTCCATCTCCTCTTCGATCTCCTCTTCTCTCTCTTTTAATCGCCGCTTTTCTTCCGAAGCAATGTCAATCGCTGAGTTTAGCTCAAACCCGATCAACATCACGATCGAGAGGTAGTAAAACCATACCATGATCACAATGATAGCAGTCAAACTGCCATACAATTGGTCATAATTGGTGAAGTTGACAAAGAAGCTGCGCAGCCCTACCAGGGCAGCCAACATGAGAATGACCACCAGAATAGCCCCTGGAGATATAAATTTCCAGCGTTGTTCAGTAGCCGGGGCCAGGAAGAAGAGGACCGAAATACAGCAAAACAGCATCACCACCGTGATCAGCAATTCGAAGCCACCAGAAATGAACTGTGCGGTCCCCACACTGATCACTTCCAGGTCTCCACTCAGGTAAAACATGAGGTAAGCGACTCCCAATCGCAAGGCTACCCCCACTATAATAATACTGCCCAGGACCATGAAAATGACCAGGGCCATGCCATACAGCTCCCAGACTTTGCGGCGCTTAAATAGCTTCTTATTTTGTTTAGAAAAGGCCTTCATCATAGCCACAATCCCGCGCAAAGCGCCCCATAAAGCGAGCAGCACCAGAAAGGCAACCACCAGGGGGTTGGGGGTGTCGGGGAAATAGGAAGAAAAAAGGGATTTGGCAGCTTCTTCCAGTTCTGCACTGCCCAGGCCCCCTTCCGGGAAAAATTGGACAATGAACTTCAATACTGCTTCCTGCAAGCCTTCAAACGGAAGTTGACGCAGGACCATGACGGCTACCAGCAAAGTAGGAAAGAGGGAGAAGAAAAACTGGAAGGCCATGGCCGAAGCCATGAGGGTGAATTTCGGATGGCTCAGGGCCAGGAAGAAAAACCGCAGTACATCATACAGCCCTACCCCCTGGAACCCAGGAAGTTTGATCCGCCTTAAAATAAGGAGGAAACGCTGTATTGTACGCCTGTTTCTCTGGCGGAAGTTCTTCATAAGGAATACCGCACACTAGGTCACCTTAATCTTGGGCTGGCCAGTGGCCCTCTACGGCAGAAAGCACAAAAGCCGGCACCCGAATGGGGCGTTGCCGCTCGGCATCAAAAAATGCCAGGCGAACTTCGCCGGTAACCAGCAATTCATCCTGCTGATTATAAATTTCATATTGGGTCAGAAAACTGCTTCGAGGAAGCTCTGGGACTATGGTTTTTATCTTGAGCAACTCGTCATATAAAGCAGGCTTCCGATACTTGATGGTGAGGTCGGCTACCGGCATCAAAATTCCGGCTGATTCTACTTCTCGGTACGTAAATCCCAGGGATCGTATGAGTTCTACCCTACCGACCTCAAAATACTCTGCATACTTACCATAATATACGTAACCCATCTGATCGGTTTCACCATAGCGGACCCTCAGCTGAGTGGTATGCGAGATCATTGGACGTCAAAAGTAGAATCAATGGCATCCCGCCAGGCCAACATGCCTCCAGTCAGGTTGCGCACCCCGGTGAATCCCGATTGCTTCATGAAAGCCGTAGCCCTGCCACTGCGTCCCCCAGAACGGCAAATCAAGACTACCTCCTGCCCTTTTAGCTCTTCAAGTTGAGGCAGCTCCCCTGGCAAGTTGCCCAGAGAAATTTTCCGAACCCCATCGAGGTGTTGCTGATCCCATTCGTGCTGCTCCCGAACGTCAATCATCACAGGTGCAGTTCCTGCGTCAATTCTTTCTTTGAGTTCTTGTACTGTAATGTCCATAAGAATTTCTGTGTAGAAAATAAGCCTCCCCTACCCGCTCGGAGGCATGGATATTAAACGTTAAAGCGAAAATGCATGATGTCTCCATCCTCCACCACATATTCTTTCCCTTCAATGCCCAATCTTCCGGCATCTTTCACCGCTGCTTCGGATTTGTATTCCAGAAGGTCAACATATTTCATTACCTCAGCCCGGATAAAGCCTCTCTCAAAATCAGTGTGAATAACCCCGGCTGCTGCGGGCGCTTTGGTCCCTTCCCGAATGGTCCAGGCCCTTACCTCTTTTTCTCCTGCGGTAAAATAGGTTTGCAGACCAAGCAGATCATAAGCTGCTCTAACCAGCACATTTAGTCCGGGCTCTGTCAGGCCAACGGACTCCAAAAATTCAATGACATCCGCATTGTCTTCAAATTCCGTTAACTGGGCTTCAAAGGCTGCTGACAGGATGATCAATCCGGCATCTTCCTCTTTTACCGCTTCTTTGACGGCCTCCACATGTTGGTTCCCATCCGGCAGACTTCCCTCGTCAACGTTGCAGAGATACAGGACTTTTTTATCTGTCAATAATCCCAACTCTTCCATGAAGGTGTCTTCCTCCTCTGTCCGGTCGAGGGCGCGGATGTTTTTTCCTTGAGAAATATGTTCAATATACCTCTCTACGATTCCCACCTGCCGCATGGCTTCTTTGTTGCCGCCCTTGGTCAGTTTCTTGGTGCGCTCTAGCTTTCGCTCGAGTAACTCCAGGTCCTTGAGCTGCAATTCTGTATCGATGATCTCCTTATCCCGCACAGGATCAACCGAGCTTTCAACATGGATGATATTATCATCATCGAAGCACCTGAGTACGTGGATGATCGCCTCACATTCGCGGATATTTCCCAGGAACTGATTTCCTAATCCTTCCCCCTTACTGGCCCCTTTCACCAGGCCGGCAATGTCCATGATTTGTACCACCGCCGGAATGGTTTGCTTAGGATTCACCAGGCCTGTAATGATATCTAATCTGGGATCTGGCACGGGGATCATGCCTACGTTGGGTTCTATCGTACAAAAGGGGTAATTGGCAGCCTCGGCTTTGGCGCTCGACAAGGAGTTGAAAACAGTAGATTTGCCTACGTTTGGCAGCCCTACAATGCCACATTTAAATCCCATATTTTTTCTCTATTCAAATAAGGATGCAAAGTTAAACAAAAGATTCTTCATCCGGTAACATCCTCCCCTCCCCTTGCCACATTTCTGGTCTTCCGCAAAAGGTACCCTAGGGGTCAGGTGAACAGACCAAAATTTCCCATAACATCGTTAGATTTATGAACATTCATAAATAATCAAGGGAATTAGTTGGTTTTCAGGCTATTCCTATTTATCTTCATAACGTTGTTAGGAAAAATCACTTACTATGGCTGAGCAAATCTCACATAAAATCAGAAGGCAGCGAGAGATCGAAATGGTAAAAGCCGATGTGTTGCAGGCGGCCAGGGACCTTGCTATTAGAGAAGGGTGGACCAAGGTATCGATCAGAAAGATCGCTGATATCATCCAGTTCACTCCTCCTGTGATTTACCAACACTTCAAAAACAAAGAAGCCATTCTTATCGAACTGGAATTGAGCGGCTTCAGACAGCTCCAGTATGCCTTAGAAGAAGCGCGGGAATCTCAAAGTGATCCTAAGGAACAGCTTCAAGCCATAACCGCTGTTTATTGGGATTGGGCGTTCCACCATGCTGAGCTATACCATGTTATGTTCAACCTTGACGGCGTGAGAAGTACCCCGCCTAGCACCAAATCCCTTCGCAATGCCGGGGCTTGTGTGGTGGAATCTCTTCGGCAAATGAGCCTCTTTTCCACGGATATGGATGAATTATTTTTTCATTGGTGGGCGCTGGTACATGGCTATGTCTCCCTGGTTATGTCTGGGCAGGCACCTGGTATGAATACAAAAATGAAAACCTATCTCCTGGACAGCGTCAAGCGTTTTTCCCAAACCCTTTAACTTACCTCCCTCCTACTCTATGGGTTAGCCTCGCAAAATCTCCCATAACAGCGTTAGCTTAAAACACAGTAAATATTGCCTATCTGGTAAAAAACTAACTTTTTCCCAACCTTTCTTACTCAGTTGCGTTCTACATGGAAACTCTGGGAATATTCAAAGTTTCCAGCGTATATTTGCCCGACTTTACGACACTAAATGGAAATTGAGGCGCGCATTCTGGCGCAGGCGAAGAGAAGGTTCATGCAATATGGGGTACGCAGTATCACCATGGATGACCTCGCCAAAGATCTGGGCATTTCTAAGAAGACCATCTATCAATCATTCGAGAATAAGGCAGCCGTTGTCTATCAGGTAACCCTCTCTCACTTCGAAGAGGAGAAAGCCTTGATGGAGGAGATTGCTCAAGCCGCAGAAAATGCGTTAGACGAACTCATGCGAGTTTGCCTCTGGAGCTATAATGCGTTCAAAAACATCTCCCCTAACCTGCCATTCGAGATCCGTAAATACTATCCTAAGTCATGGAAAATCATTGATGACTACATGCAGGTATATGTATTAGAGGAAGTACGAAACAACCTGGTGAGGGGACAGCTTGAGGGGCTCTACCGGGAAGAAATCAACATTGATATCGTCTCACGAATTCGGGTTTCCCAATTCGACATGAGCATTCGGGAGAGTTTTTTCCCGCCTGATCAGTTCGACAATACCCGGGTCCAGATGGAAATGTTCGCACATTATATCTATGGTATCGTCACCGAGAAAGGGCGCAAGCTGCTTGACGCCTTTTTCCAGGAGACTCATCTCATTGACTATTTGAAAAGCATTGATAAAGATAATTAACACCTATGCACACAAAGTATCTCTTCTCCTTCCTGATTTGCACTTTACTGGCATTTAGCACCCTGCCAGCACAGGACGCAGATCAGCGCATGGATTTGGATGCCTGTATCCAGTATGCCCTGAGCAACAACCGACAGATTCAAAACAGTCGGTTTGATGAATACATTGCTCAGGCTCGGGTAAAGGAAATTCAATCCGCTGGTTATCCCCAGATTAATGGGAGTGCAGACCTGCAGTATTTTGCTGCCCTGCCTACTTCTATTCTTCCCGGGATTTTTAATACGCAACAGGAACTGGTAACGGTTGACGGTATCACTTTTCCTGTTACTAAGTTGGACCCAGAAACCTTCCAGCCTATCCCGGGTGATCCGGTAGCCCTGGAGTTTGGTTTCCCCTGGCAGTCAACCCTTGGATTTCAAGCGAATCAACTCGTGTTCGATGGAACCTTCTTCCTGGGACTGAAAGCCGCCCGGGCTTATGTCGATCTATCAAAGATCAATACCCAAAGAACCCAGGAGGAGATTGCCCTGAACGTATCTAAAGCCTACTATCAGGCCTTGATCACCCAGGAGCAAATCAACCTGATTGAGGCAAATCTCAACCGGATTACTAAGCTATTCGATGAGACCAACATTTTGAACCAAAATGGTTTCGTGGAAAAGATTGATGTGGACCGCTTGCGTATTTCCAAAACAAACCTGGAGTTGGAAAAAAGCAAACTGGAGCGCTTTGCCGCCTTAAGCATCAACCTGCTGAAGTTCCAAATGGGGATGCCGATCACGGAGACGATCACCATGACGGAAAAGGCCATTGAACTCACCGAACAGCCTGACTTCCAGCTCGACCTTTCCTCTTTTGATCCCAACAATCGGGTTGAGTACTCTTTACTGAAAAGTCAAAGAGCCTTGGAAACTTATAACCTGAAGCGCTACAAGGTAGGCTACTACCCTAGCCTATATGCCTTTGGCAGTTATCAGTGGAATGCGCAGCGAGGCGAGTTCAATCTGTTCAATACCGATGAACAATGGTTCCCTATTGCGGTCTTTGGCCTGCAGCTCAATGTGCCCATTTTTGATGGGTTCCGTAAGCAGGCACAAAGTGAGCAATCCCGGCTGACGTTGAAAAAGATCGACAACCAGATGGATATTCTTCAGCAGTCTATTCAACTGGAACTGACCAATACCCAAACCACCCTACTCAATGCTTTTCAGAACCTGGAAGCGTACCAGCGAAATGCTGAGCTAGCCAGGAAAGTGTTTGAGGTCAGTCAGATCAAATACAAAGAAGGCGTGGGCGCTAGCCTGGAAGTGAATGAAGCAGAAAGTCAACTCAAGCAGGCCGAATCAGCCTACCTCAGTGGCTTGTTCGAATACCTTATGGCCAAGTTAGACTGGCAGAAAGCAAATGGAGAATTTTCAAAATACCATCAGGAAAAGGAATAATCTGACACACTACGGAAATCATACATCTAACATGAAAAAGTATCTATATATCACCCCGTTAATCTTGCTGCTGGCCGCTTGTGGCGGGCAGGCCCCGCAAACCCTGGAGGGGAAAAAGGCCGCTCTCCAACAAAAGAAGGTGGAGTTAAGGAGCTTGAATCAGGAAATCACCCAGCTTGAGGAGGAGATCCGCAAGCTAGATCCCGCCGCCAAAGCAGAAATTCGGAAAGCCACGGTTGGGGTTATGCCCTTGGAAACGGAAACCTTTGCCCACTATGTAACCCAGCAAGGTCGGGTGGAAGCCGATAACAACATTATGGTCAGTCCTATGATGGCTGGCCGGGTTATGCAGATTTATGTGAAAGAAGGTCAGTATGTAAAGCGCGGGCAGACCCTGGCCCAATTGGATGATGCCGTCATGAAGAGCACCATTTCTGAGGTGCAGACTTCTCTAAATCTGGCTAACACGCTTTACGAGAAGCAAAAAAATCTGTGGGAGCAGGAAATCGGGACAGAAATCCAATACCTGACTGCCAAGAACCAAAAGGAGGCTCTGGAACAGCGTCTGAAAACCCTCGAGGAACAGCGTTCTCTTACCAAAATCACCGCTCCGATCAACGGGTCCATCGATGAGATTGTCCCCAAAATGGGAGAAATGGTCTCTCCTGGCTTTCCTGCCTTTCGCGTAGTAAACAGTGGCTCCCTGAGCCTAAAAGCCAATGTCTCTGAATCCTACATCCCTTATATCAATCGGGGCGAAAAAGTAAAAGTTAGCTTTCCGACCATTGACCGCGAAATGAACGCGAAGGTGAGCATGGTAGGCCAGTCCATTGATGCGAACAACCGTACTTTCAAGGTGGAGGTAAAACTGCCGAATGATCCGCTAATCAAGGCTAATATGTTCGGAGAAATTTCCATCAACGACCGTACGGAAAAGGATGCCATTGCCATTCCTTTCAACATAATCCAGCAAGGTGAAGAGGGTCAGTACGTTTTTGTTGCCAAAGATATGGGCGAAGGAAAATGGAAAGCCGAGCGGGTCGATATCGAAAGAGGGCTGGACTATGAAGGCAAGGTAGTGGTGAACAAAGGGCTCAAAAAAGGAGACCTATTGATCTCAGCCGGATTTAGAGACCTTAGCGATGGTCAGGAAATAGAGTTTGACCCTTCTGTCTTAGCTAAAGAAGTAGCCAGCGAATAAGCCGCCAGCATCATGAAAGAAAAATTTAGAGAATTTGCCATATCGAGCTGGGCGATCGACAACCGGGTTACGATTTTCCTGCTCACCGCAGTGATCATCATCGCCGGATTGGTATCCTATGATCGCTTGCCGAAAGAAAACTTCCCCGAAATTGCTTTCCCCGTCATCTATGTGTCTACCGTTTATCCTGGTACTTCCGCGGGAGATATCGAGAACCTGGTAAGCCGCAAGATTGAAAAGGAATTAAAAGGCATCGAGGGAATCAAAGAAATCAACAGTACTTCTATCCAGGACTTTTCTTCCGTATTCGTAGAATTCGAAACCAACGTAGACCTGGATGAAGCACGTCGGGAGGTCCAGGAAGCCGTGGACCGAAGCAAAAATAATCTTCCAGGAGACTTACCGAACGATCCCCTGGTCATTGATATCAACATTTCGGAGCTCCCGATCATGTTCCTCAATGTAACGGGTCCTTTTGACAACGTAACCCTAAAGGGATATGCGGAGGAGTTACAGGAGGAAATTGAGAAAATGGGGGAAATCCTCCGAGTGGATATTGTCGGTGCTCCGGAAAGAGAGGTGCAGATCAATGTTGACCTCTTCCGCATGGATGCCGCAGGCATTACCATGGCCAATATTGAGCAGGCCGTAGCGGGAGAAAACGTGATTATCTCAGGGGGTGAATTGGATATGGCTAACCAAAAGGTAGCCGTCCGTTTGAATGGAGAATTTAACTCCATCGAGGAACTTAAAAACCTCGTCATTCGCTCCGATAAAGGGATCACCAACTATCTGAAAGATATTGCGGATATCAAGGATGGATTTAAGGACCGTCAATCCTATGCGCGCCTCAATGGCAACCCGGTATTGACGTTGAACGTGATCAAAAAAGGGGGTGAGAACCTGGTTTCTGCTGCAGCAGAAATTAAGACCACCATCGAGGACCTCAAGGACCGTCGGTTCCCGGCTGATCTGGAGATCATCATTTCCGGAGACCAGTCCAACCTTACCCTCAACACCCTGAATGAGCTGACCAACACCATTATCCTGGGATTCATTTTGGTAACCCTGGTGTTGATGTTTTTTATGGGGATTCGTGATGCCCTCTTTGTGGGGCTTGCCGTTCCGCTTTCCTCCTTCATCGCCTTTGCCATTATTCCGACCTTGGGCTTTACCCTCAACCTGGTAGTGCTCTTTTCCTTCATCCTGGCGATGGGGATTGTGGTGGATAATGCCATTGTGGTGATTGAGAATACCTATCGAATCTTCAACGAGGAGGGATTACCGATCAAACAAGCGGCTAAGAAGGCAGCAGGAGAGGTGATCGCGCCAGTATTCGCTGGTACCCTGACCACCATTTGTCCCTTCCTGCCCCTACTCTTCTGGGAAGGCACGGTAGGAGAATTCATGGGCTTTATGCCAGTGGTCATGATCATTACCCTGTTCGCCAGTTTGTTCGTGGCCTATGTCATCAATCCGGTGTTTGCGGTGGAATTCATGAAGAAGTCTGACTCAGACCGGAAAATTCCTCACCGAACCATCGCCATTTATACCCTGGCCGCTATTGTGTTAGGCGTATTATTCCAGATGGGAGGCGCGCCTTCTATGGGTAACCTGATGTTCTTCATGGCTGGGTTTGTCCTGCTCAATGCTTATGTATTGCGCTTTGCCATTGACTGGTTCCAAAATAAAGCCATCGTAAGCATCAAAAACGGGTACAGAAACCTGCTGCGTTGGTCTTTGGACCATGCCCGCGTGGTTCTTTTTTCCATCCTGGCCTTTATCATTCTCTCCTTTGTCGTGATCGGCGGGGCTGGACTGAAAGTTATCCAATTCCCTACCACAGAACCGAACTTCATCTATGTCTTCAATGAAATGCCTAACGGTACAGACATTGAGCTGACCAATGATATAACCTATACCCTGGAGAAAATCGTCAAAGAATCCCTGGGGGAAGACTCGGTGATTGTGAAATCTATGATCACCAATGTGGCCATCGGGGCAGGTGATCCCAACTCTTTTGACCAGAACACCTCCAAACCTCATAAGAGTAAGATTACCATGGAATTTCTGCCGCTCAAGGAGCGGGGTGGACGTTCTACCCAGGCCATCCTCGCTCGTATGCGGGATGCGGTCAAAGGTATTCCCGGCACCAAAATCACCGTGGATCAGGACAAAAATGAACCTCCGGGTAGTGCTCCTATTGAAGTGGCGGTGGCCGCAGAGGACTTCGGAGACCTGATGGATGTGAGCGAAGACTTGTTCAATTTCCTGGACTCCCTGAGAATTCCCGGGGTAGAAAAGTTGAAATGGGATGTGGATGAAAAGCGTCCTGAGCTCCTGGTCAACATCAATCGCGCCAAGGCTTCCGAATTGGGCATCAGCAGTGGACAGATCGGGATGGCGATCAGAACGGCTCTCTTTGGGAAGGAGATCTCAAAATACCGTACGCTGGAAGATGAATTCCCCATTCAGTTAAGGCTGGAAGAGAAGTACCGCCGGGATATCAATAGCATTCTGGATATGAACATCCGCTATATGGATATGGCAGATGGACGCCATAAGTCTGTGCCCATCTCCTCTATTGCCGATGTAGACTATTCGAGCCAGTACGGAGGTATCAACCGAACTGACCTGGAAAAAGCTGTAAAAATTACGACCAATGTCTTGGGGGAATACAATGTCGCTGATGTCTCTGTTGATTTTGAATTCTATGTCAATCAATTTCTTCAGCAAGGAAGAAGCAAGAAAGGCGTAGATATTACCGTCGGTGGACAGGTAGAAGACATGGCTGAACAAGGAGCCTTCCTGGGCTTGGCCTTCCTGGCTGCTGTGGGTCTGATCATCCTGATCCTGGTTACCCAGTTTAACTCTATCAGCAATGTACTGATCATTCTGAGTCAGGTACTGTTGAGCCTGATCGGGGTACTTCTGGGGCACGCTGTGCTGGGCATGGAATTCTCTGTGGTCCTGTCAGGTGTCGGTATGGTGGTACTCGCCGGTATTGTAGTCAACAACGGGATCATCTTGCTGGACTTCATTCAGATCATGCGGAAGCAAGGCGTAAGTTTAAAAGAGGCGATCATTGAAGGTTCTACCATACGATTTACGCCGGTATTACTTACGGCGAGTTCTACGGTTCTGGGAATGGTTCCTTTGGCCATCTCCCTCAACCTGAACTTTGGCACCTTGCTCTCTGACTTAGATCCTCAGATCTTCTTTGGAGGGGATAGTTCTGCCTTCTGGGAGCCCCTGGCGATATCCATCATCACTGGTCTTACCTTTGCTACCGTGGTAACCCTGGTAGCGGTGCCGGTCATTTATTATCACGCGCAACGCTTGAATGAATGGCTGAAAAGACGCTTTGGCAATGCACCGGTAGCAGCTGAAACGCCCATGGATTTGGAAACCTCCATTGAAGAAATCGGCAAGTAATTTATAGGAAAACCTGCGAAAGCCAGCCTGAAGCATAGAGGCTGGCTTTCCTTTTTTTTCGATCATCCTACTTTTTTCCGTACTTCATTCCATGAAACAAGTCGAAAAAAGCATGTTGCTATTGGCCGGGATATCAGGGATCGCGGCCTTCTTCCTGCCCTTCCTCCACCTGGCAAAATTCCTCAAGCTGGATCTCTTTTACAGTGGGTGGACCGTCCTCCAGGCTGTGTTGGATCAGGCCGGACTCATTTCTTCCAAAGGAGGCAGTAGGCTGGCTGGCTTCGTGGCCGACCAATGGCAAAGCAGTGCAGAACTCATGGACTATGTAGGCTTTGTGGGAATGATTCTCCTTTTGCTAGCCCCCTTTTTTCTGGCTTTATTTTCCACAGGATATCTCATCAAGGGCATCAAAGGAGGCAGCTATAAAACAGGCCTGATTTTCTTCTTGAGTTTTTCCTTCTTCATTTGGCTTTCCCTTTTTATGGGGGGGCAGGAATACCATCTCACCATCAATTTCTTCAAGCGGGCCGGTCTGGGCTATTGGTTGGCGGGTGGAAGCATTCTCCTCGCCTGGATTTCAGGCATTATTGGCCGTCTTAGCAGGGGCTAATTTGCTAGAACTCTTACAGGTATAGATAAATTTTAATAATTTGTAGGCTGATTTAGACTTTCAGCGAATTTTGGGGTCTATAACTACAAAAACCGGGATGACTTTTAAGCCTCAAGCTCATGAAACTCGATCGAATTTTTCTTATTCTCAGCGGGCTACTTTGTGTAGCCGCCGCCTTCTTTCCTTTCTTTCACTCCTCCTATCTCCTTGACGGCCATATGAGCCCCAGTGGGTATAACTATGTGATGGCTACCCTGGGTCAATTTGGCGTGGTAAGTTTTGAACAAGGCACTTCTCTCCCAGACATGATCTGGAATTTATTTAATAGTGCCAGCCAACCGATGGATTATCTCATGCTGGCCGGCTTGGGATTGGTGTTGGCTGGACCCGTAATTTTTGCCCTCTATGGTTTGGGCTACATCCTCCGTGGTCTTCGCGGAAAGCAGTACAGAAATGGTATTTTCTTCGCTATCCTATTCTTAGGGCTGTCTTGGGCTACCCTTTATTTCCTGAGCCCTGAAATGGTTTCAACCTTATTTGGTGGAGACAGAGATACCCCCATCAATTTCTTTGGTTTAGCCGGATTGGGATACTGGATGGGCTTCGGCGGCATGATTGCAGCGGCCTTTTCCCTCTTCTTTGCAAAGAATCTTGAATAATTTTCAACAAAAAGTGTAATAATTCGCTTAAAAAGTGCGTCTAATAAGGCGAATACAATGTACAATTGTCAAAAATCCTAAATCCATAAAAATGAATCTATTCACAAAGAGATTTCTAACCCTTACCCTCAGCATGGTGGCGATGGTAAGCCTTTCTCAGGCCCAAACCCTCGAATCCATCCTTGCTAGCCACTATGAAGTGATGGGATACGAAAAACTTACCAAAGTAGCCGGTATCACCATGGAAGGTGTGATGAACATGGAAACGCCTCAAGGTCCTATGGAGCTTGAAATGAAAAATATCAAAACCCAAGACGGAAAGAGCTTCAGCGAAGTAACCATCCCTCAGTTTGGCATGACCGTAAAAACCGTTTTTGATGGGGAAGAAGGTTGGATGATCAACCCTATGCAGGGTGAAAAGGCTCAGCCTATGCCAGAAGAAGCCCTGGAATCTGTAAAAGAGCAGGCCTCTATCGCTGGTCCCTTGTATAACTATGAAGAAAATGGGTATAAAGTAAGCCTGGAAGGTGAATCTGACGTGGACGGGTCTCCTACCTTCAAATTGAAAGTGGAGAAAGAAGGAAGCGAAAATGTTTCCTATTACCACCTCGACCAGGAAGCCTTCGTGATTCTCAAAATTGAGCAGTCCAACTTCATGCAGGGACAGCTCATCGAAGCTGAAGTTTTCCCTGGAAACTACAAAGCCGTTGATGGCATCATGTTCCCATTCAGCATGGAAACTTCTGCTGGCGGGCAAGAAATGGAAATGATCTTCGATACCATTGAGATCAACGAGGAAGTAGATCAGTCTCTGTTCGAAAAACCTTAAGGAATCTTCATATTCCATTGAAAAAATCAGAAGCGGGGAAGGATGCTTTCTCGCTTCTTTTTTATACACCCTAACCTAAAAATTGTGTCCCCTTTAAAACTTCCCATTCTCATTAGCCTTTTGGGATGGGCCACTTTCTCTTTTGGCCAGTCCCCTACCCCTAAACCCGTCAAACTCACCGAAAAATCCTTTGGTCAACCGGTAGCTCGACACATTGGACCGGCGACCATGAGTGGTCGTATTACTTCCTTAGACGCTTCTGTCAAAGATCCCCGGATATTGTATGTGGGTTCTGCGGGAGGAGGCGTATGGAAATCCACCAACGCTGGCACTACTTTCAAGCCCATCTTTGAAGATCATCCGCAGGCCATCGGGGCCATCACCATGGACCAGGACCACCCGGATACTGTTTGGGTAGGCACCGGAGAACCCTGGCCTCGTAACAGTACTTCCGTAGGCTATGGCGTTTACAAAACCACCAACGGCGGCAGAAGGTGGCGCTCCATGGGATTGGAGGAAACCGAAAGAATCAGCAAAATTCTCATTCATCCTGAAAATAAAAATACCGTTTGGGTAGCTGCCCTCGGTCATCTTTGGGGAAGCAACGAGGAAAGAGGGGTGTTTATGAGTGAAGATGGGGGTAAAAACTGGACCAAAGTCCTCTATGTGGATGAAAACACTGGCTGTGCCAGTTTAGCCATCGATCCCCAAAATCCAGACATCCTCTACGCAGGCATGTGGGACTTCCGGCGAAGAGCCTATGACTTTCGCTCTGGTGGACCGGGCAGCGGTCTGTATCGCTCCGTAGATGGAGGGAAAAACTGGGATAAAGTGGAAAGTGATGCGTTCAGGGAAGGTACCTTAGGCCGAATAGCAGTGGCTACCTCTCCCGTAAAGCCATATTATGCCTACGCGATCATCGAGGCGGACACCTCAAAACTCTATCGCTCTGCTGACCAGGGAGAAAGCTGGGAAGCCATTTCCGACAACAACGTCCTGGCCAATCGACCTTTTTATTTCTCCCTCCTTGTACCCGATCCAGTAGACAGTGCTCGTTTGTATAAGCCTGGCACGACCCTCTTTTCCAGTAAGGATGGAGGAGAAAAATGGAGTGGCGCTGCCTTTGGCGGTGGCGGAGGGACCCACAGTGACCACCATGCGCTGTGGATAGACCCCAACAACCCGGATTTTATGTACTTAGGGACCGATGGTGGGGTCTATGTTTCGGTTGATCAGGCAAAAACCTGGCGGATCATGCGCAACCTGCCGGTTTCTCAGTTTTATCATGTGAGCTTTGATGCGGAGACGCCTTACAATGTCTTTGGAGGCTTGCAGGACAATGGCTCCTGGATTGGGCCCTCCACCAGTCCTGGCGGAATCAACAATGCCGATTGGAAAGGCATAGGCTTCGGAGATGGCTTTGTGGTGCTTGCTGATCCTTCTGAGCGTGGCACCTATTATTGGGAGTCCCAGGGCGGTAACCTCAATCGCTACGATTCCCGGATCGGAGAACGCAAGTCCATTCAACCCCTGGGTCAGTACGAAAATGCCGAACTGCGTTTTAATTGGAATACGCCTTTCGTCTTCGGACAGGCCAATCGCAAGAATTTTTATCTGGGCTCGCAGTTCCTTTTCAAGTCTACCGATCAAGGAGACACCTGGGAAAAAATATCTCCCGACCTGACCACCAACGACCCGGAAAAACAACAGCAGGAATCCTCAGGCGGCCTGACCGTCGATAATTCTACCGCGGAGAACCATTGTACCATCATCAGCATTCAGGAATCTCCCTTAAACGAGCAGATCATTTGGGTAGGAACCGATGATGGCAACCTGCAGGTTACCAAAGACGGCGGCAAAAGCTGGGATAATGTTACGGCCAACCTGCCTGATGTTCCCGAACATACCTGGGTCTCTTATGTAGAACCCAGCCCCCATGATGCGCAAAGTTGCTTTGTAACCCTCGATGGGCACCGCAATGGAGACAAAAACCCTTATGTATTCGAAAGTCGGGATTTGGGAAAAACCTGGACCAATCTTTCTTCGCCAGATATTCCGGCCTATTGCCACGTCATCAAGCAAGATCCGGTAGCAGCAAATGTGCTCTTTTTGGGGACAGAACTTGGCCTGTATATCAGTGTGGAAGGCGGTAAAAGATGGATCAGATATGGCGGGAATGTGCCTCAGGTATCCATCAGAGACATGGCCATTCATCCAGAAAAACATGACCTCATCCTGGCCACCCACGGACGGGGCATCATGATCTTGGATGATATCAGCCCCCTGAGAGGATTGAATGACGATATCCTACAACAAGATGTAGCCTTTTTGCCAGCTCGTCCTTTCCCCATTAAACCCCAGACTACGGTCCAATCCTTCCCAGGCAGCGATGAATTTACCGGAGAAAATCCTCCTACCATCGCTTCCATCTACTATTATCTGAAGAAACGCCATTTATTCGGCGATCTATACCTGGAGGTATTTGATCTGGAGGGGAATTTACTCCGTAAATTGCCAGCCGGTAAACGACAGGGCATCAACCGGGTAGAATTTGCGACCCGAAGTAAAGCTCCCAAATTGCCCCGCTCCAATACGCTGGCTTTTCAGGCTGCCTTTGGGCCCAGCTTACCCCCTGGAGATTACAAAGTACGTCTCACCCGTAATGATGATCAGTATGAGACCACGGTAAAACTCGTACTGGATCCAAATTCTCCCCATACGGACGCTGACCGATTAGCCAACATCCAAGCTACTCAGAGAGCCTATGATATGATCGAGGAGATGGGGTATCAAGTGCAGCGGGTAACCGAATTGAGTGAACAAGCTAAAGCCAGGTCTGAAGCAGTTTCTAATAAGAAGCTCAAAACGCAGCTCACAGCCATGGCAGATACCTGGGAAGCGCGCCGAAAAACCCTGGTGGCTACCAAAACCGGCGGCATCACGGGAGAAGTCAGGGTACGGGAGAGGCTTGCTGGTGCCTATGGTAGCATTTCCAGTTACACCGGAAAGCCTACTCAGTCCCAGATAAGGGTACTGGATCAGATTGAAGTCATCCTCCAATCGCTCGATGGGGATCTTGATGAAGTGGTTAATACCGGCTTACCTGCCATTAACAAAAAGCTAAAGCGGGCCAAACAGGAAGAAATCAGCCTGATCACCCGAGAAGCATTTCAAGCAGAATCAGATAAATAGGCAATAAACATTCATCCCCACCTTTTGGTCTGATCCGAAAGGTGGGGATTTTTTATGGACAAAATTCACATCAGGATGAAGCTCTTTTTCTCAGGGTACCAAACCCAGTGATATGGCGATAGACTTCGGGATTACCCTCATAGGTCACGGCTCCTAATCCGGTGATGGAAACCTCAAGGTTCTCAGCGGCAAATACCTTGGCCGCTCCTGTCCCTTTCAACTCAACCTCAACCGCCTGGGCGTTCAATTCATAGGCCATCACATTGGCTGCACCGCCCAGGTTCAATTCGGCTGACCGGACCTGCCCACGAAGTTTCATGCTTCCCGCTCCGGCTAATTTGGCATTCAGGGCGCGGTAATCCAGGGCAAGCTGCCAGTCCCCGGCGCCAGCCAGATGGAGGCGTAACTTATCTCCTGAAAGGGCATCCTGGCTCCATATATCCACTGTACCAGAAGTCTTAATCAAGCGATACTCAGGACTAGAAATATACAATCGTGTCTTTTTAAGGTTGCCGCGTTTCTTATCCATGCGGATCACCAACACTCCATCCTCCACTTCAGAGGTGATGTGGTTCATCAATTTTGAACCAGCTTCAACCTGTAGAGCGTGTCTTTTATCCTGCTTTAACAGTACTTCGAAATTGCCCTTGATATCTACACTGTGGAAATCCTTGATATCCCTGGATTCGCGGAGGAAGGAGGAGCCTGCGGTGGACGTGGACAAAGAGAGGAGTATTCCCGCCCAAAGGAGGCAGGAGATGATCAAGCGTTTCATGTCTATCTGCGTTTGTTGTTTGATAAATAGACAGCGCTTGCCTCAAAGCCGTTGCATGAACCACATAAATAAACCCCGACGGAGCAGTCCATCGGGGTCCAAGCTCTCTTAATCTCATGATAGGTGATAAAGAGAGGGTGTCGATAAGTTATCCTTCAGAAATCGAGCCCAGGCCCGAAACTTTTTTATTTACCTCGCTGGGCTTGCCCTTATACTTCACACTGCCCACCCCCGAAAGTTTGACATCGAGTTTTTCACTGGCATACACCCGTGCTGAACCAGCACCAGCCAGCGAAAGATCCAAATTCTCTACTTCTAAGGTATAGGCCTCCAGGTTCCCCGCACCATTAATTTCGATACTGGCGTCATCCGCAGAACCGGCCAGGGTCATTTGGGAAGCACCAGAAATTTCGACTTCTAAGTCTGATACTTCCACCTCCAGATCCACTGCGCCTGCCCCTTTTATGTCAAAATCCATTTCATTGCCACTCAAGGTTCCATTGCTGTTGACAGAAGCGGCTCCCCCGATCTCAAAAGACTCAAATTCTTTAGCAACTATTTTTACTTTAATCCCCTCCCGACTCTGAAAATTGAATTTCTTCTCACTTCTGATGTGCAATACCCCATCCTCTACCACTACTTTTAGTTTGTCCAGTAACTCCTGAGGCGCATCTATTTCACAGCTCGCTTCAGAACCCTGGACGAGTTCTACTTCAAACGCACCGCCAATTTTTACCCGGGTAAATGGATCTACATCAAAGGCTGTACTGACAATAGGTCCATCCATGCTTATGTTAGCCTCCTCTTCTTCGCTGGAGGAAGAAAAGGTAAAACAGGCAGATAAAAAGCAGGCAGATAAGGCCAACATCAGGACCTTAAGGTTATTTTTACGTGCAGGCTTGTTCATGATATTTGAGAAATTATGGGTTAACAGTTTTAAAGATGCCCCTTTTAAGGTAAGCGTTGAAAGAATAAACAAAAAATCCTGATTTCAGGTTAATCCCCTTTGATTCTTTATCCCTTCTACCCATTTATGCTTTATATCTCCTGGTCTCCTTTATACTGCCACCCTTTGCCGGAAGGGCATAGGTTCCCTATGGAGAAGTATGAATTGATCCCGGAGCAACTGCTGTATGAAGGAACCATCCAATCAGAAAATTTATATGATCCGGGCAAAATAGATGAGCCCACCATTTTACTTACCCATGAAGCAGCCTACTGGGAAAAGCTCAAGCATCAACACCTGAGCAAAAAAGAGATCCGCAAAGTGGGCTTCCCCTTGAGTCCCCTATTGGTAGAAAGAGCGATCAGCATCCCCAAGGGAACCATCCAAAATTCCATGTTTGCGATGGAATATGGGGTTGCTATCAATGGCGCAGGTGGTACGCATCATGCTTTCACGAACCGGGGAGAAGGCTTTTGTTTGTTGAACGATATAGCCATAGCCGCCAACTGGTTGCTGGCAGAAGGATTGGTGCAGCGGGTGCTAGTCGTAGACCTTGACGTGCATCAAGGCAATGGTACCGCCCAGATTTTTCAGGACGATCCCAGGGTTTTTACCTTTAGTATGCATTGTCAGGCAAACTATCCTTTGCAAAAAGAAACCTCTGATTTGGATATCGGCCTTCCAGTAGGCGCAGGAGATGAATACTATCTTAATCAGCTCCGGCATCACCTTCCGCCATTGCTTGACCAGGTCGAACCAGATTTCATCTTCTACCTTTCAGGGGTAGATATTCTCCACACGGATAAATTGGGTCGTCTGGGGTGTAGTTTACAGGGCTGCCATGAGAGAGATTCCTTTGTCCTATCCCTGTGCCATCGTCATCAGATTCCCGTAGTCATCTCCCTGGGTGGTGGCTATTCTCCCCAAATCAAGGACATCGTAGAAGCCCATTGCCAAACCTTCCGAATTGCCACTGATCTTTGGTTTTAGTCAGCCGCATGAACCTTTCATAAAAATGAATCAAGCTTCTAGCGACAATCCTTCTCGGAAAGAGGGAAATTTGGCTATATTGGGAGAAAATCAACCCCTAGTGCCATGTGGCAAAGCATTAAAGACTTTTTCTATTCTCTTTTTGGTAACAATGACCAGGTCTTCGTAGAAGATGCCGCCGACCTGGGCGAAGAGAAAATCATCAGCATGGAAGAGCCTGATGAGGACGAAATGAAAGCCCGTGAGGCCGCTGTAAAAACCCGCGGCATGCGAACCAGGGGCTTACAAACCACGGAAATCATTGACCTGGATGGCGACGGGCATACCGGCAATCAGGAAATCGCCACCATTACCAACCCGCGCTTTCTTTGGTTGCTGGATAATGGACATGGAAGCCTGCAGGCGGGAAAACGCTCGCCTAAGTTTCCAGATGGCAGCCAGTTTCTGGAATGGGAATTTACCAGGGATATCGTTAAAAGAATGGCCCCGATGCTGGATGAAGCAGGGGTTCAATATAAAATCCTGGTACCGGAAGATGAAGTAGATTCTTTTCTGGCTGAAAGGGTCGGACGGGCCAACAACGCCAGCAGTCCCCTGGGACTCAAGAGCATTTTTGTTTCCATTCACGCCAATGCCGTGGGGATGGGAACCTGGATGAACGGTACCACAGGCCTCGAGGTTTGGCATTATCCTGGAAGCAATACCGGCAAAAGAATCGCCTCCGTGTTCCAGCGCGCCCTCATCAATCGTCTTCCCGGCTGGAAAGACCGTGGCATCAGAAGCCATCAGCGAGGTAGCCGCAAGGTGTTTTACGTCCTGGCCAACACCGCCATGCCTGCCGTTTTGACTGAAAATGGGTTCTATACCGACGAAAACGAGACCGCTGCCCTAATGACTGCAGAAACCCGAAATCTTATTGCCCGGGCACATGTGGATGCGATTTTGGAAATTGAACAAAATGGCTACGAAAGCCAGGAAATCTACCGACCCAATATGGTTCTGGCCTAAGTGAGAACAAATCTCTGTGTTGCCACGTTTAATTTGCCAGAAGCCTTAAGTTTTGGCAATTTTGTACGGCAATAATTTGACTATGATTTATACAGAAATAACGCCTAATCCCGCTTCCCTCAAATTTGTGGTAAGCAGGCATCTTATAAAGAACAACACTACCGCAGATTGTGCAAGTCCTGCGGAAACAGAAAATGTGCCTATCGCCAAAAAACTGTTTGACTTTAAGTTCGTCGAGCGGGTGTTTGTGGGAACCAATTTTATCACCATAACCAAGTCTGAAGCCTTTCAGTGGGAAGAAATCATTCCTGTGGTCAAGGACTTCCTCAAGGCCTTTTTTGACAGCGGACAGGAAGCTGTTACAGGTCCTTACACTGAGCCTCCCGCCGTAGATGAGCAGCAGGCTTCCTCAGACGATCCGATTACCCAAAAAATTAAGGCCTTACTGGAGTCCCACGTCAGGCCAGCCGTAGCTCAAGATGGTGGAGACATCATTTATGAAAGCTTTAACCAAGGTGATGGGGTTCTCAAACTCCGTCTACAGGGGGCTTGTTCCGGATGCCCCTCTTCTACCCTTACCCTGAAGACCGGCATCGAAGGGCTGATGACCCGCATGGTACCAGAAGTAAAATCAGTAGAGGCGGTTTAACCGTGCTTTTATTACAAAAAAAAACCCCGGCTTTTTGAAGCCGGGGTTTTTTGTATCTGCTAAGTGTTTGTTAGAAGAGGACACCAATCGCCAAACGAGCCCGCAGGATCGGCCAAGGCAGTCCTTGGGTGATGGAAGCAGCAGTTCCATCCTGTGCAAATTCCAGATTCAGGCCATCAATTTCATCAAAATAATCGTTGAGGTCCTGTACCAGCTCAGCCGTGCGCGCATCATCGGCTCCTTCAATGGAAGCGGTTCCACTCACTGAAGCATAGCGAAATCCAAACCCGACAAAGGTCCAGTCAATGGTTACGATGTCCGCCAGGACCCACTGGTACCCGATGTCCAGGGCCAGACCACCGGCGGTAACATTGATATCAACCTGGGTAACATCCTGGTCAACCTCTAAACCCGGGCTCAGGCTAGAGCGGGTAAACTGCAAACCGGGGGCAAGGTATAAGCCTTCCGGAGCATTTTTCTTCTTGCTGTAAAAGCGAATCGAGGGATTGATTTGCAAGCCAGTCTGCTTACCATCAGTAATCAGTACATCGGTGGTCTCCACTCCATCCAGGGTCACATCTACCAACTGACCACCAAAGTTGCTGCTGCGATAGCCAGCATAAATGGTGAAAGACTTGTTGTCGGAAAATACGTTTTCGTACTGGAGGGCGAATTTGCTGCTAAACCAACCGAGGGGGTAGACTTTGACGATATTGGACTGGGCGGTTGCGTGGGTGAAAGAGCCTGCAAACAGCAAGGCTGTAAGAAAGAGGGAACTAAAAATTGTTTTCATGTAGATAAATAAGTTTCAGGAAAATTTGGTATACCTGTAAACGCATATTAGATACAATAGATTCAATTTTCCCAACTTTTATTTCTAGTCCTTTAGGCCTAAATTATCCTTCCTAATCAAAAAAGGACTATTAGATGCGATTCGATTACATCATTGTGGGCGCTGGCTCTGCCGGCTGCGTTCTGGCCAACCGGCTCTCTGAAGACCCAGGCGTATCGGTACTGCTCATGGAGGCTGGGGGAAAAGACCGAAAACTCGAAATTCACGTACCAGCCGCTTACACAAAACTCCACCGTTCGAAAGTAGACTGGGCTTATTCCACCGTACCTCAGGCCCATGTCAACCATCGTCGCATGTTTCAGCCCAGAGGCAAAACCCTGGGCGGTAGCAGTTCTACCAATTGCATGGCTTACATCAGGGGCAACCGCCTTGATTATGATGATTGGGAAGCCCAGGGAAATCCAGGATGGGGGTATGATTCCGTGCTCCCCTACTTCAAGAAATCAGAGCATAATGAACAGCTCAACAATGAATTTCATGGGCAAGGAGGGCCCTTAAACGTCACCCGAGCCCAAAGCTGGCGCTCGCCCTATGCGGAGGCCTTCGTGCAAGCCTGCCAAACCGCAGGCATCGCCCCCAATAAAGATTTCAACGGAGCCCAACAGGATGGCGCAGGATTCTTTCAGTTTACCATTCAAAACGGGCAGAGATGCAGCACCGCCCGGGCGTTCCTCCGTCCCGTTAGGCAACGGCCCAATCTCACCATTCTTACTCAGGCGCATAGCCAAAAGATCATCCTGGAACAAGGACGAGCCGTCGGCATTGCCTATCTCCACAAAGGCAGGCACCAAAAGGAAGTAAGGGCTGAGAAAGAAGTAATTCTTAGTGCCGGAGCCTTTGCTTCTCCTCAGTTGCTGATGCTTTCAGGCATCGGCCCACAGGCACATTTGGAGAGTGTAGGCATTGATCCCTTGTTGGACCTGCCGGGCGTGGGGCAAAACCTCCAGGACCATTTGATCTGTGGGGTATCTATTCTGGGCAATGAAGGCTATAAAGGCCTGAATACCGCTGAAACCCTAGGGAACTTTGCCCGCTTCTTCCTCGGCAAAAAAGGCCCCCTGACCAACAGTCCTTTAGAGGCCAACGCTTTCTATCGCACCCAAGCCGGCCTCGATCGCCCCGATATGCAATTGCACTTTGCACCGGCCCATGGCACGGATATGCATGACTATGACTCCTTCCCCAAAAAAGTAGATGGCTGTACGGTCCTCCCTACCCTGCTGGGTCCTAAAAGCAAAGGAGAAGTTCGGCTGGCTTCCTCCGACCCCATGCAAGCCCCTTTGATAGATCCGCGCTACTTTAGCGAAAAAGAAGATTTAGATACCATGATGGAGGGCATGAAGAAGGCTCGGGAGATTTTGCTTTCCAACGCTTTTGATCCGCTGAGAAAAGCCTTCCATTTCCCACAGAACTATCAGGATGACCAGGCATTGCTGGAACACATGCTGGAAAAAGTAGAGACCTGTTATCATCCCGTAGGAACCTGCAAAATGGGGCAGGATGAAATGGCGGTGGTAGATGAGAACCTTCGGCTTAGAGGTATATCCGGCCTGCGCGTAGTAGATGCCTCCATCATGCCGGACGTAGTAAGAGGCAATACCAATGCGCCGGTTATCATGATTGCTGAGAAAGCCGCTGACTTAATCAAGGGGAGAACCCTGGAACAGGTGGCGGACAAAAAGACCGTAAACGCCTAAGCTCAGTAGGGTTTTCGTATCAATAAGCATCTATAAAATAGAGGACCTGTGGTCCTCTATTTTATTCACATACAATCCTTTCGTATCGAAGCACGTATTACCCTTAACGCAGCATGAATTGATTTGCCCTTCTCTGAATTTGGGTTAATTTGACCTCATGCAAAACATACGTCCCGATATGAATTGGCAGTATCTCACCCTTAGCCTGCTCCTGGGAATCTTCATGACTCCCGTTGCCAAGGCCCTTCCCAGTCTACCAGAAGTAGAACAAACCCTTATCCGTTTGGCCCAGGAGGTTCAGGATGGCAAAACCCTGGACGCGAAAATCCAGAAGAACCGGGAGTTTTCCCGCTTGCTCATCGAAACCCTCAAGCGGCCCGAAAGCTACGATTACGGCTGGGACAAGATGGAATCCATTTCCATCCTCAAACCCGAGGATCAGAGTTTTCGGATTTTCTCCTGGTATTTGCTGGACAATACCCGGGAAGCAGACTTCAACGAGCAGTACTATTATTATTTTGGGCTGGTCCAGCGCAAGTACCAGGAAGCCGGTAAGACTGAATACGTTATCATCCCCCTCTTGGAGATGAAAAAGGTGCCCAGGAATGTGGAGAATATGTTGCTGGACAACGGCAACTGGTTCGGAGCCCTGTATTACAAACCCCAGGACAGCGAGTACATCCCGAGCTTTACTTCCAAATTTTATGACCGTAACCTGAATAAACCCGGTGGAACCCAGCAAGAATTAGAGAAAAAATTCTATGTCCTCCTGGGTTGGAATGGCGCGGATCACACCAGCAATTTTAAGATGGTAGAGGTGATTTCCTTTGATCCGGATGATAAAAACCGCATTCTCTTCGGCTCGGACATTTTTTACTTTGACCAGATTCCTAAATATCGGGCCATTTTCAAATATGCGGAGAATGCGCCTTTTAGCCTGAACTACAACTGGGTCAAAACCGGTCGCTTCGGCAAAAAGTTCATGATTGTCTATGACCATATGGGTTCACCCAAGTCTCACCAGATGACGCAGAAGCAAAGCTGGGAAATTGGCCCGGACGGTTCTTACGATGCCTTGTATTTTTTCAAGAAAGGCGGATACTTCGAATGGTATCGCAACGTAGAGCTCGCAGATAAGTACATTTCTAAAGCTCACCGCAAGCGGCAGGAGGAAATCCAGAAGAATCGCCTGCAGATTGAGCAGGCCCGCATCAAAGCCCTGGCCGAAATGGCAGATCTCAGTGATGCAGAGGTAAAAGAGTTACAAGCCCTGGCCCGCAAAAACAGCAACCGTAAGGTTTTGACCAAATCCCAACAAAAACGCATGCTAAGGCTGGTAGAAGAGCGAGAAAAATCCCAAAAAGAAGCCACAAAGGACTTACAGGGGAGTCGCAATTAGGTCCTAAAAATGAGGGAATTGCCAAAACTCTTTGTTAGGTTTTGCAATAATTCATATTTTTGACAGGAAACAAACAACCTAGGATCTAAAACGGAAGCTATGCAAGGGAGAGATGAAGTGTACTCGGAAAAGATTCGTGCAGGCAAGCGCACCTATTTTTTCGATGTAAGGTCCACCCGCTCCAATGACTACTACATTACCATTACCGAGAGTAAAAGGCGGTTCAATGGGAGGGGATATGACAAGCATAAAATATTCCTTTACAAAGAAGACTTCAACAAGTTTTTAGCTTCTTTGAACAAAACCATTGACCATGTCAAAACCGACCTGATGCCTGATTACGATTACGATGAATTCGACAGAAGACAGCGTGAGTATCAGGAAGAAGAACGTGGTTCTTACGAAGGTAGCGGTGGCTACGAGCAGGAGTCTCAGTCCAGTGGCAATGACGAAGAGGCAAATTCACCTCCTCCTCCACCTGCCCAGGAACCTGAGAGCCTTTCCACTAGCTGGGAAGACTGACCCAACCAACAAAAAATTTACCTGGCCCCTGGCCAGGTTTTTTTTTGCCCCTATCTTTCTTTAACCACCCTTAACCTTTTTTAACCAAACCGTGAGGAATCCTTTAGGACCCTGGAGAGTCTAACCGACAAACATTCACTAAATCCATCCATTTTATGAAACGCATTCTATTTGCACTGATCGGACTCAGTTTTAGCCTCCCTACCCTATTGCCAGCCCAGGACGTGGACCGCAAAGCTCACTACGAGGCATACAAGGCGCTCAGAGCGCAAAACAAAGCCAAGGTGAAGGAATACCTTCAAACGGAGGTAAAGCCGGTCCTCAGCACCCAACGAGTCAAGCTAGACGCCCATCTCACCGCTGAAGAGAAGCGCAACCTCGACCAAATCCGTTTGGAACTGTCCACCATGAAGGCCGCACGGATGGAAGAGATGAAAAAAATGAAGGCCCAATTCGATGAAGGGAACAAGCCTTCAGAAGCGGAGCGCGAAAAAATACGGGCAGCCATGCGGGAAAGCCGGGAAAGTCACCGGGAATTGTTGGAACAAGCCCGAGGTATCGCCGACAACCATAGTGAGGTCATAGACCAACTCCTGGAAGAAATTCGCCCTCAGGCCGCCACCTGGCGAAAAGACATGAGAGCCCTGGCTATGGAGGGCATGAAGGAAAGGGAAAATGCTGGAGGCCGCTATCATGGGAAAGCAGGACCCAGAAGAGGGAAAGGAAACATGGGCCACCGGGATGCGGGCAGTCTCCGCCAATATTTCCGTCCCACGGGCTTTTTGCTGTGGGAAGGGGGAAATCTAACCGGAACCCAGGCCGTCCTCTACAACCTCAACACCTATCCCAATCCCGGCAAAGGGGTTAATACCCTTGAATATGAGGTGCTCGAAGCGGGTGAGGTAGTGATCAGGCTCCTCAACGAAAGAGCGGAGGTAGTCAAAGAGGTCGTACAGGAGACCCAGGAAGCCGGTAATCATAAAATCTCAGTTGACCTCAGCGGTTTGCCAGCTGGCCTGTATTTCTACCAAATTCAAAGCGGGGAAGCACTCCTTACCCGCAAACTGATCATAGAAGAATAATCTTTTGACCCAAGGATAGGCGGTCTCCTTTCCCAAGGAGGCTGCCTTTCTTTTTTCCCGGATGCTTTTCCGCAAAACAGGCCTCCTCGATTCCGCATTTTTCGAATAAACGTAGTATGTTTGAGCAAACACTACCTACGCATGAATCGCTACTCCTGGGAAAAATGGTTTGAATGGGAAATGATCCTCCCCTTTCTGGCTGGCATGTTGGTTTTTTGGCTTTGGGATCGCTTTCTCTGGCCTTACAGACATCAGGTGTACGCCTGGGTTTTCCAAACCCGTCGAGATGATAGAATCGGGGATGTGGTGGCTACAGACCTGGAATTGAACCGCAAAGGATACGCCCTCGGATACAGTTACAAACGAAAAGCTCCTCTTTGGGTCTCTTATATCATTTCCAGGGCTTCTAAGAACATTGACTGGGACCGAACCGAACATTTTGAGGCGGACCTGGATATCCCTACTGCTTACCGGGTGGACCCTAGCGACTATACCCGCTCAGGCTATGACAAAGGCCACCTGGCCCCGAGTTCGGCCATAGATTTCAGCAAGCGAAGCAACCAGGAAACTTTCCTGATGAGCAATGTGGTGCCTCAGCATCCTCAGCTCAATCGGCAGGCGTGGCGCTCCCTGGAAAATCAAGTCCAAAACTGGGTGCAGGAAAGGGGCAGGTTGATGGTCGTAACCGGGCCCTTGTTTGCACCGCGAAACAAGCGGGTCAACGAGCTGACCATTCCCAATAGCTTTTACAAAATCGTATACTCCCCCAAGCACATGCGGGCCATTGGCTTTCTGTTTCCGAATGAACCTGTTAAGGCATCCTCCCTATGGGATCATGTCTTCTCGGTATCAGAGTTGGAAGAGATGACCGGATATACCTTCCTCAACAAGCTGAGCAGTCGTAAACAGCGCCTGGCCAAGCAACTGGACCTGAACTGGTGGCAGATGGAATGGGAAACGGATTAAGCGGTTTCCTCCTCCGTAACGGAGGGATGAGGATTATTTTCTGATCGGTCCGGTAAAATCAGGCTGAAGAGCTGGATGTCTTGCGGCCCCGTCTCGCTCATGATCTTCTGCCGCAAAATACCTTCCGCGCGAAAGCCCAGGATTTCCAATAGTTGTTCCCAATCTTGTTCTCCGGGCTTGATCCAGGTCTCTACCCTGCGTATCTCCTGCGCACATAGGGGGGATTGCAGACATTCCACGGCCATTTGTATCCCTTCAAAGGCATGGGCCAGGGCCTCGTTTTTGCCCACCACTACTTCCAAATGAGCTTCATGGGTAAGCGCTGAGTTCCAATGCAGGCAGATTTCGGCGGATGCATCCTCCTGCCCACCTTCCCGCAACGCCCAACTCAGGCCTTTTTGTCGCGGGTAAAGGGTATCGGCTTCAGAAAAAAGGGCATCAGCCTCGCCTTCTTTCCAGGGTTCACGCCCCACAAAATACAGATTAGCCGCAGGCCGGGCGAAAAAAGAAATATCGGTTTTCTCCCAGGCAGTGAGGGCCCAGTTTTGGGTTTCTACTTCGGGAAACTCATACGGTTCCTGGGGCAGGATGCCGTCCCATATATCAACTTGTTCTTTGAGTTTTTTTCCGCCGTGAAGCAGTACGCCAATACCGATCAAAATTCCAGCTACCAGAATCGCAAACATGATATCCTGTACCATATTTGCGCTGGCCCCTTTAGCCATGAGGACCAAAGGCATAAACAGAAAGAGGCTGAGCAGAATCTTTTTCATGCGGCAATTGTTTTCTGAGCATACCCTTGAACCCGCAAAGGGTTCAATCCTCGGAGAAGTTTACAAGCCTAAGGCTTCTATTCCCTGTTCAAAGACAATGTCTACCGGAATCCCTTCCATGGAAAGCCGGTTTAGATCAGCCGCCAACTCCGTGCCGATGATGCCTTTTTCCACCATGAGTTGCTTGGTTCCATCGTAATCCCCGTCGCCTTGCAGCTTGAGGACCAGCTCTGACAAGCTAGTCATTGCTTCCCGCATTTTGTCCATGTCTACCCGGTAAGTCCCACTATCTGCGTCTCGGGTAAAAGCCCCGGCTTCTTTGAAATAATTGAAACGGAGCATATTGGCTTTGCCATGGGCGGAGGAAGCCCCAAAACGCACCGAGCGAAAAATCCCGGCCAGGAAGGTTACATAGTTATCCTCCAGGCTTCCTTCAGGAATCTCTCCCTTCTCAAAAAGCTGGGTAACCATGTATAGACCTAAAATATCGGCTTTCCCTTCTTCCAGGGCAGAGTATTGCTCTTTTAATGCCTCTCGCACCGTTCCTTGCCCATTAATGGTGGTTTTGATCCCAAGTCCATGGGCAACCTCGTGGAACATCGTATTACCAAAGAAGGCATCAAAGGTGATATGCTTACGCTGATCCTGAGCTATCAACATATTCGAAATGGGCACCAGGATTTGATCAAACTTGGCCCGCATAGCATTTTTCAGCTGGGAGCGACGCGTACCGGTACTCTTCTGAATCTCCTCATCATTTGGCAGGTTCACGGCAATGGTCTTAGAGCCCGCGTTACAATCTCCGGCATAGTAGATGACATCATAGGCATTGAGTTGCCCATCACGTCCGGGTTTCTCCGTTTTGTATTCCGCTTCGATGGGGAGCCCTTCTTGCAATTCCGGCAAAAAGGCAGAGTACCGGGCCAGCCTTTCACTCCATGCCTGGTCTTTGACCAGGATATAGGCTTCGTGAGCAGCTTTGTAGCCAAATAGTTTATCCTCGTAATTCTCGATGGGGCCAATGATGACATCCAGGGTATTGTCCTTCATTTTCAACCAGGCAATATCACTCGCATCATAGTCGTCGGTCAACAAGGCCTCCGCTCGCAGCTCCAGATATGTTTTCAGGTCTTCAGACTCGGAGAGGTCGGCGGCCTCGAGCAGCAGCTTGCTGGCTCTGCCCACTGCAGAGGCGAAAGCCTCATGATAGGGAACCGTAGTCAGGCTCCCGGCGGCATCCCGCCGGACCAGCGTATACAGACTAGCCTTATCCTCCTCTGGCATAGCTTCAAATTCTTCCTTGGTCATATCCAAGGGATAAAAGCCTGCTCCCTCCGGCTTCTCCCCCACGCCTTCGATAAAAGGAGTATCTCCGTCCAGGCGATCCCAGGGTCCATAGTTGATCTTCATGAAAGCCTTTTCTGTTTCAGAAAGCTGACCTTCTGGAACCCGAAGTCCCTCGGGATAGGCTTCTACGCCAAATAAACTATCCATGATGGAAGCAGCTTCAATCAGGATGGGAATCATTTCCTTCTCTGCCTCCGAAAGCAGGGACACATCTGTGGTCAGCTTCACGGGGACATAATCATTGAGCCGTTTCTCCAGGGGGTTCTCCACGCCAGGCTCAGGAGAGGATTGGGAATTTTGTTGGTCACAGGCCCAACCAGCCAGCAGTACCAACGTTATCAAACAGAATAGAGATATGTTTTTCATCTTAATATAGGCTTAAATCCAGCAGAACAAACTACGATAATTCCCTAGTAATCCATAATTTCCCGACCTAATATGGCTTCATGAGAGACTTTTTTCAGGTACCACATCTTTCCGAATTCCAAAGGCTTTGCGGCCCATTTATGCTTATGATCATGCTCTGGATACCCGCTAGCTTAGCCGCCCAGACGACGATCAATTGGATGGGGGATGACCAAGCCATGATTGACATTCAAAAAGATGCCAAAACCGGCTTGCTGTACCATCTGGGAAATGATGAGAATTTTTTATACCTCACCGTTCGTCTGGCTGATCCCCTCTGGGAAAAACAAGTCTTACTAGCGGGCCTCTATCTTTGGATTGATCCTAAGGGTAAGAAGAAAGAAAGAATTGGCATTCACTTTCCTACGGGTCTGCCGATAACAGACCGACCTACCGACCCCTTTCGGCTAGTTGCCGTGCTCCGGGAAATTTATCCAGAAAGAAGCCTATATCATCAGCGGCAGGGCGAAGTTGAACTCATAAACTGGGGCGAAACGGCAGGCACCATCAGGGCACGGCAGGAGGAACTTACCGGCCTGCCAGGTTTTGAAATGACGGTAGGGCTGGATTCCACTAAGATGACCTTCCTTCAGGCCCGCCTCCCGCTCAAGGCCTTGTTCGATGATCCTGGGAGTTTTACCTTAAGTGGCAAAAAAGCCTTCAGTCTGGGATTAAAAACTGGCGAATTGGGACGGCCGGATATCCGAGGCACAGATGCGGTAGGGCTCTCCGGAGGTGGATACCCTGGCCGGGTCACTACGGAGGAACAGCGGCGGTATCAGCGTTATTTAGACGAATACCGGGAATTTGCCGTGGCTCGCTCATGGTGGATCAAAAAAGTCCGCCTGGCCGGCAAATAAGGATCAGGCTGGTTGAAGCCAGGTGGTTTCGCTGATTTTGGCTTCTAGCAAGGTCTTAAAAGCCGCTTGCTGCCCTTCATCAACAAAAGCCCATTTAGGAATCACAAAAGCTGAATGGGTGGAGACGTAGAGGTAATAGTAATCCGGGGTTTCTTCCACTTTGAAAAAAGCTGACCATTTATGTGTTCCGGTCCCGTGGGCATCCTCCACAAGAATTTCATCCTCCGCAAATTTCAGCTTTCGGTGCCCCAAAAATCGATCTCCTTGTTTCTGAATATTTTTGCTCACTCTTCTTCTGAGAAAGTAGACAAAAACCCGATCGATGGTCAAGGCAAAAACGATCCCTATCGCCATCATGACGGTAAAAGTACCCCAAGGGAAGGGTCCGGGTCGTTGGCTCTCGATCAACAAAATCATGGCGGTGAAAATTACCAAAGGGGTAAGCCGCATCCGCCATCGAATCCGCTTACGGTGAGGAGCGGTCCATGCCACATGTAAGTTAAATTGTTGCAGGTCCTCTTCCTTCTGATCAAAATTTAGGGTAATCTCTGATGCCATGCGCCTTGTCCGGTTAATCTTCGGGCCACAATTTATTGATGTCCGGGAATAAATGCGTCATTTTATAGGTCTAATCCGAAAAAACTTGGGCAAAGCCTTTACGGCATATACAGATCAGGAGTTGATCAGCATGGTGCATTCCGGAAAGGAAGAAGCCTTTCGGACGCTGGTGGAAAGATACCAAGGCCTGGTTGGCGCTACCGTTATTGGGATGCTGGGCAAGGGTCCGGAAGCAGAAGACGTAGCCCAGGAGACTTTTATCAGGTTTTTCCGTTCGATGAAAAAATTCAGGGGAGAATCCGGATTGGGTACTTACCTCACCCGCATTGCCATTAATCTTTCTCTCAACGCCCTGAAAAAGCGCCAGCGGCAACAACTATTTCAGGGGGATCCCTTGGAAAAAATGCCAGATCGGATGAATCCTGAAAGCCGGGCCCAGCATTGGGACCGGGAAGAACTGGTTCAACAAGCCCTGGCCAGAATTAGTCCCGAATTTAGAAGTGTGGTGGTCCTTCGCATGCTCAAGGGCTACTCTACCAGGGAAACCGCAGAAATCCTTCAACTGCCACAGGGCACGGTCTTGTCAAGATTGGCCAGGGGCATGGAAAAACTGCGCATTATTTTGTCAGCAGAACACTCAATCAACGACCTTCTTTCATGAGAATTGCTATGGAAGAGCGCATACTTATCCTCATTCAAAAATTCCTGGAGGCAGATATGTCTCCCACGGAAAGGGCTGAATTAGAGGCCTGGGCGCAAGCCTCGCCAGAGAACCGAAAAGCCCTTGAGGAATATCAACAGCTTGCCTCCCTGCTCAGCCAACACGCCCCCCAGTTGGGTGCCACCTTTTCAGCGAGGACCTGGGAGCGGTGGCAGGCAGACCAGCTTGAAGAGCAGGAGATCCCACTGGATCTGTGGTTTGCTTTTACCCGGGTAGGCCTCCCTGCCTTAGCAGCCTGCGTGCTGGCCTTGTTTTTTATCTACCTTTCTGAACCAGGCTTGGATTGGTCCGGCCTCATCGGGTTTTCGGAATTAAGCATGGATGAGTTGGTAGAAAAATCCTTTGAAGCCTCAACTTATGAATAAAAAAATCCTGTCGATTCTCATTATCCTGGGAACCTTAGCTATCGGCTTTATAGGGGGCTTCCTTACCAATGGCTTACTATTTAAGCGAGAGCTTAGAAACTTTCGGCAAGAAATGCAGCAAGCAGATGCCTTTGTGGATAGGTTTTTACACAGAGTCCAGGCCAATCCCGAACAAGCAAAGGAAATTCGGCCAATCATCAGCTCGCATTTTCAGCAAATCCGACAGATCAATCGCAGCAGAATGAGGGCCATACGCATTGAAATGGATAGCCTGCGCCATGCGCTAACCCCATATTTGACCCCAGAGCAAATCAACCGCATGGGGCCACGCAAACGTGGTAAAAAGAAGCGTCAAGGGGAATTTCCCCCTTTTGATAATCCGGTTAAAACTCCGGAAAAATAGCAGTATTTTATCCTTCGAATCATGGAAGTTTTAATGGAAGCTTATATATTGGGGCATGCGCCTATTAATTATATCCCTCCTCTCCTCCCTGTTTGTTATACAGGCTTCTCCTACTGAAAAACCAAGCAGCACTGCTGCTAACCCGCTTGATAATCAGGCATTTCTCAATGAATATGACTTGTTTGAGTCAGAGGAACCCTTGAAAGTTGAACTGAAATTTGATTACCGCCGGTTTATCAAAGAAAAGTACAAGGATAAATACCAGGAAGCTGACTTAACGGTATTCTTTTCAGAAGATCATGTAGTAGAAGGCAAAATCCGCATGCGGGCACGCGGAGAATTTCGCCGAAGGTATTGCTCCTTTCCCCCCATTAAGCTGAACTTCAAAAAATCCAACTTTGACG